>JAWKUH010000005.1:0-234378 GCA_041398665.1 Planctomycetota bacterium | reverse complement strand
CTGAACGAGAAGCTGTCCTCGAAGCGTTCCTCGCCCGTCCCGAGGAGGACGATCCGGCGCGCGGCGGCCGGGAGGTCGCGCCAGGGCGTGTCGAGGTCGAACCCGTGCGCCTCGGCGACCTGGTCGAGGAAGTCGAAGTCGACGCGCGGGAAGTTGAGGGCGCCCCCGCTGTTGCGCATGACGGCGAGCGCTCCGTCGCGGATCGAGCGCGTGCGGTCCGCGACGACGCTCGATTCCGTGGGTCGGCGCAGCGTCCCGAGGCCGTCGCAGGCCGGGCACGCGCCGTGCGGCGAGTTGAAGCTGAACAGGCGCGGTTCGAGGGGCGGCGCCTCGCGACCGCACTCCGGGCAGGTGTGGCGCGTCGAGAACGCGACCTCGCCGTCCTCGCCGAGGACGACGAGGTCGCCCTCGCCGAGCTCGACCGCGCCGGCGACGGCCTCGCGGAGGCGCGGCACCTGCTCCTCGCGCAGCTCGAGGCGGTCGACGACGACCTCGACGGTGTGGCGCTTGTAGCGCTCGAGCTCGGGGAACTCTTCGAGCCGGACGATCGCTCCGTCGACGCGCGCGCGCGCGAACCCGCGCTTCGCGAGGTCCTCCGCGAGCTTCGTGTGCTGGCCCTTCCTGTCGCGCACGAGCGGTGCGAGCACGTGGAGCTTCTGTCCGCCGAAGCGCTCGAGGATGCGCTCCACCACCTGACCCGGCGTCTGCGCGGCGAGCGCGACGCCGTGGTCCGGGCAGTGCGGCACGCCGGCGCGCGCGTAGAGCACGCGCAGGTGGTCGTGGATCTCGGTCAGCGTGCCGACCGTCGAGCGCGCGCTGCGCGACACCGACTTCTGCTCGACCGCGATCGCCGGGAGCAGCCCCTCGGCGCTCTCGAGGTCCGGCTTCTCCATCCGCCCGAGGAACTGACGGGCGTACGCCGACAGCGTCTCGAGGAAGCGCCGCTGTCCCTCGCGGAAGAGCGTGTCGAAGGCGAGCGAGCTCTTGCCCGACCCGCTCACCCCCGTCACGGCCACGAGGCGCCCCTTGGGCACGTCCAGGTCCACACCGCGGAGGTTGTGGACCCGCACGCCGCGCAGCGCGATCACCTCGGATCCGGGGGGCGGGGGCTGCCGCGGGGCGGGTGTCATCGAGGGGTGAAAGGAGGGGTCGGGGAGCTTCGGGCAGGGAAGTCCGAGCCCATCACCATAGCAGGGCGGGCGCCGTCCGATCTGCCCCCTCGCGGGGCCGCGGGACGGGGTCCTTGGGACCCGCCCCGGGCGGCCCCGGAGGGCCGTTCCCGCCGGCCGGTGCGCGACGTCGAACCCGGTACTGGCCCCGCTCGTTGGTGACCTCCGGCCGACCCCCGTCCTCGGGGGCGTGACGCGGGGTCGGGCCTTCGGGAACCGCCCTTCCCGTGACGGGAGGAGCCATCACCAGCGAGCGAGGCCAGTACCGGGTGGCCCCCGGCGGCCCCTCCAGCGGGGTCGGCGCCCGCCCACCTCCTGGGACGGCCCCTCCCGGGGCTCCCGGGCACCCTCACCAGGGATCGAGGCCCTCCCCGCGCGGCGCCGCCGCGGGCGCGTCATAATTGACGCCGTCCGCCCGAGGATTCCGGAACCCCGGCGAACCCGTGCCCCGCGGCTGCGGTCCAGGGTCGGTCCGAGGTCCCCCGCCGCCATGCTCCGCACCGTCCGATCCCACGCTCGTCCGCTCGCCGCGCTGCTCCTGGCGGCGCCCCTCGCCGCTCCCGCTCCGGCCCAGACCGCGGTGGCCCGCGTGAACTGCGGCGGCGGATCCCTCGTGGTCGGCGGAGCGACGTTCGCGGGCGACCAGGCCTACGCGCCCGGCGGGTTCGGGACGGTCGGAGGGAGCGGCGTCGTCACCGCCGAGAACCGCGTGGGTCCGGTGGCCTCGCCGTACGTGCAGCTCACGAAGACCGCGCGCCAGGGCTGGTCGGCCTACCGCTTCGACGTCGCGAACGGGAACTACCTCGTGCGGCTCCACCTGTGCGAGATCGTCGAGCACGGTCCGGGGCTGCGCCGCTTCACCGTGCGCCTCGAGGGCGCGGACGCGCTCGTCGACGTCGACCTCGCGGCGCGGTACGGACACGACTACGGAGCGGTCGCGACGTTGCCCGTGGTCGTCTCGGACGGGCGACTCGACGTCGAACCCGTGCTCGACGTCGGGGACTCGATCCTGAACGGGATCGAGGTGTTCCGGGTCGACACCGCGCCGCCCCTGCCGGCGAAGCCGACGGGCGTCGCCGTGAAGTGGAGCTACGGCGCGAACGTGCTCACCTTCGACCGCGTCGACGCGCCGTCGCTGCTCGGGTACCGCGTCGAGGCGGCGGACGGACCTGGCGGAGCGTTCCAGCCGCTCGCGACGCTGTGGTCGCAGCCCGCGAGCTACGTCGACCGCGACGCGCCCGTCGGTGTCGAACGACGCTACCGCGTCGTGCCGCTCGGCGCGAGCGGAGAGGGACCGACGAGCGACGTCGTCGCCGCGACCGCGCGCGACGCCTCGACGTCGAAGCTGCGCGTCTACGAACTCACGATCGATCCCGCCGACCAGCGCCAGCTCGACCTGCTCTTCAAGACCGAACCGGACTTCGAGATCCCCGTCGACCTCGCGGTCGACGGGCGGCACTACGCCGCGACGCTGCGCTACAGCGGCTTCACCTCCGGCGACGACCCGAAGAAGAGCTACAAGCTGCGTTTCGGTCAGGGACAGCACTTCCAGGACCGCCGCGAGCTCAACCTCAAGTCGCACTTCTCCGACGACGCGCTGATCCGACAGGAACTCGCGCGGCGCATGTACGTCGCGGCTGGACACGCGACGCCGCACACCGAGTGGATCCACCTCGAGATCAACGGCGAGTTCGCGGGCGTGTTCGAGGACCTCGAGGTGATCGAGGAGGACTTCCTGCGCCACCGCGAGCTCGCGAAGGGCAGCGTCTACCAGGCCTACCTCAACTACGTCAGCACGCTGTATCCGGTCGATCCGCTCACCGGGAACACCTACCAGACGGCGTACAAACAGAAGGTCGGCGACGACCCCGCCTACACCGACCTCGTCGACTTCGTCGACGACCTGACGGCGACGCCCGTCGCGAACATCCGACCCTGGCTCGCGCGGACCGTCGACACGACGGACTACCTCGCCTACCTCGCCGCGACCTCGATCGTCGACGACCTCGAGAAGGTGGTGCGCGACTACCACCTCTACCTCGACCCGGACGTCGGTCGCTGGCACGTCTACACCTGGGACAACGACGCGACCTGGAAGCAGAACAACGTCAGCTACGCGTTCGGCTCGTACCCCAGCTGGATCGGGCAGAACCAGCTCACGACCAAGGTCCTCTCCGACCCGACGTTCCGCTGGAACTTCAAGCGCAAGATCGAGGCGCTGCTCGACGGCGCGGCGTCCCCCGAGGTCGGCGGTGCGTTCGACCAACTCGTGCAGTCGCAGCGCGACCTCGTCGAGGAGGACGTGCTCGCCGACTACCGCAAGTTCGGCTGGGAGGACGACGGTCCCTACCTCGCGAGCGTGACCGCGATCCGCGTCCAGGCCCAGGTCCGCAAGAACGCGATCCTCTCGCAGTTCGCCGGCGACCCCGTCGGGGCCATGCCGCAGCCGCTGTGGATCGACGAGGTCATGGCCTCGAACCGTTCGACGATCGCCGACCCCGCGGGCGAGTTCGACGACTGGGTCGAGATCGTGAACGCGGGCACGTCGACGGTCGACCTCACGGGCCACCTCCTGACCGACGACCCGGCGGTCCCGACGAAGTGGACGTTCCCGAGCGGGACGACGCTCGCCGCCGGAGCGCGGCTCGTCGTCTGGTGCGACGGCGACGTCGGACAGGCCGGTCTGCACGCGAGCTTCTCGCTGCGTGCGGGCGGCGAAGCGGTCGCGCTCTTCGCCCCGGGCGGGACGCAGCTCCTCGACGTCGTGCACTTCGGACCCCAGCGCGACGACATCAGCTTCCAGCGGCGCGAGGGCCCGTCACCGCAGCCCATCCTCGAGTTCTCGAACGAACCGACGCCGGGCGCGCCGAACGTCACCTCGGACAACCTCCCGCCCTACCTGCGCCTCGTCTCGGTCTCGCCGTCGGCGCCGCAGCCCGGTGAGGTCGTCACCGTCGGCGCGCACGTCGACGACGAGGACGTCGACGTCGTCGAACTCCACGTCCGCGTCGGTCCCGGAGCCTTCGCGATCCTTCCGCTCACGGACCTCGGGTCGGGTTGGTTCGAGACGACCATCGGCCCCTTCGCCGCCGGGCAGACCGTCGAGTACTGGGTGCGCGCGCTGGACGAGTACGGCGACGTCTCGGTCTTCCCCGGCGACGCTCCGAGCGAGGTCGAGTCCTTCACGGTCGTCGTGCCGACGAGCGAAGGGCTGTTCGTGAACGAGGTGTGCGCCGACAACGACGGCCTGCTCACCGACCCGCAGGGCCAGTACGAGGACTTCGTGGAGCTGGTCAACCCGACCGCCTTCGCGATCGACCTCGTCGACCACTACCTCACCGACGACCTCGCCAACCCCACGAAGTTCGCGCTCCCCTCCGGCACCGTCGTCCCTCCGGGAGGGCGCGTGCTCGTCTGGTGCGACGGCGACGTCGCGGACGGACCGCTGCACGCGTCGTTCTCGCTGTCGAAGGACGGCGAGGAGATCGGCGTGTTCCGCGACGACGGCGGGCCCGCGCCGGTGCTCGTCGACGGCTTCGCGTTCGGTCCGATGCCGACCGACACGTCGGTCGGCGGCGTGCTCGACGGGCAGCTGCCGCGCGTGCGGCTCCTCGATCCCTCGCCGGGTTCCGCGAACCTCCCGACTCCGGGCGGACACGTGCGCTACGACTCCGCGGTCGGGGCGGGCGCGCCGCTCGACCTCACGTTCGCGGGTTCGCTCGCGCCCGGTGCCGCCTTCGAACTCTCGACGACGGACGCGCCCTTCGTGCCCGCGTTGCTCGCGGTCTCGTTCTTCCCGGCGTCGGTCGAGCTCGCGCCCGGTCTTCCGCTGCTCGTCGATCCCGGCGTCGCCTTCCTGTTCGGGTCGACCACGGACGTCGCGGGCCACGTCGCCTTCCCGCTCTCCGTCCCGCCCTACCCGCAGCTCGCGGGTACCTCGCTGTTCGCGCAGGCGCTGCTCGGTTCGACCCTCTTCGGTGGTCGGATCACCTCCGCGGTGGCGCTGCGGCTCGGGCCCTGATCGTTCGCGGCGAAAAGGGGGCGCAAGCTGCTGCGCTCGGCGCCTTCGGCGCCGAAGTCCACACAGTTCACAGGGAGGCACAGAGGGCACAGAGACCACGCGGCGCTGCCCGAGACGGCAACGGCGATCGGGACACGACACGGTACCTGTGATCGCCCGTCAACGACGCGCGTTCGTGGGCTGCGTCCTCCGTGTCTCCCTGTGAATCCATCCGCGCGGCGCGAAGCGGCGCCGCTACGTTCCCGCGCGGCGCGAAGCGGCGCGCTGCGTTTCCGCGCGGCGCGAAGCGGCGCCTGCGTTCCCGCGCGACCGTTGGGCGCCAGCCGTGCCTCGGGAGAGGCCCGAGCGCGGCGCGCCCGTCAGCGCACGAAGGGCGGACCGAGGCGGGATCTCCTCGCGGGCGTGCACGTGGGACAGCAGCTCGTCGACGAGCGGCGCGGGCCCGCGGCGAGCGTGCCCCTCGGAGCGAGTCGTCGCCGTGCTCGAAGTCGGTGACGACGCCGCCCACCTCGCGCACGAGCAGGGCTCCCGCCGCGACGTCGTGCGGCGCGAGGTGCAGCTCCCAGAACGCGTCGAGCCGACCAGCCGCGCAGTACGCGAGGTCGAGCGCGGCCGAGCCCATGCGTCGCAGCCCGCGGACCAGCGGGAACAACCGCGCGAAGTTCCCGAGGTTGCCGTTCGGCAACTCGCCGCGCCGGTACGGGAAACCCGTCGCCAGCACGGCGTCCGCGAGCTCCGCGGTCGTCGACACCGCGATCGGCGCGTCGCCGAGGAACGCTCCGGCTCCGAGCGCAGCGACGAAGGTCTCGCCGAGCCGCGGCGCGTGGATCGCGGCGACCGTCGGGACGCCGTCGCGGTGAAGCGCGATCGACACGCAGAAGAACGGGAGACCGTGGACGAAGTTGACCGTCCCGTCGAGCGGATCGACGAACCAGACGTCGCGCCCCGTCTCCGCCACCTCCTCCTCGGCTTCGATCGCGTGGTCCGGGAACGCCGCGCGGATGCGCGACACGACGAGCCGTTCGCTCGCGACGTCGACGGTCGTCACGAGGTCGCGGCGCGAGCTCTTCGTGCGGATCTCGCCGCTCTCGAGCCGCCCGAACCGCTCGAGCAGCAACTCACCGGCCTCGCGCGCCCAACCCGCGGCGACGTGTGCGACGGCGAGTCGTCCCGCGGCGGTCGAGAGGTCGTGCCCGCTCATCGGCGGCGCCACCCGACGAGTTCCTCGACGATCGCGTCGTGCATCGGCTTCCAGCACGAATTGTTGAGGCCGTCGGTGCGCGGGTAGTTCACGACGCACGAGAAGACCAGCTCGCGGCCCTCCTCGGTCGTGACGAAGCCGGAGAGCGCACTCGCTCCGTTGATGAAGCCGGTCTTGCCGTGCATGCGACCCGCCGCGCGACCCGTCATGCGATCCGAGAGCGTCCCGGTGCGCCCCGAGACGGCGAGCGAGTCGAGGAAGACCTGGCGGAGCCTCGCGTCGGGCTCGCGCGCGACGCGCGCCAGGAGTTCGCTCAGCATCTCCACGGTCACGCGGTTGTCGCGCGAGAGTCCGGAGCCGCCCTTCTGGACGTAGGTCGACACGTCGGCGCCGAGTCCCACCAGGATCTCGCGCACGCGCTTCGCCCCCGACTCGCGGTCCGCGCGCCCGAACCGCTCGAGTCCGAGCGTCAGGAACACCGCGTCGGCGATCGAGTTGTCGGAGTAGGTGTTGATCGCCACGAGGTGGTCGGTCCACGGCGTCTCGAGGCGCGCGACCTCGAAGCCGCCGACGTCGCCCCGTCGTCGCACGACCGCCCCGGAGAGGCCGACGCCGTTCGCGACGAGTCGGCTCGTGAACACCGCACCGAAGTACGCGACGGGGTCGAGGTGCCGGAACTCGCCCTCGTAGCGCGGGACCGACGCACCGATGCTGCCCGAGAGACCGGCTCGCGGCGTGGCGACGAAGGTGTCGACGCGCACGTCGATGGCGCTCCCGTCCACGGTCGCGACGTCGAGCTCGCCCGGTTCGCCCGTCGGTGCCGGCACGAACCTGGCCCGCGCCCTGCGCCCAGGTTCGGTCGGCTCGACGACGTAGCCGATGCGCCCCGCGTTCACCGTGAGGCCCGCGACGAAGGCGTAGCTCGACGTCCACTCGTACTTCGACTCCGGCCAGCCGGGTCCTCGCTCGACGTCGGCCCAGGCGCCGAGGTCGAGCACGACGTCGCCCGCGACGCTCGTGACGCCCGCGCGCGCGACCTGGCGCGCGAGCTCGTCGACGAGCCGCTCCGCCGCCGCCGGGTCGCCCTGCACGTGGAACGGGTCGCCTCCCGCGCGTACGACGAGGTCGCCCTCGAGGCGACCCTCGCGCAGTTCGCCGATCGCGTCGACACGGGTCGTGAACCGGTACTCCGTACCGAGCGAGAGGAGCGCCGCCGTCGTGGTGACGAGTTTGAGGTTCGACGCCGGAGCGACCGGCGTCCGCGGTCCGCGCTCGAGCACGACCGCACCGTCCGCGAGGTCGAGGACGCGGTACGTCACGGTGCACGTGCTCGCCGAGGCGCGACCGTCCGTCGCGCGCGACGCCTTCGCGAGAGCGTCGTCGACGATCGAACGGACGCGCGCGGCGAGCGCCGGGTCGATCGCGACCGGCCGCGACTCCGGGACGAGCGTCGCCGTGCGGCCGAGACCGTCGCCCCCTCCGAGCCCGCCGCCGGGCGCGTCGTCGTCGCGTCGGATGCCGTCACCGCGGTCGTCGTCGACGGCGACGACGAACGGGTTCGCCCGTTCCTGCGCCGCCGCCGACCCCGCCTCCGGTGCGGCCGCGCTGCGCGCCTCCGCGCGTTCCGCGCCGGGACGCGTCGCGGCGGCCCACGTCGCGAGCACCGCGAGCACGCCCGCGATGCCCCACGCGGCGAGCCGATGGTGGTGTACGCGCTCTCCTGTTCCTTCTTCTCTCGTCATGTCCCGTCGTGCGCCGTCGGATCAACGACCGGGGCGCGGCAACCTCTCCTCGCGGTCGGCGAGCAGTCGCGTCACGCCGTACGCGAGGCGCGACGTGTTGGCGATCTTGCGCGTGTCCACGTACTCCTCGAGGTCGCGCCAGGTGTGGTAGTCGGGGTTGTCGGAGAGCGGCACGTGCTCGAAGAAGAACACCGCTGGGATGCCGATCTCGTGGAAGGAGTAGTGGTCGGAGCGCGCGAACAGCTCCTGCCCCTTGCGCGTCTCGACGGACTTGATGCCGGTGCGGAAGCGGCGACGGGCCTCGTCGACGATGTCCTCCATGAGCGGGTTCTCGCGGATGCCGAGCGCCACGCACCCGTCGCGCTCGCCGCGTCCGATCATGTCGAGGTTGACCATCGCGACGACGCTCTCGCGAGGCACGGGCAGATCGCGTGCGATGGCCTTCGAACCGAGCAGTCCGTCCTCCTCGCTCGTGAACGAGATCGCGAGCACGGAACGAGCGGGCGGCTCGGCCGCGAGCGCCTCGACGGCCTCGAGCATCGCCGCCGACCCCGACGCGTTGTCGTCGGCTCCCCTGCCGATGCGACCCAGCGGGTCGACGCCGATGTGGTCGAGGTGGGCTCCGATCACGACGTACTCGTCGCGCAGCTTCGGGTCGGAACCGCGGACGATCCCGACGACGTTGGCGATCGGCACGTCGCGCTGCACGGTGACCGACGCGATCGAGACCTCGGGGCGCGGACCCTCCCAGGGCTTGGGCTTTCCGCTGCGATCGATCGACTTCATGCGCGCGTCGAGGTCGTCGCCGAGCAGTTCCTCGGCGAAGGCCCACGACACCTGCAGCGCGGGGATCGGCGACGGGCCCATCACGGGCACGTTCGCGCCGACCCACATCGCCCAGGTGTGACGGAACGGGAGTTCCTCGCGCGCGGGCCAACCCCTCGGCGCGGACTCGTCCTCGTCCACAGGGCGCCGGACGACGAGCGCACCGACGGCGCCGGCGTCGCGCAGGAGCTGCAACTTGCGGAACACGTTCGCCGCCTCGGAGACCTCCTCGCCGCGCAGCACGCGCTTGTGGCGCGGCTCGCCCTCGACGAGGACCGCGATCGCACCGGCGAGTTCGAGGTCGTCGAGCTCGTCGAACTCCTTGACGCCGATGCCGTAGCCGCAGAAGACCGCGGGTCCGCGGGCCGAACCGGGACACCCGAGGAGCGGGACGAAGTCGACGCCTGCCGCGACCTCGCGCTCGAGCGGCGACTCGAGTCGACTCTCCTCGAGGTCCGGCGCGGGCAGGTTGCGCGTGTACGTCGCGAGGTAACCGTCGACGCCCTCGGGCGACTCGAGTCCGGCCTCCTCGAAGCGTTTCGCCACGTAGTCGCAGGCGAACGCGAGCCCGCGGCTCGGGCTGTCGCGACCCTCGAGGTACGGGCTGCACAGGACGGCGAGCGTCGCGCTCACCCCGTCCTCGTCGATCTCCTCGAAGCCGCGCGAACCCGGCTGGGACACGGCGGCGGGTTCGATCGGGGTACCGCCCGCGACGAGGGCGACGGCCAACGCACCGGCGAGGGGCGCGAGGGCGACGAGGTGGATTCCGCGCATCCCCGCAGTATCCGCGACAGCGCGCTCAGGGCCAACCGGCGACGTCCGCGGGGTCGAGCACGAGTCCCAGTCCGTCGTGCGCCGCGGCCACCCTCCCGCCCGTCGCTCCTGCGAGGGACGCGTCGAGTTCCCCCGCGACGCGGTGCGGATCGAGCCCCGGGTAGGCGTGGACGAGCAACGTGCGTCGCGGGCGCGCGCGGAGGAGGACCCGCTCGACGTCGCGCGGCGCGAGGTGGCGTTCGAGCGGGGCGTCGTCCGGCGCCGAACACTCGCACAGGAACAGGTCGGCGTCGCGCGCGACCGCGACGAGCGCGTCCTCGCCCTCGGGTCCGCTGTCGCCGGAGTACGCGAGGACGAAGTCGTCGAGCCTCGACGCGCCACGCCGACGATCGTCCGGCGTCGACGTGTCCGGTCGGCGCGTGGAACAGGTCGAGGCCGAACGCGCGGACGGCGCCGGGCCCATCGCTCGAGACCTCGACGACGTCGACGTCCTCGGGCGCGCCGTCGCGTCCGAGGAAGGCCTGGGTCCGCGCGAGTTGCTCCGCCGTCCCGGCGGGACCGACGAGCAGGAGCCGCGGCACGTCGCCGAGCGACGGGTTGCGGCGCGCGAACAGCAGATGGACGAGGTCCGCGCAGTGGTCGGCGTGGAAGTGGCTGAACACGACGCCGACGACGTCCGCGACACCGAGCCCGAACCCCGCGAGCGCGCGCACCGTGCCGGGTCCCGCGTCGAGCAGCACGGCGCGCCCGTCGGGCAGCACGAGCGCGTATCCCGAGCACCCGTGACCGACGCGCGGGAGCGCCGTGCCGGAGCCGACGACGAACAGGCGCGCGTGCCGCGGCGCCGTCGTCACCTCGCCGCTTCCGACGAGTGCCAGCGCCAGGCGTCGCTCACGATGGTGCGGAGGTCCGAGCGCTCGGGCACCCAACCCAGGAGGTCCTTGCCGCGCGTCCCGCCGCAGACGAGTCGCGCCGGGTCGCCCTCGCGGCGCTCGGCGATGCGCGCCGGGATCGCGTGTCCCGTGATCTCGCGCGCGAGCTCGATCAGCTCCATCACGGAGTAGCCCTGGCCCGTGCCGAGGTTCGAGACGATCGGTCCCTTGCCCGCGCGCAGCGCGTCGAGCGCGCGGACGTGCGCGTCGGCGAGGTCGTTCACGTGGATGTAGTCGCGGATGCAGCTCCCGTCCGGCGTGTCGTAGTCGTCACCGAAGACGGCGATCTCCTCGCGCTTGCCGAGTGCGACCTCGAGCACCAACGGGATGAGGTGCGTCTCGGGGTCGTGCCGCTCCCCCATGTCGCCGGCGGGATCCGCACCGGCCGCGTTGAAGTAGCGCAGCGCCGCCCAGCGGAAGCCGTACGCGCGACCGTAGTCCTCGATCATGTGCTCCATGTGGAGCTTCGTGCGCCCGTAGGGATTGATCGGGTTCTGCGGGTGGTCCTCCGTGATCGGGACCTCGATCGGCTCGCCGTAGGTCGCGCACGTCGAGCTGAACACGATGTCGCGGCAGTCGTTCGCGCGCATCGCTTCGAGCAGGTTCCAGGTGCAGCCCACGTTCTCGCGGTAGTACGTCGCGGGGTCCTTCACGGACACGCCGACGTAGCACTTCGCCGCGAAGTGGACGACCGCGCTCGGACGGACCTCGGCGAAGAGCCGCCCGAGCGCCTCGCGATCGCCGAGGTCGACGCGCCGGAACTCGGCGCGACCGCGCGAGGCCGTCGCGACGACGTCCTCGTGACCCGTCGAGAGGTTGTCGAGCACCACCACGGGATCGCCCCGCTCCGCGAGGGCCCGCACGAAGTGGCTCCCGATGTAGCCCGCTCCCCCGGCGACGAGGACCGGTCCCGCGCCCGAGGGCGCCGCACTGCGACTCGATTCCATGGCGAGCATGGTAGTCGCCGGACCGCTCGCGCCGACGCGGTCTGGGCTCGCGCCGCCCCGGAAGCCATACTGCGTCCCGCGATGAGTCACGAACCCTACCTGGGCGCACGGATCGCCCCCGAACCCGGCCTCGCCCACCTCCGGCTCCTCGGGGCCGGCAAGGTCCGCGACATCTACGAGCTCGACGCGTCGACGCTCCTGTTCGTCACGAGCGACCGCATCAGCGCGTTCGACGTGGTCTTCGGCGAGGGCGTGCCGAACAAGGGTCGCGTCCTCACGAAGATCTCGAAGTTCTGGTTCGACCGCACGGCCTCGATCGTGCCGAACCACCTCGTCACGACCGACGTCGACGCGGTGCCCGGTGTCGACGCCGCGACGCGGGAGAAGCTCGTCGGACGCATCATGGTCGTGCGCCGGCTCGAGCCGACGCCGATCGAGTGGGTCGTCCGCGGCTACCTCGCGGGCTCCGGCTGGAAGGAGTACCGCTCGACGGGCGGCCTGTGGGGTCACGAGCTCCCCTCGGGACTTCAACTCGCGAGCAAGCTCGAGGAGCCGCTCCTCACGCCGACCACGAAGGACGACGAGAAGGACTTGCCGCTCACGATCGAGGAGGCCCGCGAGCTCGGCGGCGCCGAACTCTTCGACGCCGCTCACGCCGCCGCGCTCGCCCTGTTCGAGGAGGGCACGCGCGTCCTCGAGGGGAAGGACCTGATCCTCGCCGACACGAAGTTCGAGTTCGGCACCGACGGTGACGGTGCGCTGATCCTCATCGACGAGGCGCTCACGCCCGACAGCTCGCGCATGTGGCCGAGGTCCGGTTGGAACCCCGGCGCGGAGCAGCCCTCGTACGACAAGCAGATCCTGCGCGACTGGCTCGAGAAGCAACCCTGGGACAAGCGCCCGCCGGCTCCGGCGATCGCACCCGACGTCCTGCGCCGCGTCGCCGACCGCTACCTCGAGCTGTGCGAGCTGCTCACGGGCGAGGCGCCGGAGGGGGTCGTGCGCGGATGAACGCCTCCCTCACCGGTCTGCCGTTCCGCACCGTCGACTGGATCGGAGGGATCCCCGGCAAGCTGCGACTGCTCGACCAGACGCGACTGCCCGCGACGGAGGAGTACCTCGAGCTCGACCGGCTCGAGGACGTCGTCGCGGCGATCCACCGACTCTCCGTGCGCGGAGCGCCGGCGATCGGGTGCGCCGCGGCGTACGGCGTCGTCGTCGGACTCATGGAGCGCGACCCCGCGACGCCCGAGTCGTTCGACACCGCCCTGCGCGACGTCGCCGCGGCGCTGATCGCCTCCCGCCCCACCGCCGTCAACCTCGCGTGGGGTGTCCGGCGGATGGAGGAACGCGCACGTGCGGAGCGCTCGGCCGGACGCGAGGTCGCCGCGATCGTCGCGGCGCTCCTCGAGGAGGCGCGCGCGATCGAGCGCGAGGACGTCGACCAGTGCCGTCGCATGGGCGAGCACGGCGCCGAACTCGTCGAGAAGGACCGGACGGTGCTCACGCACTGCAACGCCGGTGCGCTCGCCACGGCGGGGATCGGCACGGCGCTGGCTCCGGTCTACGTGGCGCACGCACAGGGCAAGTCGCCGCGCGTGTTCGCGGACGAGACGCGCCCGCTCCTCCAGGGTGCGCGACTCACGGCGTGGGAGCTCTCGCGCGCAGGCGTCCCCGTCTCCGTCTCCGTGGACGGCGCGGCCGCGATGACGATCGCGAGCGGGGCGGTCGACCTGATCTTCGTCGGGAGCGACCGCATCGCGCGCAACGGCGACGTCTGCAACAAGATCGGCACCTACGCGGTGGCGCTCGCCGCGCACCGGCACGGCGTCCCGTTCTACGTCGTCGCCCCGGTCAACACGATCGACCCGGACTCGCCGAGCGGCGCGGAGATCCCGATCGAGATGCGCGACGGCGCGGAGGTCGCGAGCGGGTACCTCGGGCAGGTGACGCCCGACGGCGTCGCCGCGCGCAATCCGGCCTTCGACGTGACTCCGGCGGAACTCGTCACCGGGATCGTGACGGAGTTCGGCGTGCTGCGGAACCCCGACCGAGCCGGGGTCGAGGCGCTCCTCCGGCGGGCCGGGCGCATCGACTGACGACGCGCGGCGGCGGGACGCGGGGAAACCTCGAACGGCGTTCAGATGCGAGCGCGGCGGGGACGACGTAGTGGCGTCTCCACCGTGCCGCCATGTCCTCCGCGAACCAGAACCCCCAGGGAAAGGCGCCCCGACCGGACGAGATGTCCGCCGAGGTCGTCGAGTTCATCAACGCCATCGACGAGTTCAAGCGACGCAACATGCTCGCGCACCTGCCGCTCGAGCGCGTGCTCGACGTCGTGCACGAACTCGGCTACCGCTGTACCGAGAAGAAGCGCCCCGCCGAGATCGCGAAGGTGACCGGCGCGCTCGACCTCTACAAGCGCGAGCACAAGCGGCTCTTCCCGAACTGGTCCGAGGTCTTCGAGGTACTGCAGGGCCTGGGCTACCAGCGGCGCTGACGGTCGCGGTCGCGCTCAGTCCGAGACGACCCGGTCCCAGCCCGTCCGCAGGACGCCCTCGTCGAGGTCGCGGCCGATCACGACGATCGCGCTCCGCGGCGGCGCCGGACCGGGACCCGGCCCGATCTCGAGGACCTGGTGGACGGCCTGGACGACGACGGCCTCGTTGCGTCCCTTCGCGCGGACCACGCCCTTCATGCGCAGGACGTCCCAGTCGCGACGCGCGGCGACGAACTGCAACCAGATCTTGAGGCGGTGCAGGTCCACGGGCCCGCCGTGCTCGAGGACGACGCTCGAGACGCGCGAGGTGTGCGACGCGGACGTCGCGGCGACGAGCCTCCAGCGTTCGGGGTCCGCGTCGCCACCGTCGAGGAGCGAGGCGACGTCGAGCTCGCCGCGCACCGCTCGACGGATCGGGGCGAGCGTGTTGATGCTGCGACAGCGAGCCTCCGCGGCGTCGGCGGCCGCAGCGTCGACCTCGTCGACGTGGCCGAGCACGATCGCGTCCGCGAAGCCGATCTGCTCCGCCGCCTCCGCGTACTCCTCGAGCTGTCGCCCGACGTGCGCGGCGTGCACGACGGTCACGATGCGGGCGGGGCGCGTCGCTGCCGCGAGTACGGGGTCGAGCCGGAACGTCTGGTGCACGGGCCCCGGCGACGCGAGGCCGGAGGCCTCGACCACGATGCGCGTGTAGTGCGTCCCCTTGCGCTCGGCTCGCGCGAGGAGCTCGCGCACGGTGCGAACGAGGTCGCCGCGGACCGTGCAGCAGACGCAGCCGTTCGCGAGCTCGAGCACCTCCTCGTCGGAGGACACGACGAGCAGTCCGTCGACCGACATCTCGCCGAACTCGTTCACGACCACGGCGCACCCCCGCCCCTCGGGACCGGAGAGGATGCGGTTGAGGAGCGTCGTCTTGCCGCTCCCGAGGAACCCGGCCAGGATCGTGACGGGGACGCCGTTCAAGCCGTCGTACCGCGCGAGCGGACGCGCGTCAGGTGCGCACGGGCGTCGGGTAGATGGGGTGCGCCGCGCAGGTCCGCGCGACCTCGGACCTCACGCGGCTCCGCACCGACTCGTCGTCCGGCGCCGCGAGGACGTCGGCGATCCACCCACCGAGGGTCCGGACGTCGTCCGCGCCGAGACCGCGCGTCGTGATCGCGGGGGTCCCGAGCCGGATCCCGCTCGCTCGCACCGGCGGCTCCGTGTCGAAGGGGATCAGATTCTTGTTGCAGGTGATGTCGACCGCGTGGAGCGCGTTCTCCGCGACGTCGCCCGTCAGTCCGACCGAGGACACGTCGACGAGCATGAGGTGCGTGTCCGTCCCGCCGGAGACGATGCGCAGGCCGCGCTGCGAGAGCGTCTCCGCGAGCACCGCGGCGTTGGCGACCACCTCGCGCGCGTACTCGCGGAAGTCCTCGCCCGCCGCCTCGCGGAAGGCGATGGCCTTTGCGGCGATCACGTGCATCAGCGGTCCGCCCTGCGAGCCCGGGAAGACGGCGCTGTTGACGCGCTTCGCGACCTCCTTGTCGTTCGTGAGGACGAAGCCGCCGCGCGGTCCGCGGAGCGTCTTGTGCGTGCTCGACGACACGGCGTCGGCGAAGGGCACGGGGTTCGGGTGGACGCCGCCGGCGACGAGCCCCGAGAAGTGCGCCATGTCGACGAGCAGCTTCGCGCCGACCTCGTCGGCAATGCTGCGGAAGGCCGCGAAGTCGATGACGCGCGGGTAGGCGGAGCCGCCGCAGACCACGACCTTCGGACGCACCTCGAGAGCGCGGGCGCGCACCGCGTCCATGTCGATGCGCTCGTCCTCGCGGCGGACGCCGTAGTGCTCGAAGCGATAGAAGATGCCCGAGGCGTTCTTCGGGTGACCGTGGCTCAGGTGCCCGCCGTGGTCGAGCGACATCGCGAGCACGCGGTCCCCGGGGTCGGCGAGCGCCATCAGCGCGCCGAGCGTCGCCTGCGTGCCGCTGTGCGGCTGCACGTTCGCGAAAGCGGCGCCGTAGAGCTCCTTGGCGCGCTCGCGCGCGAGGACCTCGACCTCGTCGACGTACTCGCACCCGCCGTAGTAGCGCCGCCCGGGATAGCCCTCGGCGTACTTGTTCGTGAGGACCGTGCCCATCGCCGCGATGACCTCGGCGGAGGCGTGGTTCTCGGAGGCGATGAGTTCGAGCTGGCTCTCCTGTCGGTGCGCCTCGGCGTCGACGGAGCGCCAGACCTCAGGGTCGGTGCGTCGTTCGTGCATGGAGTCTTCCCCGCGCGCGTCCGGCGCGCCGAAGGCCCAGCAGGATAGCCCCTCCGGCGTCGCGCTCGGCCCTCCGCCGCTCGCGGAACGGCGCGAGCGGACCGCGAACGAACACGAGCGCCCGCGGACTCGTCGTCCGCGGGCGCTCGTGCGGCGACCTGGGGCCGCCGCGGAGGATCCGCCGCCCGATGCGCGTCGCACCGGGCGCGGGCGTCACTTGCCCTTCTTGCCCTTGCCGGCGGCGCCCTTCTGGCCGTTGCCGCCCTGCGACTTCGAGTCGCCGAGCTTCTCGAAGATCTCCTCGATGTCGGGCACGACCTTCTTGACCTTGGCGTCCTGGCTGCCGGCCGCGTTCTGACCCTGGTCGCCGATCCAGCGCGGGTTGAGCGTGGACTTGCCGAGCATGGCCTTCGACTCCGCGAGCACCTTCTGGAGGTTCGGGTCGTCGAGTCGGATCGAGACGTGCGGTGCGACCTCGCCGGTCCCGCTCGCGCTCGCCGTCGGAGTGACCTTCTGCGGCAGCGGCTCGATGCGCCTCGGGGGCAGGGGCGACCAGATCATCTTGGTGAAGATGGGGTCGCCGTTGCGATCGACCGTCTGGTAGACCTTCGCCGAGTGGTAGACGGGGCGGCCGTCGGTGTAGTCCTGCGACGGCGCATTGAGGACGTTGCGACCGCGCTCGCCGAAGCGCTTCTCGAGGTAGTTCTGGACGTTCTTCTGCTCCTGCGGGACCGGCGCGTCGGCGACCGGCGGTTGGAGCTGGAAGTCGGTCGCGTTCCGCGCCGCCGTCTCCGTCGTCCGAGCCGGGACGTCGAACTCGTCGGACTCGGGCATCGTGAGCCACCCGGCGAGGGCGCCCCCACCGAGGACGACGAGGACGAGCAGGACGAGCAGCAGGGGGTTCGTGTTCTTCATCGTGGAGAGTCGGGGCCGCGTCGGCCGGTCGGAGAGCGTATCCTCTGGGCGCCGGACGGCGGTGTCACGTCTGCGTCACGCGCCGCGGCCGATCGCAGCCGTACGCCGTGGGCGTACGACCGGGTGGGACGGTGTGAGAGGAGGAGATCGGACATCGAGGCCCCTCCGCTCGACGGAAACCCGGAACCGGCGCCGTGCTACGGAGTTCGAGCGCCGCTGAGCGCCGCCGACCGTGCCGGGGATGGGTCCGCTCTCCCGGTCTTCGACGGTCCGACCGTCCCGAAGGTGCCCTCGCTCCGCGCCCGGATCGACGGGGCGCCGATCCCCGCCCGCTCCCGTCCATCGCCCTCGTCCACGTCCACCATGTCCGACCGCGGTCGCTCCCTCCGCTGCCTGCCCCGCTCCGTCGTCCTCGTCGCGCTCCTCGCCGCGTCGTGCGGGAGCGAGCCCGGCCCGGCCCTGGTCCTCCGCCCCGGAGCACGTCCCGCTCCCGTCGCCCACACCAAGGCCGACCCCGTCGAGCGCCCCAACTACCACTGGTTCGGCGACGTGCCCCAGGGCGACGTGGTCGAGCACACCTTCGTCTGGGACAACACGTCGAGCGTCCCGGTGGCGATCCAGCAGGCGCTGGCCTCCTGCGGGTGCCTCGAGCTCGACGTGAAGACGCGGGACGCCGCCGGACAGGTCGTCGACGTCTACCACGAGGGCGGTTCGAGCGACGCGCTCGTGCCGCCCGGCGGCACGCTCGACGTGACCTTCCACGTGCGGACGGCGCTCGTCCGCGTCCCGAACGTGCCGCGGCTCGTCACGGCGGACGTGCGGACGGACGACCCGCGCAACCCGGTGCTGCGCATCGAGGCGACGGTGACACCGACGTCGGCGTTCCAGATGGTGCCCGACGTCCTGAACTTCGGCACGATCGCGCACGGCGCCACCGAGATGCGACGCGCGACCATCGCCGCGATCGGCGGGCCGGAGCTCGAACTCGAACTCACGGGCGACGTCGACGGCGCGCCGTCGGACTGGGTCACGGTCCTCCTCGAACGCGAGGTCGACCCGGGAGTGCCGCGGACCTGGGACCTCGACGTGCGCGTCCCACCCGGTTCGGAGACGAAGTTCGCGGCGGACCTCTCGCTCGCGTCGGTCGACGCGCAGGGTCGGCCCGGTCGGCCGTGGATCGTGCCGGTGCGCGGGACGCGCGGGCCGGACTTCTTCGCCGCGCCCGACACCATCTACTTCCGCGGCGGCAAGCTCGAGGCGGGCGGCGTCCGGATCGGCTCGCGCGTCGACGCCTCGACGGTGTCGATCGATCGCGTGGAGGTCGACGGGCCGCTCGAGGGACTCCTCGACGTCGAGGTGCAGCCGGGCGCCCCGCTCGGGGGGACGTACCGGAGCTGGGTGCTCGTCCCGAAGCTCGGGGAGGGCGCACCGGAGGAGTGTTCGGGTAGGGTTCTCGTGTGCTTCGACGACGACTCCATCGCGCCGATCGCGATCCCCTACTTCCGCTTCCCGTGAGGAGCCTCGGCGGCGCGCTCGCCGCGACGTCCCTCCTCGTCCTCGCGTCCTGCGAGAAGCCGTCGACCACCGCCAGGACCGTCCTGTTCGTGTCGATCGACACGGCGCGGGCGGACTACCTGCGCTTCGACGACCCGAGGACCGTGCCGAACCTCGCCGCGCTCGCCGAGCGCGGCGTCGTCTTCGACCAGGCCGTCACCGGCGCGTCGTGGACCCTGCCGTCGCACGTGCAGATGTTCACGGGTCAGCCCCCGGCGCTGCACGGCGTCAACTTCGACGACGTGCAGATCGACCCGAACACGCCGACCCTGCCCGTGAAGTTCGGCGAGAACGGGTGGCGGACCGTCGGCTTCTTCTCCGGCTGGTACCTCGTGAAGGAGTACGGCTTCTCGCGCGGGTTCGACGTGTACGAGAACGCCATGCCGGGCGGCTCCGCCTTCGAGCGCGATCTGCGCGAGGCGTCCAAGATCCCCGATCTGCGTCGGCGCACCGACGCGAAGAACGCCATCTGGGCCCGCGCCGACCAGGTGTCGCACGAGGCGGTGACGTCCCCCACCATCGTCGACCACGCGGTCGCGGCGATCGACGACGCGCGCGACGAGGACCTCTTCCTGTTCCTCCACTTCTTCGACCCGCACTACGACTACGTCCCGCCGGACGACGTCGCGAAGAAGTTCGACCCGGACTACGACGGGCCGATCGACGGACGCAACTTCTACCACAACAAGGCCATCTTCGACGGCGGGCGCCGCGTCGTCGACGACCGCGGTCTCGAGCACGTCCGCGCGCTCTACCGCGGCGTGATCTACTACACCGACGAGTACGTCGGGAAGGTGATCGACCACCTGCGCGAGGTCGGCAGGCTCGACAACACCTTCGTCGTCGTCGTCGGCGACCACGGCGAGGAGTTCTTCGAGCACGGGAACCGCGGCCACCGCAACACGCTCTACGACGAGCAGCTCCGCGTGCCGATGCTGCTGGTCCCGCCGAAGGACGTCGAGGCTCGGCGCGGTCGGACCGTGGAGTCGCAGACCTCGCTCTCCGACGTCGCGCCGACGCTGCTCGACTACGCGAACATCCCGCAGGACCACTGCTACGGCCGCTCGCTCATGGGCGCGGTCCGCGGCGAGGAACTCGCGCCGCTCGCGCAGTTCTCCTTCCTGCGGCCCTTCCCCAAGGTCCCGCGCGACGACCGCACGAACGTCACGCACGTGTTCGTGGACTCGTGGAGGACGCCGACCGAGAAGCTCCTGCGCTCGTGGGTCTACAACACCCGAGCGCGGGAGTTCGTCACGCGCGACGCCGCCTACTACGACCTCGTGCAGGACCCCGGCGAGCACGCGCCGGTGAGCGACGTCACCGACCCGCGCTTCGTCTCCGCCTGGAACGCGGCCGAGGCGCTCAAGGAGGACCTGCGCGAGAGACACGACGAGCTGCGGATCGCGGGCTCCGACACGCGCACCTCGAGCGCCTCCGACATGCTGAAGGGCATCCTCGAGGAGGCGGGCTACGCGCAGGCGTCCGAGGACGACGGACCGTCGGGCGACGGGTACACGTCGAGCTACTCCGTCCCGTGGAACCTCGCCCCGCCGCCGAGGCTCACGCTCGCCGACTACGAGAAGGAACTCGTCGAACGCACGACGTTCAAGGACGAGTAGCCGGGGCGGTCCGCATCAGCTCCGCGGCAAGAGGCGCGCGAAGCGGCGCTTGCCGACCTGCACGAGCAGCGGCTCCTCGGGCGGCGTCACCAGCGCGCGCGGGTCCTGGACGACCACGCCGTCGAGTCGCACGCCGCCCTGCTCCACGACGCGGCGCGCGTCGCTGCTGCTGCTCGCGAGGCCCATCTCGCGGAGCAGCACGGGGAGCGTGACCCCGGCGGCGTCCGCCTTCTCCGGCCAGGCGACGTCCGGGATGTCGTCGGGCAGTTCCTTGTCGCGGAACTGCTTGTCGAAGGCTGCTGCGGCGGCGTCCGCCGCCTCGTCACCCTTGAACTGCGCCGTCACCTCGCGCGCGAGGCGCGCCTTGGCCTCGCGCGGATGGCCCGCGAGCAGCGCCGCGACCTCGTCCGCCGGCAGGCGCGTGAGGTGCTCGAAGAGCGCGGGCATCGCGGTGTCCGGGAACGCCATGACGCCGCCGAACATGTCCTTGGCGTCGGCCGTGATGCCGATGGCGTTGCCGTAGGACTTGCTCATCTTGCGTCCGTCCGACCCGTCGATCAGCGGCGTCGTGATGCAGACCTGCGGCGTCTGTCCCTCCTGCTCCTGGAACTGACGTCCGGCGAGCAGGTTGAACAGCTGGTCCGTGCCCCCGAACTCGACGTCGGCGCGCACCTCGACGGAGTCCCAGCCCTGGAGGAGCGGGTAGAGGAACTCGTGGATGCCGATGGGCTCGTTCTGCTCCATCCGCTTCTGGAACATGTCGCGTTCCAGCATGCGCGCGACCGTCATGCGCCCGCACAGCTTCAGGAACTCGGGGAAGCCGAAGCGATCGAACCACTCCGAGTTGCGGCGCACCTCGGTGCGCTCCATGTCGAGGATCGCTCCGACCTGCTCGACGTAGGTCGCGAGGTTCGCCTCGACGACCTCGCGCGTCAGGACGGGGCGCAGCTTGTTGCGGCCCGAGGGGTCCCCCACCATCGCCGTCGCGTCGCCGACGATCAGGACGATCCGGTGCCCGAGTCGCTGCAGGTCGCGCAGCTTGAGCAGCACGACGGCGTGCCCGATGTGGAGGTCGGGCGAGCTCGGGTCCATGCCGAACTTCACGCGCAGCGGTCGGCCGGCCTCGAGTCGCTTCGCGAGCTCGCGCCGTTCGAGTACGTCCACCGCTCCGCGCCCGAAGGCGCGAAGGTGTTCCTCGACGTCGATCATCGGTCCGTCACCGAGGGGTCCCGAGGCGTTCCCGACGCGCCGCCGACGGCGGCACCGAGCGGGTTCACCGGTTCGACGACGCTCGCGAGCGCCTGCGCCCAGCGCTCCGCCGTCGCGTCGTCGGCGCAACCGAGGAGCCAGTCGACGGCCGGGAGGAGCCGCGCGCGCGCGAGGTCGTCGAGCTTCTCCGCAGACTCCGCCAGTACGGCGACGAGCTCCTCGCGGCGGTCCTTGGGGACGCGCAGCACGCGCTCGAGCAACCGGGCCGTGAACGCCTCGCCGCGCGCCTCGAAAGCCGCGGGGTCCGAGAGGAAGTCCCCGACCTCGGCCGGCTCGATCGTGCTGCGCGCGATGTTCGACGAGATCCACTCCTTCACGGGGGCCTCGATCCTGAAGCTGCGCAGCGGGAGGCGCCGGTCCTCGAACACGACGTGCCCGGCCAGGCAGTCGAGCGTCCAGACCTCGCGCACTGCGAGCACCTGCCCGCGCGGCAGGTCGGCGTGCGCGACGACGAACTCGCGCTCGTCGCCCTCGACGGGGAGGACGAGCCCCACGGCTGCGTCGAACACGGCGGTGCTCGTCGCGGCGCGCTCGACACCGGAGGCGTCGAGGCTCGTCACCGTGCGCGTCGCGATCATCGGAGGCACGTCGAGCGCCGCCTCGTCGCGCAGCGTCGTGGCGACGTGGAGTCGCGCGAGCGTGCCGCCCGGGCGATCGGGGTCGGCCTCCACGGTGAGTTCGAGGTCCGTCGCCTCGAAGATCGCGCGCCCGTCGACGATGTCGACGTAGCGACGGACCGTCTCGAGCGTGAGCCCCTCGGGTCGACGCGCGAGCATCCCCGCGAGGATCTGCCGCGCGACCTCCGTCTCCTCGCCGTCGAGCGCGGCGCGCACCTGGTCGAGCGCCGCCTCGAAGCGCGGGTCGATCGGCGACACCGCCTCGTTCTCGACGCGGACGGAGCCGCTCGCACCGCTCCGCGGCGATCCGCAGGCCGCGAGCATCGCTGCGGCGACGAGCGCGAGCGTCCTCCTGGTCGGCATCACGTGGGCCGGGGACGAGCGGGGCCCGCGCTCGGCGCGGGCCCCGTCCCTCCGAACAGGACTCCTGCTCCGGCTCCTCGCCGGTCGCGTCGTCCTCGCTCACGCCCTCTTCCTCGGGCGGGAGCTCGGGCAGGTTCTGGTTCTCCTCGAAGTCCGCGTGCACGAACGAGAGTCCGATCTTGCGGTCCTCGATGTCGACGCGGATCACGCGCACCTCGATCTTCATGCCGGGGCGCACGACCTCCTCGGGCGAGGCGATCTTGTGGTCCGACAGCTCGGAGATGTGCAGCAGACCCTCGAGGTCCTCCTCGAGCTTCACGAACACACCGAAGTTGGTGATCTTCGTGACGTAGCCCGAGAGCAGGTCGCCGACGTGGAACTTGCCGGGGATCTCCTCCAGCCACGGGTCGGGCGTGAGCTGCTTCATGCCGAGAGCGATGCGCTTCTTGGCGGTGTCGACCGAGAGGACGACGCACTGCAGACGATCGCCCTTGCGGACGACCTCCGAGGGGTGCGCGACCTTCTTGGTCCAGCTCATGTCGGAGACGTGGAGCAGGCCGTCGATGCCCTCCTCGATCTCGACGAACGCGCCGTACGAGGTGAGGTTGCGCACCACACCCTCGATGACGGTTCCGACCGGGTAGTGCTCCTCGGCCATGTCCCAGGGGTTCGTCTCGGCCTGCTTCATGCCGAGCGAGATCTCCTGCTTCTCCTTGTCGATCTCGAGCACCACCACCTCGACGTTGTCGCCGATCTTGACCAGCTCGCTGGGGTGGTTGATGCGGCGCGTCCAGGACATCTCGGAGATGTGGACGAGACCCTCGACGCCGTCCTCGAGCTTGACGAAGGCGCCGTAGCTCATGAGGTTCACGACCTGGCCGACGTGCTTGCTGTCGACCGGGTAGCGCTCGTCGATGCCCTCCCAGGGCGAGGTCGACTTCTGCTTGAGGCCGAGGGCGATGCGCTCGCGGTCGAAGTCGACGCGGAGCACCTTGACCTCGAGCTCCTGCCCCATCTCGACCATCTGCGAGGGGTGGTTGATCCGGCCCCACGACATGTCGGTGATGTGGAGCAGGCCGTCGATGCCGCCGAGGTCGACGAACACGCCGAAGTCGGCGATGTTCTTGACGACGCCCGTGCGGACCTGACCCTCCTGGATGTCCTTGAGAAGGATCTCCTTCTGCTTCTGGCGCTCCTCCTCGAGGAGCTTGCGGCGCGAGATCACGACGTTCATGCGCTCCGCGTCGATCTTGATGATGCGCGCGCGGATCGGTTCGCCGATGAAGTCGGAGATGTCGTGCGTGCGGCGCAGGTTGACCTGGCTCGCCGGGAGGAAGACCGGAACGCCCTCGACGTCGACGAGGAGGCCGCCCTTGATCTTGCGCTGGACGACGCCGTGGATCTCGTCGCCCTCGTTGTGCGTGGTCTGCAGCTTCTCCCAGGCGCGCTGACGGTCGGCGCGGCGCTTGGAGATGTTCGCGGTGTCGTCGTCGTTGAGTCCGCCGTAGTAGACCTCGACGGTCTGACCCTGGACGGGGAGCTCCTGTCCGAACTCGGAGATCGAGAGGCTGCCTTCGGCCTTGCCTCCGATGTCCATGATCACCTGACCCGTGCGTTCGTCGACGGAGTCGACGCGGGCCTCGACGATGGTGTCGGGAGTGAGTTCGCGGACGGCGCCCTGCATGGCGCTGCCGTAGGCCTCCTCCGTGAGGGTGCCCATGGCTTGGGCGATGCGGGCGTCGAGTTCGCTCTGGTCGAGCTCGAACTCCTTGACGCGGCGAGAGATCAGGGACATGTGGTCGTTTCGGAGAGGGTTCTTCTGGGGGCAGGAGGCGCGGTCCGTCGTGGGACGGCGCCATCGGCCCGAAGTCCTGCGGGCGGTCGCGAAGCGGCGGAGGGACGGAGTCCCGCGCCGTTCGCCGGGGTCGACGCGACCCCTGCGACCGGTTTTCGGCCCAGCAGGATGACGGGGAACGCGCCTCGCGGGAAGGCTCCGCCCTCGAAAAGCCCCCTCCCGGTACTGGCCCTGCTCGCTGGTGACGGCCCTCTCCGCCCGCTGGGCGGGGGTCAGGATCCGGCGCGCCCTGCCTCTTCGGGCTCCCGGGCCGGGTCGCCGCGCCGTCACCAGCGAGCGGGGCCAGTACCGGGTGGCGGCGTCGGTCCGGGCCTCCGCGGCGAGACGCACGATCGCGGCGTGCGCCCGTTCCGCGCCGTCGTCCGCCGCGCCGTCGAACGGCTCGCCGACCCGCATCGCGATGCGACCGGGACGCGGAGCGCCGGCCCTTCGGCCAGACCTCGCCCGTCCCCGCGAGCCCGATGGGGACCACGGGCACCTTCGCCCGACGCGCGACGAGCAGCGCGCCGCGCTGGAACCGACCGACGCGACCGTCCTCGGAGCGCGTGCCCTCGGGGAAGATCGCGACCAGTTCGCCCCGCTCGACCGCCTCGATCATCGCGGCGAGCGCGCCGCGGTCGCCGGTCCCGCGCTTCACGGTGATGCCGCCGCAGGTGTGGATCACCCAGCCGATGAACGGGTTCTCCTTCAGCGTGTCGCGCGCCACGAACGTCACGCGGCGACGGAAGGTCGTCCCGATGAACGGGATGTCGAGCATCGACTGGTGGTTCGACACGAGGAGCGCGCCGCCCTCGCGCGGCACGTTCTCGAGCCCGCGCACCACCTTGCGGTGCACCGGCGCCATCAGGATCTTCGCGCACAGGCGCACGAAGCCGTAGCCCGCTCCTCGGGGGCCGAGCATCAGGAGCGCTGCCGCACGCCCTCGGCGAGCGCGACGAGTCTCTCCGTCACCTCTTCCGCCGAGAGCCCGTCGCTCTCGACCCGGATCGCGTCCTCGGCCTCGCGCAGGGGCGAGTGCTCGCGGCTCCGGTCGGCGTCGTCGCGCCGGCAGATCTCCTCGAGGATCCGCCCGAGTTCGTTCTCGAGGCCGAGCCCTGCGCGCGTCGCCGCGCGCGTCATGGCCGACGCCGTGAGGTAGATCTTGAGGTCGGCGTGCGGGAAGACGACCGTCGTGGTGTCGCGCCCCTCCGCCACCGCCCCGCCGCGCTCGTCCACGATCTCGCGCTGGCGTTCGACCACGATCTCGCGCACGCCGCGGTGCGCCGACACCGCCGAGACGTGCCGCGTGACGTGCTCCGTGCGGATCCCGCGACCCGCCGGGACGCCGTCGACGAGGAGCGCGCCGCGCTCGTCGAAGTCGAGCCGCAGGCCGCGCGCGACGCGCTCGCAGCCCTCCGCGTCCTCCGGCGACACGCCGGTCTCGAGTGCCGCGCGGGTGACGGCGCGGTACATGGCGCCCGTGTCGAGGAAGAACAGCCCGAGACGCGCCGCGAGCATGCGCGCGACGGTGCTCTTGCCGGTGCCCGAGGGTCCGTCGATGGCGACGATCGTCATGCGGCGGGCCATCCTACCAGCCCGCGCGTCGGCGGATCGCGTCGCGACCCAGCCGCGCTCCGTCAGTTCGAAGGCGTCCCTCCCGTCGCCGAACGCGTCGACGCACAACCAGCGAACGCCCTCGGTCGTCTCGTCGCGGAACTCGTGCACGTGGCCGGTCAGGAGCGTGCCCGCCCCGGCCGCGCGCGCCCGGCGCAGCGCTTCGTCGCGCTGGGGCCGCTTCGACTCCGGCGGCTTGCGCGCGACCGCGTCCTTCGACGCCGCGCGCAGCCGACGCGCGATCGCCTCCGACACGGGCACGGGCAGGAGCCGCGCGAGCACGCGCACCGGCACCGAGCGGACGACGCGGCGGAGCCGCTGGTACGGGCGGTCGAGCGTGCACAGCTCGTCGCCGTGCAGCACCAGCGTTCGCGCACCGTCCGCGTGCACGCCGACGAAGCCGTCGGGGCGGAGCTCGAACCCACCCGCGCGCTCGTCGTCGGCGCCGAGCAGGAAGTCGCGGTTGCCCGGTACGACGAGGACGCGCGTGCCCGACGCCGCGAGTTCGCGCAGCGCCGCGAGCGCGCGCACCCCGCCCTCCGAGCGCGCCTGTCCGCGCCCGATCCAGTACTCGAACAGGTCGCCCAGCACGACGAGGCACGGACGACCGTGCTGCGCGGCGAGGAAGCGCAGGAGTCCCGACACCGCAGTCGGCGCGGCCACGTCGACGTGCAGGTCGCCGACGGCCAGCGTTCCTCGCGGCAGGACGACCTCGGCCGGCGCGCCGGTCACCGGTCCTCCAGGTCGTGCTCCTTGAGCTTCTCCCACAGCACCTTGCGGGAGATGCCGAGCAGCGCGGCGCACTGCGTCCGGTGTCCGCCGGTCTGCTCCAACGCGTTCGCGATGTGGTCGCGCTCCGCCTCCTTCATCACCTCGCGCAGCGGGCGGACGGGCTCGGGGACCTCGTTCGCGCCGCGCCAGCGCGTGTCGGGCGGGAGCAGGTTCTCGCGCTGCAGTTCGTTCGTGTCGCCGCGCAACGCGAGCGCGCGCTGGATCGCGTTCTCGAGCTCGCGCACGTTGCCGGGCCAGGGGTAGCGTTCGAGCGCCGTCATGGTCGACGGCTTCACCGTCGGCAGCTTCTCGTCGGGTGTCCGCGGCCGGAAGTGCCGTTCGACGAGCGCTTGCACGAGCAGCGGCACGTCGCCGTCGCGCTCGCGCAGCGGCGGCAGCCGCAGCGGCACGACGTGGATCCTGTAGAAGAGGTCCTCGCGGAAGCGGCCCTCGCGCACGAGGTCGCGGAGCGGGACCTTCGTCGCGGCGACGACGCGGATGTCGACGGTGCGGGTGGTCTCGCCGCCGAGCCGCTCGAGCGTCCGCTCCTGCAGCACGCGCAGGAGCTTGACCTGGACGGCGAGCGGCATGTCGTCGATGTCGTCCAGGAACAGCGTGCCGCCGTCCGCGAGCTCGAAGCGTCCGCGCTTCTCCTTGTGCGCGTCGGTGAAGGCGCCCTTCTCGTGGCCGAACAGCTCGCTCTCGAGCAACGACTCGGGCAACGCGGAGCACGAGATCGCGACGAACGGCGCCTCGCGGCGCGCGCTCAGCGCGTGCAGCGCCATGGCGACGCGTTCCTTGCCCGTCCCGCTCTCGCCCTCGATGAGCACCGTCGCGTCGGTCGGTGCGACGGTACGCAGTCGCGCGAGCGCCTCGCCCATCGCGGGCGAGCGACCGACGAGGCCCTCGATGTCCGAGAGGTGCGCGACGCGCTGGCGCAGCTCGCGGTTCTCCTCCTCGACGGCGCGCGCTCGGGAGAAGCGCTTCACGAGGCCGACCATCGCGGAGTTGTCGAAGGGCTTCTGCACGTACCACGTCGCGCCCGCGCTCATCGCCTGCACGGCGTGGTCGACGCTCGCGTAGCCCGTGATGACGATCACGGGCCGCGTCGGGTCGAGTTCGACGGAGCGCGCGAGGACGCGCATGCCGCCCTCGCCCGGCATGCGGATGTCGGTCAGCACGATCTCCGGCTCGGAACTCTCGAGCCGCTCGACGGCCTCGGCCGTCGTCGCCGCACGCACCACCTCGTAGCCCGCGTCCGAGAGCGCGTCGCCGAGCGTCTCGGCGATCGTCGGCTCGTCCTCCGCGAGCAGGACGCGCAGCGCGGCTCGACCCGTTCCGGTGCTCGCCGGCGTCACGGACTACAGCACGCGCGCCGCGGCGCGCCCTCCCGCGAGCTCCGCGGCGAGCGCGTCCTCGGCCGCCTCGAGGAGCGCGTCGAAGAACAGCACGGTCCCCTGCTCGAGGCTCGCGACGCCCGTGCACGGTCCGACCCGCGCACCGCCGTCGCCGCCGACCGAGAAAGCCTCGCGCGCGCGCTCGACGAGTCGCGTCCCGCCCTGCGCGTCGGTGTGCGGGAGCAGCACGAGCAGGCGGTCGCCCTCGATGCGCCCCAGGTAGTCGCTCGTCCGGACGAGGGCGCGCAGGCGCGAGACGATGTCGGCGGCGCCGCCCTCGAACTCGCCGTCGCCGAGCGCCGAGCGGACCGGCGCGAAGTCGACGAGGACGAGCGCCAGCGGGTAGCCGTAGCGCTGCGCGCGCGCGAACTCGACGCGCAGGAGGTGGCGGATCTGCGGCAGCGAGAAGATCGCGCCGTCGCCGGTGCTGGCGAACACGTCGCTCATGGGAGGCCGCAGTATGCCGGGGCCGGTCCCGCGCCCCAAGGAGCGGGTCCGGTCGGTGGCGCGGCGGGGCCGCGCGCTCGCTCCCGTCCCGGACTCAACGGGGTGCGAGCCCCACCCAACCCAGCGCGCGATCGAGGGGCTCGTGGATGTCGTAGCCGGCGTAGCGTGCGGCCAGGAGCCCGAGCGCGAACAGGATCGCGAACACGAGGACGACGAGGAGCTGGACGAGCAGGTACGCGACGCCGCGCCGCGCCGCCTCGCGCGTCCGCCGGGCCGCACGGCGGACGCCTCGCATGTGCGGCGCCATGACGAGGTCGCGCGCGAGGTCGGAGCTGCGCCGGAGCGCGGCCGCGTCGGCGTCCCCCGCTCGCGCGGCGCTCACCGCCGCGAGGATCTCGTCGGCGGCGCGGTCCGGGTCGAAGGAACCGCTCCTCACCGCCTCCTGGACGCGCGCCGCCACCTTCTTGTCGGCGACGCCCTGCTCGACGAGCAGACCCGCCTTCAAGCGACGCCAGGCGCGCCGGTCCGTCTCCGCGAGGACGCCGTCCGAGGACGACGCGTCGCCGAGCTCGAGCATGTCGAGTTCCGCTCCCGCCTCCGGGGCGTCGTTCGTTCCGCCTTCGCGCGAGTGCACGTCCTTCATCGCTCTCGTCACCTCCGGGTCGCGCGGGGACACGCGGTCCGCTACCCGAGTCTACTCGCGGAGCAACCGAACGATCGGACGCACCTCTCGGCGAAACCCGCACCCCTCGAGCGCCCTATACTTCGGATGGCGTCCGCGTCGCGGACCCGTGCCCAGCATGCGACTCGGACTCAGCCACCTCGCCCGGATGGAGCAGCGACTCGTGCAGTCGCCGCAGATGATCCAGGCGATGCAGATCCTGCAGCTCTCGCGACTCGATCTCGCGGAGCGCCTCGAGCAGGAGCTGGTCGAGAACCCGTTCCTCGAGGTCGACGAGACGTCGCGCGAGACGCCGGAGGCGCCGCCCGAGGGCGAGGTCCTCTCCGACCGGGACCGACTCGCGCTCGAGCTCGAACGCCTGCGCGAGTTCGAGGAGGTGCCGAAGAAGCGCCAACTCGACCACGAGGCGTCGGACCGCAAGCAGGAGGCGATGCAGAACACGCCGGCTCGGCCGAAGAGCACCGCGCAGGTGCTCGTCGACCAGCTGCCGATGCTCGACCTCGAGGGTCCGGAGCGCGAAGCGGCGGAGTTCCTGATCTACAGCCTCGACCCGCACGGCTATCTCGAGGACACGCTCGAGGACCTCGCCGTGCGCTGGGCCGGCGATCGTTCGAGCAACGGGTCGAGCGTCGACCCGGCGACCGCGCTCCACGACCTTCGCACCGTGCTCGGACGCATGCGGCGCGCGATCCACCCGGCTCTCGGCGCGCACGACCTCGGCGAGTCGCTGCGCCTGCAGCTCGAGGCGCGCGGCGTCACGGACGACCTCGTCTACGAACTGGTCGAGAACCACCTCGACGACCTCGAGAAGAACCGCCTCCCGCACATCGCGAAGGAGACGGGTGCGACGCTCGACGAGATCAAGGACGCGCTCGGCGTCCTGCGCGGCCTCGACCCGCACCCCACGGCGGACTACGGCGAGGAACAGGCCGAGGCGATCCTCCCCGACGTCGTCGTGACCGAGCGCGACGGCGAGTACGAGGTGCGACTCTCGCGCCAGGGCATGCCGACGCTCCGGCTCGTTCCCGACCACCGCGCGATCATCAAGGAGGCCGTCGCCGGCTCGAACGAGACGACCGAGGCGAAGGACTGGCTGCGCAAGCGGCTGGAGTCCGCGCGCTGGTTCGTCGACGCGGTCGCCCAGCGCCAGTCCACGCTCCTTTCCGTCGCCAAGGCCATCTTCGAGCGGCAGAGCGCCTTCCTCGAGCGCGGCGTGAAGGCGCTCGCGCCGCTGCGCATGCAGGACGTCGCCGATGCGACCTCGGTCCACATCTCGACCGTGAGCCGGGCGGTCTCGGGCAAGTACGCCGAGACGCCGCGGGGGATCTTCCCGCTCAAATTCTTCTTCAACTCGGGCACGACGGACACCACGGGGCGCGCCACGAGCCAGGTCAGCATCCAGCAGCGACTCAAGGAACTCGTGGACGGCGAGGACGCCTCGGAGCCGCTCTCGGACGACCAGCTCGCCGCCCTCCTGCTCGAGCGCCACGGCGTCAAGATCGCGCGGCGGACCGTCACGAAGTACCGCAAGGCGCTCCAGATCCCCCCCTCCGGTCAGCGGAAGCAATTCTGATCCCGGGTCCGCGGCGTCGGCCGGGAGGTGCGCCCGCGACCTCCCGCCGAGTAGGATCTTCGCCCGCAACTCCGCCCCGAAGGCCCCGAACCGTCCCGAGAGCCATGGCACGCGCCACCGAACTCCGCAAGGGCTACGTCGTCCAGATCGACGGCCAGCTCCACCTCATCACCGACTACGAGCACAAGACGCCGGGCAACCTCCGCGCGATCATCAACATCAAGACGCGCAACATCATGACGGGTCAGACCGGTCAGATGCGTCTCGGTTCGAGCGACACGCTCGAGGTCGCCTACCTCGATCGCAAGAAGGCGGAGTACCTCTACCGCGAGGGCAACGGTGACTACGTCTTCATGGACGCCGAGACCTACGAGCAGTTCCACCTGCCGGAGGACCTGATCGGCGACAAGATGGGGTACGTCAAGGAGAACACCACCGTCGAGGTGACGTTCCACGGCGAGACGCCGCTCGGCATCGAGCTCCCCGCCGCCGTCGTCCTCGAGGTGATCGAGGCCGAGGAGGCGGTGAAGGGCAACACGGCGACGAACGTGAAGAAGGGTGCGAAGGTGGAGACCGGTCTCGAGGTGAAGGTCCCGTTCCACATCAAGGTCGGGGACAAGATCAAGGTCAGCACGGACTCGGTGACTTCCTGAGTCGTGTGAACGACTGATTCCGTGCGCGAGGCGCGGGCGGCCTGCGGCCGCGCGACCCACGCGGATCGAAACACGAAGAACGCGAAGAACGGGAAGGCCGCCGCCTTCGGCGGCGTTCCAGACCCTGCGGAGACGCCGGGTACCCGCCGGGCGCGGGCGCCCTGCGGGTTCCCTCGCTGTTGTTGCCGCGCACCGCAGCGGCGCCGTCTGTTCTTCGTGTCCTTTCCTGTCGTTCCCTTCGTGTCGAAACTGCGTGGCCTTCGGCGCCGCAGGCGCCGATCGGGTCGCGCTTCGACGCCTACGGTCGGGGCTCCCGCAGGAACACCTGCACCCCGAGGTCGCGCGACTCGATCTGCAGCGGGAAGTCGGCGACGAGGCGGCAGTCCTCGCGAAGCAGGCGTCGCAGCTCGTCGCGGAGCTCGACCGGCCACTCCGCGAAGCGCTCCTGGTTCACGACGAACCACGTGCGTCGCCCCAGCGCGGCCGCGCGCATCGGCGCGTCGTAGGCGTAGGGGTTGAGGTAGGAGAGCGCGGTCAGGTCGCGCGGGTTCGTACACCCCGGTTCCAGGTAGTACTGCCCCACCGGCGCAGCCATCCCGAGCACGAGGTCGCCGTCGCGGCGCTGCTCCGCGACGACCGACCACGCCTCGCGCCACATCGGGCGCTCGCCGTGGCGCACGGTGAGCTGGAGCAGCGAATTCGTGAGCGCGGTCGCGGCGAGCACACCGACCCAGGCGATCGCCGCGAAACCGTGGAGGGCCGGCGCGTCGGACCCTCGTTCGTCCGATCGGTTCGCGTGCGCCCGGGCGAGCGGCGCGACGGCGAGCACGAGGACCCAGGGCAGCAGCACGAAGACGTACTGCGCGCTCGTCCGGACGAAGAGCGACGCCGCGGCGGCCCCGCCGAGGCCGGCGAACGCGACCCACAGCGCGATCGTCGCGGGATGGGGCCGCCGACGCGCGACGTCGATCGCTCCGAACAGCGCCGCTGCGGCGGCGACCGGCGTGACGAAGAACCCCGTCGTGAGGACGAGGTGCGCGGGGTTGCCGACGCCCTTCTTCCGGTCCCACAGCCAGAGCACGTCGTAGGCCCACAGGCTCCCGACGACGGCGGCGACGACGAGCACCGCGAGCGCGACCCTTCGCGTGCGGCCGTGCAGTCGCAGCGGCGAGCGGCGCACGAACAGCGGACCGGCGACGAGGCCCGGGAGTGCGAGCGCGGAGCTCGGGTGGACGAGACAGGCGGTCGCCGCGACCGCCCAGCCGACGAGCAGCGTCGGGAGGCGGTTCGCACGCGCACCGCGCAGCGCGAGTCCCGCTCCGAACAACGACAACGCCATCGCCAGCGTGTAGAAGCGCGCGTTCTGCGACCAGTAGAGGTGCCACGACGACGCGGCGAGGAGGAGTGCCGCCGCGGCTGCGGGACGCGCGCCGACGAGCGGGCGCGCGGCGAACGCCGTCAGCGGGACGCACAGCAGTCCGAGCACGGCGGCGGGCAGCCGCAGGTCGAACTCGTCGGGCAGCGGTCCGACGAGGCCGAGCCACGCGCGCCAGAGCGCGTAGCCGAACGGGTTCACGTCGCTCCCGCGGTTCACCGCGTCGGCGTACGTGAAGACCTCGTCGATCCAGAGGCCCCACTCGCCGAGCCGCACGAGACGCAGCAGCCCGACGGCGCACGCGAGCGCCAGGAGCCACGTCGCGACGCGGTCGCGCGCAGGACGCCCGTCGTCGAGCGCGGGGGCGGCGGGACCCTCTTGCGTGGTGCGGTCGTGCATCGGAGACGGTCGGCGCGACGCGCGAGGGCCCCGCTCGGGGAGATCCGACCCTCGGCCCGGCCGAGCACCATGTTCCGGTGCGCGCGGGCGCCGCGCACGGTCTATCGGCGCGCGGCGCGCGCGCGGACCATCTCGAGACTCACGAACGCCTGGAGTGCCTCGTGCGGGAGAGCGGCGCCCGGCCGCAGCGTGGAGCCGGGACGCCGAAGGACCGCGGGGTGACCGATCCGGGACGCCGCGGCGGGTCGGATGCCCGGAGCCGCGGTCCGCGCCACACAATGGCGCCCATGTTCCGCGCGTCCGTGCGCCTGGCCGCTCCGCTCCTCCTGGTCGCGGCGACCTCCTGCCGTTTCCCCACGCACCAACCGGGTGTCCGCATCTCGTCGGAGCCCGCCGGTGCGATGGTGTTCGTCGACGGCTCGTTCTCGGGTCAGGTGACCCCGGCCTACCTCGGGATCTCGCTCGACGAGTGGCACCAGGTCCGCGTCGAGAAGCCGGGCTACGGGACGCAGTGGCGGGTGCTCTCGCCCGGCGGGCGTTGGCACTTCGTCGACTGGCGACTCGGTCGCACCTTCGACCACGCCTACTGGTTCCCGTTGTTCCTCCCGTGGCCGGAGGCGGTGATCCCGCTCAGCTACGAGTCGCGACTCGAGCCGAAGCGTGTGCACTTCTACCTGCGACGGGTGACGCGTTGAGGCGAGCGGGGACGGAAGGGCCGAGCCTCCGCGTGTCCGTCGCGGTCCGTAGCGGCGACCTGCGTTGAGCGACGAGCTGCCGCTGCCCGAGCGACCGCGCCTCCTGCTGCTCGACCGCGACGGGACGATCCTCGACGAGACGGGCTATCTCGTCGACCCCGCGCGCGTCCGGTTGCTCCCGGGCGCGGCCGCGGCGATCGCTCGTGCGAACCGCGCGGGGATCCCCGTCGCCGTCGTCACGAACCAGAGTGCGATCGCACGCGGGATGCTCGACGAGGAAGGACTCGCGCGCATCCACGCGCGCATCGACGCGTTGCTCGCCGAGGAGGGAGCGCGCGTCGACCTGTGGTTGCACGCCGCCCATCACCCCGACCACTCTCCGCCCGACGAACGCGAGTTGCACCGCCGCAAGCCCGGACCGGGCATGCTCGAGGAAGCGCTCCGCCACTTCGGTGTCGAGCCGAGCGACGCCGTGACGATCGGCGACAGCGACCGCGACCTGCGAGCCGGTGACCGAGCCCGCGTGCCCTCGATCCTCGTGCTCACGGGCAAGGGCCGCGCCGAGCGGGAGAAGTCGCGCGAGCGCCTCGGTCGTGAACCGAGGACGGCCTGGGACCTCGCGTCCGCGATCGCCGTGCTCCTGCCCGACTGAGGCCGCGGTGCGTGCGCGCGGCACATCGTGCCGCGCAAGACCACACCGTTTCACAGGGAGCCGGGGAGGACGGGGAGGGACACCGGCGAGTCGTTCCGCAACTCGGCGACTCCGACGACCCGATGTTGCCGCGCACCGCAATGACTCATCGATCACCGGAACCGTTCCACCTCCCGTCCTCCCCGGCTCCCTGTGATCCTGTGTCCCGGCGCCGCAGGCGCCGAGCGCAGCGCTTGGTGCTGTTCTCGAGGGCGGCGCAGCCTGCCGGCCGCGCGGGAACGCAGGTTCACAGGGAGCCGGGGAGGACGGGGAGGGCACCTGCGAGTCGTTCCGCAACTCGACGACTCCGACGGCCCGTCGTCGACGCGCGCCGCAACGACTCATCGATCACCGGAACCGTTCCACCTCCCCGTCCTCCCCGGCTCCCTGTGATCCTGTGTCCCCGGCGCCGCAGGCGCCGGCCGGGCTGCACCTCGCCTACGCGAGATACCGCGACAGGAACGGACTCATCTTCTCCACGAGCGGCCTCGGCAGCTTCGACCACGCGTCGCGCAGGACGCGCGTGCGCGGGTTCGAGGGCGTGAACTGCGGGAGCTTGTCCGTGCCGACGAGCAGGTAGGAGTAGTGGAGCTGCGTCGGGGTGAAACCCTGGTGCACCTTGAAGCGGTAGGCACCGGAGTCACCGCGGCTGCGGCAGAAGTCGAAGCGCCGGAATCCGCGCTCGACCGCCCACTCCTGCAGCGCCATGTACATGAAGTTGCTGGCCGAGAGCTCCCGGTCCGCGCCCGGCGCCGTGCCCGAGTAGTACGCGATCAGGGTGTCGCCGTGCGCGAAGGACATGACTGCGGAGATCGGCGTGCGCGCGCGGTGGACGAGGTGCACGAAGCAGCGGTCGCCGAGTCGGTCGAGCAGGCGTCGGAACAGCTGCGCGGGCAGCGCCGGCGACCCCAGCGCGCGCTTGTTCTCGACGAACAGTCGGTAGAGGTCCTCGACGTACCAGTTGCCCTCGGCGAGCGCGAGGCCGTGCTTGTCGCGCGCCTTGCGCGCCTCGGCTCGCGCCTTCTTCGGCATGCCCGCGAGCACGCCCTCCGGCGTGTCCGGCAGGTCCTTCACGAAGGTGGAGTAGAGCTCCGACAGCGCCCAGTCCTCGGCACCGGGCGCGACCTCGACGGTCCGCAGCTCGACGCGCTTCACCCCGTCCGCACGCGCGGCTCGCCCCGCCTCCTCGAGAAGCGCGCGGCTGACCTCCGGCGAGTCCGCCAGTGGTCCGCCGTACACGCCGTACGGCATCGACACCCAGTTGCAGCCGAACGGCAGTCGGCGCACCTTCATGATCGGGAGCACGCCGACGAGTTCGTCGCCCCGGAACGCGGCGAGTTCGCGCGACCTCGCGTCGAGCACCTCGTGCACGACGCGTCGCCAGACGGACTCGTGGAAGAGCGTGCCGTCCTCGTGCTCGGCGACGTAGGCGTCGCGAGCCTCGTCGTGAGCGCCCGTGAGCGAGCGGATCTCGAAGTCACCGCTCATTCGTAGATGCGCTCGATCCTGTATTCCTTCAGGTTCTTCGCCTGGCTGAAGATGATGATCTCCCCCACCAGGCCGAAGCCGATGACCTGCACGCCGAGCACGATCAGGAGCACGCCGAGCAGGAGCATCGGGCGGCCGGCGATCTGACCGTCGTAGAAGTACTTCTGCACGGCCATGTGCATGCAGATCAGGCTCCCGACCGCGGCGAAGATGCCACCGAGCGTCCCGAAGAAGCGCAGCGGCTTCAACGTGAACTTCGTGAGGAACATCACGCCCATGATGTCGAGGAAGCGGCGCAGGTAGACGCCGAGGCCGAAGAAGCCGGCCTTGCCCCACTCCTTGAGGTGGCGCACCTTCACCTCGACCACGGTGAAGCCCTGGCGGAACGCCATGACCGGCAGGAACCGGTACATGTCGCCGTAGATCGAGATGTCCTCGAGCACCTCGCGCTTCATCGCGCGGAAGTAGCAGTTGAGGTCGTGGAACTGCCCGCGGATGATCTGGCGGATCACCCAGTTGAAGAACACCGACTGGGCTCGGTTGAGGACGGGGTCGACGCGCGGGCTGCGCCAGGGGATGACGAAGTCGGCGCCGGGCCTGCCGTTCCCGCCGTCGAGCGCCGCGAGCATCGGTCCGACCTCGAGCGGGTCGATCTGCACGTACTGCGGCGACGTGAGGACGTAGCGCCCGCTCGCCCGCTCGAACGCGGCGGTGAGGCACACCGACTCGCCGAAGGGGCTCTTGAAGACGATCGACTTCACCTGCGAGCCGCGTTCGGCGCGCAGGAGCTGCACCTCCTCGAGCGCCCGCCCCTCGACGCCGTCGAAGACGAAGATGATCTCCCACGAGCGGCCTTCGCGGTCGAGCTCGCCGCCGATGGCGCGAGCCACCTCGCGCACCTCGGCCTCGGGGCTCTGGACCGGAACGATGATCGTGACGTCGAGCCACTCGCCCGCCGCGCGTTCGGCGAGGCCGAGTTCCTCGGGGACGAGATCGTGCGACGCGTCGCCGCCCGATTCCGTCAGGCCCTGCGTCGTGTGCTCCGTGGTCGTCATGCGTGGAGCTCGTTGAGGATGCGGTCGAGCGTACCGCGTCGGTGCATCCCGCTCGCCTTGACGGCGAGTTCGCCGAGCAGGCCGAGGAGCACGAAGAAGACGACGAGGGTGATGAGGACGATCACGATCGAGACGGTGGGCAATTCCCACTCGTTGATGCTCACGAGCGGACTGAGGTCGCCCTTCGCCGCGCCCTCCACGCCGATGAGTCCGACGAACCCGAAGAAGGCGGCGAAGACGAAGAACGTCAGCGCCAGCAGTCCGAAGTAGTGCAGCGGACGCTGCGAGAACTGCGCGATCAGCTTGATCGTCAGCAGGTCGAGGAGGACGCGGGTCGCGCGCGACAGTCCGTACTTGCTGTGACCGAAGCGGCGCGCGCGGTGGTTGACGACCTTCTCGGTGACGCGCGCACCCGTGCTCGCGTACATGACCGGGAGGAATCGGTGCTGGTCCGAGTAGAGGGCCATGCTGCGCACGACCTTGGCCCGGAACACCTTGAGCGTGCAGCCCGTGTCGTGGATCGGCACGCCGGTGTAGAGCGCGATGAGCTTGTTCGCGACGATCGACGGCAGGCGCCGCAGCAGGAAGGCGTCCTCGCGCACCTTGCGCCAGCCCGCGACGATGTCGAAGCCCTTCTCCAGTTCGGCGACGAGTGCCGGGATGTCGGCGGGGTCGTTCTGGAGGTCGCCGTCGAGCGTCGCGACGATCTCGCCGCGCGCGTGGTCGAAGCCCGCGGCGAGGGCCGCCGTCTGCCCGAAATTGCGCCGGAACCGCACGATACGGACGTGCGGGTTCTGCTTGCGCAGCTCGAGCATGATGCGCAGCGAGCCGTCGGTGGAGCAGTCGTCGACGAACAGGATCTCGTACGGGACCCCCATCGACTCGAGCGCCTGGGTCAGCTCGGCGGTGAGCGGCCTCAGGCTCTCCGCCTCGTTGTAGATCGGCACGACGGCGCTGATGCGCACCGGCGGCTTGAACGGTCTGGAGTGGGGTGACACGACGCCCTGTCGCTCCTTTCGGGACGAACAGGGTAGCCCATCGGTAGGCCGGGCCCTTCTCCTCGAGTCGGGACGCCCGCGGTGTCGAAGGAATGCGACACGGGGCCCCGCCATGTCGAACGAACGCGTCCTCCTCATCGATGCCGACCCGCGCGCCTGGGGCGACCTCCCCGAGCGCCTGCTCGAACTCGGGGCCGAGGTCGCCCTCGAGACCTCCGCGGAGGCCGCGGCGTCGCGCATCCTCGAGGCCGACTGGGACGTCCTGTGCGCGGAGATCGACCTGCTCGGTCGGCGCGTCCTCGAACTCGCGGGCACCTCGCCGGGACGCCCCGAGGTCCTTCTGTTCGACACCTTCGGGTCGGACGGCGAGGCGGCCCAGGCGATGCGCGCGGGAGCGTTCGACGTCCTCGCGCGTCCCGCGTCCGTCGAGAAGAGCCTGCTCGGCGTCCAGCGGGCGCTCGAGCGGCGCCGCACCTCGGAGGAGATCGTGCGCCTGCGCCGCGCGTCCTCGTCGCCCTTCGGCGGCGTGCTCACGCGGGACGAGTCGATGGAGCGTGCGCTCGAGCTCGTCCGTTCGGTCGCGGACACCAAGGTCACGCTCCTGCTCGAGGGCGAGAGCGGCTCGGGCAAGACGCTCGTGGCCCGCGCGCTGCACGACGCGTCGCCGCGCCGCGACGAGCCGTTCGTCGTGGTCAACTGCGGCGCGCTCCCCGACGCCCTGCTCGAGAGCGAGCTCTTCGGTCACGTCAAGGGAGCGTTCACGGGCGCGACCTCCGACCGCTCGGGACTGTTCGAGACCGCCGACGGCGGCACGCTCTTCCTCGACGAGGTCAACTCCGCCTCGCTCGACCTGCAGGTGAAGCTCCTGCGCGTCCTCGAGACCGGGGAGTTCGAACCGTTGGGCAGCCGGACGACGCGCCGGGCCGACGTGCGCGTCGTCGCCGCCTCCAACTCCGACCTGCGCGAGGAGGTCGCCGAGGGGCGCTTCCGCGACGACCTCTACTGGCGCCTCAAGGTCGTCTCGGTCGTGCTCCCGCCCCTGCGGGAGCGACCCGGCGACGTCCCCCTGCTGGCCGCCGACGCCCTGCTGCGCGCCGCCGAGGAGCACGGACGGCCGGCGCGCGAGCTCTCGACCGCGGCCATCGAGGTGCTCCTCCGCCATTCCTGGCCCGGGAACGTGCGCGAGCTCAGGCACGCCATGGAGCGTGCCGCCCTCGTCTGCGGCTCGAGCGTCGTCGAGGTGGAGCACCTCCCGCCGGACGTGCGCGGCGACGACCGCTCGGACGCCTCCGACGACGGGTTCGGGAGCGTCCCGCTCGGCCCGTTGCGCGCGATGCTCGAGGTCCCCGAGCGCGCCTTCCTCCTGCGCGCGCTCGCCGCGTGCGGCGGATCGCGTTCGCGAACGGCGGAACTGCTCGACGTCAACCGAGGAACCCTGTTCAACAAGATGCGGCGCTACGGTCTCATGTCGTACCCGTCGACCCCGGCCCGGCCCGGCGACGGAACGCGATGAACCGCCTGCCCTGGTTGCTCCTGCTCCTCGTCGCGGCGCTCGGCGTCCTGCTCTTCGACCACGTGAGGGGCAACATCGGACGCGGCCCGGACGAGCTGCTCGTCTCGGCCCGCTCGAAGCTCGAACCGGGCTCGGCGGCGCCGGCGTCGCTCGTGCTGCGCGAGCTCGACACCGCCCTCGCCCTCGCTCGGGACGAGGACCGACCGGAGCTCGTCAAGGCGATCCTCGCGGAGCGCGGCGCGCTGTTCCACAACCGACGCGCCTGGGCCGCCGCCCGTCGCGACTTCGAGGAGCTGCTCGCGCTCGGCCCCGCGGACCCCGTCGACGTGCGCCTGCGGCTGTGTCGGATCGACGCGGACTCCAAGCGCTGGAGGAGCGCGGTCGAGGGCTGCGAGGCGCTGCTCGAGGAACTGACCGACCCCGGTTCGCCGAAGCGCGGCGACGCCCTGGTCGTGCTCGGCACGGCGTGCACGCAGGGAGCCGACGCCGAACTCGAACGCCTCGAGACGAGGCTCGCCGCGGCCTTCACGTCGTCCGCGTTCGAGGTCGCCGACGAACTCGTCGTCCGCATCACGTGCCTGCCGCTCGGTTCGGCCGAGGCCGTGCGGGCCTACGACGACCTCCTCGCCGTCTTCTCGGAGGACGGCGTGCTCGTACCCGGCGACGTCGCGATGCGTCTCGACGAGATCGCTGCGCTCCGCGAGCGCGCGAGGCGCGCCTACGCCGAGAGTGCCGAGACCGGGCTCCGACAGGTCCCGGCGGCCGCGCTCGTCGAGAACTGGGTGCGTGCCGGACTCGTCGACGACGCCGCGACGATCGCCGACGTCGCGGCGCGTCAGGAGTGGTTGCTCCAGCACCTCGAGTTCCTGCGCGCCGCACTCGCCGTGCTCCACGAGATCGGTGCGAACGACCGCGCGGGCGAGGTCGCACGCGACTGGACGATCGCGCGCGGCGAGCAGTTCATCGACCTCTTCACGCTGAAGTCGCTCGGCGAGGCGCTCTACTTCGCGGGCGAGTGGGACACGTTGCTGCCCCTCGCGGAGCGTTTCCTCGAGGCCGCGCCGAAGAGCGCGATCTTCCGGACCCACCGCGACACCGCGAACTTCCTGCTCGGTGCGGCGTGCGCTGCGACCGGCGACGACCTGCGAGCGCGCGAGGCCTACTCGGCGATCCTGGGACCGGAGGCCGAGGTGCAGATCGAGGGAGCGACGCGGGTCGCGCTCGAGTGGCTCGCGGGCGACGCGCGACGGTCGGGCTCGCCGGCCGCGGAACTCCAGTACCTCTCGCGACTGTGCGGCCGCTACCCGGTCGAGGCCGGCGAGAACTGGCTGCGGCTCGCCGAGCTGCAGGACCTGACGGGCGCGGACCCGACGATCGCGCTCGACTCGCTGACGAAGGCGATCACCGCGCTCCCCGGACTCACGGACGTGTTCGAGCCGAGGTGGCGCGAGTTCGCCCGCGACGGTCTCGAACGGCGCGGCCAGCTCCTGGCCGAAGCTGCCCGTCAGGCCGTCGCGAGCAAGCCGCCGAGCGAACTCGGGTACTCGCCCGAGGACCAGGTTCTGCTCGTCGAGTACCTCCTCGAACAGGGCGAGCTCTCCACCGCGCGCTACGTCGCGCTCCTGTGCGCGGAGGTGCTCCCCGACTTCGTGCCGCTCGTGCGTCTGCGCTTCCGCGCCGCGAGGGCCATGAAGCTCCGCGACGAGGCGCGCGGGTTCGCGATCGACCTCGTGGAGCTCGGGTCGATCGCTCCCGACGTCGAGTCGTTCCTCCAGGAGGAGTGGGAGCGCGGCGCGACGACGCCGGCCGAGGTCTACCGCATCGTCGGCGGTGCGAGCGCGGAGATGGCGACGCTGTCGTTCCTCTCGGGCCACCTCGAACGCGGCGAGCCCGAACGCGCGCTCGCCGAGCTCGAGCTGTGGCGCGCGGAGAACGCCGCGGCCGACGAGCGCCCGCTCGCCGAGATCGCGGCGCTCGTCCACCTCGAACTCGGCGACGCGAGGTCCGCCTGGGACGAGCTCGTGACGCTGCCGCTCGGCGAGGCCGGTGCGGCCGGCGTGATCGAGCTCTTCGCGCGCGCGGTCGCCGACGACCCTGAGCCCGCCCACTTCGACGTCCTCGAGGAGCGCATCGCCGCCGCGGGAGGGGGCGGTCGACGAGACCGCTCCGCGCGGCGGAGATCCTCCTGCGCGGCGATCGACCGGAGTGGGCGCTCGAGGTGCTCGACGGCCTGCGTCCCGCGAAGAACGCGCAGAGCGCGCTCGCCTTCCGACTGCGCGCGCTCGCGTCGCTCTCCGCGGGTCGACCCACGGCGGCGGAGGAGGCGCTCGAACGCGGCCGCGCCTTCTCGTACGACGCGGACGCCGACGTCGCCACGCTCCTCTTCGCCGTCCTGAGCGGCGACCCCGGGCGCATCGAGACGGCGCTCCTGGCGATCGACGGACGAGCGTGGTCGACGCTCGCGAGGTGCGCGCTCCACGTGTTGCGCGGACAGACGACGGAGGCCGCGGCGCTCCTGCCGAGGACGCGCCCCGCGCCGCGCGACGTCGCGCTGTGGGCGGCCTTCGCCGCGGTCGTCGCGCCGACCTCCGACCTGCCGGACTGGCTGCGACTCGACGAGGTCGAGCGCTCGGAGTTCGAACGCTCGTTCGGCGGCGCGCCGAAGGACGCGCGCGCGGCCGCTCTCCTCGCCGCCTGCGTCGTGGCCGAGGCGAACGGCGTCTGGAGGCAGTGGATCGACGTGGCGATCGGTCGTCTCGAGGCGCGGCGCGGCCTGTGGAACGGACTGTTCGGTTGGCGCATCGCGGCGCGCGACGGTGACGAGGACCGGACGCTCGAACTCGCACTCGAGCTGGCGCGCGCGTTCCCGACCTTCGATCCCGTGTGGACCGAGGTGGACGCGGCGTTCCGACGCGACCCGGCCTCGCCGCGCGCGTCGAGCTACCTGTCGGCCTGGCTCGATCGTCCCGTCGCGGCGCTGCCCGATCCGTCGTCTCCCCCGCCGATCCTGCGCGCGGCGATCGCGGCGTCGAAGGCGGAGAACGGCCGCGAGGAGTTCGCGCTCGCCGATCTCGCCGAGATCCCCGCGACAGAACCGCACCCGCTCGTGCAACTCACCGCCGCGCGCACGGCGCGTCGCTGCGGCGACGTCGCGGGAGCGCAGGGTCGCTACGTGGCGACGCTCACGTCGCCCTCGCTCGAGGACCCGTCCGAGGTACTCGGTGAGTACCTGGGCTGGGTCGACGAACAGACGCGCGACGGCGGGCTGACGGCGGCGCAGAACGCGGCGATCGTGACGACACTCGGCGAGCGCTTCCCCGACGACGAGTCGGTCGTCGCGCACCGTGCGCTCGGGACCGTCGTCAAGTGGCGGACGAGCTCGACCGGCTCCGACCTCGCTGCGCGTCGCGACGGCTTCGCGTCGATCCGCTCGTCGCTGGTCGCGGAGTGGAACGGGCGACGCCGTGAACGCGACGGTGCCGTCGGTCGCGACGCCGCGCGTGTGTGGGCCGAGGCGTTGGGCCTGCTCGACCCGCGACTCGGCGCGGAGTTGCTCGCGGGCGAGCTGCGCTCCGAGCCCACGCGGCTCGACCTGTGGCTCGCGCGACTCGAGTTGCTCGAGGAGTCCGGGCGCCTCGACGCGGCGGAGAGCGTCAGTGCGAAGCTCGTCGCCGCCGTCTCGTCGGACGAGATCGCGGCGTGGCGCGCGCGACTCCTCGCGCGGTCCTTCGACGCCGGGAAGTCCGAGGCGCTGCGACTGCTCGAGCGCGTCGGCGAGCACGGTGCGACGGCCCTCGAGGCGGAGCTCCGGCTCGCGCTCGACGCCGGTGAACTCGATCGCGCGGACGACGCGGCGCGCGCGCTGTGGAGCGCCGTCGCGAACACGCCCGAGGCGAGCGACGCCGCGAGCGTGTACGCACGGGTCCAGCTCGTGCGCCGCAGCACCGACGCGCTGCGCGACGCGCAGGCCGTCCTCGGTGCCGCGCTCGCGCGCGACACCGACCCGACGTCGCGAGCGGTGCTGGGGACGCTGCTGTCGATCTGTCAGCGGCTCTGAGTCCGCGCGCCGTTCGACCGAGCGCCTTCCGACGCGGCCCAAGGATCGAGGTGCTGCGCTCGGCGCCTTCGGCGCCGATCCACGCAGGAAACACGAGGGAACCGGCAGAAGGACCACGAAGAGCACGAAGGCGCCGCTCCGCGGGTGGAACGCAGGGACCGCAGGCGCGTCGCGCCCCGCGGTCCCTGCGTCCCTTCCGTGTGGTCCGCCGCCGAAGGCGGCTCCGGTTCTTCGCGTTCTTCGTGTTTCGAGTCGCGTGGCCCGAAGGGCCACGCTGTGTTCTCCCCACGCGACCGAAAGTCGCGTGCGCGTTCCCCCCGCGCGGCGCGAAGCGGCGCGCTGTGCTCCCCCGCGCGGCGCGCGGAACGGCTCGCCCTCAGAGCCAGCCCTCCGCCTCGAGCACCGCCCGCAGCCCACCGAAGCGGTGCCGCGCGAGGAGCGCCTCGAGGCGCGCGAGGGTGCGGTCGAGCGCGAGGTAGTGCCGGAAGCGCTTCGTGAAGGACGCGTCGACGCGCGGCTGCCCGGGATCGAACTCCCAGGGGTGCAGGTAGAGGTTGGCGGAACGCCCCTTCCTCTCGAGGTGACGAACGGCGGCGCGCGTCACCGCTCCGGGCAGGAGCCGGAAGTAGCCGCCGCCCCCCATCGGCAGGTTGCGGCCGAGCGCGCGCACCGTCGACACCGGGAACTCGACCAACGAACCCGCGCGCGTCTCGATGCGCGACACGTAGGGCTCGAAGTCCGCGATGCCGTAGGTGGGGTGCGTGATCGGATGGATGCTCGAGTCGTAGACGTAGCCGCGCTCGGCGAGGATCTCGGTCGCCCAGAACGTCTCGCGCGTCAACGTGAACGTCGAGGCGCGGAAGCCGGTGGGTCGCGGCGCACCGGCGGCGACGAGCGCCTCCTCCGTGCGCGCGAGGTCGCGCTCGAGTCCCTCCGGACCGAGGTCGCCGAGGAAGGTGTGTTCGTAGCCGTGGCTCTGCACCTCGTGCCCCGCCTCGATGCAGCGCGCGACGAGGTCGGGCCGGCGCTCGGCGACCCAGCCCAGGAAGAAGAACGTCGCCGAGGCGCCGCGCCGTGCGAGGAGCGCGAGGATCGCGTCCATGCCGACGTCGATGCGCGAACCCGTGCGCTCCCAGTCCTCGCGCGAGTAGTGACCGCGCAGGTTCGCGACCTGGAAGAACTCCTCCACGTCGAAGGAGAGCGCGTGCAGTCGCTCGCTCATGCGAAGGCTCCCGCCGAGGCGGCCTCCTCGAGGACGCGCCGCGCGTTCGCGCGCCACGTCAGTCCCTGTGCGTCGATCCGGCGCCGCGCCTCCGTGCCGAGTCGCGTGCGCAATTCTCCGTCCCGGACGAGGCGGCGGAGCGACTCCGACAGCGCGCGTTCGTCGCCCGGTGGGAAGAGCAGCGACTCGCGCTCGTGCACGAGCACCTCGCGCAGGTTGGGTTGGTCCGGTGCGACCGTCGGCAGCCCGGCCGCCATGTACTCGTGCAGCTTGAGCGGCGAGGCGTAGGCGTTGATGGCGGGCACGAGCCCGACGTCGAACGCGGCGAGCAGGCGCGGGACCTCGTCGTGGCGACGGGGGCCGACGAAGTGCACGCGCGCGTCGAGCTGCAGCCGCTCCGACTCGGCCTCGAGCTCGGCGCGCGCCGGACCCTCGCCGACGAGGACGAGGTGTGCGCGAGAGAGCTCCGGCTCGGCCATCGCCCGCAGCACGAGTTCGAGGCGGTGCCAGCTGCGGTAGTAGCCGACGAAACCCAGCACGACGGCACCGTCGTCGAGCTCCGCGATCCCGAGGTCGCGTCGTGCGGCGCCTCTCGCCTCCGCGTCGGTAGGGTCGGCGTAGAGCTCGACGTCGACACCGTTCGGCGTCACGAAGATGCGCTCGCGCACCGCGCCGAGCTCGACGAGGAGGTCGCGCAGGACGCCGGTGACGGCGCACACGCGGTCCGAGCCGGCGAGGACGTGTCGCTCGACGCGGCGCGCGAGCCTCGGGAACGACAAACCGCGCGTGCGCGCGAGCTCGTCCACGAGCGGCGAGTTCACCTCGAGGAAGAACGGAACGCGCAGACGCTTCGCCGCGGCGAGACCGCCCGCGTTGCCGAAGGCGTAGCGCTCGTAGACGAAGTGCGGGCGGAAGCTCCGCCCGACGGCGAGGACGCGGCTGCGCGCGAGCCCCGTGTAGGCGTACTCCGCGGTCTCGCGCAGGAAGCGCGGGAGCAGCTCCATCAGGCCGAAGCCGCCCTTCCCGTCCTCCTCCTGCGAGGCGCGGGGCGGCGCGTCGACGGATCGCTTCACGAGTCCGACCTCCTGGACCTCGGCACCCTCCGCGGCGAAGGCTCGCAGCATCGAGCGGATGTGGACGGCCTGTCCGTCCTCGGCCGCGGTGCGGTGGTGGTAGAGGATGCGCGGGATCACGGGACCTACCGGCGCGGAGCGGCGATCACGTCCGCGAGGTACCTCTCCAGTCGGTCGAGGCAGGCGTCCCACGTGAGGTCGTGCACGGCGGAACGGAGTCGGTCGCGGTCCGGCGCGTGTTCGAGCACGGCTCGCAGCGCGCCCGCGACGGCGCCGGGCTCGCGTTCGTCGACGAGGCACTCCGGGAGACCGGCCAGCAGCTCGGCGGTGCCGCCGGCTCGCGTCGCGACCACGGGCAGTCCGCTCGCGAGCGCCTCGAGGACGACGTTCGGCCGACCCTCGCGGTTGCTCGTGAGGAGCAGGACGTCCGCGGCTCGGTACCAGTCCGAGAGGTCCAGGGGGTCGACCTCGCCGCGCAGCTCGACACGGTCGGCGACGCCGAGCGTCGCGGCGAGCTCCAGCACCTCCGCGGCGAGCGGACCGCGCCCGAGCAGCACGAAGCGCGCGGTCGACGGTGCGCCGAGCGCGAACGCGCGCAGTGCGAGGAGCGGATCCTTGCGCGGGATCAGGTGCCCGACGGCGAGGACGAGCTCGCCGTCGGCCGGAAGTCCGAGGTGGGCGCGCGCGGCGGACCGGTCGCCGGGAGCGAAGCGTTCCGCGTCGACGCCGTTCGGGATCAGCACGCCGCGGCCCGGTTCGCCGGCGAGTTCGTCCATCCGACCGACGAGGTCGGCCGAGACCGCGGTCCAGTTGCCGGCGGCGCGCAGCGCGGCTGCGAGCTCGTCGCCGAGTCCTGCTTCGCCCGCCACCTGGAGGACGTCGCTCCCGCGGCCGTTGACGACGCACGGGACGCCGAGTTCGCGCACGCCGCTCGCCGCGACGGCGGCCGGCCAGGCGTAGTCCATGACGACGACGTCGACGCTGCCGAAGTGCTTGAGTCCGCGCACCGCCGTGCGCGCGAAGCGCTCGGCGTTCCCGCGCGGCCAGCGCGGCAGGTGCACGTAGCGCGGGCGGTAGACCTCGAGGCCGGCGACCACCTCGAAGGTCGGCATGGCGCGGAAGTCCGCGCGCTCCCCGGAGGCGAAGGGCCGCGGCGCGTGCGGAACCGGTTGCAGCACGTGCACGCGGTGTCCGCGCGCGGCCATGCCGCTCCAGCGGACCTGCGCGAAGATGCCCTCGCGCGGACGCGGCGGGCTCGGGAACAGGCTGGTGAGGACGCAGATCTTCACGTGAGCAGGACATCCTCCTCGACGCGGTGCACCCGGCGCCAGTGCGAGAGCACGATCACGCTCCACAGGAGTCGGCTGCGGTCGCGCGCGCCGCTCGCGTGCTCGGCGAGCCGGGCGCGCAGCGCCGCGCGGTCGAACCAGGCGGCGGGCACCTCCTCCACCGCGGCGCGCGCGACCTCGGCCAACGGACCGCGCAGCCACGCGCGCAGCGGCGTGTCGAAGCCGCGCTTCCTGCCGTCGAGCACGTCGGACGGCACGCGCGGACGCAGCGCCTCGCGGAAGGCGTGCTTGCCGCGCCCGCCGCGCACCTTGTCGCCCGCGGGGAGCGCGAGCCCGAGCTCGACCATGCGGTGGTCGAGGATCGGCACGCGCACCTCGAGCCCGACCCCCATCGATGCCCGATCGACCTTCGTGAGGATCTGCTCGGGGAGTTGCGTCGCGAAGTCCGCGTACTGCGCACGGAAGAGCGCGTCGTCGGTCTCGGGCTCGCCGTAGGCGCGGGCGAAGCGGTCGAACGGGTCGTGCTGCGCGAGCGCGGCGCGCGCGTCGGGCGCGAGGACGTCGCGCACCTCGTCGAGCGTGAGCTGGCTCACGCTGCGGTGGTAGGCGCGCGCCGGGTCGTCGCCGAGGTTGGTGAGGAACGTCTTCGCGCGCAGGAAGCGCGGCGCGCGGTCGAGCTTCGGATAGATCGAGCCGAGTGCGCGCGCGAGCGCGCGGCCCGGCGCTCCGACGCCGCGGCGCAGTCTGTTCTCCGCCACGTCGTGCACGTAGCGTCGGTAGCCCGCGAAGATCTCGTCGCCGCCGTCGCCGGAGAGCGCGACCGTGACGTGCTCGCGCGCGGCCCGCGAGACGAGCAGCGTCGGCACGTTCGAGGGGTCGGCGTGCGGCTCGTCGAAGAACCAGGCGAGTTCGTCGAGGCGCCCGGCCGGTTCGGCTTCGAGCACACTCGTGTGGTGCACGAGCCCGAGGCGCTGCGCCGTGCGGCGCGCCGTGTCGAGCTCGTCGTGGCTCCGCTCCCTGAAGCCGACGGAGCACGCGACGATCGGGTCCTTGGAGCGTCGCGTCATGGCGTCGACGACCGCCGTCGAGTCGATGCCGCCGGAGAGGAACGCGCCGAGCGGGACGTCCGCCATCAACCGGATCCCGACCGCGTCGTCGAGCAGCTCGAGGATGCGTTCGCCCGGGACGTGCTCCTCGCGCGGTGCGACGGGTGGACGCCAGTAGCGTGTGAGCCGCGGCTCGCTCCAGCCCTCCTCCCACTCGAGCAGCGTCCCCGGCGGAAGTCGACGGATGCCCTCGAACGCCGTGTCGTCACCGCCGACGTAACCGTGCGCCAGGAAGTCGACGAGCGCCGCGCCGCGCAGGCGCCTCCGCCCCACCCCCATCGCGAGCAACGCCTTGGGCTCCGACGCGAACCACAGCGCGCCGCCCTCCAGCGCGAAGTGGAGCGGCTTGATGCCGAGCCGGTCGCGGGCGAGCAGGAGGCGGGTCCGTCCGCTGCGCGCGTCGATCGCGCAGGACGCGAACATGCCGAGGAGTCGCGTCGGGAAGTCGCGCACGCCGCGCGCGACGAGGTGCGGCACGACCTCGCAGTCGGAGTGCGAACGGAACCGGACGCCCTGCGCCTCGAGCTCGGCGCGCACGCTCGTGTGGTTGTAGATCTCGCCGTTCGTGCACGAGAGGAGCGCGCCGTCCTCCAGCACGAACGGTTGCGCCCCGCCGTCGAGGTCGACGATCGAGAGTCGCCTGAAGGCGATGGCTCCACCGCGCCCGCGCGCGATCCGTCCGTCGTCCGGACCGCGGTGGAAGAGCGTGTCGCGCGCCGCGACGAGGGCCGTATCCTCGGGGAGCTTCGCTCCGACCGGGACGGCGACTCCCAGGAAGCCGCACATGCGTCAACTCCCTCGGGCGAACGAGGGTCTTCGGCCGAGCGACGAGGCCCGCCCCATCGCCCGCGGCGTGACCTCGACGACGGGTCCCTCCTGGCCGGGCTTCAAGGGGTGACGGATCGGGTCCTCGAGGTCCGAGTGCGCCATCCGACCGAAGATCAGGATGATCGCGACCCAGTGGTAGAAGAGGTCGAAGTGGGCTCGGTTGAGGAACGCCGAGCCGATGATGAACGCCGCGATCGACGCCTCGAACATCGTCGCGTAGTCGATGATCCAGCTGGCACGGAAGTGCCGCCGAGCCTCCTTCCTCACCCGCCACACCGTGACGAGCGAGGCTGCGATCAGCGAGAGGTACAGCAGCAACGCCGGCGTGCCGCACTCCGCCCAGATCTGGAGGTACGAGTTGTGGGCGACGAAGATGTCCTTCCCGCCGAGCTCCGAGGGTGTCGGTTCGGGCTGGTAGTCGAGGTAGCGACTCCGGAAGCCGTACATGCCGACCCCGATCCACGGGTTGTCGGCCGCCATCCGGATCGCCGCTCCCCAGGACCGGAAGCGCGCGTGCGCCGACCCGTCGTTCTCGTAGTCGGCGATCGATGCGAAGCGCTCGCGCATGTCGCCGGGCATGAGCACGACGGCGACGGGGATCGCGAGCAGGGTCAGCGCGACCGCCGTCATCCGGTGCCGCGATCGCCAGACGAGGACGCCGAGCCCCGCGCACATCGCGAGCAGACCGCCCCGTGAGTGCGTCATGAGCACCGTCAGCATCGTGAGCGGCACGCACACGAGGAAGGCGCGGCGCAGCACGAGCCGCTTCTCGGCCGTCCCGATGCACCACAGCATCGGGATCGCCATCGACAACGCCAACGAGAAGTCGTTGTTGTCGAGCATCAGTCCGCCGGGGCCGCGGAGGATCGGCTTCTGCGCGAGCGTCGCGATGCCCCAGATGCCGTTCTTGACGCCGTAGAACCCGAAGGAGAGCGCGATCACCCAGACGAGCAGGCGCAATTGCTCGCGGTTCCGGACGACGCCGGTCGTGAAGAGGCCGATCGCGACGATCTTGACGAACTCGACGTAGCGACCGATCTGGACGTCGGCCTTCTCGATCGGGTTGAACAGCACGCCCGCTCCGACGAGCAGCGTCAGCGCGACGAAGACGTAGCAGCGCGGGTCGGAAACGAACAACGGCCCCCGGCGCTTCTGCACCAGGTAGCCGAGGAACATCACGATCGCGACGTAGAAGGACCAGCGGCCGCCCTTCGCGAAACCCCAGGTGAGGTCCTGGGGGCGCATGTACGCGAGCCACGAGAAGACCACCATCCCGATGTACGGGCGGAGAAAGCTCACCGGCAGCAGCGAGAGCAGCGCGAAGGTGAAGATCAGGTCGCGCATGGCGCGTGGTCCCGCGTCGCGGTGCCGAGAGCCGCCGTCGCGTGCGGCGACGGGTCGGCGCCGTCAGCGCAGCGAGTACTGGATGCCCTCGATGAACTCCGTGAGGTCGGTCCCGAGCAGTTCCTGGCGCGTGTTCCAGGCCCACAGGAACCAGGCCACCATCGCGAGGAACAGGAGCGTCGACGCCGCGGTCACGGTGGCGAGGACGCGCTCCGACGCGCGCTGGCGGCGCGTCGTCACGCGCGAGACGATCCCGAGGATCGGGACCGTGAGGTTCGACGCGGCGTCCGCGGAGATCCGGAAGCCGGGGACGACGTACTCGCGCCCGAGCAGCAGCGCGGTCCCGAGGACGGCGCCGATCAGGAACGAGCCGACCATGACGAGGGGGACGTTCGGCTCGGACGGCTTCTCGGGTGCGAGCGGCTCCTTGGTGACCTCGTAGCTCGGGCCCTGCGAGGCGAGGTACTGGAGGTCGCGCTCGAACTGGCTGATCGTCTCGGCGTGGACCTTCAGGTCGGCCTCGAGGTTCGAGATCTTCTTCTCGAGCTCCTGCACCTCGTGCGCCGCGGCCGTGCGGTCGACGTAGGCACGACGGTCGGCCGAGTAGTTCTCGCGCAGGAGTTCGAGCTGGCGCTCCTCGAGTGCGATGCGCCGATCGATGTCGGCGAGCTCCTCCTGCTTGTCGGCCAGCTCGGGGTTCTTGACCGTGCGTCGTGTCTCCGGTGTCCCGGTCCCGTCGGGCGTCCCGGTCCGGGCGGCGATCTTGGACTCGAGCTCCTGGACCTGCTGCTTGATCCGCTGGTAGCTGGCCGAGCCCGGCCTCCACTTCGCGAGCTCGCTCTGCGCCCGGTCGAGGCTCGTCAGCAGCAGCGGGAGGCTCGTGTCGTCGCGCGGCGCGGAGGCCTCGGTCGTCGTCGACTCGTACGTGTAGGGGTCGATCCCGTCGATCTCGTCGAGCTTCTCCTGTCGTTCGACGGCGAGGAGCTCGAGGTCGATCTCGAGCTCCTTGATCTTGTTCTCGTAGTTCTGGAGCCGGTCGTAGAGCGCGTCACCGTCCTCGTTCGGCCGGTTGCGGCGCGAAGCCTCGTGCGGGAACACGTTCTTCGCGATCTTGTCCTGGAACTCCTCGTTGGCTGCCTTGAGCGCGATCTCGATGCCGGCCTGGATGTCGCGCTCGGCGCTCAGGTTGTTGCCGAGATCCTCCTTGTAGCCCTCGAACTGTTCCACGACCCAGCGCTCGGTGAGTGCGCGGAGGAAGCGCTCCGCGCGTTCGCCGTCCACGTCCTTGAAGGACAGCTCGAAGTACGTCGGCCCGACGTCCTTGGCCTTCGGGAGGACCTTGACGTCGATGTTGTCGCGGACCTTCTCGACGTAGTCCTGACGGTCGCGGAAGTCGAGCTCCTGGAAGTCCGTGAACCCCAGCTCGTCGAGCAGCCCGTGCAGTCGCGAGGGCTCCTTGATCTCGTACTCGGCGTTCTCGGCGCTCCGGAGGAACGCGCCGGTGCTGCCCTTCGAGCGCCAGAAGTCCTCGCGCGAGTACTCGATGTCGAACAGCTTGACCTGCGTCTCGACCTCGTACTGTTCGGGCAGCAGCACCGTCGCGAGTGCGCCGACGCCGAACGCGAACAGCACGGGCACGAGGAACCACCACTTCCGGCGACGGAAGATGGTGGAGATCTCGGCGACCTGTGCCGGTGTCTCGACCTGGATGGCCATCGTCCGTGCTCGGCCTCAGAAGAAGAACGGGTAGCTGCCGTCGTTGATGCGATCGAGGCGCGCCAACGCGATGAGGGGGCCGGTGATGCCCGCGAGGACCTGACCGATCGGCGTGACCAGGGCGCCCATGAAGTCGCCGATGCTCACCATCATCGTCGGGGGCACGTAGACGATGTCGTCCTCGTGGATCTCGTAGTTGCGCGACGCGGCGCCGTGGTGGAGGAAGTCGCGCGCGTCGAAGTACATGACGAGCGGGTCGACGGCGTCGGGGCGCACGAGCTTGATGCGCCCCATGTTCGCGCGCACGTCGAGCGGCCGGGCATCCATGACGGCGTCGAAGATCGTGATGTCGCCATCGAGGACCTTGCGGCCCGGGACGGCGACCTCGCCGAAGACCCAGTAGGTCCTGGGGCTCATGACGAGCTTGTCGACGCGCACGCTCGTGCGGAACACCAGTTCGGCGCGGCGCTGCGTGAGGTAGGACTCGAGCTCGGAGCGCGTCATGCCCGCCACCGGGATCGTGCCGAGCTCGGGCAGCGTGATCGTGCCGTCGAGCTGGACCGTGGCGGGCGAGCTGAAGTTCGCGTCGAACTCGTCGTACACGACGAACGTGTCGCCGACGGTGACGTAGACCTCCTCACGGACGTCGCCGGCGTAGCGCCGTCCGTACCCCTCCTGGTTCAGGAACTGGAGGATGCGCTTGTCCGGCGTGGAGCTGCAGGACGCGGCGGGCAGCACCGCGGCGGCGACGAGGAGCGCGAGCGCGGCGCGCGAGACCGCGCGGATCGCTCGCGATCGCGTGCGGTTCGCACCCCGGTCGGCCCGGAGCGTTTGGGGAGATCCGTCTCGGGTCATGGCGGAGGACTCGCGGTCGACGGCCGCGAGGATAGTCCCCCGCCCGGCGCGGGCCCGCCGACCGCGTTCCCGCGCGAGCCGAATGTGGCCCGTCCTCCCGCCCGCGGAACCCGCGCCGCGCTCGATCGGCGCGGTCGTCACTCGGTGAGGCCCTCGTTCGCGGCGCCGCCGTACTGCAGCGCGTAGTACTCGCGGTACGAGCCGCTCCGGACCGAGGCGAGCCAGTCGCTGTGCTCGCGGTACCAGGCGATCGTGCGCGGGAGCGCCTCCTCGAAGGTGTACCTCGGGCTCCAGCCGAGCTCGCGGCGGATCTTGCTCGCGTCGATCGCGTAGCGCCGGTCGTGCCCCGGCCGGTCCGGCACGTACTCGATCAGGCTCTCCGGACGGCCGACGGCCGCGAGGATGCGCTTCACGATCTCGATGTTCGGGTACTCGTTGTTCCCGCCGATGTTGTAGGTCTCGCCGGGCACGCCCTTCTCGAGGGCGACGAGCAGCGCCTCGCAGTGGTCCTCGACGAACAGCCAGTCGCGGACGTTCATGCCGTCGCCGTAGACCGGCAGCCTCCCGCCCTCGAGCGCGTTCGCGATCATCAGCGGGATCAGCTTCTCCGGGAACTGGTAGGGCCCGTAGTTGTTCGAGCAGTTCGTGACGAGCGCCGGGAAGCCGTGCGTGTGGTGCGCCGCGCGCACGAGCAGGTCGCTCCCCGCCTTGCTGGCGGCGTAGGGCGAACTGGGCCGGATCGGCGAGTCCTCGGTGAAGTACCCGTCGGCGCCGAGCGAGCCGTAGACCTCGTCGGTCGAGACGTGCACGAACCGGCCGATCCCCCGCCGACGGCAGGCGTCGAGGAGCACCTGCGTCCCGACGACGTTCGTCTCGACGAACGGCAGCCCCGACATGATCGAGCGGTCGACGTGGCTCTCGGCCGCGAGGTGGAACACGGCGGTCGACCCCGGCGAACCGCACGCCTCGAGGGCGGCGACCACGTCCTCCTCCGCGCGGATGTCGCCGCGGAGGAACTGGAAGTTGCCGTGCCGCTCGAGTCCGTCGAGGTTCGCGAGGTTGCCCGCGTACGTCAGGGCGTCGAGCACGACGACCTTCCAGTTCGGGCGCTCGCGCACGAGCAGGTGCACGAGGTTCGAGCCGATGAAGCCGGCTCCGCCGGTGACGAGGACGCTTCGGATGTCCATGGGAGAGGAGCCCCGCGGGGAGCGCGGGGCGAGATCAGGCGCAGGTGCTCGAGGTCGCGAGGAACGCGGCCAGGGCCTCCTGCCAGGGCGGGAGGGTCCTTCCCCGCAGATCGGCCAGACGCGCGCAATTCAGGACGCTGAAGGCCGGACGGCGGGCGGGGCGTGGGAATTCCGCCGTCGAGCACGGCGCGAGCTCCGCGTCGACCCCGGCGAGACGCAGGGTCTCGCGGGCGAATTCGTACCAGCTCGCCCGGCCTTCGCAGGCCGCGTGGAAGACGCCGCGGCCGCCGGCCGCGAGCAGGTCCCACAGCGCCGGCACGAGCGCGGCCGTCGACGTCGGCGAGCCCACCTGGTCGGCGACGACGCGCAGCGGCGTCCCCGCGCGGGCGAGCCGCAGCATCGTGCCGGGGAAGTGGCGACCGCGCGCCCCGTAGAGCCACTGCGCCCGCACGACCGCGACGCCTCCGGGGTGCAGCGCCTCCGCGCGGTGCTCCGCCTCGAGCTTGGTCCGCCCGTAGACCGACAGCGGGTGGGTCGGCGCGTCCTCGGCGTAGGGCTCGCGCGCCTCGCCGTCGAAGACGAAGTCGGTCGAGACCAGGAGCAGCGCGGCACCGGTGCGCGCGGCGAGCCGCGCCGCCTCCTCGGTCGCGAGCACGCCGCCGCGCTGCGCGGCCGACGGGTCCGACTCGGCGCCGTCCACGTCGGTGAACGCGGCGCAGTGCACGACCGCGTCGAGCTCGCCGAACCAGCGCCCGAGCGACTCGACGTCGGCACGCTCCGCGAGGACGACGCCGCCGAGCAGCGGCACGTCGCCGCAGACCTCGGGCAGCGTGCCGCCGCGCGAGGTGGCGAGCGTCACGACGCCGGCGGGTGCGCGCAGGAGCACCACGCTCCCGAGCATCCCGGCCGCGCCGGTCACGAGCACGCGCGCCCCTTCGGGCAGCGCGCGACCATCACTGGTCGAGCTTGTTCGCACCGCCCTCGGCCACGAGGTTGCTCGCGCGGAGCAGCGAGTCGAACGTCCCCGCGTCGGTCCACCAGCCCTCGAGGACCTCGCAGGTCATCGAGCCGTCGCGGATGTACCAGTTGTTGACGTCGGTGATCTCGAGCTCGCCGCGCGACGACGGCTCGAGCGTGTCGATGATGTCGAACACGCGCGCGTCGTACATGTAGATGCCGATCACGGCGAGCTTGGACTTCGGCTGCTTCGGCTTCTCCTCGATGCCGAGGACCTTGTCGCCGTCGAGTTCCGCGACGCCGAAGCGCTCGGGGTCGTGGACCTCCTTGAGCATGATCTTCGCGCCGCGACCCTGCGCCCGGAAGTCGGACACCGCCTTCACGATGTTGCGCTCGATCAGGTTGTCGCCGAGCACGACGCACACCGGCGCGCCGGCGGCCCAGTGCTTGCACAGCCCCAGGGCCTCGGCGATGCCGCCCTCGCCCTGCTGGTAGGTGTAGTTGATGTGCTTCAGCCCGAAGTCGCTGCCGTTGCCGAGCAGGCTCAGGAAGTCGCCCGACTTGCGACCGCCGGTGACGACCATGATGTCGGTCACGCCGGCGTTCACGAGCGTCTGGATCGGGTAGTAGATCATCGGCCGGTCGTAGACCGGCAGCAGGTGCTTGTTGGTGATCTTGGTCAGCGGGTAGAGACGCGTCCCGAGACCGCCCGCGAGGATGACGCCTTTCATGCTCCCTCCTGCAAGTTCGCGCCCGGACCGACCGTCCGGTACCACTCGACGAAGCGTTCGAGCCCGGTCCGTACGTCCGTCGACGGCCGGTAGCCCAACTTCTCGCGCGCCTTGGTGACGTCGGCATACGTGACGAGCACGTCGCCGGGCTGCATCGGCTTGCGATCGATGACCGGTTCCCGGCCGCAGGCGCGACCGATCTCGGCGACGAGTTCGCGCAGCTCGATCGTCTGCGACTCGCCGAGGTTGTAGATCTCGTAGCCCTCGCAGCGGTCGTACGCGCGCACCACGCCGTCGACGATGTCGTCGACGTAGGTGTAGTCGCGGCGCGTCGTGCCGTCGCCGAAGAACGGGATCGGTCGACCCTCGTGCACGGCGCGGACGAACTTGTGGATCGCCATCTCGGGCCGCTGCCTGGGTCCGTAGACCGTGAAGAAGCGCAGGCAGCTCGTCGGGATCCCGTACAGGTGGTGGTACGTGAAGCAGTGGAGCTCGCCCGCGCGCTTCGTCGCCGCATACGGCGAGATCGGCTTGTGGATGTCGTCCGTCTCCGAGAACGGGGCGCGTTCGTTGGCTCCGTAGACGCTCGAGGACGACGCGAACACGAAGCGCAGGTCGGGGCGGACCTTGAGCCGCTCGAGGATCTGGAGCGTGCCGCGCACGTTGACGTCCTCGTAGAGCAACGGGTTCTCGAGGGACGGCCGCACGCCGGCCATCGCCGCGAGGTGGATCACGCCCTCGAGGGTCGGGTCGGCGAAGAGCCTGCCCAGGAGCTCCGCGTCGCGGATGTCGCCCTCGACGACCTCGGCGCCCTCCAGCACGGCCGCGTTGCCGCGCTTGATCGCGGGGTCGTAGAAGTCGTTGAAGTTGTCGAGCACGACGACCTCGTCGCCGCGCGCCAGGAGCGCCTGGCACACCCAGCTGCCGATGAATCCGGCACCACCCGTGACGAGGACGCGGCCCATGGGATCACTCCACCGTCACGCTCTTCGCGAGGTTCCTGGGCTTGTCGATGTCGCAGCCGCGCAGGTCGGCGACGTGGTACGCGAGCAGCTGCAGCGGCACGACGTTGAGCACCGGCGAGAGCCATGCGGAACTCGGCGGCACGACGATGCCCTCCTCGGCGATGGCGTGGCTGCCGGGGTCCGACCCCACCGCGATGACGCGTCCCCCGCGCACCTTGACCTGTTCGATGTTGGCGCGCGACTTCTCCGCGACGGCGTCGGCCGCCGACACGACGACCGTCGTGAGGTCCGGGTCGACCAGTGCGATCGGGCCGTGCTTCATCTCCCCCGCCGGGTAGCCCTCGGCGTGCATGTAGGAGATCTCCTTGAGCTTGAGCGCGCCCTCGAGCGCCACCGGGAAGTTGATCCCGCGCCCGAGGAAGAACCAGCCGCGCACGTTGCGGTGGCGGTCGGCGAGTTCGCGGATGCGCGCCTCGGACTCCGGTGCGAGCAGCGTCTCGAGCTTCGGCCGCAGGCGCTTCAGGTCGTCGAGCAGTTCGCGCCCCCGCGCCTCGTCGATGAGACCGCGCGCGCGCCCCAGACGCACCGCGAGCAGGTAGGCGGCGACGACCTGTGCGGTGAACGCCTTCGTGCTCGCGACGCCGATCTCCGGGCCCGCGTCCGTCAGGATGACCGCGTCGGACTCGCGCACGACGGTCGAGCCGCGCACGTTGCAGATGGAGGCGGTCCTCGCGCCGAGCTCGCGCGCGAGTCGCAGGGCCGCGAGCGTGTCGGCCGTCTCGCCGGACTGCGAGATCGCGAGCGCGGTCGTCCCCTCCGCGAGCACCGGCGAGCGGTAGCGGAATTCCGAGGCGAAGTCGATGTCGACCGGGACGCCCGCGAGACCCTCGATCAGGTAGCGCGCGATCTGTCCCGCGTGGAGTGCGGTCCCGCAGGCCACGACCTGGATGCGCCGGATCGCGCGCAGCGTGGCGTCGTCGAACGCACCGGCGACCTCGTGGTCCTCGCTCGTGAAGTCGACGTCGCCGCCGCGGATGCGGCCCGCGATCGTGCGCGCCAGCACCTCGGGCTGCTCGTGGATCTCCTTGAGCATGAAGTGCGCGTAGCCGCCCTTCTCCACCGCCTCGGCGTCCCAGTGGATCGTCCGGACGGGTCGCGTCACCGCGCGACCCTCGAGGTCGCGCACGTCGACGCCGTCGAGGGTGAGCTCGGCGACGTCGCCGTCCTCGAGGTACTGGATCTCGCGGGTGTGCGGCAGGAGCGCGAGGACGTCGGATCCGAGCCAGGTGCCGTCCTCGCCCTTGCCGACGCACAGCGGCGGGCCGTGACGCGCGCACAGGAGGCGCGGTCGCGCGTCGCCCTCGACGCGCACGAGTACGGCGATCGCGTAGTAGCCCTCGACCCGACGCAGGGCGCCGAGCACGGCCGCGAGCGCGTCCTCACCGGCCGCGATGCGCCGACCCACGAGGTGCGCGAGCACCTCGCTGTCCGTGTCCGAGCGGAACGCGACTCCGTCGCGCTCGAGCTCGGCGCGCAGCTCCGTGTGGTTCTCGACGATCCCGTTGTGGACCAGAGCGACGAGACCGCTCGCGTCGGTGTGCGGGTGCGCGTTCTGGTCGTTGACCTCGCCGTGCGTCGCCCAGCGTGTGTGTCCGATGCCGATCGTCGCGTCGGGCAGCGGGTCGGCCTCGATGGCCGACTCGAGCTCCGCCAGCCGTCCCGCGCGCCGGCGCACGAGCAGACCGTCCGCGCACACCACGCCCACGCCCGCGGAGTCGTAGCCGCGGTACTCGAGCGTCCGCAGACCGTCCACGATGGAACGGACGACCCGACCGGTGTGCGTGATGCCGCCGACGATGCCGCACATGGTTCAGTTCGCGCTCTCGGCGACGCGGTCCCTGAAGTAGGCGAGCGTGCGCTCGAGGCCGTCGCGCAGCAGGACCTTCGGCTCCCAGCCGAGGACGCGCTTGGCCTTTGTGATGTCGGGCTGGCGCACCTTGGGGTCGTCCTGCGGCAGCGGCTTGAAGACGATCTTCGACTTCGTGCCGGTGAGCTCCACGACGGCCTGCGCGAACTCGAGGATCGTCATCTCGCTCGGGTTGCCGATGTTCGTGGGGAGCGGTTCGTCCGAGTGGAGCAGGCGGTAGATGCCGTCGACGAGGTCGTCGACGTAGCAGAAGCTGCGCGTCTGCGAGCCGTCGCCGAAGACGGTGATGTCCTCGCCGCGCAGCGCCTGGCTCATGAAGGCGGGCAGCGCGCGGCCGTCGTTCAGGCGCATCCGCGGACCGTAGGTGTTGAAGATGCGCACGATGCGCGTCTGCACCTGGTGGTAGCGGTGGTAGCCCATCGTCATGGCTTCCGCGAAGCGCTTGGCCTCGTCGTACACGCCGCGCGGACCGACCGGGTTGACGTTGCCCCAGTAGGTCTCGGGCTGCGGGTGCACGAGCGGGTCGCCGTAGCACTCCGACGTCGACGCGAGCAGGAAACGCGCGCCCTTCGCCTTCGCGAGACCGAGCGCCTTGTGCGTGCCGAGCGACCCGACCTTGAGCGTCTGGATGGGCAGCTCGAGGTAGTCGATCGGGCTCGCGGGCGAGGCGAAGTGCAGGACGTGGTCGAGCTTCCCCGGGACGTGGATGTACTCCGTGACGTCCTGGTGCTGGAAGTGGAAGCGCGGGTCCGGGAACAGGTGCTCGACGTTGCGGAGGTCACCCGTCACCAGGTTGTCCATGCAGATCACCTCCGCGCCTTCGGCGAGGAAGCGTTCGCACAGGTGGCTTCCGAGGAAACCGGCGCCGCCGGTGATGAGGACGGTGGGCTTGGACATCTCGAGGGGATCTGTGGCTGCGGCTCGGGGCGCGTCGTGCGCCGACACGGGGACGAAGATTCTCGCCGAGATGCCGTCGGATCGAGCCACCGAACTTCTCGGACCGTCGCCGCGGGGGAATGAACGGCGAGGGCGATTCGGGCGCCCCGTGGGGCCGGATCGCGCGGATCGTCGGGTCGACCGGGAAAGCGCTTCCGGGTCAGGGCGCGGACGGCGAGGACCCGGGCGCGACGCCGACGGGACGCGAGGGATCGGTCGCGATCACGACGGAGTACGGCGGCTCGAGGTGCCAGACCGAGCCGACCGCGGCGAAGCGCGCCGCGCTCTCCGTCGAGAAGCGGACGCCGCCGCCCACGGGCGCGAAGACGACGGGCGCCTCCCAGCGGAGCTCGCCCTGGGGCGTCGGGAGCACGTTCGCGAGCTCGTTGCGCTCCGTCTGGTCGGCGATCGTGCGCGACCCGAGCTGCGGCAGGTCGATGCTCTGGCTGGCGCCGACGACCACGGGCGCGCCGCCGACGTCGAGGCGGACCGCGCGCTTCCCGCTGTTGTAGAACCGCAGGAGGTCGACGCGCGGCCGCTCGAGCCGCAGCGGGCCCGACGGGATGCCCTCGGGTGCGATCACGTCGCAGAAGCCCTCGAGCCGCAGGTGCGAGCCGCCGCCGAGCACGATGCGAGCGCGGCTCGGGTCGCGCAGGACCGCGATCGGTTCGCCGCGTTCGCGCACGCCGACCCGCAGCGAGCAGCTCTCGACCAGCAGGATCTCGGTGTCCTCACCGGGCCAACGCACCTCGGCCCGCCCGCTCGACCCGACGTGGATCGCGCCGCCTCCGGCGACGCGGCGCCGCTTCTCCCGGTAGGTCACCGGCACCTGACCGACCGAACCGGGGTCGCGGACGGCGACCGGGTCGGAGTGGCGCACGACGAGGACCTCGTCGAGCCCTCGCGCGACGGCGTTCTCGCCCGGCGGCAGAGGATCGACCGACGCGGTCATGGGCGGTACCCACTGCTGCGTCTGGCAGCCGCCTGCGAGCGCGACCAGCGCGAGCGCGACGGCGGCGCCGCGCGCTGCCTCCGGCGTCCGGGCCCTCCACGTCCGGCCGCTCGCGGGGCTCATCCCTGCGCCTGCCCTCCGGAACGCACGGACGCGGTGTTGCCGGCGTACCAGCGGTCGAGGAACCCCGTGTCGTGCTCGCCGGCGAGGAATTGCGAGTGCATCAGGATGTCGCGCTGCAGCGAGATCGTCGTCTTCGGTCCCTCGATCACGAACTCGTCGAGCGCGCGCAGCATCGTCGCGATCGCGTCGCGTCGGTTCGACCGGTGCGCGAGCAGCTTGCCGATCATCGAGTCGTAGAACGGCGGGATCGTGTAGCCCTGGTAGACGTGGCTGTCGAGGCGGATGCCCGGGCCGCCCGGGGCGACGAAGCGCGAGACCTTGCCCGGCGACGGCTGGAAGTTCCGGTCGGGGTCCTCGGCGTTGATGCGGCACTCGATGGCGTGGCCGCGCTGGACCACGTCGTCCTGACCGAAGTCGAGCGCCTCCCCCGCCGCCGTGCGCAGCTGCCACTGGATCAGGTCGACGCCCGTCACCATCTCGGTGACGGTGTGCTCGACCTGGATCCGCGCGTTGACCTCGATGAAGTAGAAGTTGCCGTCCTTGTCGAGGAGGAACTCCACGGTGCCCGCGTTGTGGTAGCCCGACTCCCTGGCGATGCGGACCGCGGCCTCGCCCATGCGGCGGCGCAGCTCGGGCGTGACGGAGGGAGACGGCGACTCCTCGATCACCTTCTGGTGCCGGCGCTGGACCGAGCAGTCGCGCTCGCACAGGTGCACGAGGTTGCCGTGCCGGTCGCCGAGGATCTGGATCTCGATGTGGCGCGGGTTCTCGACGAACTTCTCGAGGTAGAGCGTGCCGTCCTTGAAGGCGTTCTCGGCCTCGGCGCGCGCCTGGTGGAAGCCGGAGGACAGGCTCGGGTCGTTGCGCGCGATGCGCATGCCGCGCCCGCCGCCGCCCGCCGACGCCTTGATCATCACGGGGTAGCCGATCTTGCGCGCCACCTCGAAGGCGTGCTGCTCGTTGCGCAGCGCGCCGTCCGATCCCGGGACCACCGGGACCTCCGCGCGCACCGCCATGTCGCGCGCGCGCGCCTTGTTGCCGAGCGCACCGATCGTCTCGGGGTCCGGCCCGACGAAATGGATGTTGCAGTCGCGGCACACCTCGGCGAAGTGCGCGTTCTCCGCGAGGAACCCGTAACCCGGCACGATCGCGTCGACGTCCGCGATCTCGGCCGCGGAGATGATCGACGGGATGTTGAGGTACGAGAGCGTGCCCGGGCCCGGCCCGATGCAGATCGTCTCGTCCGCCTGGTCGAGGTACAGCGCGTTCTTGTCCGCCTCCGAGTAGATGGCGACGGTCTCGACGCCGAGTTCCTTGCAGGCTCGGATGATGCGCTGGGCGATCTCGCCGCGATTGGCGACCAGGACGCGTTTGAACATGGACCGCGCTCCCGATCAGCCCTTGCGGACGAGGAAGAGCGGTTGGCCGAACTCGACGGGCTCGGCGTTCTCCACCAGGACCTCGACGATCTCCCCGCGGAACTCCGGGCGGATCTCGTTCATGACCTTCATGGCCTCGACGATGCAGATCACGGTGTCCTCGGTGAACTTGCCGCCGACGTCGACGAACGGAGCCGCGTCGGGCGAGGGCGAGCGGTAGAAGGTGCCGACCATCGGGCTCGTGAAGGCGACGACGCCGGGCGGGAGGGCCGGTTCGCCCGATCCCGAGGGAGCCGGTGCGGCGGGGGCCGCCGGGGCGCCCGTCGACGGGCCGGCCGGCGCGGCCGCCGGACCCTGCATCACGTTCACGAGGGGCGTGCCGCCCTCGGAACCGTGGCCGCGCTTGAGCCGCACCCGGAGGCCGGCGCTCGAGTCGTCGATCTCGAGCTCGGTGAGGTCGGCCCGCCGCATGATGCGGACGAGCGCGTGGATGAGCTTGATCTCCATACGTTCGTTGGCTGCTCGTCGATTCCGGTTGGCGACGCCGGTGAGCGGTGCGGGGGGGCGCCGCCGGGACCGTCCGTGCGGCGGCAGAATAGCGGTCCGAAGGCGGAGGACCGCGGGCAATTAGCGCGTCGGTCGCCCCTCGCGGGCGTCCGCGGGACCGCCCGGGCGGGTCCAGTGCCCGCGCTTGCCCCCCTCCTTCTCGACGAGGACGACGGACTCCACCGCGATCGCGGGGTCGAGGGCCTTCGTCATGTCGTAGAGCGTGACCGCGGCGATCGCGGCCCCGACCATCGCCTCCATCTCGACCCCCGTGGCGCGCGTGCAGCGCACCCGACAGTCCACGAGGAGCGCGTCGTCGCCCTGCGCGGCGACCTCCACGTCGACCCAGTCGAGCAGCAACGGATGGCACAGCGGGACGAGGTCGGCCGTCCGCTTCGCCGCCGCGATCCCGGCGACGCGCGCGATCTCGGTCACGGCGCCCTTCGGACCCTCGCCGGCGAGGACCGTCGCCAGGACCCCCTGCGGGAATCGCACCACGGCGCGCGCCCAGGCACGGCGCTCACCGGGCACCTTGTCCCCCACGTCCACCATCCGTGCGCGGATCCCCGTCGGTCCCGCGCGCGACGTGGCTCAGTTCGTCCCGCCGATCGTCCATGAACGCAGCGTAGCGGCGCCATCGGAACCGGTCCCGGGCTCGTACCGTCCGCAGGTCGGACGCGTCCCACCTGTCGCCGGGAGCGGTCGCGGCCGATACTGGACCCCGAGGGGGCGCTCACCGCGCCCCCTCGGCCTCGAACGACCAGGAAGCACCATGCATCGAAGTTCCGCCGTCCTCGCCCTCCTCGCGGCCCCGGCCGTCGCCGCCGCCGCGTACCTCCTCGCCCCGGCGGTCCTCGCCGGACCCGCGACCGGAGCGACCGTCGAGGCGAGGCAGGACGAGGTCTCGGACTTCGTCGATCGTCAGCTCGAGTCGGCCCGGAGCGAGGATCCCGAGCGCCTGTGGGAGCGCGCCCTCGCGCTGCGCGCCGCCGCGGACGTGCTCGGGGCGGAGGCGGTCGACGCCGCCCTCGACGCGCGGCTCGCGGGCGCGCTCACCGGCAACGAGCGCCTCCTCGCCGTCGCCGCCCGGGCCCAGGGGGCCTCCGAGGACGCGTCGGGCTTCGTGGACCAGCTCCTCGGGATCGTCGACGGCGACGACGCGCGGACCGCCGCCGTCGCGGCCGAGTTCCTCTGGCAGCGTCCCATCGCGACCGCGCTCGACCGGACGGTCCGCAACGACCTCGCCACCAAGTTGCTCGACCGCGCCGACGCGGCGGACCGTGCTCCCGAGGCGCGCATCGCACTCGCGCGCGCGGCCTTCGAGTTCGGCGACGGGACGACCAAGCGCCGCGCGAAGGCCGCCCTCGAGGGTTTCCTGGCCTCGAGCCAGCCCGAGGTGCGCGGGCACGCCGCGCTCGCGCTCGCCGAGACCGGTGCGAGCGTGACGGGCCAGCTCGCGCTCGAGTTGACCGCGCTGTCGAAGCTCCCCGGCGACAGCGGACGACTCGCCGCGTCCTACCTGCGCATCGACGACGTCGAGCGCACGCGCCGGACGCAGCTCACCGAGCTCCAGCGCCGACTGACGGAGAAGGTGCTGCCGGAGGACCTCGGTCGCTTCGAGGAGGTCCTCGAACTGGTCGACCGCGAACACCTCGACGGTCAGAAGGTCACGCGCGACGAACTCGTCGAAGCGGCGCTCAACGGGATGCTCCACCTGCTCGACGAGCACTCGACGTACCTCAACCCGAAGGAGTACGCCGACTTCATGGGCGACCTCGAGGCGGAGTACGGCGGCATCGGCGCGTACGTGCAGAACGACCCCGTCGACAACCTCTTCACCATCACGCGCCCCATCTACTCGGGTCCCGCGTACCGCGCCGGTCTGCAGTCCGACGACAAGATCGTGAAGGTCGACGACTGGCCGACGCTCGGCCACACCCAGGAGGACGTGATCAAACGCCTCAAGGGCAAGCCGGGCACGACGGTGCGCCTCTACGTCTGGCGCCGCGGCATGGACGTGTCGCTGATCGACCGGCCCGACGAGACGATGGTCCACGAGGTGGAGCGTCGCATCATCCACGTCCCCGCGGTGCAGGCCGAGCTCATGCCCGGCGGCGTCGCGATGATCGAACTGTCGACGTTCAGCCGCGGAGTCGGTGCCGAACTCGCGCAGGCCGTGCGCGACATGCTGGGCCAGGGCGCGACGAGCGTCGTCATCGACCTGCGCCGCAACGGCGGCGGTCTCCTCAGCGAGGCCGTCGAGGTCGCGAGCGTCTTCCTCCCGCTCGGCAGCGAGGTCGTCCACACGGAGTACCGCAACGAGCAACCGCAGACCCTGCGCACGCGGCGCAAGCCGATCGTGCCGCCCGAGATGCCCGTCGCCGTGCTCATCGGGCGCTTCACCGCGTCGGCCTCGGAGATCGTCTCGGGCGCGCTGCAGGACCACGGTCGCGCGACGCTCGTCGGGACGCGCAGCTTCGGGAAGGGCTCGGTGCAGAACTTCTTCCCGCTCCAGCGCGAACCCGAGGACGAGTGGGACGACGAGAACCGCAACGGGATGTACGACCCGTGGGAGAAGATCACCGTCGACCACGACCACGACGGCGAGTTCGACTTCGCACCGCGCGTGAAGCTCACGATCGCGCACTACCTCCTGCCCTCGGGACGCTCGATCCACCGCGAGATCTCGATGGACGGCGACGTGCTCAGCGAGGGCGGCGTGCGCCCCGACGCCGAGGTGCCCCCGGACACGATCGAGGGCTGGCGCTGGACCGAGATGCGGCGCGTGCGCGACGAGCTGCACGTCCCGCGCGAGTACGTCGACGCGCACTGGGAGGCCAACCACGACCTGTTCGTGCAGCTCGCCCGCACCGACCTGCGCGACCCCTCGCTGTGGCCGGACTTCGACGAGCTCTACCTGTCCACGCCGAGCGCCCTGTCGCGCGACGACCTGCGCCGCCTGCTGCGCGACGAGGTGCGCCGCCGGATCCAGGACGAACGCGGTGCGGCCTTCCCCCTCGGCGACTTCGAGGAGGACTCGCAGGTGCAGCGCGCGATCCAGGCGGTCTACCAGCGCGTCGACCGCAACTGGCAGGACGTGCCCGAGTTCCGCGCGACCTTCGTCGAGCCCTCGGCCGACCAGGCCAATCAGGACCTGCTTCGCGCGCGTCGCCGCGGACCGGCCCCGAGCGCCTGCTCGACCGCCTGCGCCCTCCGGCGAGCACGGGCTCGACGCCACCCAGGTCCACGAACTCATCGACCTGATCGAGTCGCGCTCCGACCGCTGAGCGCGAGCTCCGGCGAACCGGAGCCCGCGAACCCGAACGTCGCCGGGTCGGTCGTCCTCGACCGGCCCGGCGACGTCGTTCCACGTGCCGACCTGTGCCGTGTCGCGGCCCCGGCCTCCGGCGCACCGCTCGGCCACCGGTTCCGCGCCGACGGTTCCGCACCTCCGAGTGCCGGAAAGGGTCGCGTGACGGTCCTTTGCGACTTCCTTGGCGCCCTCCCCGCCCAGGGCGCGCTAGGATTTCGCCGAGAACCTCCGAGCAGGGTCGGACGTTTGCACCACGGCCGGATCTCGGGGGAGGACCGGCGACCCACCGGGGAGGAACCATGTTCACGATCGCACTCAATCTCGCCTTCGTCGCCTCGGGCGCGCTCGCGCTCCCGGACGGCGGCACCGCCCAACAGACGGGCATCCCGCCCATCGGCCCCTGCTCGAAGCAGTGGTCGAGCATCCTCATCGACGCCAAGGGCGTCTCGGATCCGCAGGGTCACCCTGGGACCGACGTCCTCGGCGACACGCCGGGGACCTTCGTGTCGCTCGCTCCGGGCGGCTGCATCGAGGTGTCGTTCACCGGTCCGTTCGGTCACGACGGTACCGGCTTCTCCGACATCGGGATCGACATCCTCGACCCGTCGGACTGCTACGAGATCGCCCTGCGTCCCCTCAACATGGCGACGACCACGGCCATCACCAACCTCGGTTGGGTCCACGTCGGCAACCTCTACTACAAGCCGGTGGGCCTCATCGAGTGCGGCGACCAGAACTGGGACATCGACTTACGCGCCCGGTCTGCTGACGGACACGCTGCAGTTCACCTCGATCCGCATCTGCAACCCGGCTTCGGCGCAGGACGATCTCCAGGTCAACCGCGTGTGGGGCAACATCGTGTGCCCGTGCGTCGGTCCGCCGGCCGCCGTCGTGTCGCACCCGTGCGGCTACAGCCAGCTCGACCCGGTCCTCACGGCCGACCCGATGGTCGTGCTCACGGCACCGAACCTCTACCTCGACTCGCAGTCTCCCGTTCGTCCCCGGTTGGTACTACCTTGAGCGCCCGTCGCAGCAGGCTCTCAATGTCAACGGGTGCGACTTCTGGCTGACGCTGCCGACGCTGTACATCTTCGCGACCTTCGTGACGGACGCGAACGGTGACCACGTGCAACCGCTCCCGGTGCTGTGGCCCGGCCTCGTCGGGATCCGTCTGGCGATCCAGGGTCGCGTCTGCGCGCCGAACCTCCAGACCCCGGGACCGTCTTTCCCGGCGCCGGACTTCTTCTCGAACACGCTGATCGTGACGTTCGGCTGCCCGCCGACGAACCCGACCTGGCGGCATCTGATCGAGCGGACCGGAGCACGCGCCCTGCGGGGAGCGGTGGACGCGGGGGCGGGCGCCGAGCGCTCCGCCCCCGCTGCATTCGGAGGACGGTGACTCGAGGACGGCGTCGTCAGGGCGGAGCCGGCGTCGACTCCTCCTCGGCCCACTGCGTGAGCGCGGGGTCGACGTACTCGCGGAACACCACCTTGATCGCGGCGGCGATCGGCAGCGCCGCGAGGACGCCGAACAGGCCGAGCGCCGCTCCGCCCGCGGTGACCGCGAAGAGGACCGCGACCTCCGAGAGTCCGAGGCTGTCGCCCAGGATGCGCGGCATGAGGACGTAGCCCTCGATCAGCTCGGCGGCGCCGTAGACCACCGCGGCGATCAGCACGCCGGCCACCCAGCCGTCCCACGACGCCGCCGCGACGACGGCACCGAGCGCGAAGGCGACGAGCGACCCGACGAACGGGACGAGCGACAGGATGCCGGCGAGCATCCCGAGGAGCAGCGAGTAGCGCACGCCGACGGCGAGCAGCAGCACCGTCACGAGCGCGCCCTTGATCAGGCAGATCGTCAGTCGACCGCGGAAGAAGCGCGAGAGGATCTCGCCCATCTTCGCCGCGAGCCGGCTCGTCCGCGTGCGTTCGCGCACCGGGATGTGGCCGCGGATCCAGCGGTGCATCGCGTCCATCTCGAACATCCAGAAGAACGCGTAGAGCGGCACGAGGAGCGCCAGCGTCGTCAGGCCCGACACCGCTCCGAAGAAGCGGCGGAGCGACGCCCACAGGCCGGTGGCCATGCGCTGGCCCGCCGCCGCCGCCGCGGAGGTCACGCTCCCCGGCTCCTGTCCCGTCAGGTCGGCGATCGTCGCCGTGATCTCGTCGAAGGCGTCGTCGTCGAGTCCGAGCAGGTCCTGCAGGTAGTGCTCGGTCCGCGCGAGCAGCGCGGCGATCGGTGCGGTGTCGTCCTCCTCGGACCCGCTCGTCCCGGCTGACTCCTCCGGGGCCTCGGGAACATTCGCGTCCGAGGCGTCCGCGCCGACCTGCGGCGGTGCGACCTCGGCCACCGAACCGCCCGAGTTCGGCGGCGCCGCTGCGCGAGGCGCGTCCGCCCCGGACTCGTCGCGCGCCGCGCTCTCGCTCCCTCCCTCGTTCGTCGCGACGAGTTCCGCGCGCGCCGCGCCGGCCCGACCGAGGTCGAGCACGAGCGAGCGCAACTGCACGAACAGCCCGAGGCCGACGAGGAGCGTCGCGAGGGCGGCCGACGCGAACACCACGACCACCGCGGTCCTGCGCTTCAGCCCGCGCTTCACGAGGCGGCGCACGACGGGCTGCACGATCGCGGCCAGGATGTAGCCGAGCAGCAGCGGGTTCAGGACGGAGCGGATGCTCCAGGCGAACCAGACCACGAGGATCCCGAGGACGAGGAGCGCGATGTTGCGCTTGTGGCGGGGCAGGCGCTCGATCATGGGGACCATCCGAGCAGCGCGCGACCTCGCCGGGCAAGCGTCTCTCCCCCGCCCGTCCCGTGCCTGCGCGACGTCGTGCGGAGGCCGCCGTCAGATCCGGTCGGGGAGCTCGATCGTGTAGCCGTCCTCGAACACCGCTCCGAGGTCGAGCTCCTGCCGGAAGTCGTCGATCGAGTCGGAGTCGCGCCGGTTGAGCATCCCGTTCTCGACCATCAGGAACACGATCCGTCCCCAGTCGAGGGGTTCGACCACGCCCCAGCTCCGCCACACGCGGGCCCCCAGCGGACCGAAGGTGCGCAGCGCGCGTGCGACGAGACCGTCGAGGACCTCGCGACCCGTCACGTGGCGCTCGGGTCCCTGCTTCTCCGCGCGACCCGTCGCGTTGATCGCCTCGTCGAGCCCCTCCATGAGGAAGCGGTAGGCCTCGTAGGCGTAGCGGCCGTCGGTGAGCGCGAGTTTGCGGAGCGGATCGTCCAAGGTGTCGTCTTCCCCGAGCGAGGATAGCGTCGGACCGGGCCGATCAGCGCTCCGCGACGGCGCGGACCAGTCGCTCCATCGCGGCGGCGGCGTCCAGGTTGCGCTCGACCTCCTGCACCGCGCGCAGCGTCGCCTCACGCGCCGCGGCGAGTCGGGCCGCGCCGCGCGCGGGCAGGGCGCGCAGGCGCTCCTCGAGGTCGACGTGGAGGCGCGGTGCGAGGCCGGACTCGATGCGTTCGACGTCGACGACGAGCGACGCCGCGAGGATCGCCACCGCGCGGACGCGCTCGCGCTCCTTGGCGGTCTTCGTCGATCCCGCGAACTCGCCCTCGGACCCCCAGATCGACGCGAGCGTCGCCGCGACGGGACCGCGCGCCTCGAGCGCGTCGAGCAGGTACGAGCGCACCCTCTCGAGGCCCTGTCGCGCGGCGTCGAGCGCGGCGCCCGGCGCACCGTCCGCGAGGGTCGCGAGGGCCTCGACGTCGGCGTCCCCCGGCAGGTCCCCCGCGTCCCTCGCACGGCGGAGCACGCGGACCGTGGCCTCGCGGTCGAGCCGCGGCAGCGCGAGCCGCACGACGCGCGAGCGGATCGTCGGGAGGAGCGCCGTCGGCCGCGAGGTGACGAGCACGATGACGGCGCCGGGAAGCGGCTCCTCGAGCATCTTGAGGAGCGCGTTCTGCGCCGACGCGTTCATGCGATCGGCGTCGCGGACGATCGCGATGCGCCGCCCGCCCTCGCTCGGTCGCAGCGAGAGGAACTGCTCGAGCGGGACCTCGTCGCTCCCCGGGTCGTCGCGCACGGCGATCCGGTCGATCTTGATCATCGTCTCGTCCTCGGCGAGCGGATCGATCAGGAACAGGTCGGGGTGGTTCCCGCGCCGATCGCCGCCGGCGACCTTCTTGCAGCCCGGGCAACGTCCGCAGGGCGCGGCGTCCGGCCCGGCCGGAGGACCTTCCCCGCACAGCAGCCCTGCGCCAGCCACGCCACGGCGACGAACTTGCCGATGCCGTCGGGGCCTTCGACCGCGAGCGAGTGCGGCAGCCGCCCGTCGCGAGCGGCGCGCCAGAGACCGCGCACGGCGTCGTCGTGTCCTTCCGGTCTAGCGACGCGCACGTTCCACCTCCGCGAGCACCCGTGCGTGCACCTCGAGCGTGCCGCGGCCGTCGACGAGGCGCGCGTGCGACCGGAGCTCGGCGTACAGGCGGTACCCTCCGCGACGCGCGCCTGGAAGTCGTCGCCCTTGGCCTCGATGCGATCGGTCGGAGCGCCGCGTCTGCGCGACGCCGCGTCGACGTCGACGTCGAGCACGATCTCGAGGACGGGCGCGGGCGCGTCGGCGAAGGACTCGAGCAGGTCGAGGACGCGCTCCCCGCCGAACCCGCCGGCGCATCCCTGGTACGCGAACGTCGAGGCGTGGAAGCGCTCGCACACGACGTCGCGGCCCTCGCTCAGCGCGGGCGCCACGACGGTCGCGAGCAAGTGGCGCCGCGCCGCGGCGAACAGCAGCGCCTCGGTGCCGGCGTCGAGCTCCTCGCGCCCCTGCAGCAACACGATCCGGAGCGCCTCGCCCAGCACCGTCGTCCCCGGCTCGCGCACGTGCAGGGGAGCGAGTTCGGCGCGCTCCGCGAGCGCTGCGGCGAGCAGCGTGGCCTGGGTCGACTTGCCGCACCCGTCGACGCCGTCGAGCACCACGAACAGGGCGCGTCCGCTCACTTCTCGAACGCCTCCGCGAGCGCCTTGACGGCCGCGGAACGCGGCGCGAGTTCGCGCGCGCGCTCCCACTCCGCACGCGCTTCGTCCCTCCGTCCGAGCGCGAGCAGCGCCTTCGCCCGACCGCAGGCGACCTCGGCGAGTTCGCCGTCGCCGGGCGGCTCCTTCGAGCGCGCGTCGAGCTCCGGCGGCACGAGGTCGAAGGCCTCGAACTCGCGCAGCGCCTCCTCGTAGCGTTCGCACGCGACGAGTTCGCGCCCCCACTCGAGATGCAGCCCGCGTTGGAACGGCTCGACCTCGTTGGCCTCCTCGTAGAGGTGCGCCGCACGGTCGTGGCGGCCCGCGCCGGCGTGCCAGCGCGCGAGTTCCATGCGCACCATCCAGTCGTCGACGTTGGCGCCGATCCAGCGCTCGCGCGCCGCCATCGCCTCGTCCTGCCGACCGCGCTCGTCGAGCAGCTTCGCGAGCGCGAGCTCCGCCGCGACCGCGGGATCGGGATAGCCGGGGAACGCGTGCTCCGCCGCGCGGAGCTGGGCCTCGGCCTCCTCGGTGTCGCCGTCGTTGCGTGCGAGCTCGGCGAGGGCGAGCCGCGCGCGGAAGTCGTCGCCGCCCCCGTCGACGAAGGCCTCGAGGAGCCGGCGTCCTCCTGCGTGTCGCCCCGTTCGAACGCGATCTGGGCGCGCACGAAGTCGGCGCGCGGCGGCACGGCGTCGCCCGCCGTCGCCACGATGCGCAGCGCCTCCTGCGCGTCGGAGAGGTTGCCGTCCTGGAGCGCCGACATCGCCAACGTCGTCCAGTCCCGAGCGAAGCGGCGGCGCGCCTCGGCTTCCTCCGGCGCGCGGCGCGGCAGCGTCAGCCACTTCGACCGCAGGACGTCCGCGTCCCACGAGGGTTCGAGGGCGATGCCCTCGAGCAACTCGTCGACGTAGCGCGCGAAGCGCTCGTCGAGTTCCTCGGGCGTCGCGTCGAAGACGTTGCGCAGCGCCGTGTCGAGGTCGGCGCCCGAGTCGAACTGCTCGAGCAGTCGCAACATCGACGGGAAGCCGTGCTCGCGGATGAGCATGTCGCACAGCAGCCCACCCTGGTAGTAGCCGAAGACGACGCGCGGACCGCGGAACGCGGCGTTGAGGTCGCGGACGGGGAAGATCAGCCCGTTCGCGCGCGCGTCGAGCAGTTCGCGGCGCATGTTGCGCGTCCAGCTGGAGCGCTTCTGCTGCTCCTCCCAGGTCGCGAGTCCCTCCGTCACCCAGCGCGGGCAGCGGTTGTGCGACAGGCCGAGGTGCATGACGTGCGTGAACTCGTGGTAGCCCGTGCGGGCCCACGAGAACGTGCCGCGCAGCTCGGCGAGCGGCGACACGGCCGTCACGACCGGTCCGAAGCAGACGCCGAGCGCCGGGAAGCCCTCGAAGCCCGTGGAGCGCACCGAGAAGTCGGCGTGGCGGTCGAAGACCTCGATGCGGATCGGCCCCGTCGGGTACGCATAGCGCGCGGACAGCTCGACGCGCGCCTCCGAGTAGAACGGCACGAGGTAGAGCGCGAGGAGGTCGGAACCGCGCTCGTGCCACGCGAACGTGAGTTCGCCCGCCTTCCGCTCCACGAACTCCGTGTCGACGATGCGGAGCACGCGCGTGAGGTTCGCGCGGACGACGTCGCGGCGACCGGCGGCGGCCTCCTTCGCGCGATCGAGCGCCTCGCGCGCGCCGTGCACGTCGCCCGTGTTCGCGAGCGCGCGTCCGAGCTGCGTCAGCGCGGTGTAGTCGCCGCCGTCCCGCTCGACGGCGAGCCGCAGCACCTCGACGCCTTCGGCGAAGCGGTAGAGCTCGACGAGGTGCGTGCCGACGATCCGCTCCGGAACGGAGTCGAGCGGGTCGAGTTCGAGCAAGGGGTCGAGCTCGGCGCGTGCCGCCGCGGGTCCGCCGTCCACGGCCGCGACGCTCGCCGCGAACGCGCGCACCTCGCGCCGCCCCGGAGCGAGCCGTTCCAACGCGGCGAGCGTTCGCCGCGCGCCGGCGAGGTCGCCGAGGTCGAGTTCGGCCGAAGCGGCCTCGAGCAAGCCCTCCACCGAAGCGGGGCGCGCGTCGAGCAGGCTCGCGAGGATCGCGTTCGCGTCGTAGGCCGACCGCCGCCAGTTGAGCCGGTGGAGTCGGTACTGCACGAGGAGCGCGGTCTCGCAGCGCGGATTCGTGCGCAGCGCCTCGCGCAGGAGCGGGCCGGGGTTGCGCTCGTTCGAGCGCTGGTCGTCGATCTCGCCGTCCGCCTCGAGGTACACGTCGGCGAGCTCCGCGAGCACCTCGGCCTCGCGTCCGCCGCGCGTCACCGCGCGCACGAGGAGCTGCGCGGCGCCGACGATGTCGCCGAGTCGGCGGGCGCAGCGCGCGCGCGCGAGCAACGACTTCCAGTCGTCCGACTCGACCCGCGCTCCGGCCCTCAGTCGCGCGAGCCCCGCCTCACGGCGACCCGCTCCGAGGAGCGCCTCGCCCGCCGCGCGATCGACGCGCGCGTCGACGCCCGGTGCGAAGCCCGCGCGCTCCGCCGCGGCGAGCGCGTCGTCGAGGTCGGCGGACCTCCCGAGCTCGGCGATCACCGCCAGTCTCACGGCGTGCGCGGTCGCGAGGTCGTCCTCCGGCGGTCCGTCGGGCCGCGCGAGGGCGACGTGCGCCGCCTCGGCCAGGGCCTCGTCGAAGCGCCCGCGGTCGAGATCGAGGCGCGCGCGCCCCGCTCGGCTGCGCCAGTCGTCCTCGCCCTCCTCCTCGGCCTCGCGGACCAGGGTGTCGTAGGCCTCGCCGGCCGACTCCCACGCACCGCGTCGACGCAAGGCGTCCGCCTCGGCGCGCTCGGCGGCGAGGAGTTCCTCGAGCTCGTCGTCCTGGCGCGGCGCGAACGCCTCCGACGCGGGGCGGACGTCGGGAGCGAGCGGCCCGAGCAGCAGCAGCGCCGCGGTGACGGCCAGGTACCGGCGACGCGTGCGCCGCCCTCCGATTCGTCCCTGCTCGGTCGTTTCCCGTCCTGTCCACATGCGACGAAGTCGGATTTGCTCCCCGCTCCCGCGATCGGTTATCCCGCTGTCCGGTCGTGTGGGGGCACGACCGCGAGGCGCGTCCCCCGCGCCCCACCGCGACCATGTCGATCGTCGATCAACGGGCCGACCGTCCTCGGGCGGCCCATCTTAGTACCCGCACCGCCTCGCACCTGCGACGGACCTCGGCCTCGTCGGCCCTGGTCGCCTTCCTGTTCCTGCTCGCGGGGTGCATCGGCGGTCCGCCGGCCGCGCCCGCTCCGAGCTGGCAGAGCATGCCGCTCTCCTGGGACAAGCTCGAGAAGGTCGAGCAGTGGCTCCGGGGCGAAGGACTGCGCGCGGACGCGAACCAGCGGCTCGAGGCCGAGCTCGTCCTCGCCGAGGGCCGTCTGGCCTTCGCCGAGGAGGACCGGGCGAACAACCCCGGCGCGCCGGTCGAGTACCGGCTCGACGCGGCGATCGAGGGCTTCCGTCACGTGCTCGCGTCGAACGACGCCAGCGCCACCTACCGCAACCGTGCGAACTACGGTCTCGAGCGAGCCCAGGGGCTGCGCGACGGGCGCGGCAAGGTGCAGGAGGCGGCCAACGTCGGCGGCCTCGCGATCGTGCCGCGCGAGAACTGGAACCCAACCCGCGAACGCACGAACGACATGGACGCGGCGTCGGGTCGTTGGAACACGCTGACGGTGCACCACACCGCCATGCCCGGCGCGCCCGGCCCCGGCGAGAGCGAGGCACGCTCGGCGGAGCACATCCGGCTCGTCCAGCGCGCGCACATGAACTCGCCCAACAACTGGGCGGACATCGGCTACCACTTCCTGATCGACCCCGAGGGGCGGATCTTCGAGGGCCGCAAGCTGCGCTGGGTCGGTGCGCACTCCGGCCGGAACGACGCCACGGGGCAGAACTTCAACCTCGACAACATCGGCATCAGCATGATCGGGAACTTCGAGTCCCGTCTGCCGACACCGAAGGCGTTGGGGTCGCTGCAGCGACTGCTCGACAGCTTCCGTTCGACCTACGGCATCGCGTCGTCGCGCGTCCGCGGGCACCGCGAGTGGAAGGCGACGGAGTGCCCGGGCGACGCGCTCATGGGCTGGGTCGAGCGCTACCGCGGCTTCGCGCAACAATCGCCGGCGACGCCGTCGAGGAGTTCCTCGAGGTCGAACTCGGGCGCGAAGGGCAAGATCTCGAGCCTCTTCGGGCACCCCACCACCGAGCGCGGTTGGTCGGGGGACACGAGCGCGGGGTCGACGACCGCGCGCTGAACGGCGTCCGGCGCGAGGCGACGCGCGAGCCCCTCGAAGAGGCGCCGCATCGTGACGCCTACGCCGCTGCACACGTTCACGATCGCGCCGCTCTCCGCCCGGTCCGCGATCGTCGCGTAGGCCCGGACGGTGTCGCGCACGTGCATGAAGTCGCGCACGACGTCGAGGTCGCCGACCGGGATCTCGCCGCCGTCGACCGCGGCCCGCGCGAGTCGGCGCGCGAAGGACGGCAGCGCGTAGTCCCCGCTCTGCCCCGGACCCGAGTGGTTGAAGGCGCGCGCCACCAGGACGTGGACGCCGCGCTGCCGCTCGGCGAGGACCGCGCGCTCCGCCTCGGCCTTCGAGCAGGCGTAGGCGCCCCTCGGATCGAGCGGGTCCGTCTCCTCGATCGGCGTCGCCTTCGGTGCGTAGACCGCGGCCGTGCTCGCGAGGAGGAAGCGGGAGCCCGCCGGCGCGCCGCGCACGAGCCGGCGCGTGACCTCGACGTTGACGGCGCGCGCCGCGTCCGGTGCGCGCGCGGCGTCGCGCGGGCTCGCGATCGCGGCGAGGTGGAACACGCGCTTCGGCGCGAGTTCTGCGAGCTCGCGCTCGAGGACGCCGGGCTCGACGAGGTCGAAGGCGTGCACGCGGTCGGCTCCGAGGAGCCCTTCGAGACCTTCGTCGGGGAAGCGCGCCCAGGCGACGACGTCGCGACCGAGCTCGACGAGGTGCTCGACCAGTGCGCGTCCGGCGAAGCCGCCCGCACCGGTCACGAGGTCGGTCACACCGTGCCTCCGCGCACGGCCTCGACGTCCGCGTCGACCATCATCTCGACCAGTCCGCGGAAGTCGACCTCGGTCCGCCAGCCCAGTTCGCGCCGCGCGCGTCCCGCGTCGCCGCACAGGAACTCGACCTCGGCGGGACGGAGGAACGCCTCGTCGACGACGACGAACCGCTCCCAGTCGAGCCCCACCCTCGCGAACGCGATCTCGCAGAACTCGCGCACGGAGTGCGTCTCGCCCGTGGCGACGACGTAGTCGTTCGGCTCGTCCGCCTGGAGCATGTGCCACATGGCCCGGACGTAGTCTCCGGCGAAGCCCCAGTCGCGTCGCGCCTCGAGGTTGCCGAGGCGGAGGTCCTGCTGCAGTCCCGCCGCGATGCGCGCGACCGCGAGGCTGATCTTGCGCGTCACGAACTCGGTGCCGCGCCGCGGTGACTCGTGGTTGAAGAGGATCCCGCTCACGGCGAACATGCCGTACGACTCGCGGTGGTTCACGGTCGCGTAGTGGCCGTAGACCTTGGCGACGCCGTACGGACTGCGCGGGTGGAAGGGCGTCGTCTCCTTCTGCGGCGACTCCCTGACCTGCCCGAACATCTCGGAGCTCGACGCCTGGTAGAAGCGCGCGCTCGGGCACTCCTGACGCACGGCCTCGAGCATGCGCGTGACGCCGACGCCGGTGAACTCCGCCGTCAGCACGGGCTGCGCCCACGACGTCGGGACGAAGGACTGCGCCGCCAGGTTGTAGACCTCGTCGGGCTGCGACTGACGCAGCGCCTGCGACAGCGACGTCGGGTCGAGGAGGTCGCCCTGCATCAGCTCGATGCGGTCGCGGAGGTGGGCGATGCGGTCGTGGCGCTCGAGGCTCGAGCGGCGGACCAGTCCGACCACGCGGTAGCCGCGCTCGAGGAGGAACTCCGCGAGATAGCTGCCGTCCTGGCCGGTGACGCCCGTGACGAGCGCCGTACGTCGATTGGTGTTCGTCATCGAACGGGCGAGAAGAGGACGAGCCAGGCCGTCCCGACCGCCGCACAGTACAGCGCGAACCACAGGAACGCACCGCGCGCGACCATGAGGAGGAGGAGTCGCAACGCTGCGACGCCGACGACCGCCGAGAGCACGAAACCGACCGCGAGACGGCCCAGGTCGACGCTCTCGTCGGCGAGTGCTTCGGGGACCTTCAGCGCCGCCGCACCGGCGATCGCGACGAAGCCGAGCAGGAAGGAGAAGCGCGCGGACTCCGCCGGGTCGATCCCGCGCATCATCCCCGTCGCGATCGTGGATCCGGAGCGCGAGACGCCCGGCAGCAGCGCGACGGCCTGCGCGACACCGATCAGGACTGCGTCGAGCACGCCGATCGGACGGCCGGTGCGCCCCGACGCCTCCGCATCGCGACGCGAGCGCTCGCCGGCGAGGAGCAGGCCCGCCGTCACGAGGAGGCACGTCGCGGCGACGCTCGGGTTCGAGGCGAGCGCGTCGAAGCGGTCGCCGAACGCGACCCCGATCACACCCGCCGGCACGCTGCCGACCGCGACGAGGAGGAGGCGACGCGGCTTCCCGGTGAGCGCCTCGCGCGCGATCGCGAGGAGATCCTTCCCGTACACCGCGGCGACCGCCACGAGCGTCCCGAGGTGGAGCACGATCGTGAGGTGCAGGCCCGCCTCGGGCACGGCGTTGCCCGAGCGTTCGAGCAGCGCGCCGGCGAGCGACAGGTGCCCCGACGAGCTGACGGGGAGGAACTCCGTCAGCCCCTGCAGCACGCCGAGCACGGCGACGCCGAACCACGACGAGCCGTCGCCGGCGGCGCCCTCGACGAACGCCGCCAGCATGCCGAAGGGCAGGTTCACGCCCGCCGCGCGAGCGCTTCGTCGGGTGCGACGAACGGCATGCCGAAGGCCTCGGCCACCGCGCCGCAGGTCAACTGTCCGCCGATCACGTTGGCGGCGCCGGCGAGCGGGTTCGACCGGTCGACGGCCCCCGAAACGCCGAGGCGCGCGAGCTCACCGATCCAGCGCAGCGTCGCATTGGTGAGCGCCGCCGTCGACGTTCGCGGCACCGCGCCCGGCATGTTCGCGACGCAGTAGTGCACGACGCCGTCGACCACGTAGGTCGGCTCCGCGTGGGTCGTCGGGCGCGTCGTCTCGACGCAGCCCCCCTGGTCGACGGCGACGTCCACGATCACGGCGCCGTTCTGCATGATCGCGAGGTCGTCCTTGCGGACGAGCTTGGGCGCCGCGGCACCGTGTACGAGCACCGCGCCGACGACGAGGTCGGCGATCTCGAGCTGTTCCCGGATCGCGTAGGGCGACGAGTAGAGCGTCCGGCAGTTCCGCGGCATCACCTCGTCGAGGTAGCGCATGCGGTCGACGTTGACGTCCATGATCGTGACGTCGGCGCCGAGACCGCACGCCATGCGCGCCGCGTTGATGCCCACGACGCCGCCGCCGAGGACGAGGACGCGCCCGCGGCGCACGCCCGGCACGCCGCCGAGCAGGACGCCGAGCCCGCCGTTGGGGCGCTGGAGGAAGGTCGCGCCGGCCTGGATCGACATGCGGCCCGCGACCTCGCTCATCGGCGTGAGGAGCGGCAGTTGGCGGTTCACCTCGAGCGTCTCGTACGCGAAGCAGTGCGCGCCCGTCGCCATCAGCGCGTCGGTGAGCTCGCGGCTCGCCGCGAGGTGCAGGTACGTGAACACGATCTGCCCCGGGCGGATGCGCTTCCACTCCGCGGCGAGCGGCTCCTTCACCTTCACGACGAGGTCGCACTCGCCGAACACCTGGTCGGCGTCGGCGAGGATCGAGGCGCCGGCGACCTCGTACTGCGCGTCGTCGTAGCCGCTCCCGACGCCCGCTCCCTTCTGCACGAACACCTGGTGGCCGCGGCGCACGAGGTCGTCGGCGCCGGCCGGGGTGAGTGCGACGCGGTTCTCCTGGGCCTTGATCTCGGTGGGAACTCCGATCTTCACGATGCCGACGGCGCCGCTGCGGCGCCCGTCTCCTGTTCTGGGTTGCGGGGGTGCTCGACGCGGACCTTCGCGGACCGCTCGGCGGGAGTTCGTCGCACGGCGGCGAACCCCGGGAGTCTATCGACTCGCAGGTGTCGGAAAAGCCTTGTCGCGCCCCCTCTCGGTTCCTACCTTCTCCGCCCGGCGCGCCGCGGCCTCCCGGCTCGGCCCGCCGACGACAACTCGACGCGAGTTCAGGGCCATTAGCTCAGTTGGTTAGAGCGCCACGTTGACATCGTGGAGGTCAGTGGTTCGAGTCCACTATGGCCCCCCCGACTGGTTGTTTTCGATGGCGATGCTGGCGCGCTGAGGGGATTCGGCGCGAGGCGCGGCGGGAGGCTCTCGGTGCGAAGCGTCGGAGCGAGGCGCGAGGCCTTGGGAGCGAAGCCGCGGTGCTCGGGAGCGGCGCGAGGCATGGCGCACGCGGAGCCGGGCGCGCGGAGCCTCGGCGAGTCGGGAGCGAGACGCGCTCTGAGGGCGACGGGGTTCGCGGGTGCGAGGCATGGCGCACGCGGAGCGGGCCCGCGGAACCTCGGCGGGTCGGGAGCGAGACGCGCTCCGCGCTCGCCCCGGTCGCGGGCGCGGGCCAACGCAGGCTCCCCGTCTTCGTAGGGTGGAAGCGTCCGCTCGGCGTACGAAAGGTCTTCCACCATGATCAGCTCCCTCTTCGCCACCGTCGCCCTCTCGGGCGTGCTCACCGCCCAACTCACGCCGTCGACGGGCTCCGAGGCCGCCGAGGACCTCTCGCGACGGATCACGCCCGAGGTGCTCGTCGCGCAGAAGGCGCGACCCGCCGTGGTCTTCATCCGCGCCGAGGTCTCCCAGGTCACGCGCGACTTCTTCGGCAACGCCTACCAACAGCGCGGCGAGAGCACGGGCTCCGGCGTCGTCATCTACGAGGACGGTTGGGTCGTGACGAACTACCACGACGTCAAGAACGCGGAGAACATCCGAGTCTCTTTCGACACGGACCTCGAGGACGAGCCCGAGACGTACGCCGCTCGACTGGTGAACGCGGCCGAGGACGAGGATCTCGCCCTGCTGCGGATCGAGGCGCCGGCGGAGCACCGTTTCGCGACGGTCCCGCTCGGCACGAGCGACGACCTCATGATCGCCGAGCCCGTCATCGCGATCGGCAATCCCTTCGGCCAGTCGTTCACCGTGAGTCGCGGGATCATCTCGGGCCTGCACCGGAACATCCAGACGGCCCAGGGCGTGAAGTTCTCGAACCTCATCCAGACCGACGCGTCGATCAACCTCGGCAACTCCGGCGGGCCGCTGCTCAACATCAACGGACGTCTGATCGGGATCAACGCCGCGATGAACACGCAGGCGGAGAACATCGGCTTCGCGATCCCCGTGGACCGTGTGCGCCAGGTGCTCGAGGAGACGCTGCTCGCGCCGTCGCGCGCCGCGTCCTGGTACGGGTTCGAGGTCTCCGACCAGCCCGTCGACGACGCCTTCCCCGTCGTCTCCGTCGTCGCCGGCGGTCCCGCCGCGAGCGCAGGTGTGAAGGTCGGCGACACGCTGCTCGGTTGGGGCGGCAAGCGCTTCGTGAGTTCCGAGGCCTACCGCTTCGCACGCGCCGAGCTCGAGCCGGGCGTCCCCACCAACTTCGAGTTCCGCCGGAAGGGGTCGATCGATCGCGTCGTGCTGACCGGTTGGCGCCGCGACGACGGACTGCTCTACGAGCGCGCGGGCTTCCGCGCGGAGATCGCGGTCGTCACCAACTACAACAGCCGCAAGTGGTTCGCCCGCGTCGCCGAGGTCCGGCCCGACGGCCCCGCCGCGCACCTCGGCCTCGAGGTCGACGACCTGATCGAGTCCTTCCGCGCCGCCGGACGCCAGACCTTCGTGCCGCAGCGGACCGAACTCCTCGCGCTGTACCTGAGCCCGCTCGAGAAGGGCTCGGAGGTCGAGGTGGACGTGTGGCGGGACGAGAACGGGAACCAGAGGCTCGACTACACGGAGCAGCTCTCCGGAGCTGCTGCGCGGCACCCTCGTGCTCGACTAGAGCCGGGACGTTCCCCCACGATCCGCGGCCGCACGCCGCGACCGCGCGCATCGAGGTGGAACGTCCGCGACGGCTCCTAGTGCCCGAGCCGCGGCGCGAGGGCGCGCACGGTGTCCTCGTCCCACCCCACCTCGACCCAGCGCGTCGCACGCCCGTCCGGCAGCGCGAAGAACAGCTCGACGCGTCGCGCGCCGAAGTCCGAGGCGAGCATGAGCGTGCGCCACAGCTCGGTCGTCCGTCCGACGGAGCCGAAGATCGCTTCCAGGGTGTAGCCCGAGGCCGGCTGGGGCGGCAGCGGGGCGACGTCGAAGCCGAGTTCGCAGACGAGCACGGCGACGAGGCCGGCGTCGTCCTCGACCCGGTAGAGCGCACCGCCCGTGTCGACGCCGGCGATCGCGACGGTGTCGGGACCGTCGAGCGTGAGGTCCGTCGCGAAGTTCTCGGGGAGGAGCACGCGTCCTGCACCGCGTCGTCGGTGCCGACGCCGGGCGGGAGGAAGGTCGGTCCGCCGTAGATCGGGCGCCAGGGCCAGACCTCGCGCGGCGCGCTTCCGAGCGGCGGACGGAAGCGATCGGGAAGTCCGAAGTGGAGCAGGTACGCCCGCCCCCGGTGTCGAGGCGGGGCGGATCGAACGCGAGGACCGGGCGGCGGTCCGGAGCGAGGCCGACGAGCTGGTCCGAGACGGTGCGGGTGAAGTCGGCGGCCTCGACGGCGGCGGCGGTCCAATCGTGGTGCTCGTGCGAGCGCGCAACGCTCGGTCGACGAACACGCTGAGGGCGAGCACGACGGCGATCGCGCTCGGGATGCCGCGCGCGATCTCGCGGAGCCACGGGCCGACGCCGAAGCAGCCGGCCCACGCGAGGCACAGGATGCCGTCGGGCACGAGCATCCAGCGTGTGTGCTCCGGCGTCGGACCTCCGTTGCGGAGGAGCGAGGCGACCACGACGAGCGACGCGAGGTGCGCACCGAGCGACGCCATGACGACGCCGCTGCGCAGTCGACCGCCGGCGTAGGAGAGGGCGATCGCGAAGGGCAGCGCGAAGACGAGCGGACCGGTGGCGGCCACTCCGTTCCAGAGCGCCGCCATCCAACTCCCGATCCAGCTCCACACCGCGACGAAGAGCGACCACGGGCCGTCGAAGTCCGGGAAGGAGCTCGCGGTCGGGTAGCCGCCGACGAGCGTCCCGAGCGCGGTCGTCCGCATCAGGAGAGCGGCCGCCGTCCCGACGCACGCGAGGAACGCGCCGCGCGCGGCGTCGGGGCAGCGCTCGCGGGGCGCCGCCCACGCGCACGCCACCGCGAACGGGGCGGCGGCGGCGCCCATCTCCTTGGTCGCGAGGGCGAGGAAGGCGCACGTCGCCGCGGTGGAGGTCCGGCCCCGGACGGCGGCGAGCGCCGTGCCGACGACGAGCGGCCAGCACAGCGCGTCGACCCGACCGACGACCCAGGTGACCGTCCCGCCCTGGTGCGGGAAGGCGAACGTCATCAGCGCCCCGGTCAGGCCCCCCACCGTGCTGCAGCCCAGGGCGCGCGCGAGTCGGTACAGGAACAGCGCGCCGACCGCGTGCGCGACCGCGTCGAAGACGCGCAGCGCGAAGGCGTCCGGACCGAACAGCTCGAGCTGGATCCACATCGTCGTCGAGACGAGGGGACGCCAGAAACGGATCGCGGAGGCGCCGTACTGCGAGCCGAACCAGTCGTCGAGGGGCCCGCGCTCGAGGAGTCGGCGCACGACCGAGGTGTCCTCCGAGATCCAGCCGGCGTGCATGGTCCCGCTCCAGAGGAACCACGCAAGGCCGACGAAGAGCACGGCGGCGATGACCGTGCCCGGGTCGCGGGCGCGCCGCGTCGAGCGCTCGCCGTCGGCGTACTCCGCGTCGCCGTGCGATCGGTCCGCCATCACGCTCCGATCCAGAGGCTCGGCGGAGAGGCGTCGGACGGCATGCCGGCAGTCTGACCGTCTCCCCTCGTGAGTCGCAAGCGCCGCCGCGCGAGCGTCCGGCGGCTCGGAAGGGGCCTCCTGGTATCCTGTCGCCCCCCTATGTCCCTCCCGCGATCGATCACCGCGTTCGTCGAACGCTTCGGCGAAGCCGTGTCGGGGCTCTTCCTGACGGTCGTCTACTTCGCGGTCCTCGGTCCGCTCGCCCTGGTCGTGCGCCTGTTCGGCGACCCGTTGAAGCTCGACGCGCGCGGGAGCGCCTGGACGCCGTGGCCCTCGGCGCGGAACGCGGTCGGTCGTCCGGCGGTCGAGCGAGCCAGGCGCCAGGGATGAGAGGCCGAGCACGCATGGCACGGCCGCACCACACGAGCCTCTCGGGACGTCGCGACGGCGCCGCGGCAGCGGCGTTCCTCCGGTCGTCCGTGTCCCGGCGTCACTCCTGACCGACGAAGCGATGGACGTCCTCGGCCTCTCCTTCCACTACCACGACGCCGCCGCCGCCCTCGTGGCGGACGACCGCATCGTCGCGGCCGCGGCGGAGGAGCGCTTCAGCCGCGTGAAGCACGACTCCGGCTTCCCGCGCCTCGCCGTCGACTTCGCGCTGGAGCGCGCCGGTCGAACCGCGACGGACCTCGACGCGGTGGTCTTCTACGAGAAGCCGCTGGCCAAGCTCGAACGCATCCTCACGACCGCGGCGGCGACCTTCCCGCGCTCGTCGGGGGTCTTCCGCCACGCCATGCAGAAGTGGCTCGGCGAGAAGCTGTGGGTCAAGTCGCTAATCCGTCGCGAGCTCGGCGTCCCCGCCTCGCGCATCCTGTTCTGCGACCACCACGTCTCGCACGCCGCGAGCGCGTTCTTCACCTCGCCGTTCGAGGACGCCGCGATCCTCACGGTCGACGGCGCCGGTGAGTGGACGACCGCGACGATGGGTGTGGGGCGCGGCGGCAAGGTCGAGATCCTGCGCGAGCTGCGCTTCCCCCACTCGCTCGGACTGCTCTACTCGGCCTTCACCGCCTACTGCGGATTCGAGATCAACGAGGGCGAGTACAAGCTGATGGGGATGCACCCCTACGGCGAACCGCGCTTCGTCGACAAGATCCTCGAGATGGTGCGGCTCGGCGAGGACGGCGGTCTGCACCACGACATGCGGTACTTCGCGTACCACCGCTCGCCGCGCGAGAGCCTGACGCGCGCGTTCGGCGAGCACTTCGGCAAGCCGCCGCGCGACCCGGCGAAGGGCGACAAGTCCCTCGACCCCTTCTACTGCGACGTCGCCGCGAGCATCCAGCGCGTGACGGAGATCGTGCTGTTCAAGATGATCGGGCACCTCGCGCGGGAGACGGGCAGCCGCAACCTGTGCCTCGCGGGCGGCGTGGCGCTCAACTCGGTCGCGAACTTCAAGCTGCTCCGCGACGGTCCGTTCGACGACGTCTACATCAACCCCGCTCCCGGTGACGACGGCGCGTCGCTCGGCGCGGCGCTCTGGGCGCGACACCACGTGTTCGAGGAGGCGCGCCTCCCCGCCCTCGACCACGCGTACCTCGGCAGCGAGTACGGCGACGACGAGATCGGAGCCTGGTTGCGTTCGCGCGACATCCCGCACCGCCACGTCCCCGACGACGAGGAGTTCCTCGCGGAGGTCGCGCGGCGACTCGCCGAGGGGCAGGTCGTGGGATGGTTCCGCGGGCGCTTCGAGTGGGGACCGCGCGCGCTCGGTTCGCGCTCGATCCTCGCGGACCCGCGCCGCGCGGAGATGAAGGACCTCCTCAACGCGAAGATCAAGTTCCGCGAGGCGTTCCGGCCGTTCGCGCCGTCGGTGCTCGAGGAGCGCGCGTGCGACTTCTTCGACTACGAGGCCGGCCGGACGAGTCTGCCCGGGCGCTTCATGCTCTACGTCGCTCCGGTCCGCGAGGACAAGCGCGACGTGATCCCGGCCATCACGCACGTCGACGGTTCGGGCCGGCTCCAGACGGTGTCGCGCGACACGAATCCCGCCTACCACCGGCTGATCGAGCTGTTCGGCGAGCGGACGGGCGTGCCGGTCGTGATGAACACGAGTTTCAACCTCAAGGGCGAGCCGATCGTGGAGCACCCCGCGCACGCCTTCAACACGTTCAGCCGCTCCGGCATGGACGTGCTCGCCGTCGGCAACCACCTCGTCGAGGCGTCGGCGAAGCGCGAGCTCGAGGACGTCCGCTTCGAACTCCGTCACCGCGGCGACTCCGTCGCGCAGATGGTGACCTGATGGCGGCGCTGCGGACGATCCTCGCGTGGGTCCTCGCGGTCGCCACGTTGGTGCTGGGCGTCGAGTTCGGTCTCCGAGCGATCGGGCTCGGTCCCGAGCACCCGCCCGTCGAGTTCGACGACGTCGTCGGCTGGCGGAACCGTCCCTCGGCGCGAGGTGTGCTCGACGGTCACGAGTTCACGGCGCACTGGAGCACGGACGCGCGCGGCATGCGCGAGACGCCGCGCGCGAGCAGCCACTCCGGCGCGAAGGTGCTGCTCGTCGGCGACTCCTTCGTGTTCGGCACCGCGGTGGACGAGCGCGACACGCTCGCGGCGCGGCTCCAGGCGGAATGGGACGCGCAGGGGCGCGAGCTGGTCGCGCTCAACGGCGGTGTGCTCGGCTACGACACCGCGCAGGCCGCGGCCTGGTTCGCCCGCTACGGCGCGGATCTCGCGCCGCGAGCGGTCGTGCTGTTCGCCTACGAGAACGACCTCTACTGGAACACGCGCGACGTCTACGTGTCGCGCGACAGCGCCGCCCGGCGGCGCGCGTCGACGATCCGCCGCCGAGTTCGCGCGGCTTTCGAGCCGCCGCGGCCCGCGTGACGCGCACGGCGCTCGGCCGGGCGGCACTCCGCCCTGTTCGGCGGGACGCCCGCGCGAGCTTCTCCGACGGGAACGTCGACGTCGACGCCGAGCTCGTGCCCTTGATCGCCGATGCAGGAGCGACGCGCTCGCGCGCCTGCGCGGCGACATCGACGCTGCGACGGAGCGCGCCCTCGTCGCGTTGCGCGACCGCGCGCTCGCGGTCGGTGCGACGCCGTACGTCGTGACGCTGCCGTCCGCCGCTCTGTTCGAGTCCGACTGGCGCGAGCGCTACGAGGACCGCGGCCTGCGCGGGAGCGACCTGGGACCCGAGCGACCGGTCGAGGCGCGCTTCCTCGCCCTCGCCGACCGCGTCGGCGTCGCGGCGCTCGACGCGACGACCGCGCTCCGTCACCATCGCGCGGAGCACCCCGACGAGCGGCTCTACCACCGCGAGGACTGGCACCTCGCCCCCGTCGGCAACGCGGTCGTGGCGGAGGCGGTCGCCGCGTGGCTCTCCGACCGGCTCGCACCCGAGGACGGTGTCGCGCGGACCCGCCTCGATCCCGTGCCCGAGCGCTCGCCGTGGCCGACGCGCGCCGGTTGGTGGCTCGGACTGACGCTCGTCGTCTTCGCTGCTCCGCGCCCAACGCCGCAGGACGAGCGCGGCGCTCGACCTGGTCGGGGCCGCCGCGATGCTCTTCGTCGTCTTCGCGATCGCGATCGGAGCGCGCGCCGGTCTGGCGTCGCTCCCGCCGTCCGCGACGGGACCGATCCTCGCGGGGGTCGTGCTGCTCCTGCTGGGCTTCGTCGCCTGGCACCTGCGCGACCGCTTCGGCACCATCGCCGAGCTCTTCTCGACCTTCGCCCGCGACGGTCGCTGGTACCTCATGCCGACCCTCGTCGTCCTCGTCGCTGTCGGCGCCCTGCTCGTCGTGGCCGCCTCGTCGCCGCTCGTCGCGCCCTTCGTCTACACTCTCTTCTGATGCCGAACTCGCCCCTCGACGAGCCGCCCTTCTGGCGCGCGCACTGGCCCTGGATCGTGTTCCCGGCGCTGCTCGTGGTCGGTCTCGCGCTGTGGTTCGCGCTGACCGATCGGAGCGGCGGCGACTTCCAGTACTGAGGTCCGCGCCGCGCGGTGTCACCGCGCTGTGTCACCGCGCTGTGTCACCGCGCCGTCACCAGTGCGCGGCGTCGGGACCGAGGAGGTCGACGACGGGATCGACGAGCGCCTCCGCGAGGATCCGGTGCCCCGCCGGGTTCGGATGTTGGTCGCTGGGGTGCGCCCACAGCGACCGGTACGCGCGACCCGCGAACGGCGGGTAGCCGTCGAAGCTGGGGACGCCGACGGACTCGCAGAACGCGGTGATCATCGCGTGGAGCTCCCGACAGGGATAGCCGTCGTCGAGGCGGTACATCATCGGGATGACGACCACGAGCAGCGGCACGCCGTGCTCCGCGCAGGCGTCGCGCGTGGCGACGATGCCCTGCTGCGCGGCCTCCCACTGTTCGGGGTGCGCGCGCACCACGAGCGCGGCGTCCGGGAGGACGGCGTGGTCGAACGCGCGGTCCGCCCGCATCTGACGGAAGTGGGTCGGAGGCGGCTCGCTCGAAGCAGTCCCGAGTCGTCGACGGCCGGAGCCTCGAGAGCCATCGGGATCGGACCGACGTCGTTGAGGCACAACCCGAGGACGAGGTCGGGGTCGAAGAGCAGGCCCTGGTCGCGGATCCAGGGCGGTAGCCGGCGACGTCGGCCGCGCCCGCGGCGAAGCCGCGTTGACCGCCTGGACGTCGGTGTGGAGTCGCTCGCGCAGGAGGTCCTCGGCCTGCTCGACCCGGGTGTCCTCGGCCTCGACACCGTTGCCGAAGGTGAAGGAGTCGCCGACGCACAGGAGGCGCACCTGTCCCGCTGGCTTCGTCGCGGAGAACTCCTCGTCGCGGAAGCCCAGCGAGTTGGAGCGCACGGCGATGCAGCCCTTCTCGTCGTGCCACGGCATCGGCGGACCGTCGTAGCGGAAGCGGACGTCCATGTCCGGCGCGAGTCGGGAGACGGGACCCTCGTGGCGCTGCTCGTTCCCCATGCGACCCACGTAGTCGACGATCCGCGAGAGTGGGACCTCGCTGCCGTCGGGGTTCACGATCATCGCGGAACCGAGCGGTCGCGGCTCGAGGACGCGCCACGCGACCTCCGCGACGAGGGCGGCGCCGACGCAGCCGATCGCGACGGCGGCGAGCGCACCCAGGACCCTTCTGCGTCGCGTCTTCATCGTCCGCTATCCTAGGAGCCCGTCCCGAAAGTACCTGCTCCGGCTTCGTCCTCGTCGCCGATGCGTCGTCGGGCGCACCGTCGGATCGCCCGGATCCGACGACGAGCGGAACCAAGGTCGTGCACCGACTCGGACCATGAGCCACCCCCTCGACGACGAACCCTCGTTCTGGCGCGCCAACTGGCCGTGGATCGCGCTCGCGTTCGCCGTGGTGTTCGGCGGACTCCTGTGGCTCGCGCTGTCGGGGGACGGCGCGTACTCGCCCTTCCAGTACGCGGGCGGCTGAGCGACCGTCGGGGACCGCGCGTCCCCCACCTCACTCGCCGAGCTCGACCCCGAGACGGCGGGCGAGGTCGAACCCGCCGCAGGCCTCCGCCACGAGCAGGTGCAGCGGCGTGCGGTCGTCCACCGGGACGCGTCGGAGCTGGAAGCGGTCGGAGTCCGTCCGGACCGTGCCCGCGTGCGTGTTGACCGCGAGTTCGAACCCCGACTCGCGCGCGGCGGCGACGGCGTCGTCCCCGTAGTCCCAGCGACGACCGAAGGGGTACGCGAAGGTCCGTCCGGCGGCGTCGCCGAGTTCCGCGACCATCCGGGCGCGGCAGGTGCCGATCTCGCGGCGCGCTCCCTCCGCGTCGCAGCGCGAGAGGATCGCGTGGCTCACGGTGTGTCCGCCGAGCTCGATCCCGCCGTCGCGCAGGGCGCGCGTGTCGTCCCAGTCCATGTAGAGTGCGTCGCACAGCGCGCGCTCGTCCCCGCCCGCCTCCGCGAAGATGGCGTCGACCGCGCGATCGCGCCCCTCCGGGTCGGCCTCGTACTTGAGCACGCGCTTCACGCGGTAGGCCACGCCTTCGGGGCTTCCGTCGACGGCGACGCGCACGCGCTCGGCCGTCCCGCGGTCCTCGCAGAGCTCGACGAAGCGCCGCGCGAACGCGGCGGCGTCGCCGTCCTGGATCACCCAGTGGAACTTGTGCGTCCAGTTCACACGCCGCTCGTCGAGCGGGCGCGACTCGAGGAACACGGTCGCCGACGCTCCGAGTTCCCGCAGCACGGGCAGGAGCCGCGTGCGGTTGTCCTTGTAGCCGTCGTCCATGGAGAGCGCGACGATCGAGGGGCCGGCGCCCTGCTCGAGCCGCCGCACGCCGTCGCCGACGTTCGTGAGCGCATAGCCGCGCGCCTTGAACCACCCGAGCACGCGGCGCAGCGTCTCCTCGCGCATCGTCATGTCGCGCGGCAGGAAACCGTTGACCGCGTCGTCCTCGATGCAGTGACCGAAGAGGATCACCATGCGGCGCGGCATCAACGCGTTCACGACGCGGTGCAGTCCCGTATGGAAGAGGACGCGCGCGTACGCGTCGCGCACGAACAGCTTGAGGGCGTGCTTCATCGGTCGGCGGACGGGCTCACCCCATCGTCGCGTCGTCGCGATCGCCGTCGGTGAGGTACCACTGCGCTGCGTCCAGCATGACACGCGCGACGGGGTGGTCGACGTCGTGGAGGTAGCTGATCACGACGAGGTGGTTCTCCGGCTTGGGGTCGAGGAACCCGGCCTCGCGGAGACGATCCTGCCACCAGCTCCCGTCGATCGCGGTCGCCTGGGCGGCGACGGCGCCCTCACGTTCGAGGCGCTCGAGGCCGGCCGAGAGGAGCGCGGCGTGCGCCGCGGGGTCCTCGGCCAGTACGTCCACGAGGAACCCGACGTCCTCGCCCTCGCGCGGGAGCTGGACGACGACGTAGCCCGCGAACGCCGCGCCCCGGCGCGCGACGAGAGCTCGGTGGAGTCCCGACGGATTGCGCGCGAAACGCCAGTCGAGGTAGTCGGCGTCGCGCCGCACCATGAAGGCGAAGCGCTTCGACAGCGCCGCGTCGAGTTCGGCGACCTCGGCCGGGAAGCGCTCGACCTCGCGCGTGTCGAAGCCCCCGCCCGCTCGTTCGAGCGCGCCGCGCCTCCGCGCGCAGCTCCGCGCGGCGAACGGTGCGGAGAAGCCGGCGAGTCTTCCCTCGCGCGAACGCAGACGCCGCGCGCGTGCTCCCCCGTCGAACAGGAAGGTGTGCGGTCGGATCGTGCCGACCTGGTGCCAGCCGAGCTTGCCCGTGAAGATCGGGGCGCTGCGCCGGTTCGGGAGTCCGAAGACCGCGGCCCAGCCCGCCTCCCCCGCCGCGCGCATGCACGCCCGGTCGAGCTCCGAGAAGAGCCCCTTCCCCCGCGCGTCGGGATGCGTCATGACGTCGCCCGTCTCCCCGACGAGCGCGGCGTGCTCGCCGAAGGTCCGCACGACGCGCGGATTGCAGGCGTAGCCGCTGACGGCGCGCCCCTCGCGGTCCCGCGTCACGAACGAGAGGCTCGCGCCGTGCGGACCGTCGTCGTAGCGCCAGGCCAGCTCCTTCGCGTTCGCGCCCTTCTTGAAGCAGGCGTTGAAGAGCCGGGCCTGCTCCTCGCGGTCGGCGGAGGAGCAGGCCCGTGTCTCGTAGCCGTCGGACGGCGTGTCAGGCATCGCGTCGAGGAGCGGCCGTCCCGATCAACCGGCGTGCAGGTGGTCGATCTTGTTCGACGGCGGCGGGACGATGCCGAGCGCGCGTCCCACGCGCTTGCGCGCGAAGGCCGGGTTCTCGAGGTAGTACATCGTCCGCTCCACGAGGCGCCGCGCGCGCTGCGGGTAGGCGTAGTACCACTTCTCGTAGTTGCGGACCATGTCCTTGCGGATCTGCTCCAGCTCGATCTGCGTGAAGTGCTCGTGCACGTAGGCCGACCGGTTCGAGCTCACGTAGTTGTCGCGCAGGTCCGTCAGGTCGATGTTGGCCTGGTAGTTGTCCCAGGACTCCGTGCCGATCAGCGGGTTGAACACCGAGACGCGGACGAGGTCGGGCGACGCCATGCGCAGCACGCGCTCCGTCTCCTCGATGTCCTTCGGCGTCTCGCCGGGGCTGCCGACGATCAGGTAGACCTTGGCCCAGATACCGGCGCGGCGCGTCATCTTCGCGGCCTCGACGATGACCTCCGGAGTGAGGTCCTTCTTGAGCACGTCGAGCATCCGCTGGCTGCCGGACTCCCAGCCGTAGTAGATGCGCCGGCAGCCCGCGCGGTGCATGTGCTTGAGCAGCGGGTAGTCGACGCAGTCGGCTCGCGTGTTCGCGATCCACTCGAACTTCAGGCCGCGGCGCAGGATCTCGTCGCACATCTCGTGGATGCGCTTCTTCCGGAGCGTCAGGATCTCGTCCACGAACAGGACGACGCCCGGGTTGTACGTCTTCACGATCTGCTCGAGCTCGTCGACGATCAGCTCCGTCGAACGCACGCGGAAGCCGCGGCCCGTCAGCTCCTTCTGGCAGAAGATGCATTTGAACGGGCAGCCGCGCGTCGTGAAGATGTACGCGAGCCTCTCCGGGTTGAGCTTGAAGAAGCTCTCCATCGGGAGCAGGTGGCGCGCGGGCAGCGGCAGGTCGTCGAGCTTCTTGATGAGCGGCGGCGCGGGGTTGTCGCACCACACCACGCCGTCGCGGACGCCGGCGATACCCGCCACCTTGGAGAGGGCGTCGTCGTCGTTGCCCTCGAGCGCCTTCACGAACTGCGGCAGCGTCTCCTCGGCCTCGCCCTTGATGACGTAGTCGAAGTGACCGGAGTCGAGGAAGATGCCCTGGTCGACGGAGGCGTGCGGGCCGCCCATGACCGTCGTCTTGCCCTGCTCCTTCGCGTACTTCGCCCAGGCGATGGCGCGCCGGATGTTCGGCGTCAGCGCGCTGAACCCGATGATGTCGTTCCGCTCGATGGCGGCCTTCATCTCGGAGTCGTTGAGGATCCGCTCGTCGCTGAGTTCGACGGGCAGTCCCTCCTTCTCCATCGCACCGCCGAGGTAGGCGATGCCGAGGATCATCGCGAGGGGATCCTCCTGGACGTGCGGCTTGACGTAGGTCAGCAGGGTCTTGCGCATGGTTCTCGTACTGGTCGGACCGGGCGGGCTCGGGGCCCTCTCGGGGGGATCGGCGCGCCGCGGGTCTCGAATCGAGCCCGTCCGGCGGGATGCTCCCGCGGCTCCGGCGTCCTGGTCCTGGTTGGCTCGTTCGGTCCTCGTCCGTGGGGTGCCTCGGGGCCGCCTCCGGCGCGGCCCTCCTCCACCCTGGACGCACGCGGCGGCCCTCGGGGTCCCCTCGCGAGGGCGTTTCGGGCAGGTGGGGGGCAGTTCCCCTCCCGGTGCGGGCGGAGTGAGACTGGATCTCACTCTATCCCGCTCGGGAAGGACCCGCAACGTGACCCCGCCGGGCCAGGGCGGCCTCGTAGACCTCGAGGAACTCCGCGGCCAGCCGGTCGATCGTGAAGTGCTCGACGAGCCTCCGGCGGCCGGCCTCCCCGGCGGCGCGGGCGGCCTCGGGGTCCGTGAGGTAGTGCCGGATCCGCTCCGCGAAGGCCGGCACGTCGAAAGGGTTGCGGATGGCCCCGGTGAGGCCGTCGACCACGACCTCCCGGCTGCCCCCGAAGGTCGTGGCCACGACGGGCTTGCCGTGCTCCATGGCCTCGAGGTTCACCAGGCCGAAGGTGTCGAAGCAGGTCGACGGGGTGACGAGGACGTCCATCGCGCCGTAGGCCTGCTGGAGCTCGTCGCCGTCGAGCCAGCCCGTGGGCACCACGAGTTCGTGCACCCCGAGGGCCCTGGCGCGGTCCGCGAACTCCGTGTCGTAGACCTCGCGCCGTCCCATCACGACGAGCCGGACGTCGGGCAGGTCGCGGGCGAGCAGCGCGAGCATCTCGAGGAGCTTCCCGACGCCCTTCGCCTCGTGGAGCCTGCCGCCGATCCCGACGACCTGCTTGCCGGTGAGCCCGTGCTTCGCGCGGAACGACGCGACCTCGTCGGCGCTCGGCAGGCGCGGTTGCTCGCGGACCGCGTTCCAGACCACGCGGTCCACGTGGATGCGGTTCGCGCGCAGCGCCGTCGCGAGCTCCTCCGAGACCGTCGTGAGCTGGTGCACGTCGCGCTCGAGGACCTTTCGGATGCGTCGGTTGCGGCCGGGACGGAAGCGCAGCCGCTGGCACGGGATGCACTTGCTCCAGTGCGCGGGGTAGTCGCGCAGGGTGCCGCCGGCGGCCTCGCCGCCGTGGAAGCACGTGAGCTTCTGGTAGCAGAAGCTCATCACGTCGTGCGCCGTGAAGACGACCGCGGCGCCGGCCTCGCGCGCCGCCGTGAGGCTCGCGTAGCCGAGGTGCGTGTGCAGCAGGTGCGAGTGCGCGACGTCGGGACGGAACGCGTCGAGGACCTTCCGCAGCGGCTCGCGCACGCGCGGGTTGTCGAGACTGACCCACGCGCGCAGGCGCAGCGGGTAGTCCGAGTGGATCACGAAGACGCGCGTGCCGAGGATCTCCTCCTCGGCGACGGCGCCCGGCGCGGCCCGCTGCGCGTCCTGCGTGCACGTGACGACGGCGGTCTCGTGGCCGAGTTCGCGCAGACGCTCGGCGTGCTGGTACATCTGGCGCACCGAACTCCCGATGCGCGGGTCGGAGAGCTCGTTGAGGAAGAGCACCCTCACGGCCGCACCGCCGCGGCACCTTCGTCCGTCGTGTTCGCCGGGTCGTCCTCGCCCTCGTCCGAGGTCCGGGCGGAGACCGCCCGACCCTCGAACTCGACGAGGTGCTTGCCCGACTTGAAGTACCACCCGATGTACGAGAGGTGGAACACGCTGTACGACATGATGACGACGACGCCCCACGCTCCCCCGGTCCGCGGTACGTAGTAGTCGAGCGCGTACATCACGGGGTACGCGGCGAGCGCCTGTAGGATCACCATCACGAGCGCGACCCGGAGACGGTTCGCGAGGATGTAGAAGGTGTCCATCGCCACGACGAAGCCCAAGGCGCTGTAGCCGATCGCCATGATCCGGCACATGTCGACCACGTTCACGTGGTACGAGTCGGGCGTCACGAGGACGATCCAGGGCGCGAGGGCGGCGGTCACCAGACCGCCGCCGCCACGAGGACGCCGGTCGTGCCCGAGATGCGCAGCCAGGCGCGCTTGAAGCCCTCGCCGTCGCCCGTTCCCGCGAACCTCGCGAGCGCCGGCATCGCCGTCCGGCTGATCCCCTGCATGAACATCACGGGCATCCGCATGACACGCTGCGCGATGCGGAAGTGCGCGACCCAGGCCTTGGCGTCGGCGTCCGGGAAGCCCGCGGCGTGCGCCGCGCCCTTGATGAAGAGCGGCGGGAGGATCTCGAAGGCGAGCGCGTCGATGCTCCGGATGAAGCCGATCCGGACGCCCAGGCCGAGTCCCTTCCGGATCGGGGACGTCGCGCACGTGCGACAGGACGTAGCGGACGCCGGGAAGCTTCGGTCCGTCCGCCGACGCGCCGGCGCGGCGGAAGATCTGCATCGAGAAGACCGATGCGAGTGCCGTGGCGACGATCATCCCGATCGACGGACCGAGCGGGTCGCGCGTCGCGAACGCTCCGGCGACGACGCAGACGAGGCGCGCGGCCTCGGCACCGATCTCGATGCGCGCGACGTCGGCCATGCGGCGCCCCGCCTGGAACACGATCACCGTCACGACGCGCGGAATGTCGAGCAACGGCACGAGCGTGAGCATCCACGCGAGTCGACCGACGCCGGCGTCGTCCAGCAGGACCCGACACGCCCACGGCATGGCGGGCCCGAGCACGAGCAGGAGCACCAGCCCCGCGAGCGCGTAGATCTTGACGACGAAGGCGAGCCACGACGCGACCTTGTCCACCTGCCCGCGTGCGAACGCCAGTCCGAGCTGACTCACCGCGGCCTGCTGGACCCCGGTGTTGAGCAGCATGAACGCCAGCGAGTAGACGCTGATCGCCAGGATGTAGACGCCCTGCAGCTCGTCGCCGATGACGTGCGCGAGCGTGAGGGTGCTGAGCACTCCCCCACCCGCGACGAGCATGCCGGAGGCCTGGAGGATCGCGGAGTCGCGGACGAAGCGGCTCTTCGCGAGGCGCTTGATCAACGCCGTTCCCTCCGCGCGAGCACGCCGTCGTAGATGCCCAAGACCACCGCCGCGTTCTCGTGCCAGGTGTTCGCGAGCGCGTGCTCGCGGCCGGCCGCACCGAGTCGCTCGCGGAGCTCGGCGTCGTCGAGGAGTCGCTCGAGCGCGAGCTTCGCGGACGCGACGTCCGGCTCGACCAGGTATCCGGTGCGACCGTCGACGATCGCGTCCTCGGCGCCGCAGTGCAGCGTCCCGAGGACCGGCTTCGCGCACGCCGACGCCTCGAGGTAGACGATGCCGAAGCCCTCGAAGCCGCCGTCCGCCGCGCGGACCGGCGTGTGCAGGAACGCGAGGCAGCGCTGGAGCAGGTCGCGCTTCTCGTCCTCCGTCACGTTCCCCACGAGGTGCAGACGGTCGGCGACCCCCGCGCGTTCCGCGATCGCGAGCAGACTCCGCTCGTAGTCGTCCGCGGGCCGGTTGCCCACCAGGACGTGGTGCAGCTCGGGGCGCGTCCGCGCGGCCTCGGCCCACGCGGCGAGCGCGACGTGGTGGCCCTTGCGCTCCTTGAGTTCGCCGATCCCCAGCGTGAAGGCGTAGTCGTGCCAGGGCCGGTGCCCGACCTCGGCCGGCGCGAGCAACGGCGCGGGGTCCACGCAGTTCGGTACGACGTGGACGGCCGCGCGACCGATGCGCAGCGCGCCGTCGTCGGCCGGTGCGAGTCCCAGCGCCTCGACGAGTCGCTTCGCGGTGTAGCGCGAGGACGGCGACGAGTCCGTCAGACCGCCGGTAGGCCGGCGCGCCTTGCGCGCGTGTCAACGGTCGAAGAGCGGTTGGACGGTGTAGGTGCCGTGCGCGAGTGGCGACGAAGGGCTTGCCGGCGAGGCGCGGCCGAAGGCGGCCGCGACGAGGTTGTGCGGATAGTCCTTGATGCCGTGGACGATGTCGACGTTCCGCGCCGCGCGGCGCACGGCCAGCGTCGACTTCACCAGGCTCACCCAGAAGCGCGCCGGCGTCATGTAGAAGAAATAGTCGGGCGGCAGCGCGACCTCGACCTTCCAGTGCTGCGGGACGTCCTGCGACGTCGGTCGGTGCTTGCGCGCGAGCTGGACCGTCGGCACGAAGCCGGGAACGTCCTCCTCCAGTGCGCGGAGGAGCGAGACCGTGTAGCGCCCGACGCCGTCGAGGTCGGACAGCGAGTCGGTGAGATAGAGGACCTTGAGCTGCTTCACCCGGTCACCCCGTCGGCACGCAGCCGCTCCGACATGAACGCGAGGATGCGGCGGGCGCGCGACTCCCAGGCGTGGCGCGTGACCTCGATCCGCGCGCGCGTCGCGAGCTTGACGCGCAGCGCCTGGTCCGAGAGCACCGTGCCGAGTCCGCGCGCGAGCGCGTCGGGGTCGTCGGCGGGCACGAGCCAGCCCGTGCGCCCGTGCTCGAGCACGTCGCGCAGGGAAGGGAGGTCGCTCGCGACGATCGGGACTCCGGCTGCCATGGCCTCGAACACCTTGAGCGGAGAGGTGTACCGGGAACTGATGGCCGGTCGCGAGCGGTTGGGCACCACGGCGACGTCGGCAGCCCACAGGTGGTGCAGCACCTCGGACGGCGGACGGAACCCGGTGAAGCGGACGTTCGCGAGCTCGCGACCGCGCCTCAGCTCGGCGATCCTCGCGTCGTCGCCGCCGACCACGACGAAGCGCGCCTGCGGCATGCGCTCCGCCGCGTCGAGGAGGACGTCGACGCCCTTCCAGTCGAGGAGCGAGCCCGTGTAGACGACGGTCGGCAGGTTGCGCGCGAGGCCGAGCTCGTCGCGTGCGCGGTCGCGCGGGACCGGCTCGTCGTAGAGGCTGAGGGCGACGCCGTCGTGCTCGACGACGACGCGGTCGCCGCTCGCCCCGAACGGCGCGAGGTCCTCGGCGACGCCGCCGGAGATCGCCACGACGCCGGCGCAGCGCTCGCACACCTCGCGCAACCAACGCCGACGGGTGCGCCCGCCCGGGACGCGGTGGATCTCGACGAAGACCGCGCGATGGCCCTTCCGCAGGAGCGCGCGCGCCGACTCGATCTCGCGCGAGAGGACCCAGGCGTTCCCCCGCTCGCAGCGCACGGCGCGGGCCGCGTTGCGGGCGAAGGTGAGCTCCTGCACGCGCGCCGGGACGAACTGCAGGCGCGTCGGCACGGCGTCGACGAGGTCGGTGCAGGGGACCGCCACCACCTCGGGGCGCGGACCGAACTCGATGCCGTAGTACTCGAACAGCTCGCGCCCCGGCGGCAGCGACGGCGTGGGCTGTCGACGCGCATGCAGCAACCGCACGCGCGGCACGAAGCGGCGGAACGAGTTCGCGACGTGGAGGACCTGCACCGCCTGCGCGCGCTGCGAGGGGATGCGAGCGTTCGCGACGAGGTCGAGCCGCTCCGGCGGAGCGGGGAGCGCGGGAGAGGCGTCTCCGCTCACTCGCCTCCGCCCTCCGGAGCCGACTCGCCGCGCAGCTCGAGCACGCGCGCCCGGAGCTCCTCGCCGCGGTAGTCGTCCCAGCCGGCTACGTAGCCGAGTTCGGCGAGCCTCTGGCGCTCCGCCTGGTTCGCCTCGGTCTCGAGGTCGCGCGCCGAGCGGATCACGTCCTCGACGTCGAGCGGCATCGTGTCGCTCCACTCGCGCAGCGCCGCGTGCAGTTCCTCCACCGACGCGACGACGCGTTCGCGCGCCGCGGTCGGCACGGCGTCCAGTGGCGCGCGCACGACCGTCTCGAACAGGTTCTTGCGCTGGAGCGGGTCGTTCGCGAACTCGTGGTAGCGGCACGTCCCGAGCCCCTCGTCGAGGACGACGCGCCAGCCGTCCGGCTTCACCCCGTAGCGGTCGACGACGAGCATGCGGTCCTCGTCCGCGATCGACACGAAGGTCGAGTCCTCGGCGAAGGTGAAGCGCCGGAGCGGAGTCTCGTCGCCGTTCGCGAGAGGCAGCAGCGAGCGACCGTCCACGACGTCGTGCGGCCCGTGCACCTCGGGCAGCTCGAGGCCATGGCGTCGCAGATCGTCGGGAAGACGTCGATCGACTCGACGGGCTGCTCGACCCGGACGCCCTTCGGCATCCCGGCGCCCCAGCTCATGACGAGCGGGACGCGCAGGTTCGAGCGGTACATGTGGTTGTGCTCCCAGCGACCGCCCTCGCCGAAGTCCTCGCCGTGGTCGGAGGTGACGATGACCAGCGTGTCGTCGAGGATGCCGCGCTCCTCGAGGTCGTCGAGCAACAGGCCGATGTCGTGGTCGGCCTTGGAGACGCCGCCCATGTAGAGGTCGTAGACCTGGCGGCGGTCCGCCGTGTTCGGCGAGTACTCGCCGCGTTCGATCGCGCGTCGGTGCGTGACGTCGAAGGTCTGGATCGGGCCCTCGTAGTCCGGGTCGACGTACATCGAGCGGAACGGCTCCGGCGGGTCGTAGGGCGTGTGCGTCGAGTAGAGGTGCACGAAGGCGCAGAAGCGCCCGCCCGCGTGGCTGCGGATCCACTGCCGCGCCGTCTCGACGTGGAGGTCGGGGACGAGACGGCTCTCGATCTTCGTCTGGACGGAGCCGATCGCGGTCCACGCGCGGAACTGGCTCCAGTGGTCGGCCGAGCGGATGAGGTCGTTGCCGCGCATCAGCTCGCAGATGTCGTCGAAGCCGCGCGCGAGCCCGGAACCGTGGGACAGCGCCCCCATCAGGAACGCTCCTCCCGCGACGTCCTCGGGGCGCAGCTGCACGCCGTCGCGGCGCGTCGCCGAGTCGAGGTGCGAGGCGAACGTCACGTTCGGCGGGAGGTGGTAGCCCGGCGCCATCTTCACGAGGCCGTGGCGGCGCGGGTACTTGCCCGTGAAGAACGAACCGAAGCTCGTCCACGTGTACGGCGCCTGGGCGTAGGCGCGGTCGAAGACGACGCCGTTCGCCGCGAGACGCTCGAAGGTCGGCGTGCGCGCGACGTCGTTGCCGTGGATCGAGAGCACGTCGGGGCGCAGCGCGTCGACGAGCACGAACAGCACGTTCGGCAGGTCACGGTTGCGCTCGTTCAGCCTCCCCGTCCCCGCCGAGTCGTCGTTCTCGAGCGTCACGAAGACGGCGCCCGTGAACGCGGCTGCGAGCCACAGCGCGACGACGGGCCGCGCCCGCCGACGCGTCGCGACCGACGCGAGCAGCGCGGCGGCGACACCGGCGGCGACGACGCATCCGGCCGCGAGGAGCAGGCTCGAGGACGAGGTCACCGGCAGGTCCGACTGGTAGCGGACGCGCAGGATCCAGAAGAGCAGCGCGGAGCCCCCGGCGAAGAGCGGCAGACCCAGCGCGAGGCTCGGCGCGCGGCGCGCGACGACGGCGCCGAGCAGCGCGAAGGGCAGGAGGACGCCCGTCCAGACCAGGACCGTCGCCGACGTCCCGAGCAGGAGCCCCGCGAAGCCGGTCGGCGCCCCCTCGAGCAGTCCCTCCACCGGCGCGCCGCGCATCGAGAGCCACGCGCGGAGGCCGTCCGTCACGCCGACGACGAGCGCGGCGACGAACAGCCCGCGCAGCGCGATCGCGAGGGGGCGTTCGCGGAGGGTCGCTTCGTTCGAGGACATGGGGTGCGTCGAGGGTACCCCACCGGGGGCCGCCGAGCCGTCGCCGAGGCCGCCTCCGTGCGTCAGCCGAGCCGCCAACGGGCGTGCTCGCCGTCGACCTCGGCGTCGGCGCTCGCAGCGTTCGGCACGCGGTACGCGACGCCGCGCGCGGCACCCCTCGAGAGCAGTCGGTCGTCGACCTGGATGCCGCCCTCGGAGACGGCGACGGTGCGGACGAAGCGCGACCCTGCGACCCGCTCCCCGTCGCGGTGCGCGAGCGCGCCCTCCACCACCACGCGATCCTCCTCGACCTGCAGCGTCGCCGCGCGGTCGAAGCCGCTCGAGGCGCGCGGGTGCGCGAAGGCCAGCACGTCCCGCCGCACGTGACGGAGCGGTGTCGCGAGCGCGTCGAGCGGCGCGCCGCGCCGCAGCGCGACGCGCGCGAGCCACAGCGAGAAGCGCACGTCCTTCGCCCCGGCACGCAGACCGCGCGCGGGCGACACCAGTCCGGCGCGACCGTTCCACTCGCCGCTCTGCGACCCGCCGAGCCGACAGCGCGGCAGCAGCTCGCGCCCCGTCGCGTCGACGCAGCGGACGATTCCGGCTCCGAGCGGAGAACCGTGCATCGCGTTGCCCGGCGGACGCGCGCCGCGCACCCAGACCGTGAGGCCGGGCGTGTCGATCCGCGCGAGGTCGGTCGCGCGGAACTCGCGAACGCCGAGCGAGCGCGGCGCGTCGGCGGGCGCGTCGTCCCAGTCCGCGAGCGCGCGCGCGGCCCAGCAGGCGTGCGACGCCCAGAACGTCGCGCACTGGTAGCTCCGTTCGCGCCCGGGCCCCGGGAGGTGGCTGCGCGGACGTCCGTCGGGCTCCTGGTGCGCGATCCACGCGGCCATCCCGCGGTGCGCGGCGCGCGCGAGGTCCGCCCGTTCGAACGTCCGCGAGCCCCGCGCGAACGCGTGGACGTCGAAGGGGTGCGAGGCGACCTCGTAGGTCGCGCCCCAGTACCAGGGCTTGGCCTCGACGACGCCGCACTTGACGCCGTCCGGGCCCTGGAGACCGAGGAGGAAGTCGAGACCGCGCGCGATCGACGCGCGGTGCGGTTCCGCGTGCGCGTCGATGCCGAACCGCTCGAGCGCGAAGGCGACGAAGCCCGTGACGCGCGACTGGTAGAAGGACGAAGCGTCGGAGGCGCCGGCGTGCTCCGCGCCCCACTCCAGCGGGTGGTACGGGAAGCTGCCGTCGTCGCGCTGGACGTCGCGCAGGATCGCGAGCGCCTCGAGCGCCGCCTCGCGCCACTCCTCCCGCGGATCGAGGCGCCACGCACTCGCGAGTCCCGTGAGCGCCCACGCGCGCTGCGCCGGGATGCCCTTGTCGCGACAGGCGTACTTGAGGTACGTGTCGGCGTGCAGCGTCGCGGCGTGCGCGAACGCCTCGCGGTCGTCGGCCGAGAGGAGGTCGCCGTGGTCGAGGCAGAGCGACGCGAGCGCATCGCTGCACGCGCCGCCGTCGATCACGCTGTTCGAGCAGTTGAACGGGTCGTGCCGCCCCGGTCGGAAGGTGTGGCAGGGACTCGTGTCCTCGCGCTCGAGTCGCGACACGAGGCGTCGCCCCTGACCGATCGCGAACTCGAGGTGCTCGCGCCGTCCGGTCAGCCGGAACAGCTCCTGGGCGAGGATCGCGGCGCACGCGCTCTTGCCGGTGTGCTCGAGGCCGTGGTCGGGACAGACGATCCGCCCCTGCGCGTCGCGCAGGGACGCGAGCCAACCGAGTGTGCGCTCGAGCGCGCGGATCGCGTCGGACCGCGCGACGAGGCCCTTCCGTCGGCACCGTCATCGCGCCATGAAGCGCACGTAGGCGCCCGCGATCTGCTTGAGCGGGTGCGCCTCGCGACCGCGCAGGCGCAGCACGAGGTTCCGCACGAGGTGGTCCGTGACCGTGAACGTCACGCACGCCTTGACCCAGACGCCGGCGAGCCGGCCGTGGTGCTTGCGGTAGTACACGAGCCGGTTCGCGTGCCACTCCGGCAGGAAGCGCTCGAACTTCGACGTGCTCGCGCCGACGTGGTGGAGGACGACGGCCTCGGCCAGGTAGTGCGTCCGCCAGCCGGCCTCGGCGATGCGCTTGCTGAGGTCGACGTCGTTGTAGAAGAGCCACAGCCGCTCGTCGAAGAGTCCGACCTGGTCGAGGACGCTCCGGCGCACGACGAGCGCGGCGGCCGGCGGTTGGTCGACGTCGCGCGAGTCCTCGTGGTCCCAGTCGCGCAGGAAATAGCGACGCATCTCGCGGCTCTCCGGGAACCAGCGCTCCAGCGGCGTCCCGAACCACAGCGGCGTCGCCCAGTTCGGGAAGGCCATGCACGTGCGCTGCGTCGCGCCGGAGCGGTGCACGAGCCGCGGCGCCACGGCGGCGTGTTCGGGGTGCCGTTCGAGGAACTCGACCATCGCTCGCACGGCGTCCGGCGCGACCTCCGTGTCGGTGTTGAGCAGGAACACGTAGTCGCCCGTGGCGAGGCGCATGCCCTGGTTGCAACCTCGCGCGAAACCTTCGTTGCGCTCGTTGCGCACGAGTCGGACCTCGGGGAAGCGCTCGGCGATCATGTCGGCCGAGCCGTCCTCGCTGCCGTTGTCGACGACGATCACCTCGTGCAGCGGGTGGTCGGAGGCGAACAGGTGCTCGAGCGCGATCCGGGTGAGCTCGCTCGTGTTCCACGAGGGGATCACGACGCTCACCGTCGGTGCCGCTGCGCGCCCTCCGCCGCCGTCGCTCACGCCCGCGGCCTCGCGATCGGAGCCATCTCGCGCACGAGTCGGGACATGAGCGCGTCGACCTCGTGGTCGCGCACGACGATCTCGCGCAGCTCGTCGGGCGACGCGCCGCCGCCGGCGAAGAGGCGCTCCACGCCGTCGGCGAGCGACACCGCCGAACGCGGTTCGAAGAACTGTGCGGCGCCGCCGTCGGGCAGGCTCGCGAGCACGGTCCCGAAGGACTCGTTGCAGGTCAGGACGGGGACGCCCGTCGCCATGGCTTCCAGCACGACCTTGTCGACGCTGCCCGTGTGGCTCGCGTTGACGAGGACGTCCGCGGCGCGGTAGAGCTCCGGCATCGCGGGGTACGGGACGTGACCGAGCCAGCGGATGCGCTCCTCGACGCCCTTCTCCGCGGCGCGAGCCCGCACGGACTCGCCGAACGCGTCGTCGCCCTTCGCCAGTTCGCCGCCCGCCCACACGAGTCGCGCGTCGCGGCCCCGCGCCACCAGTTCCGCGAGTCCGTCCACGACGGTGAGCGGGTCCTTCGCCGGGGTCAGGCGGCCGGCGACGAGGATCTCGAGCTCGCCGCCCTCGCGACGGGCGGGACCCGGCGAGAAGTGCTCGACGTCGATGCCGTGTCCCGTCACGACCTTCTTCGGCGTCTCGATGCGGAACGACTCGGGCGACGCGGTGAAGACCTTGCGCACCTGGCGCTCCGCGCGCTGGAGCTTCTCGTCGACCGCCTTGTGCGTGTACCACAGGAAGAGGCCGGCGCGCGTGCGGCGGCACGCCGGTGCGGCGAGCAACGCGTACCGCGGAACCATGTGCGCGAGCACGGTGTCGTAGCCGTCGCGATCGAGCGCATCGCGCAACGCGGCGTGGTACCGGAGGAAGCGCCGCACGCGACCCTTGCGACCGATCTCGACGGCGTCGACGTTCTCGGGCAGCCGCAGGTCGTCGCCGACGGCGAGCGCGATCACGCGCACGCTCTCGCAGTGGCGCGCGAGGCCCTCGATCCAACGCGGCACGAAGCCGAGGATGCCGTGCTCGCGGTCGAGCACCTGGGTCAGGAACAGGAGCTTCACGGGCGGACCTCCGCATTGGTCGCCTGGTTCGCCGCCGGGCGGCGCACCGCCGACTCGCCGACGAGTGCGTGCAGGCCGCGCGCGTAGCCCTCGATCACGCTCGCGTACTCGAAGCGCAGGGCGATCTCGCGCGCCTCCTCCCCCATCGCCTCGCGCCGACGGTCGTCGGAGAGGAGCGAAGCGACCGCCTCGGCGATCGAGCCCGAGTCGAAGCCGCACAGCGTGCCGCCGCGCCCCGCACCGAGCACCTCGGGCATGACGCCGACGGGCGTCGAGACCGCGGGCGTCCCGCAGGCCATGGCCTCCACCGTCACGCGCGGTCCGCCCTCGCACGTCGACGCGCACACGAGCAGTCGCGACGAGCGGTAGAGGTCGACGAGGTCGTCCTCGCTCTCCACCCACTCGCGGAACTCGACGGCGTCGCCGAGACCGCGGCGCTCCACGCGCTTCTCGATCTTCGCGCGCAGCGGCCCCTTGCCGAGGAACGTCGCGCGCAGACCCGGTCGGGAGCGCCGCACCTCGTGGAGCGCGTCCACCAGGTTCGGCAGGCCCTTGTTGGCGACCAGTCGGCCCACGAACAGCACGTCGCGCTCCTTCGCGCGCGGCGCCGGTCGGTACTTCTCGAGGTCGATGTAGAGCGAGGGCAGCACGACGATCTTCTCGGCCGGGACCCCCCACGAACGCAAGAGACGCGGCATCTCCTCGTGGTTGACGACGCGGAACGCCGCGGCGCGCGAGGCCGCGAACCGCACGTAGCGCTTCGCGACGAAGCGATCGAAGACCTCGCGCAGGTCGGCCGGGACGGGTACCCCCGGGACGTGGTGGATCTCGGAGAGGTACGGCACGCCCGTGGCTCGCGAGATGCGCGCCGCCGCGAGCCCGTTGTAGAACCAGCCGTAGTCGTGGCTGACGACGAGCGCGTGACCGTGCTCGGCGATCAGCTCCCGGCCGCGGCGCACGAGGTACGCGCGCATCCCCGAGCGACCGCAGTCCGCGGGGTGCAGGTGCACGTTGTCCATCAGCGTGCGCGTCGTCACCGGTCCGTCCGGGCGCGGCGACAGCACGTCGATGCGCTCGAACCAGCGCGAGAACTCGCGCTGGAGGTGGTGGAACGGTCCCTTCACTCCCGTCGCGCTCTGGCGATCGCCGGAGAGCATCAGGAGCCGCACGCCGGGACCTCCTGGAAGCGGACGTCCCCGCGTCGCGCGAGGGCCGTCCGGTAGATCCGTTCGAGCCGGTCGGCGAGCCCCTTCGCCGAGTACCGCTCGCACGCGCGCCCTCGGGCGCGAGCGCCGAGCTGTTCGCGCAGCCGCGGATCCGCGGCGAGGCGGGCGAGCTCGCGTGCGACCTCTCCCGGAGTCGCGTCGTGCGGCAGGACGGTCCCGGTGTCGCCGTCGACGACCACCTCGGCGACGCCGCCGACACCGACGGCGACCGCGGGACGTGCCGCGGCGGCAGCCTCGATCAGGGCGACGGGCGCGCCCTCGTTGCGCGAGCACGACAGCACGGCGTCGCACTCCGCGAGCACCAGGGCCACGTCCTCGCGCGCGCCGAGGTGCAGCACGCTCCCCCGCTCCGCTCCGGCGGCGCGCACCAGCTCCTCGAGGAGCTGCGCCGGGCCGTCGCCGAGGACGACGAGTCGCGCGTCGACGCCGAGGCCGCGGAGCTCGCGCAGCACCGCGCCCGCGAAGGCCGGCCGTTTCACCGCGGCGAGCCGACCGACGAAGGCCACGAGGAACGCGTCGGAGCCCGCCGCCGCGCGCAGCGGGCCGCGCCGCGGCGCCGGGTCGAGCGCGAGGAACGGTTCGAGGTCGACGCCGGGCGGCGACGTCGCGATCCTCGCGTCGGGCGCGACGCGCAGACGCGCGAGGTCCGCGCGCGTGGCGTCGGAGACCGCCACGACGGCGTCCGTCCGTCGGGCGAGGGCGCGCTCCATCGCGGTGAGCAGTCGACTCGTCGCGACCGAGAAGTAGCCCTCGAGCACGTGGCCGTGGAAGGTGTGGACGCGCGCCGCTCCGCGGGGCGCGGCGAGTCGTCCGAGCAGCCCCGCCTTCGAAGCGTGCGTGTGCACGACGTCGGGCTCGAACTCCCGGAGTCCCCGCGCCAGTCGCCGGACGACGCCGAGGTCGCGCAGGGGCGCTCCGGAGCGACGCAGTCCGGGCACGCGCACCGTGTCGACGCCGCGCCGTTCGAGCTCGTCGAACAGGTCGCCCTCGCCGGGCTCGGGTTCGCCGCAGAACACGCGCACGACGTGTCCGCGCTCCGCGAGCAGCGGGTCCGAGGCCATGACCTGGCGGGCCGGGCCGCCGAGGTTCGGGCGCGTCAGGACTCGGGCGATGCGCATGGGGACGGCGAGTGTACTCGCGCGTCGGCGACGAGGACGCGGCGCGCGGCGGCAGCTTCCCGATCGGCTCGCCCGCGGCGCCCGCGGACGGCGTCTCACCGTCCGAGGAGCGTCAGGTGGTAGACGACCAGGAGCCCGTAGACGCCCGCTGCGACGTAGGTGCCGAGGCGGGCCATCGTGAAGTTCTTGTGGACGGTGAGAACGACGAGCGCGACGCCGATGAGCAGCGTCTTCGTGAGGACGAAGCCCAGTCGACCCGTCCTCAGCAGTTCGTCCGCGACGGGGTTGATCTCCGCGCCGCCCGCCTGGAGGTGGAAGAGCGTGAAGTACGTGTCGAGGCAGTTCATGGCCGCGATCCACAGGATCAGCGCCCACCAACGGATCCCGTAGACGTCGACGAAGGTGCCCTCGACCTCCTCGACGCGTCGCGGTCCTCGGCGTCGACCGCCGAGCAGCGAGTAGCGCGAGAACCTCGGTGTCGGCCGTGATCGCCGTTCCACGAAGTCGCGACGCTCCGGCGCGACGTCGGGTGCGGCCGGTAGCTCGCCCTCGCGTCCCATGCTCATGCGGCTCATCGGTCGTTCCGAGGGTCGTCCGCGCAGGAAAAAGCTTCCTCGGGGGCGAGTCCGCGACTCAGCCGTCGGAGCGTCCGCCGCCCTGCGAGCCGCCCGCGCCGCGCTCCGAGCGCGACCCGCCCTCCGACTCCTCGGGATCGGGGTCGAAGTAGTCGCTGCGGTACGGGGACGTGAAGGACTTGCCGCTCTGCCAGGGCGGTTCGATCGCCTCGGGCGGGAGCGGCTCGAGGTGGAAGTCCTCGCTCAGGAACTCGCGCTCGTGCCCACCGTTCGAGTCGAACACGATGCGCCGCGACGGGAAGACGACGTAGCTCGGGATCACCTCGGGGTGGGCCGCGACGTACTCGCGCAGTCGATCGGCGGAATCCTTCCCGATGCGGCCCTCGAACCCTGCAATGTCCTCCTCGATGCGTGCCTCGAAGGCGGCGCGCTGCTCCGGGGGGACGTCGACACGGACCCAGTGGGTGTACTTGACGACGACCGTGTTCTTCTCGTTGTACGGGTCGATGAACTGGAGCTGTTCGATGCGCTTCGTCCGCGGGTTGACGAACGCGTTGAAGCTGCGGGCGAAGTGCCCGTACTGCGCCTCGAAGGGCGCGCTGACGACGAAGCGGTAGACCTCGTAGGTCCGGTTCCCGCTCCGCTCGTCGCGCAGGTAGCGGATCTGCGGGTCGAACAGCGTCGTCGCGTGCGGGAACAGCCCGTAGAAGTACTCGCCGAGGTAGGAGCGCTGCGCCGCCATGACGCCCTCCTCGTTGCGGTCGTACTTCCCGTCGACCTCGTACCAGTAGATGTCGCCGGCACCGACCTCGCGCTTGAACTGCGGACCCAGCGTGCCCTCGTCGTCGACGCGCACCACGAGTTCCTGCAGGAGGTAGCCGCGACCGCGACCGTCGGCGAAGAGGAAGCGCGGGAGCAGGTGGTTGATACGCCAGGGGTTGCCGGGCCCCTTGAGCTTCGTGCTGTACGTCTCGAGCTCGTCGTAGCGGACGCCGGCGACGTCGCGCCAGAACACGAAGTTCCTCCAGTCGCCGGGGAGGTCCGCGCGGATGCCCGCGGCGACCAGGATGTCGCGGAAGGTGTCGCGTCCCTTCTCGATCGACGCCAGCTCCTCGTCGGTGAGGGCGCGTTCCGGACCCTCGTCGTCGCCGCTCGCGTCGCGGTCCTGGAGGTCGGCGGCGCGCGGCGCTGCGGGATCCGCTCCCGGAGAACCGGTGTCGGTCGCGAAGGGCGTCGACGCGAGCGCGAGGCACGCGACGAGGACGGCGGGGACGGACGAGTGCGCGATGAGGGAGGACATGGGCGGTGCTACGGCCGTCGCGATGGGGTCGTTTGGGTGCCGGGGAGTTCCCGGTACACCCCGAGAGTCTGGTCGATCATGTCGGCGAGGTCGAAGCGTTCTCGCCTGGTGCGCGCGCCGAGAGCCCCGAAGCGGGTCCGCTCGGCGGGATCGCGGGCGAGGCGCAGGGCCGCTCCGGCCCAGGCGGCGGGATCGCCCGGCGGCACGAGGAGCCCCGTGCGTCCGTCGTCGACGACCTCGGGGACGGCGCTCACGGCGGATGCGAGGATCGGCTTCTCGGCCGCCATGGCTTCGAGGAAGACGAGTCCGAGTCCCTCCCAGAGCGAGGTCATCGTGAACACGTCGGCCGCGGCGAGCAGCGCCGGGACGTCGCGGCGGATCCCGAGGAAGCGCACGCGGTCGCCGAGTTCGAGTTCCTCCGCAAGAGCCTCCGCGCGCCTTCGACCGTCGCCGAAGGGGTCGTCGCCGACCAGCCACAGCTTCGCCCCCGGCGCGCCGCCGTCGAGCGCGAGACGGAACCCGCGCAGGAGGACGTCGTGCGCCTTCTGCGGCGCGAAGCGCGCGACGCAGACGAAGACGGTGTCGTCGTCGGCGGCACCGAGTTCGCGTCGGAGCGCCCGACGCTGCTCGAGCGGCGCGCGCGCCGCCTCCTCGAAGGCGACGGGATCGAGCCCGTAGTAGATGCGCGTGATGCGCGACGCGGGGACGCGGCCGTACCGCTCCACGAAGCGGCCCACGTGGTCGGAGAGCACGATCGTGCGCCGCGGCAGGCGGCCGATCACACCGTGCACGAGCGAGACCAACGGCCGCTTCAGGACCTGCTCGTCGTTGTGCTTGCTGGAGACGAGTCGCGAACGGCGCCCCACCGCCGTCGCGAGCACGGATCCGAGGACGTCGGCCTTGAGGAGGTGCGTGTGGACGACGTCGGCGCGGCGCATCGCGCGTGCGAGGCGGACGATGCCGGACGGACCGGACGCGCGGAACACCTCGCGCGCGCCGGCCGACCGGAAGTCGTCGGCGAGCGACCCCTCGCCCTTGAGGTAGGCGACCGACGGCTCGTGGCCGCGCTCCGTCTGTCCGCGCACCTGCGAGAGGAGGTGCATCTCGGCACCGCCGACGTCGAGCGTCGTCACGACGTGGAGGATCTTCACCGCCGAGCTCCTCCCGCCGCCTCGACCATGGCCTCGCGGTAGACCTCGAGCAGACCCGCGACCATCGTCGCGACGGTGTGCGAGCGCTCGATCTCGGCTCGCCCCGCGCCGCCAAGCCGCCGCCGGTCCTCGGGGGTCGCGCGCCCCAGCCGCTCGACGACGTCGGCGAGTCCGTCGACGGACCCGACCTCGAACGTGAATCCGCCGCGTCCGTCGTGGAGCAGGTCGCGCGCCCCGTCGACGCGAGCGGCGAGGACCGGTGTCCCGGCCGCCATCGCCTCGAGCACGACGTACGGCATGCCCTCCCAGCGGGACGGCAGGAGCAGGGCGTCGATCGATCGCAGGATGCGCGGCACGTCCCGGCGCCAGCCCAGGAACTCCACGCGCTGCGCGACGCCGAGGTCGTGGGCGAGCGCGCGGAGCTCGCCCTCCCACTCGCCGTGCCCGACGAGGAGCAGGCGCACGGTCGCGCAGGCCTCGTGCGCGAGCGCGCGGATCGCGAGGTCCTGACCCTTGGCGACGTTGAGCAGTCCGACGACGGCCGCGAGGAGCTCGTCCTCACCGCGCCGGAACTCCGTGCGAGGGAACGGTTCCGCCGAGGCGAACGGTGTCGGGTCGATCCCGTTCGGCACGACGCGCACGCGAGCGGGGTCGACGACGCCGCTCGCCGCCATCGTCTCCGCCTCGCCGGGGCCGACGGCGACGAAGCGGTGCGTCGAGCGCGCGAGGTGCTTCTCGACGGACCGGAAGAAGCGCCGCTTCGCCGGGCCGAACATGTGCCCGAACAGGAACGCGAAGGTGTGCGGCGTGTGGACGCGGGCACCGATGCCCGTCGAGCTCGACGCCATCCGCCCGAGGACGCCGGCCTTGCTGGAGTGCGTGTGCACCACGTCCGGTCGCAGCTCGCGCAGGAGGTGCCTGATCCGCCTGAGGTGCGTCCAGTCGACGCCGGGCGAGATCGAGCGCACCATCGGGATCTCGTGCACGTCGACGCCGGCTCCCGCCATCCGCGTCATGTCGCCCCGGAACTCGTCGTGGCGTTCGCACGAGGCAGCGACGTGCACGCGCAGCCCGGCGGCGGCCTGTCCGAGTGCGACGTCGACGAGGTGACGGCGCGTCCCTCCGATCGTCGACTCCATCACGTGGAGGACGGTCGGTGTCGCGTCGCCCGCGCGGTCCCCACCGCGCACCTCGGCCGTTGCGCGCGCCGCGGTCAATGCGCGCCCGTTCCCTTGACGATCGCGAACACGGTCAGGAAGAGGATCACGACGTCGAGGAGGAGCGAGCGGTTCTCGACGTAGTAGATGTCGTAGTCGAGGTTCGCGTGGATCGCCTGCTGGCGCGCGTAGGAGATCTGCCAGAGGCCCGTGATGCCGGGCTTGGCGCGCAGGCGCTCGCGCTCGAGCGGACCGTACGTGTCGACGATGAACGGCATCTCGGGCCGCGGTCCGACCAAGCTCATGTCGCCCTTCAGGACGTTGAAGAGCTGGGGGATCTCGTCGAGGCTGTAGCGCCGGAGGTACCGGCCGACCGGCGTGATGCGCGGGTCGGATTCGTCCTTGGGCGTCAACGCGTCGCCGCCCTTGTCGACGTACATCGTCCGGAACTTGTACATCGCGAACGGGACGCCGTCCTTCCCGATGCGCACCTGCTTGTAGAGGATCGGCCCAGGCGTGTCGCGCTTCACGAAGATCGACGCGACGATCAACAGCGGGGAGGCCAGCACCAGGCAGACCGTCCCGAGGACGATGTCGACGACGCGCTTCGCGAGCGCGGCCCTCAGGCTGTCGTGACGCACGGCGCGCGAGATCAGCGGGATCGAGTCGAGCGTCTCGATGCGGACCTTCTGCGTCAACAGCTGGTAGAAGCGCGGGACGACGCGGTACGTGACGCCGAGGGCCTCGAGCTTGTCGACGATCTGCATCATCTCCTCGCCCTCGGCCTGCGGGATGGCGACGAACGCCTCCGTGACCTTGTGCTTCGAGACGATCTCGCGGATCTCGTCGAGGTGCCCGAGAACGGGGTTCCCGTCGATCTCGCCGTCGACCTCGTCGCGGTCCGTCGTGACGAAGCCGTGGAGTCGCAGGCCGAGCGTCGGCACCAGCAGGAACTTGCGCGTCAGCCAGCGCGCCGTCGTCCCCGTGCCGACGACGACCGCGTTCCGGTTCCCGATCCCGCGGCGGTAGAAGTTCTGGATCGCCTTGAACGACACGAACCTGCTCACGCACATGAACAGGAAGAGCAGGGCGAAGGTTATGCCGAGCGTGACGCGCGACACCGAGGCCGGGTCGTACCCGAAGTCGATCAGCGCACGGAGCCGGTCGACGAAGCTCCCGTCCACCTGCGGGGCGAGGACGTCAGGGCGCGCAGGGTCCACGCTCCCGCGCAGGAACACCATCAGCGTGATGACCGAGAAGAAGCAGACGATCGTGCTCTTCAGGATCGCCTCGAACTCCTCGATGTTGAGCAGGCTCTTGACCGTCCGGTACATCCCGAACGCCCAGAAGCAGCCGATGCTCACGACCGCGACGAGGAACCAGATCGGGTAGTACACCTCGATCGGGATCTTGGCTCCGGGCCCGCCCATGCGGCGCCCGACCTCGAACGCGACGACGCAGGCGAACAGCACGACGACGACGTCGATCGCTCCCTGGACGGCGGCCGCGATCGTCTCGAAGCGGCGCCGCAGGAAGTCGCCGCTCGCGCGGCGGAGGCTGCTCGGCTCACTGCGGTTCACGGGGCGTCCTCGGGGGCGGATCGTCTCGCGAGGGCCCCGCACAGGTCGACCACCGTGGCGGCGGCGCGGGGAGCCTGCGTCGCGAAGTTCTCGGCGAACGAGCGTGCCCGTCGCCACCCCTGCGTGTCGGAAACGGCGCGCAGAGCCGCCCAGGGTACCCCGGCGCGGTGCGCGACCCAGGCCGCCGCCGCCGTCTCCATGTCCGCGACGCAGTCCCCGGGACCGTGTCGGAGCCGGCGCCCGAACCGACGCCAGGGCGTCATCGCGGCGCGGTCGGCGGTGAGGAAGCGGGCGGAAGCGGCCGGCGCGACCCGTCGCCAGAGCTCGCCGAGGTCGGCGTCGGCGGCGACGCGGCCGCGCCCCGGGAGGTGGAGATCGCACTGCACGGCTTCGCTGCAGTGGACGAGCGAGCCGATGGGTTGGTTCGCGGCGAGCCCGCCGCAGACCCCCACCACGACCAGCCCGAGGCGGGGACTCGGTTCGACCAACCAGGACGCCGCGCGGGCCGCGGCGACCTTCCCCACCCCGCCCACGACCGCGCGGATCTCGAGCCCCGCCACGTTGCCCTCCAGGATCTCGAGGTCCGCCCGCCGCACGGTCACGGCGAGCCGATCGGCGAGCGGACCCAGCTCCTGGGAGAGGGCGCAGAGGACGGCGAGATCGACGGGCTTCACGGAACGACGGGCTTCGCGGGGCGGGGGTGTGCTCGGGGGCCGCTATAGTCTGCCCTCCGAAACGTCCGTCGACCTCGATGACGACCCCATGAGAATCGCTCTCACAGGCGCCACCGGCTTCATCGGCGGCTACATGGCGAAGGGCCTGGTGGAGGCCGGGCACACGCTCCGGATGCTCTGTCGGCCCGGCCGCGAGTCGGCCCTGCCGAAGGTGCCCGGCGATGCGGCCGAGATCCACGTGGGCGACCTCGTGGACCGAGCGAGCCTGGACGGCTTCCTCCGGGACGTCGACCTCCTGCTGCACCTCGCGAGCGCGCACGACCACTACGACGACGAGGCCATGAAGGCACTCAACATCGGGGGCACGGAGAGCCTGCTCGAGGAGGCGAAGCGGCACGCGCCGGAGCACTTCCGCTTCTGGGTCATGAGCTCGGCCGTGATCGGTGCGCCGGTCTACTCCTACTACCGCGACACGAAGCGGATCCAGGAGAAGATCATCAAGGCGGAGCGCTTCGAGTGGGCGTCCTTCCGCCCCACGCTCGTCTACGGCGTCGGCGACTTCCGCCACACCGCGCCGCTGCTGCGCCGGTGCGGAGCGAAGAAGGGCCGCTTCGTCGTCCCGCACGACGGGCTCAGCAAGATCAACCCGGTGCACGTCGAGGACGTGGTCGACGCGATCATCCGCTTCTTCGACTTCGAGCGCGGGGTCGACTGCCAGTACGAACTCGCGGGCCCCGCCGGCATCCCCTACAACGAGTTCATCGACCTCACGATCGCCGCGGCGGGCGGCGGCGTCAGGCGCGTCAATATCTCGCGCCGCTGGGCCAACCTGGCGATCTTCCTCAAGGGCCTCTTCAAGGACACCACCGAGGACCGCCGCGCGTCCGCCTACTTCTCGCTCCACCACGACCACGACATCACGAACGCGCGCTACGAACTCGGTTGGGAGCCCCGCACCTACGCGCAGGGCATCCGCGAGGTGGCGCAGGTGAGCGACTGGTGGAAGTTCGACGAGAAGGGGCAGCGCCTGCTCGAATAGCGAACGGCGCCTGCGGCGCCGGAACCACGCGATTTCACGGGAGCCACCGGAGACCACACGAAGCAATCGAGTCCCCGCCCTCCCCGGGCCTTCTTGGTGATCTTCGTGTGTGGTTCCGCGCGCGGCCGCAAGGCCTCGCGAAGGACCAGTCCTCGTTGCCGCGCAGCTTGGCGAGCACCGTGAAGTCCTCGATCGTGCTCGTGTCGCCGGTGGTCTCGCGACCGGCCGCCACGTCGCGCAGGAGCCGCCGCATGATCTTCCCGGAGCGCGTCTTCGGCAGCGCGTCGGTGAAACGGATCTCGGCGGGGCGCGCGAGCGCCCGATCTCCTTCACGACGTGCTTCTTGAGGTCCTCGGCGAGCGCGTCGCCGGGCTTCACCCCGGGTCCGGGCGTCACGAACGCGCAGATGGCCTCGCCCGTCACCTCGTCGGGCCGCGCGACGACCGCCGCTTCGACCACGGACGCGTGCGCGACGAGCGCCGACTCCACCTCCATCGTGGAGAGACGGTGCCCCGACACGTTCAGCACGTCGTCGACGCGCCCCATGATCCAGAAGTAGCCGTCCTGGTCGCGCCGCGCTCCGTCGCCGGCGAAGTACAGACCGGGGAAACGCGACCAGTAGGTCTCCTCGAAGCGCTTCGGATCGCCCCAGATCCCGCGCAGCATCGACGGCCAGGGCTTGCGGATCACGAGGAACCCGCCGTCGCCGTGCGGCACCTCGTTGCCCTCGTGGTCCACGATCGCGGCGTCGACGCCGAAGAACGGGAGCGTCGCGGAGCCGGGCTTCGTCGGTACGCAGCCCGGCAGCGGCGTGATCATGATCCCGCCGGTCTCGGTCTGCCACCACGTGTCGACGATCGGACAGCGCTCGCCGCCGATGTGCTTGCGGTACCACATCCACGCCTCGGGATTGATGGGCTCCCCCACCGTGCCGAGCAGTCGCAGCGAGGAGAGGTCGTACTTGGCCGGCAGGTGGTCGCCCCAACGCATGAACGTGCGGATCGCCGTGGGCGCGGTGTAGAAGACCGTGACCCGGTGCTCCTGCACCATCTTCCAGAAGCGGCCCTCGTCGGGCGCGTTCGGTGCGCCCTCGTACATCACGACCTTCGCGCCGTTCGCGAGCGGGCCGTAGACGATGTAGCTGTGCCCCGTGATCCAGCCGACGTCCGCGGTGCACCAGTAGACGTCGTCCTCGCGCAGGTCGAAGACGTACTTGCTCGTGAGGTAGGTGTGGACGAGGTAGCCGGCCGTCGTGTGCTGGATGCCCTTGGGGCGCCCCGTCGAGCCCGACGTGTAGAGCAGGAAGAGCGTGTCCTCGGAGTCCATCGCCTCGGGGTCGCAGGTCGTGCTCGCGGCGGGCACCACGTCGTGCCACCACACGTCGCGACCGTCCTTCCAGGCGACCTCGTTCGCGCAGCGGCGCACGACGAGGACGGTGTGGACGGACTCGATGCCCTCGATCGCGTCGTCCACGGCGGACTTGAGCGGGAGGACCTTGCCGCGCCGCCACCCTCCGTCGGCGGTGACGACCGCGGTGCAGCCGCCGTCCTCGATCCGGTCGCGGAGCGCCTGCGACGAGAAGCCGCCGAAGACGACGGAGTGGATCGCACCGATGCGCGCGCACGCGAGACACGCCACGGCGAGCTCCGGCACCATCGGCATGTAGATCGCGACGCGGTCGCCGCGCTCGACGCCGCGCGAACGCAGGACGTTGGCGAAGCGGCAGACCTCCTCGTGGAGCTCGCGGTACGTCAGGTCGCGGCGGTCGCCGGGCTCGCCCTCCCAGGCGATCGCGACCTTGTCCGCGCGCGGTCCTTCGAGGTGCTGGTCGAGGCACACGTGCGACGCGTTGATCAGCCCGCCGCCGAACCACTTCGCCACCGGCGCGTTCGACCAGTCGACGACGCTGTCGAAGGTCCGGAGCCAGGGGATCTCCTTCGCGACGCGCGCGTAGAAGGACTCGGGGTCCTCGATCGACTCCTTGTGGAGCCGTCGGTACTCCTCGAGGTCGGAGAGTCGAGCCTTCGCGGCGAACTCGGCGGGCGGGGGAAGGTCCGGTCCTCGTGGAGGACGCTCTCGATCTCCTTCATCCCGACATCCTAGGCAGGAAGCGTCGAGTGGGCCAACGTCCTGCCCGCGCCGGGGCATCGAAGCGTGCGCGCGGCCTTCCGGCCGCGCGAGTAGCCTGTCACAGGGAGACAGGGGAGATCGGAGGAAGACCCACGACGTCGGGTGTTTGTGGTCTCCCCGTTCTCCCCTCCCTGTGAGCAATCTTTGGTCCGGCGCCGCAGGCGCCGTTCGGGAGAACTAGGCGCGCCTACGGAACAGCGTGAAGTAGCGCGCGACCTTGCCCGCGAGGCGACCGGGATGCTGGATCTCGCGGACGAGGCGTTTCGGCCGCAGATAGAAGCGTCGGTAGGCCTCGCGGATCTTGCCCTCGATCTCCTCCTTCGACATGTGCTCGTTGCCCTCCATGGCCTGGAAGCCGGTCATGGTGGCGTAGTCGAAGTCGCGCTCGCCGCGCAGCATCAGGTAGAGCGGCGTACCGGGGTAGGCCGTCACCGCACAGAACTGCACCTGGTCGGGATCGAGCCGGTTCACGAGCTTGATGGTCTCCTCGACCATCGCCGGCGTCTCCTCGGGGAAGCCGATCATGCAGAACGCGCGCGTCTCGATGCCGACGCGCCGCGCCGCGCGGAACACCTCCTCCGCCTTGTCCAGGTCGGCGAGCTTGTTCCCGCAGTGCTTCTTCTGGATCTCCTCGTTGCCGCTCTCGACGCCGAGCGAGATGTGCTTGCAGCCCGCGGCCGCCATCTTCTCGAGCAGCGGCGGGTCGAGCGTCTTCACCGCGGTCTCGCACTGCCACTCGAGCTTCATGCCGCGCTCGACGATGCCGTCGCAGATCGCGTGGATCCGGTCCTTGCGCGTCGTGAAGATCGGGTCGCGGAAGACGACGTGCCGCAGGCCGTGCACGAAGTAGAGATCCTCGAGTTCCTTCAGCACGCTCTCCGGGCTGCGGAAGCGGAACCGCAGACCCTGCGCGAGCGTGTAGCCGCAGAACGAGCAGTTGAGCGGACAGCCGCGCGAGCTCTTCACCGTCGTGATCGGCCCTTCGATCCCGGGGAAGCGGTAGCGCTGGTTGTCGAGCAGGTGGCGCGCCGGGATCGGCAGCTCGTCGAGGTTCGCGATCTTCTCGCGCTCCGGCTCGTGGACGATCTCGTCGCCGCGCTTGTAGGTGACGCCCTCGACGCCGGCGAAGCCCTCCGCCTCGAAGCGCTCGCGCTCGCGGACGCGCCGCGCCAGGTCGCGCACGGTGTACTCCGGCTCGCCGCGGACGACGCAGTCGACGTTCTCGCCCGAGAAGATCTCGCCGGGGGTGTAGGTGACCTGCGACCCGAGGATCGCCAGCGGCGAACCCGTGCGCTCGCGGAGCTTGCGCGCCAGCGCGAGGTCGCGGTCGAGCGAGGTGCTCGAGCTGTCCATGCAGAAGAACGCGGCGCCGCTCGCGGCCAGGGCCTCGAGCGCGGCAGCGTCGTCCTGGTCGAGCGCGTCGGCGTCGTGGATCGCGACCTCGAACCCGTCCTGCTCGAGGACCGCCGCGACGTGCGCCAGCTCGATCGGCGGGTAGAGCAGACCGGGGTTCACGGCCATCCCGAACCCGCCCATGAGACCGCGGCTGACGCGGAACTCCGGGGGGCTCGGCGGGTTGATGAGGACGACCTTCACTGCTCCGAGTCTACGCCGTGGGAGGGTCCGGGGAGGCGACCCGCGCGGCCCGACCCGGCGTAGGTCCTACGACCCGCGCCGAGGCTCCCCTACTGACGGCGCAGCTCGACGGCGTGCTCCGCGCCCATCCGCTCCAGACGGTCGAGGAACTTCGTCTGGTCCGCCTCTCCGAGCGTGCGATCGGCCGCCTGGAGCACGACGTGCCACGCCAAGGACTTGCGTCCCTCGCCGAGGTTCTCGCCGCGGTAGACGTCGAAGAGCTCGGTGCGCGCGACGAGGCCCTTGCCGGCGCGCCGGATCAACTCGTCCGCCTCGCGCGCGGTGAAGCCCGCGGGCGCGGCGAGGGCGACGTCGACCTCGAGCCCCGGGAAGCGCGGGATCGGGTGGTAGCGGACGGTGCCGCTCGCCTCGCCTCCCGTCGCCTCGAGGAGCGCGTCGATCGAGATCTCGGCGCCCGCCGCCTGGCCCTCGATCCCGAGCTCGTGCGCGACGCGCGGGTCGACGTCGGCGGCGAACGCGACGGCCGTTCCGCCGAGGCGACCGACGACGCGGCGGCGCGGGTGCGCCCAGCCGAGGTCGGGTCCGGAGGCGAGCTCGTCGCTCGCTCCCTCCGCGTGGTCGAAGACGAGGTCACCCGCGCCGAGGCGCGAGAGTGCGTCGGCGATCACGCCCTCGAGTTCGAGGAGGACGTCGTCGCGGAAGGAACTCGATGCGCCGCGTCGCGCGAGCACGAGTCCGATCCGGTGCACCTCGCCGGGGTGGCCGCGGTCGTCGCGGACCTCGGGGCGCGTGCCCTTGCCGACCTCGAAGAGCCGCACGTCCTCGCGGTGCAGGAGGTTCTTCTGCACGAGGGCGACGAGGCTCGGGACGACGCTGCGGCGCAACCTCGAGACGCCCTCCGCGACCGGGTTGAGGACGCGGGCGTGCGGCGCGCCGTCGAGGCGCAGCGTCGCCAGCGTCGCGTCGTCGGTGAACGAGTACGTCATCGCCTCGCGGAAGCGCGCGGCTCCCGCGAGTCGGTCGGCGAGCGTGCGCACGACCTTGCGCCGCGCGTCGCGAGGAGCCGGAGCGACCGGCGCGACGAGGAGCTTCTCCGCGATCGTGTCGTAGCCGATCGAGCGGCCCACCTCCTCGACGAGGTCCTCCTCGATCGTCACGTCCTTGGTCGCGCGGCGCGCGGGCACCGTGACGCGCCAGGTCTCGCCGTTCGCGCGATCGACGCCGAAGTCGAGCGCCGTGAGGATCGACTCGATGCGCGCGTCGTCCACGTCGGTTCCGAGCAGGGCGCGGACGCGCGCGGGGCGCACGTCGACGACGCAGGAGGGATCCTTCCACGTGCCGGCGTCCGTCACCGGGCCCGCGAGGTGCGCGTTCGGACGCACCTCGCGCAGCACGCCGACGAGGTGACCCGCGGCTTCGAGCGGGAGCAGCGGATCGAGGTGCTTCTCGAAGCGCGCCGAGCTGTCCGTGCGCAGTCCGAGTCGAGCCGACGTGCGACGCACGCGCGCGGGGTCGAACGTCGCGACCTCGAGCAGCAGCTCCTTCGTCCCGGCGGCGACCTTCGAACCCTCGCCGCCCATCACGCCGGCGAGCGCCACGGGCTCGTCGCCCGCGCAGATCAGCATGTCGGCGGGCGTCAGCGAGCGCTCCACGTCGTCGAGCGTGCGCAGCACCTCGCCGGGACGCGCGTCGCGCACGACGATGCCCGCGGGACCGATCGCGGAGCGGTCGAACAGGTGGTTCGGCTGTCCGAGGTCGAGCATCACGAAGTTGCTGACGTCGACGAGCACGTCGAGCGGGCGCTGTCCCGCCGCGAGCAGCAGCAGTCGCATCCACAGCGGCGAGCGCCCGCCCTCGACGCCGCCGATCGGCACGGCGAGGTAGCGCGAACAGCCCGCCGTCGCCACGTCGACCGCGACGCGCGCGTCGCCCCGGGGCTCGGGCAGGCGCGCGTCGAGCGGCCGCAGTTCCCGTCCGAGGAGCGCCGCGATCTCGCGCGCGATGCCGCGGTGCCCCCACAGGTCCGGACGGTGCGTGAGCGACTTGTTGTCGATCTCGATCACGTGGTCGACGGCGTCCACGGCGACGTCGACCGGCGTGCCGACGGGCGCGTCCGTCTCGAGCGGCCAGATGCCGTCGTGCTCGTCGCCGAGACCGAGTTCGCGCTCCGAGCAGATCATCCCGCGCGACTCGACGCCGCGGATGACGCCCTTCTTGATCTTGAGGTCGCCGGGCAGGTGCGTGCCGATGCGCGCGACCGCGACCTTCATGCCCGCCGCGACGTTGGGCGCTCCGCACACGATCTGCAGCGGCTCGCTCTCGCCGACCTCGACCGTGCAGACCGAGAGTTTGTCGGCGTCGGGGTGGCGCTCCTTCGTGAGGACGTGTCCGACGACGACGTCGGCGAGCGCCGGCGCGAAGCGCTCCACGCCCTCGACCTCGGCGGTGTGCAGCGTGAGGAGCTCGGCGACCCGGTTCGCGTCGACGCCCTCGAGATCGACGTGGCGTCCCAGCCAGCGGTAGGAGATGTGCACGTTCGAGCCCTAGAACTGTTCGAGGAAACGGAGGTCGCCGCCCAGGAGGTGGCGGATGTCGTCGAGCGCGTAGCGCAGCATGACGAGGCGCGAGAGGCCGAGTCCGAAGGCGAAGCCGCTGTACTTCTCGGGATCGATGCCGCCCGCGCGCAGGACGTTGGGGTGCACGAGCCCGCACGGGCACAGCTCGATCCAGCGCGAGCCCTTGCAGACGCGGCAACCGTCGGTGCAGAACGGGCAGCGCGCGTCGAGCTCGAAGCCGGGCTCGACGAACGGGAAGTAGCCGGGGCGCAGACGCACGTCGAGGTCGCGCTCGAAGACCTCGCGCAGGAACGTCCGCATCGTGCCGACGAGGTGCGCGACCGACACGCCCTCGCCGACGACGAGGCCCTCCATCTGGTGGAAGGTGTGCTCGTGCGTCGCGTCGGTCGTCTCCTGGCGGAAGACGCGTCCCGGTGCGATGGCGCGGAAGGGCGGCTCGAGCCGCTCCATCGCGCGGACCTGGACCGGGGAGGTGTGCGTGCGCAGCACTGGTGACGAGTCTCGACTCCGGCGAACCGGGCTCGGCGAAGCCGGTCTCGACGAAAGACGTGTCCTGCATGTCCCGCGCGGGGTGGTCCGCCGGGATGTTGAACGCCTCGAAGTTGTAGTGGTCGAGGCTCGACCTCGGGCCCGTCAGGTTGTGTTAGCCCATCGACGAGAAGATCTCCTCGACCGGCGCGCGGCCTGCGTGATGGTGCAGCCCTCCCGCGCGGACGGGTGCGGCGGCAGCGTCAGGTCGTGTCGACCGCGGCGACGAGCGCGTCGAGCGCCGCGTTCTCGAGTTGCGCGCGGCGCGTCGAAGCGCGGCCTGCACGGCTTCTTGAGCGTTCGCACCCTGGCCGGCGGCGCGGGCGCTGGTCGGGCGGCAGCGTCGGGACGGCGGCGAGGAGCCGCGACGACGCCACCCTTGTCGAGGAACTCGCGCTCGACCGAGCGGAGTGCGGCGGCATCGGACGCGGCCGCGATACGCCGTCGCGTCGGCTTCGAGCCGCGGCGAGGTCCGGAACGGTGGTCATCGAGGTAGCTGGTCGGGGTCGACCGTCCGCGAGCGGACGGCGTCGGCGTCGCGTTCGGTCAGGCGCGGGCAGCGGGGTTCGCCCGGGAACGGCGACGGCCGGCCGCAGGGTGCGACCGGCCGTCGGTTCCGAGCTCGAACGGGCTCCGAGCGGTCGCTCACCGCGCGGCGAGCGCTTCCTTGGCCTTGTCCACCACCGCGTCGAAGGCGGCGGGGTCGTGCTGCCAGAGCGAACCGTGAGCTGCTTGCGGTCGAGCGTGACGTCGCCCTTCTTGAGGCCGTTCATCAGCGACAGTAGTTGATCCCCGCGCTGCTTGGCCGCCGCGTTGATGCGGTCGATCCAGGCCGGCGGAGGGCGCTTGCGCTGCTGCGGTCGCGGAACGCGAACGCCCAGAGAGCGCAGCAGCGACTCGCGGACGGTGCGCCAGAACGGAGCGACCGCCGCGGAAACCGCAGGCCTGCTTGAAGTAGCGAACCTTCTTCTGGCGCCGGGGCGCCCCATACGTGACGTACCATGGGTCGAGCCTCCTGCGCTCATCCGCTTGATGAGGGTGGCCCAAGTCCCCGTCGATCACGAGGGCTTCTTGCAGTTGCGACGCGCGCGCCCGTCCTTGGACGCGTGCATGGCCCCGAGCGGTCTTGCTCGAGACGACCTTTCGCTCTTGGTGACGCGGAAGCGGCGCTTGACGGCGCCCTTGGACATGTCTTGAGCGCTGGTGGACTCCTCACGGGTTCCCCGTTCGCAGGCGTGCCCGCACCGCTCCACGGGAGCCGGGGTGCACCGGCGACGCGCCGGGAACTCGAACTTTGGGCGAGCAGGATACCGCCGGGGCAGCCCCGTGCAAGCCCCCGTTCCGCACGGGGTCCCGCATATCGAGGGCCACCCCGACCCGTGCCGAGGGACCGGGGGCGACTCAGTCGCCCTCGCCCCGGCGCGCCCTCCCGGCGCGCGACGCTCTCCTACTTCTTGGAGAGCATCATCGTCATCCGGTTGCCCGCCATGCGCGGCGGCGACTCGACCCTTCGAGATGTCGAGGGTCTCGGCGACCTTCTTCATCACCTCGAAGCCGTGCTGCGGGTGGGCCGTCTGGCGGCCCGGAAGGTACCCAGACGACCTGCACCTTGTTGCCCTCCTCGAGGAAGCGGCGACCGTTCCGCAGGCGGTACTCGAGGGTCGTGCTCGTCGATGGCGGGGCGCACGCGCAGCTCAGCCCAGGCACTTGCGGCGATCTTCTTGCCACCGAGCGCTCCTTCTTGCGCTGCTGGTACTTGAACTTGCCGTAGTCCATCACCCGACAGACGGGCGGCAGCCTGCAGCGACACTTCGACAGATCGAGTCCGGCCTCGTCGGCCAGCTTGCGGGCGTCCTCGATCGAGATGATCCCGACCTGGTTGCCCTCTCCGTCGATCCGCGGACCTCGCGCGATCGGATCTGGCAGTTGGTGCGGAAGGCGGCGTCGTGGCCTTCGGTTGGGGTCTAGGGCCAAACGCGGCAGTCTCTCCTCGGTGCTGGCGGGCGCGCTCCGCGTCTATCGGTGTGTTCTCTCGTCAGGTGCGCGGCCCTTTGCCGGGAGCCGCACGGCGCGTCAGCCTATCGAAGGATCCGGCCGACGCTCTCTCCGGGAGTCAGAGCATCGACCCCGGCCGTGAATGCGCGCCCGGCGCACTTCCCGTGGACCTCGTGAGCTGACGCTCCGGGACGGGAGGTGCCCCGCACATGAGGTCCGTCGCCGAAGCGGTCTTCGGAAGGCGATCTGCGTCCCGGATGCCGTCGAGCCCCGAGGTCAGGGCCGATGCGGTCGAGTCCGAGCGCGAAGCCGCCCGTGGGGCGGAGCGCCGCCAGGGCCTCGAGGAGGAATCCGAACTTCTGCTCGGCCATCCTCCGCCGTGATCCCGAGCAGGTCGAAGACCCGCGGCTGGACGGTGCGGTCGTGGATCCGGATCGAGCCGGAACGGCTCCCAGCCGTTGGCGACGCGGGTCGTAGGCGCGCGAGAGCATGCCCCCGAGTCGCTATCGACTGCGGGTCCACCGGGGCCGTGAGCGGGTGGTGCGCGCTCATGTAGCGCCGCTCCTCCTCGTCCCCACTCGAACATCGGGAAGTCGACGTGCAGACTCGAAGCCGCCCTTCGGGACGAGGCCGAGGCGCTTCGCACGCTCCGTGCGCAGCGCGCCGAGCACCTTCCACGGCCGCTGCTCGCCGCGCTGAACAGCACGAGGTCGCGGTCCGTGGCGCCGAGCAGCGCCGTGAAGTTCGTCGCGCGAAGGCGCCTCGCAGAAGCGCGCCATCGGGCCCGCTCCCCGCCGCTCTCGCCCGGCTTCCACCGAGCGAGGCCCTTCGCGCCGAGTCCCTTCGCGAAGTCCTCGAGGCCCCTTCATCTGGCCGCGGCTGACGCCTTCGCCCCCGCCGGGGACGCAGATCGCCATGACGCGACCGCCCTCGTCGAGCGCCGACTGGAAGACCTTGAAGCCGCTGGTCGGGACCCAGCTCGCGACGTCCTTCGCTCGACGGCGTAGCGGTGTCGGGCTTGTCGCTACCGAAGCGGTTCATCGCCTCGCTCCACGTCCATGCGCGGGAACGGGCGTGTGATCTCGAGCGACATGACCTCGGAGAACACGCGACCGAGCGCGTGCTCCCAGGCGGAAGACGTCGTCCTCGGCGACGAAGGACATCTCCATGTCGAGCTGGGTGAACTCAGGCTGTCGGTCGGCGCGCAGGTCCTCGTCGCGGAAGCTTTAGCGCGCGACCTGGAAGTACCGGTGAGCCCCGAGACCATCAGGATCTGCTTGAAGATCTGCGGCGACTGCGGGAGCGCGTAGAAGCTGCCGGGGTGCACGCGCGACGGCACCAGATGGTCGCGCGCACCCTCGGGCGTCGCCTTCATGAGGATCGGCGTCTCGACCTCGGCAAAGAAACCCTGCTCCTCGAAGGCGCGGCGCATCGCGCCGGCTGAAAGCGAGCGGTGCACGAGGTTGCGCGTCATCTCGGGACGGCGCAGGTCGACGTAGCGGTGCTCGAGGCGCTTCTCGACCGCGGTCTCGATGCCGTCCTCCACCTCGAAGGGCGGGACGACGGAGGGCGAAGCACCTCGAGCCGCGTGATGCGCACCTCGACGGCGCCGGTCGCAGGATCGTCGTTCGCGTTCTCCTCGCGAACTGACCTCGCCGGTCATGGAGAGGACCCACTCCGTCGAGAACTGGACCTCGCTCGGCCGTCTTCTGGTCGAGCACGATCTGCGTCACGCCGTAACGGTCGCGCAGGTCGACGAAATAGGTGCCGCCGTGGTCGCGGCGACCGGCCACCAGCCGTTCAACGTGACGGTAGTGCCGACGTGCTCCGCTCGGGCTCACCGCAGGTGTGCGTGCGGCACCAGGCGGCACAGTCCTTCATGCGCGGTAGCGACGTGCGCAGGCGCATGATCGCGCGCTGCAACGGCCTCCGCCCACGGAGGACGTCCACGTCGGAGAGCTGGCCGCGGCGGCGCACCTGGTGAGGCGCTCGCGTGTGCGCGCTTCTCGGCCTCGGCCGCGCGCGCCTCGTCGATCTCCTCGGCCGCTTCACCGGCGCGTGACGCGCACCGTGTTGCCCTGGACCTCGGCGAAGCCTCGTTCTGAAGAGCGGGACCTGCTTGCCCGGGCGTCGCCGGTAGACGAGCACGCCGGTGTCGATGCCGGTGATCATGTGGGCGTGCCGGGGCAGCACGCCGCACGAGCCGTCCAGCGTCGGGAGCTGGACGGACTGCACGGCTTCGTCGAGGGCGATCGCCTCGGGAGTGATGACTCGCAGGGTGAGCGTGGCCATGGAGGGTTCCGCGTTCGAGTGGTCGGGAGCGTACGGGCTCGAGCCCGATCAGCCCTGCATCTTCTTGGCGGCCGCGAGAACCGTGTCGATGCCGCCCTTGTACATGAAGGCCGACTCGGGCACGTCGTCGTGCTTGCCCTCGACGATCTCCTTGAAGGAGCGGACGGTGTCCTCGCGCGGCACGAACACGCCGGGCGTGCCCGTGAACTGCTCCGCGACGAAGAACGGCTGCGACAGGAAGCGCTGGATGCGGCGCGCGCGGGCGACCGCCATCTTGTCCTCGTCGCTGAGTTCCTCGACGCCGAGGATCGCGATGATGTCCTTGAGGTCGGCGTAGCGCTGGAGGATGCGCTGGACCTCGCGGGCCACGTTGTAGTGCTCCTCGCCGACGACCTGCGGGTCGAGCATGCGGGACGTCGACTTCAGCGGGTCGACCGCGGGGTAGATGCCGAGCTCGGCGATCGAACGCTCGAGGATGATCGTCGAGTCGAGGTGGGCGAACGTCGCGACCGGCGCCGGGTCGGTGATGTCGTCGGCCGGCACGTAGACCGCCTGCATCGAGGTCACCGATCCGCGCTTGGTCGACGTGATGCGCTCCTGGAGGGCGCCCATCTCGCTGGCCATCGTCGGCTGGTAACCCACCGCGGAGGGCATGCGGCCGAGGAGCGCGGACACCTCGGAACCCGCCTGCACGAAGCGGAAGATGTTGTCGACGAACAGGAGCACGTCCTGGCCCTTCTCGTCGCGGAAGTACTCGGCCATCGTCAGGCCGGAGAGCGCCACGCGCAGACGCGCGCCCGGCGGCTCGTTCATCTGACCGAAGACGAGCACGGCGTTGTCGATGACGGACTGCTCCTGACCGTCGGGCGTCGTGTACTTCGCCTCGGTCATCTCGAGCCAGAGGTCGTTGCCCTCACGGGTGCGCTCGCCGACGCCGCAGAACACCGAGAAGCCGCCCTTCTCGACCGCGGTGATGCGGATGAGCTCCTGGATGAGCACCGTCTTGCCGACGCCCGCACCGCCGAACAGGCCGATCTTGCCGCCCTTCGCGAAGGGGCACAGCAGGTCGACGACCTTGAGGCCGGTCTCGAAGACCTCGGAGATCGCCTCCTGCTCCTCGAACGTCGGCGCCGGCTTGTGGATCGGCGCGGTCTGGCCCTTGTCGAACTTGCCGCGCGCGACCTCGTCGAGGGCGTCGCCGAGGAGGTTGAAGATCCGGCCCTTGGTCTGCTCGCCCACCGGCACCGAGATCGGTGCGCCGGTGTCGACGACCGGGACGCCGCGGCGCAGACCGTCGGTCGACGCCATGGCGACGCAGCGGACCACGTCGTTGCCCATGTGCTGGGCGACCTCGAGGACCAGCTTCACCCCGCGCTCCTGATCGTCGATCGAGAGCGCGTTGAAGATCGCGGGGAGGTGGCCGGAAGCGAAGCGGACGTCGACGACGGGTCCGAAGACCTGGGCGACTTCGCCCTGAGCGGTGGCGGTTTGGGTCATGGCTCTCGTGGGGCCGCGGTCGGCGGCCTCTGGTGTTCTTCTCGGAGGGGCTGTGTCGTTCTGCGCGTTCAGCGCACGGCTTCGGCGCCGCCGACGATGTCGAGCAGCTCCTTCGTGATCGTTTCCTGGCGCTTGCGGTTGTAGATCATCTTCAGCTCGCCCTGCATGTCGCTGGCCGCGTCGGTCGCGTTCTTCATCGAGACGCGGCGGCTCGCGTACTCCGACGTCAGCGACTCGAGCAGCGCGTTGTAGATGCGCGTCTCGAGGTAGCGCGGGACGAGCGACTGGAAGATCGTCGAGGCGTCCGGCTCGAGGATGACGTCACCACCGAGCGCGGTCTCCTCGCCCTCGCCCTCCGCGGCCGACACGCCCGCGACGGGCAGGAACGGCACGACGCGCGGGACGAAGCGGACCACCGACTCGAACGCCGTGTAGAGCAGGCGCGCCTCGCGGTACTTCCCGGTCTCGAAGGCCTTGACCAGGATCTGCGCGGTGTGCGCGGCCCCGGCGAAGTCCATCTGTTCGAGCGGCGGGTCGACGACGAAGCGCTCGACCTTGTAGCCGCGCTTGCTCAGGTACTGGTAGCCGCGGCGGCCGTACACGAAGAAGTCGACGGACTCCTTCGACAGGCCCTGTTCGCGGATCCAGCGCTCGAGCTCGCGGAACACGTTCGAGTTGTAGGCGCCGCACAGTCCGCGGTCGGAGGCGACCAGCAGGACGGCGACCTGCTCGCCCTTCCCGGCGCGGAAGAGCGGCATGTCCGCGACCTCCTCGCCGAGCACGCTGGCGAGCCGACCGACGAGACGCGTGATCTCCTCGGCGTACGGGCGCGAGGCCACGGCGCGATCCTGGAAGCGACGCAACTTGGTCGTCGCCACCATCTCCATCGCGCGCGTGATCTGCTTGATGTTGCCGACGGACTTGATCCGTCCGCGCAGTTCGCGAATGCCGGCCATGGTGTCGTTCGGGGGTCCTTCTTCGCTCGGAGGGGGTCGCGGGACGAGCCTCGGCTCAGCCGAGCATCTCGATGGTCCTGCGGGCGGCCTCGTCGAGCTTGGCCTTGCCCTCGTCGGACAGCTTCTTGGTGTCGAGGATCTCCTTCGGGACCTCGGCGTAGGTGTCGTGCACCAGTTCGAGGAACGTCCGCTCGAACTCGCCGACGCGCTTGGCGTCGAGCTTGTCCAGCGCGCCGGAGGTACCGGCGTAGATCATCATGATCTGGTCCTCGACCGCGACCGGCGCGTACTGGCCCTGCTTCAGGATCTCCACCAGGCGCTCGCCGCGCGTGAGGATCTGCTGGGTCGCCTTGTCCAGGTCGGAACCGAACTGCGCGAAGGCCTGCAGCGAGCGGTACTGCGCCAGTTCGAGGCGCAGACCGCCGGCGATCTTCTTCATCGCGGGGATCTGGGCCGCACCACCGACGCGCGACACCGAGATACCGGCGTTCACGGCGGGACGGACGCCCGAGTTGAACAGGTTCGACTCGAGGAAGATCTGGCCGTCCGTGATCGAGATCACGTTGGTCGGGATGTAGGCGGAGACGTCGCCCTCCTGCGTCTCGACGACGGGGAGCGCCGTGATCGAACCGCCGCCCTTCTTGTAGCGCGGGTTGATCTCGGGAGCCTTGTCGCTGAGCTTCGCCGCGCGCTCGAGGAGGCGGCTGTGCAGGTTGAACACGTCGCCCGGGAACGCCTCGCGGCCCGGCGGACGGCGCAGCAGCAGCATGACCTGGCGGTAGGCCAGCGCCTGCTTGTAGAGGTCGTCGTACATGATCAGCACGTGACGACCCTCGTCGCGGAAGCGCTCGGCCATGGTGCAGCCGGCGTACGCCGCGAGGTACTGCATCGAGGCCTCGTCGATGGCCGAGGCCGACACGACGATCGTGTACGGCATGGCGCCGGCGGCCTCGAGGCGGTTCACCACGTCGACGACGGTGGACTGCTTCTGCCCCATCGCGACGTAGATGCAGAGCACCTGCTCCGGGTTCTTCGGGTCGCCGCCGCCCGTGCGCTTCTGGTTGATGATCGCGTCGATCATCAGCGCGGTCTTGCCGGTCTGGCGGTCGCCGATGATCAGCTCGCGCTGACCGCGCCCGATCGGGATCATGGCGTCGATCGCCTTGATGCCCGTCTGCATCGGCTCGGACACCGGCTGGCGCTCCACGACCGACGGAGCGGGTTGCTCGATCGGCAGGTAGTCGGCCTCGGTGACGCCGAGCGAGCCGCGGCCGTCGACCGGGTCGCCGAGTGCGTTCACCACGCGGCCGAGCAGCGAGTCGCCGGTCGGCACGGAGATGATGCGTCCCGTCGCCTTGACGGTGCCGCCCTCCTTGACCTTGGCGGCGTCGCCGAGGAGCACGCAACCCACGTTGTCCTCCTCCAGGTTCAGAGCGACGCCGCGGACGCCGCCCTCGAACTCGAGGAGCTCGTTCATCATGCAGTCGGCGAGACCCCAGACGCGGGCCACGCCGTCACCCACCGTGAGCACGGTGCCGACGCTCTGCATGCGGTTGTCGCCGTCGTAGTTCTCGATTTCCTTCTCGAGGATCGAGGTCACCTCAGCGGGGCGGAGATCCATGGGATTGCGTTCTTCGAGGCTGTCGGGCGTACCGCCCGGGTGTTCGTTCTTTGGATGAGCGGCGAGCGCTCCGGTACTCGAGTCGACTGGTGCGGCGGGCTCAGGCCCCGACCGGCACCTCCATCAGGCGTTGGCGCAGGCCTTCGAGCCGGCCCTTCACCGAGTTGTCGAGCATGTGGCTGCCGACGATGACGCGGACGCCGCCCACGAGTTCGGGGACGACGCGGTTCGTGAGTCGCACCGACTTGCCGATGCGCGCGCCGAGGTGGGAGGCCAGACGGTCGACCTCGGCGTCGCCCAGGGCGCGCGCCGACTCGACGACGCCCTCGACGGCTCCGGCTTCCTCGAGCTCGCGCTCGTGGAAGGCGTCGCCGAGCTCGAGGAGCACGGCCTCGCGGCGCTTGTCGAAGCACAGCGAGACGAAGTTCCTGGTCAGGGCGTGCGCCGACTCGAGCAGCGGTTCGAGCGACGCCCGTCGCTTGGCTCCGTCGACCCGGCGACTCGTGACGAGCGCCTGCGCGCGCGGGTCCGCGAGGGCCGTCGCGATGCGACGGACGTCCCGAGCGACGTGCTCGAGCGCGCCCCGGCGCTTCGCCAGGCCGAACAAGGAGTCCGCGTAGCGGCGTGCGACCTGGGAGATCACGCGCGCGCCTCGCCCTGGGCCACGAGCGACTCGACGAAGCGTCGATCGTCCTCGCTGCCGACGTTGCGGCCGACGACCTTGGTGGCGGCGGACATCGTCAGCTCGACGACCTCGGAGCGGATGGCCTCGAGGGCCTTGTCCTTCTCCGCGCGGATCTGCGCCGCGGCGGCGTCGAGGAGCGCGGTCGCCTCCTCCTTGGCCTTGTCGACGATCTCGCGCTCCCGCGCCTCGCCGCGCTCGCGCGCGGCCTGCAGGATGCGCTGGGCCTCGGCGCGGGCCTCGCCGAGCTTGACCTCGACCTCGGAACGCGCGCGTTCGGCCTCGGCGCTGGCCTGTTCGGCGCGCACGACGGCGCTCTTCGCGAGCTCGTCGCGCTCGAACAGGGCGCGCGTGATCGGGCCCATGACCATCTTCCAGATGAACGGCAGTGCCAGGAGGAAGATGACCCAGGTCCAGAAGGCCCCGCCGAGGTTGTTGAGGTCGAGCGGGTTGAACCCGCCCTCGGCGACGAAGGTGTGCGTGATGCTCATTTCAGCGATGGACGTGTGCCTCGAGGGCGGTCGCTGCGAAGACGTGTCTCTCGGAGGGGCGCTCGGCGTGTCGCTCCGCGTCTCGGAGCGCGCGTCGGCGCGGAGCGGGCCGAGCCTCGCGGCTCAGGACCTGCCCGGGTCCGCGGTCGAGCCGCGAACCCGGGCCGTCCCGCCCGGCACGGCTCGGATCAGAGCGTGGCGAGCAGGGTGACGACGAGCGCGAACAGCGCGACACCCTCGACGAGGGCGGCGAGCAGCAGCGACGCGCCGCGGATCTCGGCGGCGGCTTCCGGCTGGCGGGCGATGCCCTGGGCCTGGGCCGAACCGATGAGACCGATGCCGAGGCCGGCGCCGAGCGGCGCGAGACCCGCACCGAGGCCGGCGCCGAACTTGGCCCAACCGAATCCGGCGTTGATGGCGGCCTGGTTCAGGGCTTCCTGGGAGAGCTCTTGGATCATCTGTCGAGTTGTGGATGTGGTGGCCGTTCGGCCGGGCTTTCAGGGGTGTCGGACGTGTCGGGACCGATGCAGGGGCGTCGATCTCGTGCGCTTTGGATTCGTGAGGTGTCTCGTGCTGAGCCTGGAGGTGCGGTCGTTGTGTCCCGTGCTCTCGTCCCAACGGCGCCAGCCGTTGGACCAACAGCAAATCCGGAACACTGAGCCTCCGGCTCAGTGTTCCGGATGCATCGCCATGTTGATGAAGATCACCGAGAGCTGCGTGAAGATGTAGGCCTGCAGCATCACCACGAAGGACTCGATGATCATCACGAACACGCCGAAGCCCACGCTGAGCGGTGCGACGGCGTAGCCGATGGCGCTGGGGCTGTCGGGGCCCGCGCCGTAGGTCTTCGCGAAGAAGAAGATCAGGCCCATGAAGGCCAGGATCACCATGTGGCCGCCGGTCATGGTCGCGAAGAGACGCAGCATGAGCGCGACCGGCTTGATGACGAGGCCGACGACCTCGACCACGAACATCAGCGGCCAGATGAAGATCGGGACGTGCGGGACGAGGTGCTTCCAGAAGGAGATCGGTCCCTGGCGCACCATCCCGAACACGAGCATGCAGACCAGCGTCGTCGCGGCCATGGCGCCCGTCACGAAGATGCTCGACGTGGCGGTCGCCGCGTGCGGCAGAAGGCCGCTCATGTTCATGAACAGCACGAAGAAGAAGACCGCGAGGAAGTAGGGCGTCCACTTCGTGCCCTCCTCCTTGCCCATGACGGGGATCACGGTCTCGTCGCGCAGCCACAGGGCGAATCCGGCGAACAGTCGCGTGACGACGTCGCCGCGGCCCGTGCGCAGGTAGCTCGGCACGCCGCTGAAGCAGATGAAGATCAGCAGGATCGCCGCGATCTGGAACACCTGCAGGTTGGTGAGGACGAGCGTCGTGCCGTTCGAGTCGACGCGGTCCATGTCGAACGCTTTCGGCAGGAAGGCCATCGGCACGGCCAGCAGGTAGGGCGAGGCGTGGCCGTGCGCGTCGGCGGCGTGTTCGTCGGCACCGTGTTCCGTCGCACCGTGTTCCGTCGCACCGTGTTCCGTCGCACCGTGTTCCGTCGCGCCGTGCTCTGCCGCACCGTGTTCTTCCGTCGCGTGCTCTTCGGCCGCGCCCGCGTCCCCGTGGCTCCCGTGCGCATCCGTCACGAGACCCGCGGGCTCGAGGTGCAGGAAGAGCTGCAGGATCGGGTTGCTGTTCTCGTGGTGCGGGACGAACTTCGTGTTCACGAAGCAGGCACCGACCAGCACGGCGAGGACGAGCAGGACTCGCGGATGGAGGAGGTCGCGCACGGGTCTTCGGCGGGCGGAACTGCGGGGAACGGCGGGGGGAGCCGGAGGATTCGGCGACGCGTCTCGCCGCGTTTTGGGGCCAACAGTGTCGTGAGTCGGCCCGTCGCACTCAAGCTTCGGGTCGACCTATTCCGAGTTCGCGACGCGCGACCTGGGTCCCTGCGGCGAGCAGGACCACGGCGACGATCGCGAAGGTCGCGAGGAGGCCCGTCGGGTCGAGCCGTTCGCGAAGGTCGGGGAAGGCCAGGAACACGACCGCCATGGCGAGCAGGGCGCCGACCTTGATCGCGAAGCCCGCGACGAAGGCCGTGAAGGACTGCCGCGGGCGCTCGCGCACCGTGCGGTGCAGGATCGCGGCCGAGGTCCCGCTCACGGCGGCGGCCAGGAACCCGCCCGCCGCGATCCCCCACCCCGTCGCTCCGCCGACGAACGACCCGACGAGGGCCGCCGCGACGGCGCAGAGGAGGCAGAGCAGGGAGATCGACACGACGGCCGGAGAGGGTAGCGATCCCGCCCCGGCGGCGCGCCTTCGATCAACCGCGTTTCCCGCCCGAGCCCCCCAGCGTCCGCACGAGGTGCCAGAGTCCGCCCGCGAAGCCGACCCCGGCGCCCACGAGCAGGAACACGGGCAGGGTCCCGAAGCTGCGGTCGGCCCAGTAGCCGAGTCCCGTGCAGATGAGCAGCATGGCCGCGAACTCGACGCCCGCCGCCGAGCCGGGCCGCGACTCGTCGGCGCCGATGCGGCCCAGGTTCATCCACTTCGGCATCGCGCCGGGGCGCCGCTCGTCCTGCGCTTCTCGCTCCTCTTCGGGCTCCGCCACGCCCGCCATCCTGCGTCCCGCGCGCGCGCATCGGAAGGGCCGCCGCTACACTCTTCCGCCCGCGCGGCGACGGAGCAGCTCCTCCGGCGTCGCGCGCGTCGTGCGATCGGGCCGTGCGGCCCTCGCCGAGCCAGCAACGTCCCGAACCGCGCCGCCCGAGGGCGGCCCGTCCCGACCGCGGTCACCTCGCCGCGAGCCCACCCACCGCTCCGATGGAACGCACCCTCGTCCTCTGCAAGCCCGACGCCGTCCAACGCGGCCTCGTCGGCGCGATCCTCACCCGCTTCGAGAACAAGGGCCTCAAGCTCGTCGGCCTCAAGCTGAAGGTCTTCGGGCGCGACGTGCTCGAGCGCCACTACGAGGTCCACAAGGAGCGCCCCTTCTTCGCCAACCTCGTGGCCTTCATGGGCTCCGGCCCGGTCGTCGCCGTCGCCCTCGAGGGCAAGGACGCCATCAACGTGGTGCGCGGCCTCATGGGCAAGACCAACGCGCGCGAGGCCGCGCCCGGCACGATCCGCGGCGACTACGGCATGAGCTTCTCGAACAACCTCGTGCACGGTTCCGACGGTCCGGAGTCCGCGGCCAAGGAGCTCGACATCTTCTTCGAGGGCGAGCTCGTCGACTGGGAGCCGGCGGACTTCGAGTGGCGCTACTCCGCGAAGGAAGAGCTCGGCCGCTGACCGGTACTGGCCCCACTCGCTGGTGATCCGTCCGCGAACCCGCTCCGGAGGCCCCCAGCGGGGGCGCCCCGCCTCCGCGACCGGCCCTCACGGGGTCGTGACGCGCGGTCGGGGCCGCATCACCAGCGAGCGGGGCCAGTATCTCCGATGAGCCCCGCGCTCTCCGCCGCCCACGTGGGCGAGCTCGTGCGCGAGCTCGCCCCGCTCCTCGTCGGGGGGACGGTCCGCGAGGCCGCGGCCCTGCCGCCCCGCGACCTCCTGCTCGTGCTCGAGGACCCCGCCTGGGGCGGGATCCGGCGCCTGAGGCTGTCCGCCGCGGCGGACGGGCCGCGCCTGCACCTCCAACTCGGGCGCGTGCACCGTCACGAGGGTTCGACCGGGCCCTTCTTCGAGCGCGCGGCGAAGGAGCTCGCCGGCGCGACGCTGCGCGCGATCGAGCAGGTCCGCGGCGACCGGCTCGCGCTCCTGCGCTTCGACACCGACCAGGGGCGGCGCGGACTCGTGGCCGAACTCGTCGGGAGGCACGCCAACCTCGTGCTCGTCGACGGGTCGGAGCGCGTGCTCGAATGGCTGGTCGAGCCCAAGCAGAAGCAGGGCGACGCGCGCCCGCCGCGGCTCGCGCGCGGCGAGCCCCACGTGCCCCCGCCGGGCCGGGCGCCGGACGATCCGGGACCGTCCGTCACCGAGGCGTTCGAGGCGCCGGAGGACGCGCCGAGGCTCGCCGAGCTCGCGCCGCTGTCGTGGCGCGTCGAGAACGCGCTCGGCGGCGCCGCCGAGGAGGCCGAACGCCACCGCGCGAGCAAGCAGCTGCGCGAGCGTCTCGAGCGCAAGCTGCACGGAGCGCGGCGCAGCCTCGTCGGACTCGAGGCGCGCGAACGCGCCGCGAACGAGGCGGAGCGCGTGCGCCAGGACGGCGAGCTGCTCAAGGCCTCGATGCACGAGCTGCGCCGCGGCCTCGAGCACGTCGACCTCGAGGACTGGTTCGAGCCGGGCGGCGGTCCGCGCCGCATCGCCCTCGACCCCAAGCGTTCGCCGCAGGAGAACGTCGAGAAGGTCTTCGACCGCTACCACAAGTTGTTGCGTTCGCTGGAGTCGCTCGACGAGGAACGCGCGCGTCTCGAGGAGCGCGCCGCGGTGCTCGAGTCGGCGCTCGCCGAGCTCGCGTCCGAGGCCGAACCGGAGGACGTCGAGCGACGCGCGGTCGCCGCCGGCGTGCTCGAACCGCTCGACCGCGAACGCGGCAAGCGCGTGCAGAAGGCCGCGCCGCGCCTCCCCTACCGACTGTTCCGGACGCGCTCCGGCGCGGAGGTCCTGGTGGGCCGCAGCGCGCGCGACAACGACGAACTCTCGATCAGGATCGCGCGCGGCAACGACCTGTGGCTCCACACCGCCGACGCACCGGGCAGCCACGTCGTGCTGCGCGTCGGCAAGGGCACGGAGCCCGGCGACGAGGACGTACTCGACGCCGCGCACCTCGCCATCCACTTCTCGCCGTTGCGCGGCACGCCGCGAGCCGACGTCCACGTCGCACGGCGCAAGCACCTCCACAAGCCGAAGGGCGCGCCCGCGGGCCTCGTCACGCTCTCCGGGGGCAGGACGCGGCGCGTGCGCGTCGAGCCGGAGCGCCTCGCGCGCCTGCTCGGCGACGACCGCGACGCACGGTAGCCCCTCCGCGATCGACGGGTAGACTCGCTCGACTCGTCCCACCCCGACCAGGATCCCGTTCCATGCCCAGCCGCCGCCTCCGCGCCCTCCCCCTCGCCGCGCTCCTCGTGGCCGCGTGCCAGAGCGACAAGGCCAAGGTCGACCCCGAGGCGCTGCACGACATGCACGTCGGTACGGCGCTCGCGCACTACGACCTCGGCGACATGCCGCGCGCCCTCGACCAGGCGCAGCGCGCGCTCGAGATCGAGCCCGACGACAAGGCCATGCTCCTGCTCGGCGGCTGGTGCTACATGCGCATGGGCAGCACGCAGGACCTCGTGCAGGCGCAGAGCATCTTCCTCGGCGTGGAGAAGAAGTTCCCCGACGACCTGCGTGCGAAGCTCGGGACGGCGAAGACGAGCGAGCGCCTCGCGCTCATCAACGAGCAGACGGCGAAGGACGTGGAGAGCGGCAAGCGACTGCCCGTCGGTGCGACGGTCGCCGACGAGGTGACTCGTCTGCGCAAGGAGTCGAAGCGACTCTACGGCATGGCCGAGGACCGCTACCGCATGCTCGTCGAGACCAAGTCGGAGAACATCGAGGCGCTCAACGGCATGGTGCGCATCACGGGGCTGACCGGCCGCCCCGAGGAGTCGCTGACCTACGCCGGACGACTGATCGAGGAGCTCGACAAGCAGCGCGTGTTCTACGCGCGACAGCTCGAGCGCAGGGAGATGCAGCCCAGCGAGGAGCAGAGCTACCGCAAGCTCGAGCGCGACGCGACGACCCTCCTGATCGACACGCGCGAACTGGCGGCGAACCTGCACTTCGACCTGGGGCGTCCGAGCCTCGCGCTCGCGCACCTCGACGCGGCGATCGAACTCGACCCGAAGGACCGACCGGACCTCTACGCGCAGCGAGCGCAGGTCTACATGGCGCTCGACAGCCCGGCGCGCGCGCTCGAGGACCTCGACCTGTTCATCGCGCGCTCGACGCTCCCCGTCGAGCACCCCGAGGTGCAGAAGGCCTGGCAGATGCGCCGCGACGCGCGCACGGCGCTGGCGCTCAAGCCCTGAGTCGCGGCGCGGGGACTACTCCCCGCCGTCCGCGGGCGCGTCCTGCGCGTCGGCCCCGGGAGGGGTCGGTTCCGCGGATTCCTCGGCCGGCGCGGCCTCCGCGGACGTCTCCGGCACGACGCCGTCCGGCGCCGCGCGCACGAACCGCCGCTCGACGAGCGCGCCGTCCTCGCTGCGCTGCCAGCGCAGCGTGATCCGCCCGGTCCTCCGCGCGCGTTCGAGGAAGCGCGGGATCTCCTCGGAACTCGCGAGCTCGTGGTCGTCGATCGCGACGAGGTGGTCGCCCGCGCCGATGCCGAGGACCGCGGCGACGCTGCCCTTCACGACGTCGAGCACGACGATGCCGTCGTTGCCGCTCGCGACCAGCACGCCGAGCAGGTCGAAACCGACGTCCTCGCTGCGCACGTCGCGCTCGCGACGGATCATCACGAAGTCGTTCGAGGCGCCGAGGCTCGCTCCGCCGTCACCGGGTGCGAAGGTCCAGCGACCCGGCCGGACCTCGCTGGGAAGCAGTCGCGAGAGCTGACCGCTCGCGTCGCCCGACTCGAGGAACACGAGCCGTCGCGCGCGGGGGCCCGGGTCCGGCCGGACCGGAGCACCGAGGTCCTCGAGCACGAGGTCGAGCTTCAGCACGTCCGGCGGTTCGAGCACCTGGTAGGGCGAGCCGAGTGCGCCCTCCTCGCCGGGGCGCGCAGCGCTCCGTCCGAGCAGGAGCGGATCGACCTCGAGGACCAGCGTGCGGACGCGCGTCCCCTCGTCCCGGACCGCGCGCAGACCCGAACTCGCGCCGCCGTCGCTCGACGGCGCTCCGTCCTCCGCGACCGCTGCGATCGGATCGACCGCAGCGACGTCGCCGCCCGCCCTCGCTCGTCGGTCGAGGTCGCGCCGCAGCAGGCGACAGGTCCACGCGAGTTCGCCGCGCGGGATCCGGGACTGCTCGCGCACCCACGCCTGGGCCTCGGGCCAGCTCGGGAGGCGCGCGGCGAGCCGCTCGTACGCGTCCTCGCGCAGGTCGAGGTCGGCCGCGGTCAGACGTCGCTCCCAGGCGACGGGGTCGAAGGGCTCGATCTCGAAGACGTCGATCGCGACGGCGCGGCGCGGGACCGGCGCGGTCGCGCGCACCTCGTCCTGCGCCAGCAGCGGCAGCGGAGCGACCGCGAGGACGACCGCAGCGTTCGCGAGGGTCCGTCGGAGCGTCATCGCGGTGCTCGTCGCCTCAGCGCCAGGTGGGATAGCCCACCAGCGACTCCCCGCCGGCGGGCGCCTGGGGCGCCGCCTCGAAGGGCTGGAAGATCAGTCGATCGCCGGCCTGGTCGACACCCAGACGGCGCAGTCCGCCGTTCGAGCCGACACCCTGCGGTCCGACCTCGGGAGCGCCGCTCCCACCTATCGACCGATCGGCGTCCGCGACCAGGCCGGGGCCCCGCACGTCGAGTCCCGGCGTCGCGTCGTTCGGGACGGCGCCCTGGCGCGGAGCGAGTTGGAGGACCGTCGCCACACCGAGGACGACGCAGGCCGCGAGCACCGAACCGGCGAGCCAGCGCACGGTGCGCTTGCCCGAGATGCCGGGCGGCTCGTAGTCGGCGGCGAAGTCGGCCGCGAAGCGTCCCGCGTCGTCGAGCTCGCCGTCGACCACAGCGGCTTCGCCGCGCGGACCTGCGGGCGCCGCGACCGCGTCGCGTCGGCGCGCACCGGCGCGTTCGCCGGCGAGGGCCGCGAGCACTCCCTCGACGAGTCCGTTCCCGGCGAGCTCCGTCGCCGCGGCGCGGTGCTCGCACTCGAAGAACCGACGGAACGCCCTCGCCATGTTCTCGTGCGCACCGCGGCACGCCGCGCAGGTCGCGAGGTGGCGCTCGACGTCGGCGCTCGCAGGGGCGTCGAGGTCGCCGCCCACGAACAGCGGGAGCCGATCGACCACGCCCGCGCACTCGCGAGCGTCGCGCGGACCGTCCGCCGATTGCCGTTGTTCCGAAGTGCTCATGATCGTTCTCCGACCGGTTCAGCGCTCGTCGCGCGCCGGTCCGTCGCTCCCGTTCTCCTCGTCGTTCGAATCGTCCAACTCCTCGTCGCCGGCGCCCACCAGGGTCGCGGCGGGGAGCTCCTCGGCGCGCATCTCGAGCCGCTCCCACAGCTCGGCGAACAGCTTGCGCGCCCGGTGCAGTCGCCAGCGCACCGTCACCGGCGTCGCGCCGACGATGCGACTGATCTCCTGGCAGGTGAGACCCTCGAGCTCGCGCAACGCGAGTACCACGCGGAAGTGCTCGGGCAAGCGGTCGATGCAGGCCCGGACGAGCTGCGCCGTCTCGCCGCGTTCGATGCGGTCGGACGGCATCGCCGCGTCCTCGTCGACCTGCTCGAACTCCGGCTGGTCGTCGTCGGTGCCGGTCGCGATCGGGCGCCGGCGCCGCAAGTGGTCGATTCCGAGGTTCGTCACGATCCGGTACAGCCAGGTCGTGAACTCGTGCTGGAAGTCGAAGCGGTCGATGCTCCGGTAGACGCGGAGGAAAGCCTCCTGCGCCAGGTCGCGCGCCTCCTCGGCGTCGGCGACCATCTGCCGCGCGACGCGATAGGCGCGCTGTTCGTGCCGACCCACGAGGATCGCGAAGGCGTCGCCGTCGCCCTTCTGGATCCGGCGCACGAGGTCGTGGTCGCTCGGCCCCTCGGCGGCGGCGTCGACGGGCGCGGCGTCGCGCGTGCGGCTCGGGTCGGAGGGCATGGTGACGGCGGAACGGTCGGCGAGGACCTCTCCGATCATGGACGATCCGGCGCGGCGCGGCGGTTCCGTCCCGCGGGAAGCGGCCCTCGGCAGGGACTCCATCGACCGCTGCAGGGCCCCGGCTTGGACCGCGCCGGGAGTTCCCGGAGCGCGGCGTCGGAGCTCGCTGCGGTCGCGGTCGCTGGCCTCGTGTCCCACCATCAGGGCCGGTGGTACGCGCCGGCGGGACCGCGTGTTGGCGCGCGGGCTCAGACCCGCGGGAAGCGGCCCTCGATCTCCGCGATGCGGCGGAACTTCTCGCGCCGAGCGGCGACGAGGCGGTCGGGGTCGACGCCGTCGAGCTCCTCGAGGTGGCGCAGGAGCGTGGCCTTCACCGTCGCCACGGCCTCCTCGCGGCGGCGGTGCGCGCCGCCCAGGGGCTCCGGCACGATCTCGTCGACGATGCCGAGCGACTCGAGGTCCTTGGCCGTGAGTCGCAGCGCCTCGGCGGCCTGCGCGGAGCGGCTGCCGTCCTTCCACAGGATCGCGGCACAGCCCTCCGGGCTGATCACGGAGTAGTAGGCGTGCTCCATCATCAGCACGCGGTCGCCGATGCCGACGCCCAGCGCTCCGCCGGAACCGCCCTCGCCGATCACGAGGACGACGATGGGCGTGCGCAGCGAGAACATCCCGATGATGTTCTCGGCGATCGCCATGGCCTGGCCGCGCTCCTCGGCCCCGATCCCGGGGTAGGCGCCGGGCGTGTTCACCAGCGTGACGATCGGCAGGCCGAGCTTCTCGGCGAGCTTCATCTTGCGCCAGGCCTTGCGGTACCCCTCGGGGTGCGCGCAGCCGAAGTTCGTCTCGAGGCGCTCCTTGGTCGTGCGGCCCTTGCGGTGGCCCACGAGCATGAAGCGCCGCCCGCCCATGGTGGCGAGCCCCGTGACCATGGCGCGGTCGTCGCCGAAGGTGCGGTCGCCGTGCAGCTCGACGAAGTCGTCGAGCATCTCCTGGATGTAGTCCGACGCGACGGGGCGCTGCGGGTGGCGCGCGACGTTGACCTGCTGCCAGGGCGAGAGCTCGGAGTAGGTCTTGGCGATCACGTCCTCGAGCTGGCGCTCCATGGTCGAGATCTCGCCGGAGACGTCCTTGCTCTGAGAACTCGCGAGTTCGCGGAGCTCGGCGAGCTGGGCCTCGATCTCGAGGATCTTGTGCTCGAACGGCATGGCCGACGTCGAGGCGTCGGCGGCGGGCTGGGGGCGCTTCGCGTCGCTCATGCCGATCATCTTCCTCCGACGGGCGCGCAGGCACAAGGCGTGGACCCGGGAGCGGGCCCACGGCTTCCGCTCACGGTCGTGGGTCCGGCACCTCGACGCCGTTAGGATTGCCGGCCGAGATGACCAGCGCCCGCCCCGTCCCGACGCGTCTTCCCCTTCCCGCGGCCTGGCGAGTCGAGGTCTTCCTGCGACCCGACGAGTTCGATCCCGAGGGAGCGCGACTCGAGCACGGTGCGCGGGAACTCGGCGTCGCCGCCCTGCGTTCCGCTCGCCGCGGTCGCGGCTACCTCCTCTCGCCCGCGTACTCGCGGATCGAGGTGGAGAGCATCGCGCGCGAGTTCCTCGCCGATCCCGTGGTCGACACGTGGCGGCTGTACGCGCCGTCCGAGAGCCCGCCGGCTCCCGGTCCCGGTACGCGGCGTGTGCTCGCCGCCGTGCTGCCCGGCGTCATGGATCCCGAGGCGCGCTCCGTCGAGCGACTGCTCGTGCGCGTCGAACGCACCCCGTCGGACGGCGAGCCGCGCGTCGGGACGTTCCGCGTGTTCGAGCTCGAGGGCGAGCTCGGCGACGACGACGTCGCGACCGTCGGTCGCAAGCTCGTCGCGAACGAGACCATCGAGGCGCTCGTCACCGACGGCGAGGGGCTCCCCTACGGCGTTCCCGCCGGCGAGTCCCGCCGCGGCGCCGTGACGGTACCGCTGCGCGAAGCGAGCCCGGAACAGCTCGTCGAACTCTCGCGCGACGGACAGCTCAGCCTCGACCGCACGGAGATGCTCGCGGTGCAGGCGCACTACCGCGCACTCGAGCGCGAGCCCACGCTCGCCGAGCTCGAGACGATCGCGCAGACCTGGAGCGAGCACTGCAAGCACAAGACGCTCACGGGCATCGTCGAGTTCGAGGGCGAGCGCATCGACAACCTGCTCAAGTCGACGATCAAGGCCGCGACCGACCGGTTGGCGAAGCCCTGGTGCTGGAGCGTCTTCGTCGACAACGCCGGCATCGTCGAGTTCGAGGGCGACGTCGGCGTGTGCTTCAAGGTCGAGACGCACAACCACCCCTCCGCCATCGATCCCTACGGCGGTGCGGGGACGGGCATCGGCGGCGTCGTGCGCGACATCCTCGGCGCTGGACTCGGCGCGCGCCCCGTCGCGAACACCGACGCGTTCTTCGTCGGGCCGCTCGACCTCCCCGACGACGAATTGCCGAAGGGCGCCATGCACCCCCGCCGCATCCTGCGCGGCGTCGTCGCCGGCGTGCGCGACTACGGCAACCGCATGGGCATCCCGACCGTGAACGGGGGCGTCTGGTTCCACGAGGGCTACGTCGGCAACCCGCTGGTCTACGCGGGGACGGTCGGCGTGATGCGGCGGGAACACGTCGCGAAGGAGGTGCGCCCGGGTGACCTGATCGTCGCGGTCGGCGGTCGCACGGGACGCGACGGGATCCACGGTGCGACGTTCTCGTCGATCGAGCTCAGCGAGCACTCCGAGACGCTCTCGAGCCACGCCGTCCAGATCGGCGACCCCGTCACGGAGAAGCAGGTGCTCGACTGCATGCTCGAGGCGCGCGACCGCGGGCTCTACCGCGCCGTCACGGACTGCGGGGCCGGCGGCTTCTCGTCCGCCGTCGGCGAGATGGGCGAGAAGACCGGCGCCGAGGTGCACCTCGAGTCGGTGCCGCTCAAGTACCCGGGCCTCGCGAGCCACGAGATCTGGATCAGCGAGGCGCAGGAGCGCATGGTGCTCGCCGTGCCGCGCGAGCGCGTCGAGGAGCTCCTCGCGCTGTTCGCGTCCGAGGACGTCGAAGCGGTCGTCATCGGCACGTTCACGGACAGCAAGCGCCTCGAGCTCTACGACCGCGGCGAGCTCGTCGGCTCGCTCGACATGGAGTTCCTCCACGACGGCACGCCGCGACCCGTGCGCAAGGCCGTGTGGGAGCGGCCCGACCTCCCCGACCCCGGCTGTCCGCCGAGCGCCGATCCCGGCGCGGACCTGCTCGCGATCCTCGGTCGCCCGAACGTCCAGAGCCGCGAGTGGATCGTGCGCCAGTACGACCACGAGGTGCAGGGCCGCTCCGTCGTGAAGCCGCTCGTCGGCGTCCGCGGCGACGGTCCGAGCGACGGCGCGATCGTGCGACCCGTCGACACCTCGACGCGGGGACTCGCGATCACCTGCGGCGCGAACCCGGAGTACGGCGACCTCGATCCCTACGCCATGGCGACCTGGGCCATCGACGAGGCGCTGCGCAACGCGGTCGCCGTCGGCGCCGACCCGACGCACGCCGCGATCCTCGACAACTTCTCCTGGGGGAATTGCAACCTCCCGGACCGGCTGGGGTCGCTCGTCCTCGCGGCGAAGGCCTGCCACGACGCGGCGCTCGCGTACGGCACGCCCTTCGTCTCGGGCAAGGACAGCCTCAACAACGAGTACCGGGTCGGCGACCGCACCTTGGCGATCCCGCCGACGCTCCTGATCTCCTCCATCGCGCCGGTGCCCGACGTGCGGAACGCCGTGACGATGGACCTGAAGGCGGCGGGGAACGCGATCTACCTCGTCGGGACGACGGACGGTCGACTCGGCGGCTCGCAGTACCACGGACTGCGCGGCGTGCGCGGCGGGACCGTGCCGGGCGCCGATCTCGAACGCGCGCCCGCCCTCATGGCGGCGCTCCACCGCGCGCTCGCGCGCGGGCTCGCGCGCAGCTGCCACGACCTCAGCGAGGGCGGCCTCGCCGTCGCGCTGGCCGAGTCCTGTTTCGCGGGCGGTGTCGGTGCCGAGATCGCCGTCGCCCCCGTCGAGGTCACGACCGGCGACGGTTTCGCGGCCGCGCTCTTCGCCGAGTCGCCGACGCGTTGGATCGTCGAGGTCGAGGAGCGGAACCGCAGCGCCTTCGAGAGCGCGCTCGAGGGGATGCCGTTGGCGCTGCTCGGGCGGACGACGGACGAGCCGCGCCTGCGCGTGAAGGACGGTTCGGGAGCCCTGCGCGTCGACGTCGAGCTCGACGCGCTTCGCGCCGCGCACCACGGACGTTTCGAGGGCTGAACCATGACGCAGACAGCGATGACGTCTTCGACCACGAGCTCCACCAGGGCGCCGCGCGCGCTCGTGCTCCGCAGCGCCGGCACGAATTGCGACTTCGAGGCGGCGCGCGCGTTCGAACTCGCGGGCGCACGCGCCGAACGGGTCCACACGAACCGGCTCGCGGAGCGACCCGAGCTCCTCCGCGACTGCCACGTGTTGTTCCTCCCCGGCGGCTTCAGCCACGGCGACTCCATCGCAGCGGGTCGCATCATGGGAGCCGAGTTGCGCCACCGACTCGGCGACCTGCTGCACGAGTTCGTGCACGACGGCGGCTTCGTCGTCGGCGTGTGCAACGGCTTCCAGGTCCTCGTCGACCTGGGTCTGCTCGAGGGTCCGGGACGCGCGGCGCACGAGCGCCGCGTCGCTCTCGCCGGCAACCGTTCGGGACGCTTCGAGTGCCGGTGGGTGCACCTCCGGAACGAGGCCTCGGCAGCCACTTGGCTCCCCTCCGGCGCCGTCTGGCCCGTCCCGGTCGCGCACGCCGAGGGACGCCTCGCGTTCGCGCCCGGTGCGATCGAGGAGTTCGAGGCGAACCGCCAGATCGCGCTCCGCTACGTCGACGCCGACGGCCGCGACCTGCCGGAGGGCGACGCGGGCTATCCCTCCTGCCCCAACGGCGCGGCGCGGAACGTCGCCGGGCTGTGCGACCCCTCGGGTCGCGTCCTCGGTCTGATGCCGCACCCCGAGCGCAACCTCGACCCCTGGAACCACCCGAACTGGACGCGCCTCGGGGAACGCACGACCGGCGAGGGGCTCGCCTTCTTCGAGGGACTCGTCGCGGCCGCTAGGGTCTGAGCAGGAGTTCGAGATGACCACGATGAGCCGTTCCGTCCGCCGCCCCCGTCCCTCGGGCACCGTCCTCGGCGTGCTCGTCGCGGCGGCCTGTCTCGTCGCGACGCCCTCGTGCGCCGCGCTCGCGGTCGGCGCCGGCGTGGGCTACGCCGTCGGTCAGGAGGCCACGGAGGCCGGCATGCGCCGCGGCGAGGTACGACGCGACGTCATGGAGGTGTGGTACACGGCGAAAGAGGTCATGGGGATCCTGTCCAGCGTCCCCATCCAGGTGAACGAGTCGATCCCGCGCACGATCCTCGGCAAGGTCGAGGGCGCGAAGGTCGAGGTGCGTGTGCTCGCCTGGGACCTCGGTCGCACGCGCATCGAGGTGCGCGCGCGGGAGTTCGGTTTCCCCGACGAGGAGGTCGCGGAGCGCGTGCTCGCGACGATCGTCGACCGCAGCGGTGCGGACGTCGTCGAGCAGCCCTAGGCGTGCTCGGAACGGCGCCTGCGGCGCCGGTGGACACGGGAACCACGAAGCACACGGAGCACACGAAGTGAACACGAAGCACGCACTTCGTGTGCTCGGTGTGCTCCGTGGTTCCCCCCCGCGGCGCGGAGCGCCGCGGGCGGAGCGCCGCACGGGGCTCAACCGCGGTCGCCCTCGCCCTTGCCGCGCCCGGGCACGCGCAGCCCGACACGCCTGGGCTGCCCGAGATCGCGATTGTCCTGGGGCGCGGGCTCGGCGTCGGGGCTCTCGACCAGCGGGCAGAGCCCCTTCTTCACGCACGCTCGGCAGTAGCCGAACAGCCGCAGGTCGTGCTCGACCATCACGAAGCCGCGCTCGTTCGCGACGGCCTCCTGGAGGCGCTCGATCTCGCTGGAGTGGAACTCGTCGATCCGCCCGCAGCTCACGCACACCATGTGGTCGTGGTGCTTGTGACCGAGCACGTGCTCGTAGAGGAGCTCACCCTTGCCGGTGTCGAGCGAGTTGAGGAATCCGCCCTCGACGAGCAGCGCGAGCGTCCGGTACACCGTCGCGCGCGAGACCTTCGCACCCCTCGCCTCGGCCAACCAGTTGTAGAGCCGTTCCGCGGTGAAGTGCTCGTGGGTGGCGAACGCGCGGTCGAACACGCGCTTGCGCTGTGACGTGAAGCGCAAGCCCTGCGCGGAGAGGTAGGTCGCGAAGGCGTTCTCGAGACTCTGCTTCTTCACCGTGGTGCGAGCGCTCCTCCCTGGGGACCGTGCTCGTTCAGGCTCCGTCGCGGACGCGGGGCGCCGCGCGCAGACCGATGTCGCGACGACAGAACTTCCCGTCCCAGAGCACGCGGTCCAACGCAGCGTACGCGCGTTCGCGCGCCTCGGCCAACCCGTCGCCGAGCGCCGTCGCGCAGACCACGCGCCCGCCGTTCGTCACGACCTGTCGACCGCGCAGCGCCGTCCCCGCCTGGAAGACGACGGCCTCGTCGACCGCGTCGGCCTCGTCGAGCCCCGTGATCGGGTCGCCGCGGCGGTACTCGCCGGGATATCCGTCCGCCGCGCCGACGACGCCGATCGCGACGCGCGGGTCCCACTCGGGCGGGTCGAGCTCGCCGAGCTTCCCGTTCGCCGTCGCGAGCAGGTACGGAACGATGTCGCTCGCGAACCGGCGCATCACGATCTGCGTCTCGGGGTCGCCGAAGCGCACGTTGTACTCGAGCACGCGCGGACCGGAGTCGCTGACCATGAGTCCGGCGTAGAGCACCCCGCGGAACGGGATCTCCTCCATCTGCAGCGCGTGCAGCGTCGGCAGCAGGACGCGCTGCTCGACCTGGCGCATGAGGCGCTTCGTGACCCACGGCACGGGGCTCGCGACGCCCATGCCGCCGGTGTTCGGACCGGTGTCGCCGTCGCCGACCTGCTTGTGGTCGACGGCGGGCTCGAGCACGAGCAGCGTCTCGCCGTCGGTCAGCGCCATGACCGACAGCTCCTGACCCTCCAGGAACTCCTCGATCACGACGGTGTTGCCGGCGTCTCCGAGGCGCCGCTCCTCCATCACGGTGTCGATCACCGTGCAGGCCTCGGTCGAGTCCTTGCACACGAACACGCCCTTGCCCGCGGCGAGTCCGTCCGCCTTCACGACCTGTGGCCAGGTCTTGAGGCCCTGGAGGTAGCTCTTCGCGGCGCCCGCGCGGTCGAAGCGTCGCCAGGCACCGGTCGGGATGCGGTGTCGGTCGAGGATCTCCTTGGCGAAGAGCTTGCTGCCCTCGAGCCGCGCGCCCGCGGCGCCGGGTCCGAAGACGGCGACGTCCGCGGCGCGCAGCGCGTCCGCGAGCCCGAGGCAGAGCGGGTCCTCGGGTCCGACGACCACGAGGTCGACGCGCTCGTTCTTCGCGAGCGCGACGAGTCCCGGGACGTCCTTCGCGGACACCTCGACGTTGCGCGCGAGGCGCGCCGTGCCGGCGTTGCCGGGCGCGGCGATCACCTCCTCCACGAGGGGCGACCGCGCGATCTTCCACACCAGGGCGTGTTCGCGCCCACCGCTGCCGACGACCAGGACTCTCATTGCCAAGCTCCTCGGCGCGGACACTACCAACCCGGAGCGCGCCCGGCACGCACCGCGGCGTCCTTCGCGCGAAGTTCGCGCCGAGCGGGCTCGCGCCGCTCGCCCCGGGGACGCCGCCCCCACCCGCGCGAGTCCCGCCGCTGTGTCGCGCGACGCTTCCGCGGCTACGATGACGTGCGGCGGGGAGTACCTCAGTTGGTAGAGGCGTAGCTTTGGGTGCTACGAGTCGTGGGTTCGAGTCCCATCTCCCCGACCAGTCCGCGGTGGAACGAGCGCCCTTAGCTCAGCCGGATAGAGCATCGGATTTCTAATCCGACGGTCCCAGGTTCGAGTCCTGGAGGGCGCGCCACCTCGCGCGTAGGCGTTCAGCGCCAGTAGCACGGCGTCACCCGCCCACCGAGCGCCTCGAGGTCCGCCGGAGCGGCGACGGGGATCGGCCCGACGTCGAGTCGGACCAGAGTGCCGTCGCGCTCGACGGTGAGCGACACGCGCTCCTCCGCGACGCGGGCCCAACTCTCGACGGCGGTCGACCAGGAGGGCCCGACGACGTCGAAGTCGATCTCGCCGCGGCGCGCGTCCCCGAACGTCGACTGTTCGAAGATCAGCGCCCCGCCGAACCCGACGACGAGATCGCCGTCGCGAAGTCCGGCGAGCGCGAGCGGCGACGCCTGGTCGAAGATCTCGACGCGCAGCGCGTCGTGCGGCCGATCGACCCACAGCACCTGATCGCACGGCACGACGAGCTGGAGCGGTGTCTCCGTCGCGCGCTGCTCGTCGGCACCTGCGAAGTACGCGTAGCGCCCGGCCGGCACGCCTTCGAGCACGGCGCGGCCGTCGGCGTCCCACGCGAAGGGAACGACGAGACCGGAGCCGCGCAGGCTCCCCCGCTCCCCCGAGGGCACGCGCGGGTTCCAGAGATCGACGGCGTGCGCCCGCGGCGTCTCGACGACGACGACCGCCGTCTCTCCGCCGGTGACGTCGACCGTGCGGCTCGCGAGGACGAACGGAGTGCTCGTGCCCGCCTCCGACGGGAGCGCGATCGTGAGGTTCCAGACGGCGTCGGGAAGCCCGTCGACGTGGATGCGCGCCCTCTCGAGCTCGCGGACCACGCGCCGCCCGTCGCCGCGACCTCCCCGCTCGACCGCGGTCAGGTCCCGGTCGAGTGCGAGACTCCCGTCCGCGATCCGACCGAGTACGACGGCGCGTTGCGTGTAGAGCCGCGACGACTCGCCGCGGAACTCGACGACGAGCTCCGACGACTCGCGGAGCTCCGCTGCGTACTCCGTCCGCCCGCGAGCGATCTCGACGCCGACGGTGCCGAGCACGGGGTGCGTGAAGCGCACGACGGGTGCCGTCACGTCGTTCCATCTCGTCCGCGGACGCAGGAGTTCGTCCTCGTCCGCGTACAGGACGTCGAGGCCCGGACCGAGATCCAGCTCGAAGCGCGTGGGGCCGTCGCCCTCGCGCGCGACCTCGATGGACCCGTCTCCACCGCGCGAGCACGCGACGGTGACGTCGGCCGCGTCGTAGCCGCCCGGGAGCGAGAGGTCGACGAAGACGTGTGGGTCGTCGAGGGGCGCGACCTCGAGCACGACGGCGTTCCGCGGTCGAGTGTTCGCGACCTCCGCCTCCGCGAGCACGCGCCCGTCCTTCGTCACGAGGACGACGCGGCACGTCCCGCGGGGCAGCGCGAGCCCGCGCGCGAGGACGCCCGCCGAGACGCTCGTCGCACGAGCGAACGCGGACGACCACGCCTGTCGCCATCGCACGACCGACGCGGTCGTGTCCGCGAGGTCGATGCGCGCCGTGACGGTGCGGTTCGCGAGCACGCCGGCGGGATCCGCGACGGCGACGGTGAAGCTCGGACCGGGCTCGAGCTGCACGACGGGGACGTCGGTCGCCCGGAGGCGTCGAGACGCGCGGTACGGTGGTCCACTCCTCGATCGCCGAAGCGCGACTCGATGCCTCCGCGCGATCGCCGAGCCGACGGACCGAGGAATTCGGCCGCGTAGGAGCCCTCGGGCGCGCGCAGCGGTTCCTCCCCTCGACGAACGACGCCACGTATTCGCGGGGCAGACCGAGGCAGCGGACCCAGTACCGCTGGAGTCGGACGAGCCCGGCGCGCAGCGAGTTCGCCGAGGACCGAACGCACGTCGACGGGGTGTCGACGAGCGGGACGAAGCGTCGCGTCGAGCGAGAAGACCCGCCACGCAGGTCGGACCACCTCCTCCCCACGACACGAGATCGTCGTCGTGCGTGACGCTCGCGGTGTAGAGGCGGTCGGGGTCGAGCCCGTCGACGCGATACCTGCCGTCCGCGTCGGTCGACGCGGACCGGCGCTGCGCGATCTCCTCGACGAGCATCGCGAACGCGGCCGTCGCGTCGCGCGCGTCGGATCGAGCGGGATCGCCGGGAGTTCGCGCGTGACGAGTCCGTCGGCGCCGACCCGCGCTCCCTCCACCGGTCCTCCGCCCGCTCGCACGACTCGACCGCCGACGCTCGTGGGCGCCTCCCGCGAAGTGCTCGTTCCGACGTCCTGCGGCGCGACGGCGAGGACGAGTGCGAGGACGAAAGCGGACGTCACCGGCCCCTCCACTCGATCGTCGAGCCGTCGACGACGACGTCCTTCACGCCGCGTGCATCGCGGATCCCGCTGCCCGGGTACCCGGCGGCGGCGCCGAGTCGGTAGCTCCCCTCCGCGAGCCAACCCAAGCGGCAGATCCCCTCGAGGTCGACCTGACCGCGTGCGACGGTCGTCCAGTCCGACCCGTGTGCGAGCACGAGCTCGAGTCCGGCGTTGGAAGCACCTGCGTCGACGACGACCTCGACGACGCGCGGTGCGGCGACGCGCATCGTCACCACCTCGCCCTCGCGCACCTCGACCTCTCCCGCGTCGACGTGGATCCTCGAGGTACCGTGCGACAGGTAGTCGAGCGCGACGCTCCATCGTCCCGGCGGGAGCCCCTCGCAGCGCGCGATGCCCTCGCTCCCGAAGTGCGGTCGCGCCCGACCGTCGAGCGGGAGGTAGGCGACGTAGCCGACCGTCCGCTCGTCGCCGCGACCGACGAAGCGCAGGGTTCCCGTCACGCTGGAGGCGACGACCGTCTCGTCGAGACCTTCGAGCGCGACGACGAGCACGCCGCCGCGCGGGAAGGCGAGCGCGACCGGGCCGCGGTCGTCGACCGCGATCTCCTTCGACACCATCCCGAAGGAGGCGTCGATCGCCGTCACGCGCAGGCTCGTCGCCCTCCCGGAGATCGGCTGGGGCGCGAGCCACATCTCGCGGGTGGGTGCGCGCTCGACGTCGGCGTCGACCTTCACCCAGCGCCCGTCCACGCGCTGGTCGAGGACGATCCGCGGCTCGACCACGCGGGCTCCCGCCGTGTCGCGCACGTCGACGACGATGCGACCCTCCCGCGATCGGTCGGGCGCGCGCAGTCGGACCAGAGCGCCACCCTCGTCGAGGACGACCTCCTTCGCGTCGAGGACGCGCTCGCCGTCCTGCAAGGCGACGGCGTAGCGCCCGGGTGCGAGGTCGTCGAAGTACGCCGAGAGGCGCGTCCGCTGAATGGGTAACGGCGACTCGAAGCGCGTCTCGTACGCGACCAGCTCGGGATCGTCGGGGTCGAACGACTCGTCCGGGGCGAGTCGACGCACGACGATCGAGCGCCTGCCGCTCCCGCCCTGCTCGACCCACGGGTCGCGCGCCAGGACCTCGATCCCGCGGCGGCGTTCGAGCCGGACCGTGACGGGGCCCTCGACGAGACCGGGATCGATGGAGAACGCGTCGCTCGCGAACTCACCGACGGGATCCGAGTTCGGCGTGTAGCGCAGCGCTCCCGCATAGACCTGGATCGTCACACGCCCGTCCTCGAACTCGACCGCCGGTCGATCCGATCGCCACGTCTCGCCCGAGGTCGAACTCCCGCGCCGGATGCGGAACACCGCCTCCTCGACGGGCACCCCGTCGGGTCGCTCGACGACGAACTCGACGAGGTGCGTCCGCACCATCCGCACGACCAACGATTCGCCCGCGGCGCATTCGTAGACGTGCGACTTGGAGAAGTAGCCGGGCCGAGAGGCGGCGAACGCGTACACGCTCTCCGTGTCGACGCCCGCGAAGCGGAACACACCGTCCGGACCCGTTCGAGCGACGAGGACGACTCCCTGCCGTTCCTCCCAGCGTTCGCGCGCGACCGCGAGCGCCTCTTCGAGGGTTCGCGGTTCGTCGAACAGCGGCCGCCCCGAGCGCTCGTACGGCGGCGGGTACACGTACGCCTTCTTCCTCACCCCCACCTCGACGTCGGCGAGCGGTTCGCCGTTCTCGTCGATCACGATCCCGACGATGCCGTCCTCGACGGGTTCGACCAGGAAGCCGGAGGGCGAGGCGTCCTGCTGTTCTTCGACCCGGCCCGCCGACGCGAGCGCACCAGGGGAACGAGCGAGGAGGAACACGGCGGCGAGAATGGCCGCGAGTCGGATCGACGTCATGCGGTGTCCGGGCGAAGGGGACCCTCGGTGATGGTCGGGTAACCCGATGGGTCGGAGCGGTCACGCACCCCGCCCGCGAAAGCGCTTCCGCGCAGTCGCCGCAGCTTCGAGATCCGCCCCGTCGCGACCCAGTCGACGACGTAGAGGTTCCCCTGCGCGTCGAAGGAGGCGTGGTGCGGCGCGACGAACTCGCCGTCGGTCCACTGCTCGGGCGGGACGCCGTTGTTCGCGCGCTTCGCCGCGTCGGGCTGGTCGCCGAGGTGGCCGAGCACCGTCCCGTCCGCGTCGAGCAGCGTGACGCGACCCGCGAGGTCGGCGACGACGCGCAGGCCGTCCGGGCCGCGCTCCACGCTGCACGGGCGTCGGAAGTCTCCGGCGATCGTGCGCAGGTGCTCGCCGTGCACGTCGAAGACCTGCAGTCGACCGTTCTCGCGATCGGCGACCCACAGCTCGGGGCGCGCGCCGCTCGCGTCGATCGAGAGCCCGTGGCAGGTGCGGAAGCGTCCGTCCTCCTCGCCCATGCCGCCGAACGCCTCGAGCCACGTGCCGTTGGCGTCGAAGTGGTGCACGAAGCTGAAGCCGTACCCGTCGGCGACCCACAGCGTGCCGTCGGGAGCGACGTCGATCGCCGTGGGGTGGAACTCGCCCGCACTGCGGTACAGCCCGGACTCCTCGGGGTAGCCGCGCTTCCACAGAACGGTCCCGTCGAGCGCCACGCGCGCGAGTTCGCCGTGCGCGTGGTGCGCCAGGAAGAGCGTCTCGCGTGGGGATCCCGTCGCGGGATCGAAGTCGCGGACCAACCGCATGCCGTGCAGTCCGCCGGCGAACTCCGCGCCGAACGCGCGTTCGCGCACGCCGTCGCGGCGGAGGACGACGATCGCGTCCTGCGTGTCGGTGTCGAACAGGACCTCACCCGCTCCGTCGACGACGACGGCACCGTGCGTGTTGCCGAGCCGACCGCAGAGCGGCACGCCCTCGGCGTCGACCGCGAAGTCGGGCACCCACTCGTAGCGCAGCGGCGTGCCGTCGCGCGCCGTCACCTCGAGCACGGGGCCGACGACGGGAGCCTCGCTCCCCGCGCCGGGCCCCGCGCACGCCGCGAGAACCGCCGCGAGCACCGCTCCGGACGCTGCGCGCGTCATCCCTCGCGGTCGGCGTCCTGCACCGACCCGCCGAGCGAGGACTTGCGACTTCCCGACCCCGCGGGGAGCGTCGCCTCGAAGGTCCGACCGTCGCGGACGACGGTGACGACGACGGCTTCCTCCGCCGGGATCGCGTAGAGCGTCGCGCGCAGTTGCTTGGCGTCGCCCGGATCGACGCCGTCCACCGCGACGATGCGGTCGCCGTTCTGCAGTCCGGCCGCGTGGAACTGGCCCTCGATGTTCGAGATCGTCACGCGCAGCGCGTCGAACGGGTTCGCGTCGAAGAGCACGTTGCCGCAAGGAACCGCGACCTCCTGGCGATCGCCCGAGCCGCTGGCCGTGAGCATGTAGGTCCCAGCGACGAGGTCCTCGAACGTGGCCTCGCCGCGATCGTTCACGGAGGCGTTCGTCGATCCGCGCCTGCGGTCGTTCCCGTCGCCGACGAGCGACAGCGAGATCCGCGTCCCCTTGGCGAGCGCCGGGGCGACGACGTGCAGTCGGTGCACCGGCGGTGCGTTCATCGAGACCCGCGTCTCCTCGTCGCGCGCGTCGACGTCGCGCGTCTCGACGGGGAGCGCGCGCCAGGCGTTGCGCCCCACGCTCAGCGAGACCGTGTACGCGCCGGGCGACAACCCGTCGAAGCGCACCTCGCCGTCGCTCGGCACCTTCCGACCGCCGTTGCCCATGTAGTACATCATCCCGTCGACGTCGTCGTTCTCGTTCGCCTTGACGACGTTGACCCAGAGCTTGCCCTTCGAGCCCGCGCTCTCGATGCCCTGCACGGCGACGACGACCGAGACCGGTTCGTCGAGCGTCACGGCGACGTCGCGGACGCTGCGTGCGAACTCGGCCTTCCCGTTGCCCCACTCGATTCCCGACACCGTGACCTCGAGCGGCTGCCCGCCGGGCTCGTCCGCGATCATGTCGAGCAGGTTCTTCGGGATCGTGTAGCGACTCGTCGCGCCGCTGCGGCTGACGAGCGAGAGTCCGTTCGAGTTCGAGCGCTTGCCGTTGCGCACGGAGAGCACGCACGAGACGTCCCCACCGGCAGCCCGCGCGAGTCGGTCACCGTGACCGAGAGGATCGCGTCGGGATCGGGATCGGCCTCGACCAGCTCGATCTCGACGACGCGGTCGACGACCTCGACGATCTCGTGCGCGAGCAGCGTCCCGTCCCACGTCGTCGAGCCGACGGCGTAGGTCCCCGGCGAGAGGTCGAAGAAGGCGAACGTCTCCTGCGTCTGCCAGGTGTCCTGGTCGGCGTTGGCGAGCTCCTTCTCGTCGAAGCTCGCGGGATCGTCCAGCGGGAGGATGCGCGTCACGCGGTTCTGGCCGTTCATGGAGAACGGCGTCGTCACCCGCCCGCGGATGCCGATGCGTCCCTCCACGACGAGCGTGACGACCTCGCCCTCGCGGTCCTCGACGCGGAAGCTCTGCGACTCGCTCGCGAGGTTCGCGGAGTCGAGGCCGACGTAGCCGTCGTCCTCCTCGGCGATGGCGCCGAACCCGCGCACCTCGACGCGGCCGCGCTCGAGCGGGATGGAGTCGGCCGAGGGCGACCAGGTGTAGGCGACGGAACTGCGCCGACCGCGCTTCACCTGCACCGCTCCGCTCGTCAGCGGAGCGCCGAGCGGGTCGACGAGCGCGAAGCGCACGGGCACGACCCGCTTCGCGACGAACTCGAGCTCGTCGCCGGCGCGCGCACGGCGGTCGCCCGACCGCAGTTCGAGGACGTAGCCGTCGGCCTGGGCGCGGACGAAGTAGGCGGCGTCCTCCGCGAGGCCGTCGACGACGAACGTCCCGTCGCGGCGCGACTCGGTTTCGCGTTGACGCGCTCGCTCCTCGGCCCACTTCGCGGCGGCGGACCTGAGTACGGCGTCGAGCTCGAGCTCGGGCGTGTCGACCTTCGCGACCTCGGCGGGGTCGACGAAACCGTCGCGTTCCTCCTGCCGCGTCGCCGTGATGCGCACGCCGGCGACCGGTGCACCGAGGTCGTCGACCACGCGGCCGGTGAGCGTGCCGCCGCCCGTGGCGGCGACGACGTCCGGCGCCTCGACCGATCGGATCGCACGCGAGATCGAAGTGTCGCTCGGCACGTAGGCCGTCGAGTCGGAGTCGCTCGTGCGCGGGGCGCGCGCGTCGCCGCCGGAGACGAGCTCCGTCGGTACGACCTCCTTCGTGCGCGTCGTGGCGGGCTCGATCCGCGGCCCGAGCAGGTCCTCCCCGGCGGAGACGGGGGTCCCCGTGAGGAGTCCGCCGACGAGGGCCCCGAGGAGGAGGCCGACGGCGAGCCCCCCGAGTCCGACGGGAAGCGCGTTGCGAGCGGGCATCCCGCCAGTATGCACGGCGTCCGCGAGGGCGTGTGTCGGCGGGCCCTCGCCCTCCCGATCGCGGTCGAGGGCGGCCTCCCCACGCCCCGTTCGGCGCCGTCCGGGCGCGTCCTCGGTCCGACCGACCGCGGCCTCGCGTCGACGAGGTGCGAGGTGGGACTGCGGCGCGGCTGCTACGCTGCCGATGAAGGCCGTACCTCGGCCCGCGGTCGAGGCCGCATCCGCGTGAACACCGAGACCCTCTACCGGATCATCGCGCTCCTCGTCATGGCACCACTTTGGGTGCCGGTGCTGAAGGCGCTCTACAGCGACTTCCAGGGCGCGCTGTGGGAGGAGGGCGGTCTGTTCGGGCGTCCGCCCGGACGCCGCGAGCTCGAGCGACTGCGCGAGCAGTACGGCGACTACGAGAGTCCGCTGCGCAACGAGCCCCACGAAAGTCGGCGTTTCAAGGATCGCTCGAGCGCGCGTGCGACGTCGAGCGAGCCGCGCCGGAGCTTCTGAGCGTTCCGCGCGTCGCCCCCGCGATCGGGACGAGGTCGCGGCGGATCGGCGCACTCGCGCCGACGCACCTAGAATGCGCGGGTCCCGAACGCGGAGCCGCCATGAACACGAACGATCGAGGTCTCGTCCTTCCCACCCGCCGCACCGTCGTCGCGAGCGCCGCCGCCCTGGCCGCGACGGGCACCATGGCCTTCGGTGCGCCGAGCGTGCTGCGCCGCCGACGCGACGAGCGCCAGATCCGCATCGGACTGATCGGTTGCGGTGGGCGCGGCACCGGCGCGGCCGTGCAGGCGCTGCACACCGCGGGCGACGTGAAGCTCGTCGCGATGGCCGACGCCTTCGAGGACCGCTTGAACGGAGCGCTCGGCCACGTCACGCACCCCGACCAGAAGCTCGGGGATCGCGTCGACGTCCCCGAAGAGCGCCGCTTCGTCGGCTTCGACGCCTACCGCCGACTGCTCCAGACCGACGTCGACCTCGTCGTGCTCGCGACGCCCCCGCACTTCCGGCCCGAGCACTTCCAGGCCGCCGTCGCCGCCGGCAAGCACGTCTTCATGGAGAAGCCCGTCGCCGTCGACGGAACGGGCGTGCGCCAGGTCCTCGCAGCGGGCGAGGAGGCGAAGAGCAAGGGACTCACGGTGGGCGTCGGTCTGCAACGCCACCACCAGGCGGGCTACCTCGAGACGATGAAGCGCGTCGCCGGCGGCGCGATCGGCGAGCTCCGCGCCGCGCACTGCTACTGGAACGGCGGCGAACTGTGGTGGAACGAGCGCCAGGAGGCCTGGTCCGACATGGAGTGGCAGATGCGGAACTGGCTGTACTTCACGTGGCTCTCGGGCGACCACATCGTCGAACAGCACATCCACAACCTCGACGTGATCAACTGGGCGAAGGGCGGTGCGCCGGTCCGCTGCCACGGCATGGGCGGTCGTCAGGTGCGCACGGACCCGAAGTTCGGCCACATCTTCGACCACCACGCGGTGGTGTTCGAGTACGAGGACGGCATGCCGCTGTTCAGCCAGTGCCGCCAGATCGACGGCACGGCCTACCGCGTCAGCGAACACCTCGTCGGTTCGAAGGGGCGCGCGGACCTCGACACCGGAGGTTGGCGCGTCGACGGTGCCGAGAAGTGGCGCTACGAGGGCCCGAAGAACGACCCCTACCAGACGGAGCACGACGATCTCTTCGCGTCGATCCGCGAGGGGCGGCCGTACAACGAGGCGGAGTACGGTGCGATGAGCACGCTCACCGCCATCATGGGCCGCGTCGCCAGCTACACCGGCCGGAACGTCGAGCGCGACCAGGTCCTGAACGACGAGCTGCGCCTCGGGCCCGCGAAGTACGAGTGGGGCCACATCGCGGTCGACCCCGTGCCGATGCCCGGTCGCGCCTGATCGGTCGGACACGGACGGGTCGAGCGGGCCGCGCGACAGACGTCGCGCGGCCCGCTCGCGTTCCTGCGGCGCTCAGATCGAGAAGCTGAGCTGCTCGGCGTTGCTCACGAACGACGGTCCGAAGTTGGCGTCGAACGTGATGAACGCGTGGTGGAGCACGACGCCGCTCAACATGAGCGAGTACTGGAACGGCGCGACGTGGAAGTTCGCCGTCGCCCGCCCCTGACCGTCGAGGTGTCCGTAGCCCGGGGCGAGCGGTGACGTCGGCGCGAACTCGAGGAGCATCATCGAGTAGGCGTCGAACTGGAGCGGCAGGACCGTCCCGTCGAGCGGCACGCCGGGGTGCACGCCGCTGGCGCTGCCGGTCATGACGAAGAACTCGCCGGCGTGCGCGGACCCCGCGTCGAGCTGGAGCGTCTGCGTACCGCCGAACAGGAGCGACACCGTGGGGGTCGACGACGAGAGCGGGTGCACCGGGGTCGGCGAATCGTTCTTCGGCAGGAACCTGAAGATGCTGCCGCCGATCGTCGCCATCACGAGTTCACCGTGACCGTCGGTGCCGATGGCCGAAGGCGTCGCGTAGTTCGTCGAGGCCTTGAGCTGGTCCGTCAGGTCGTGGAACTCGACGAGCTCGCCCTCGTAGCCGCGAACGGCCCAGACCTTCGACGAGCAGAAGTCGGCGAACAGGAACATGCCCTGCATGGCCGGGATCGCACTCCCGCGGTAGACAGCGCCGCCGATGATCGAGCAGCCGTCGGCGTGACCGTAGTGGAAGAGGGCTCGCGGAGCGACGGTCGTGGCACACCGGGAACGTGCCGCCGACGCAGCCCGCCGACTCGGTGAAGCAGTCCGGACCCTCCATCACCTTCCAACCGAAGTTGACGCCGCGTTCCGACGCGTCGGCCCAGTCCACCTCTTCCCACACGCTCTCGCCGACGTCCGCGATCCAGAGGTCGCCGCTCAAGGGGTCGAGGGCGAAGCGCCAGGGGTTGCGCAGACCGAGGTGCAGGATCTCTCCGCGCGCGCCCGGGACGCCGACGAACGGGTTGTCCGACGGGATCGCGTACGTCCCGGTGACGTCGAACTTGTCGACGTCGATGCGCAGCATCTTGCCGTGCATCGTCGTGATGTCCTGCGCGCGACACGTGGCCTCCGCGCTGCCGCCGCCGTCCCCGACCGACATGTAGAGGTAGCCGTCGGGTCCGAACTGGAGATCCGCGCCCTTGTGGATCTCGTGCGGCTGGTCGAGCTTGAACAGGATGCGGAGGCTCGAAGGATCGGCCTGCTGGAGACTCCACGCCGCGCGGCGGTACCGCGCGAGGACGAGGCGACCCGCACCGTCGGTGTAGGTCACGAAGAAGTAGCCGTTCTGGGTGTAGTTCGGGTGGAACGCGAGCCCGAGCAGGCCCTGCTCGCCCCCGTGCGAGAAGTCGCCGCCGAGCTGTACGAACGGCGTCGGCAGGACGTTGCCCGGTGCGTCGACGATCCGCACGCGACCGAACTCCTGCTCGGTCACGAAGAGACGGTCGTCACCGAGGGGCGCGGCGACGTCGGTGGGACGCGAGATGCCGCCCGTGAAGTACTGGAGCCGGACGGGGACCGGATCCTGCGCGAGCGACGGAGACGGAAGGGCGGCGGCGAGCGCGAGCGCCGCCGAGAAGGGACGTAGGGACATGGCTGAGGGCGAAGGGCTCGAGCCGACCGCGGCACTCCCTCCGGCGAAACCTATCCCTGCGACGGCGCAAGGGACGGCGACCGCCCCACCCCTGCGGCCACGAATGCACAGCCGCCGTCCTCCCCACGACTTGCGCCGGGACGAAAAGGCGGCGGGCGCGGGACCCCTGTCCCGCGCCCGCCGCGCTGCACGTGGCGACCCTGCGGCTCCGGCGCCGGGCCGGGACGCTCGGAATCGCCGAGATCAGGCCTGGAGCTTCAGGTTCACCGGGTTCGAGACGAACTGGAGCGCGCCCGTGGCCAGGTCGAACACGAGGTAGGCGTGGTGGATCGTCTTGCCGACGAAGCTCGGCGGCGAGCCCGGCGGCACGACGAAGCGCGCGGTCGCGCGCCCCTCGGCGTCGAGCACCCCGAAGTTGTTGACGAGCGGCGGTGCACCGAACGCGGAGAGCGTGAAGTTCGTGTACGCGTCGATGTTGAGGGGCAGGGTGAAGCCGCCGCCGAGCGCGAACCCCGGCATCGTGCCCGAGAACGTGCCCGTCATGAAGAACGGGTTGCCGGCGTTCGCAGCGCCCGCGCGCATCTCGAGGTAGGTCGTACCGCCGTCCGTGAGCGAGAGGCGGTTGAAGCGCGCGAAGAGCTGCGGCGCCGTGCCCGGAATCTGACCGACGTCGGGGACGATGCGGAAGATCTCGCCGCCGCCGAGGTCGCAGATCAGCAGCTCGCCGTCGCGGTCCTCGCCGAACGACGACGGGGTCTGCAGGTTGAGCGCACCCGGAGGATCGAGCGCGGCGCCGATGTTCTGTTGGTTGTTGTTGAACGCGATCGGCGCGCCGGTGTAGGTGAACTGCCAGATCTTCGGCACCAGGGGCGTCTGGTAGTAGTCCGCCACGATGTAGCGACGCTGCCAGCCGGTGAGGGCGAAGCCGCGGTACACGTAGCCGCCGGTGATCGAGAACCCCGAGCCGTGGCTGTACTCCCAGATCGGGTCCTCGTAGCGCGGGTCGCCGAACGGCGCCGTCGAGGCCGGGCAGTTGCCGAGCCCGTTGTTGTGGTTCCCCTCCGCGACGCGCCAACCGAAGTTGAGACCGCGCTCGCCGACGTCGGAGAAGTCGACCTCCTCCCACGCCCCCTGCCCGACGTCGCCGATGTACATCGCGCCCGACTGACGGTCGAAGCTGAAGCGCCAGGGGTTCCGGAGGCCGTAGTGGTAGATCTCGTCCAGGCCGAAGACGCCGACGAACGGATTGCTCGGCGGGATGTCGTACGAGCCCTTGCCGCCGCCGAGCGGCTGCACGTTGTCGACGTCGATGCGCAGGATCTTCCCGAGCGGCGAGTTGGGGTTCTGCGCGTTGCAGTTGGGGTCGTCGAACGAGCCGCCGTCGCCGAGGCTGATGTAGAGGTTCCCGTCCGGACCGAACTGCAGGCAGCCGCCGTTGTGGTTCGAGAACGGCTGGTTGAACGACATCAGCTCGAGCGCGGAGTTGGGGTCCGCCGTGAAGCCGTCCGGCGTCGTGTACTGGACCAGGTAGGTCCGGCTCGACGCGCCGAAGTAGTAGACGTAGAACTTGCCGTTGAACCCGAAGTCCGGGTGGAACGCGAGCCCGAGGAAGCCCGTCTCGTCGTTCCCGCCGCCGCCGCCGACGACGGGGACGGTGATGTCGAGGAGCGGCGCCGCGAGCAGGTTGCCGTTGGCGTCGATCACCCGGATCTTGCCCGACTGGTCGACGACGTAGATGCGCGCGTCGCCTCTGGGCGAGCCTGCCCAGACCGGTCGGTTGATGCCGCTCGCCACGAGCTCCGTCGTGACGGGGATCTGCGCGGAAGCGGAGGTGGCGAAGAGGAGGCCCGCGGCGACGGCGCCGCACGCGCTGACGAGGATTCGGTTCTGCATACCCTTTGGGAGCGGCCGTCGAGAGCCCGCGCGGAGGGGGAACGCGGATCGCACGGTCGGTGCGTGATGGGAGGAACGACTGGAGTGCGGAGGACCGGCTCTCGGCACCCCGCCCGGCCTCACGACGCACGGGATCGCCGACGGGGTCCGTCGGTCCGCTCCTTCCCCCGTGACGGGAATGGAGGTCGACCCGGCGTCGGGGGCGTCCGGCGATGGGGACCCGGCCGACTCCGACCGACATAGGGTAGCCCGTCCGAGCGTTCGCGCCGCAACCGCCATGGCCGCCCTCCCCGCGCCCGATCCCCGTCCCGCGTCCCCCGACGGGCCCCGGAGTTCGTGGGCGCTCGCGATGCCGTTCGGCGCGGTCGTCCTCGGCGCCGCGCTGCGCCTCCTCGCCGCCGCGCGTCAGAGTCCCTGGCTCGACGGGTTCACACGCTCTTCCGCGCGTCAGGAGGCCTCGCGGACCTCGTGCACTCCCTGGCGCGCGACAACCACCCACCGCTGTCCTTCGCGGCGGCCATGGCGTCGCGCGGGCGTTCGGCGAGAGCGCGCTCGCCCTGCGCCTCCCGAGCCTGCTCGCGGGCCTCGCGACCTTCGTCGTCGCGGCCGTCCTCGCGCGGCGGCTGTTGGCGGAGGGTGATCCCGCGCGGCGGACGGCGGGCTGGATCGCGGCCGCACTCGTCGCCGCGTCGAGCCAGGCGCTCGTCTCCTCGAGCGAGGCGCGCATGTACGCGTTCCTCGGGCTCGCGCTCACCGGTCTCGCGGGTTCGCTCGCGAGGGCCGAACAACTGGACGCCTGCCGTGGTCGACCGCGCCGTGGCTCGCGGCGGCGCTGCTCTCGCACTACTACGCGCTGCACCACCTCGCGGTCGCGGCGATCTGCGTCGCCCTCGTCCCTTCGGCCCGTCGCTCGCTCGCCCGAGTCGTCGCGAACCGTCGCGCGGCGGCGGTCGGTCTTCTCACCGTCGCGCTCGTCGCACCGTGGTACGCCACGGTGTTCCCCGAGCAGCTCGCGCACGGCCTGTGGGCGGGCGGCGGAGCCGCGGGACTGCGCGACCTCGTCGAGTCGTACCCGAACGCGATCCTGCGTCGACTCTCGCTCGCGCCGACTCCGCTCGCCGCGCTGTGCGTCCTCGCCTACGTCGCACTCGTCCTCGCGGCCGCGCGCGGCTTCCGAAGGGCTCGCGCGGAAGCACCCGCCACCGCCGTCGTCCTCGCGGGTCAGGTCGTCCTCCTGCCGCTCTGGGCCGCGGTGCTCTCGCACGTCGTCGCGCGTTCGGGCTTCGCACCGAACTACCTCGCGGCGAGCGGGCTCGCGCTCTGCGTCCTCGCCGCGGTCTCTCTCGCCCGCGCGAAGCGGAGCGGTGCCGTGCTCGGGCTGCTCCTCCTGCCGCTCCTCGCCCACGCCGCGCTCGTCGCGCGTTCGCCCGGCGCCGAGGACTACGTCGGCGCGGCGCGCGAAGCGCTCCGTCGAGCGCGCGCCAACGTCCCCATCGCTCCGATCGAGTGGCAGCCCGACCTGTTCCCGCGCGCGCAGGGGTTCCTGTGGTCCTTCGAGCGTCTCGGAGGCGTCCCCGACGGCGTGCAGGTCGTCCTCCACGACGGCGACTACGGTCTCGCGACCGCGCTCGACGCGCAGGAACGCGCGGGCACCGAGCTGCACGGACTCGTCGTCGTCGTGCGCGGTCTCCCGCAGGGCGACGACCTGTGGCGCCGGCTCGAGGAGCGATTCGGCGCGCCCGAGGTCGTGCGCTTCGGCGTCGTCCGACTCGTCGCCTACGGTGCGGCGAGGACGATCGGCGACGACGCGCGTTGACGCGCGGCGACGAGCGCCTCGTCGACGACGAGCTCGAGCGGCACCGGACGGCGCTGGCCGATCGCGTCGCGGAGCGCCGCGAGGTCCGGCACGCGGTGGCGCACGTCCTCGAAGTCCGGGCCGAAGGCGTCGGCGTGCGGCACCGTGCGGACGCTCGCGCCCGTGCGCGCGGCGACGAGGTGCGCGAGTTCGAGGACGCTGACGGCGCGCCCCGAGCCGACGTTGAACACGCGGCCGTCGAAGGTCGCGTCGACACGCTGGAGCAGGTCCGCGACCGCGGCCGCCACGTCCGCGACGTGCGAGAAGCTGCGCACCTGCGAACCGTCGCCGTGGACCGTGATCGTGCCGCGTTCGACGGCGTCGGCGCAGAAGCGCGGCAGCACCATGCCCGAGTCCGGCGTCTGCTCGGGGCCCGTGGTGTTGAAGAAGCGCAGCGAGATCCCGCGCACCGCGCCGCTCCGCGCGGCCGCGGCGATCATGCGTTCGCCCGCGAGCTTGGCGACGGCGTAGCTCCAGCGCGACGAGTCGCCGGCACCGCGGAGCGGTTCGTCGTCCTCGCGCATCGCGCGACCGTCGCCCGGTCCGTAGACCTCGGACGACGACGCGAACACGAGCGGAGCGCCGATCCTCAACGCTTCGCCGAGCACGGCGCGGACGCCGGCGACGTTCTCCAGCAGCGCCCGCTCGGGGTCGCGCACGACGCGCTCGACGCCGACGATCGCCGCGAGGTGCACGATCGCCGAGACGTCCCGCACCGCGGACGCCAGGTCGCCTCGGTCGAGGACGGACCCGCGCAGGAACTCGATGGCGCCGCTGCGGACCTCCGGCGCGATGCGCTCGAGACGCCCGCACGAGAGGTCGTCGAGGACGCGCACCCGCGCGCCGCGCCGCACGAGTTCGCGCACGAGCGTGGCTCCGACGAAACCGGCGCCGCCCGTGACCAGGACCGTCCCTTCCATCGCAGCGCCGACGACGGTCGCGCCCCTTTCTTCTCCGAGGTCCCCCATCACTGCGGCCGACGGGTGACGACCAGGTTCGAGCCGACGGGACGCTGGCGCCAGAAGCCGAGGAACCGACACGCGGCGAGTCGCCAGCCGCTCGCCTCGTGCAGTGCGATCTCGAGGCCGCGTTCGCCGTGCCTCCTGATCCCGGGCAGGAGGGCGAGCGTCTTGCGACCGAACAGCCGACGGGCGACCGCCGAGAAGAAGCGCGCGACGGGCCCCGCGGTCCGGCCGATGAAGTAGCCGTCCGATCCGCGACCCTGGTAGAGCGGCAGCAGGATCACGCCGTCGAACGGACAGCGGAGATCGCCCCGGACCTCGGTCGCGAGGAGCTCGCCGCGCGTCACGCGGTCGAAGTTCGTGAAGCCCGGCACCATCGCGAAGCCGTCGTCGGGCGAGACGGGGTGACGATGCAGGACGGCGACGGTGTCCGGGGTGCCCTTCGCGGCGAACGCGAGGTCCCGGCGGCGGCGATCGAGTTCCGGCACGTCCTCGGGACGCAGCGCGCCGGTGCGCTCCAGCAGGAGCCAGACCGCGTTCTCCTGGTTCTCCTCGGTCGCCTCCTCGCCGATGCGGCCGCCCTCGATGCCGAGGTGGTCGTAGCCGCGCTCGGCGAACCACGAGAGCAGCGTGCCGTCGATCCCCTCCTCCATGCCGAGCACCAGCGGCAGCGGCAGTCCGCTCGCGATGCGTCGGTTCGCGAGCGTGTCGGCGGCGAGGCTGAACGGCGGACCCGCGCCGGACATGCTGTGCAGGTCGAGCAGGAACGCGCGCCCCGGCGCGGCCTCGAGTTCGCGCAGGATCTCGTGCATCAGCGCGACGAGTTCGCGGTCCTCCGCACAGTGCGCCTCGCCGCCGTCGACGAGGCGCTCCACGCGCTCCGTCGCGAAATGACGGTTGAGGTCGGCGTCGACGTAGCGCTGCCGTGCGATGAGAGCCGAGAGGTTGCCGCGCAGGAACACCACGCGGCGCCGCAGCCGACCGGCGATCGGCGTCAGCGCCTTCGCGACGCGTTCGAGCGCGAGGACGCCTTCGCGCTCGTTCCCGTGGATCCCCGCGGTCGCGACGAAGAGCGGCGCTCCCTCCGGTCCGAGTCGCGCGACGACGCGACCGCGGTCCGGCGCGGGGTGCACGTGCGCGACGGCCTCGTCCTCGCCCCGCGTCACTCCGCCTCGAGCTCCTTCTCGAGCAGCGCGCGCGCGACCTCGACGAAGTCGTGCTCGGTGACGATGCCGACGAGCCGGCCGTCCTGGACGACGGGGAGGCACGACACGCGGTGCTCGCGCATCGTGCGCATCGCGTCGAGCGTCGACGCGTCGGGCGAGATCGTGAGCGGGTCGTGGCGCATGATCTCGCGCACAGCCACCGGTGTCTGGAGACTCTTCACCCCGCGTCCGACCATGCGCAGCAGCGCGCGGTGTCCCACGAGTCCCACGAGCCGACCCTGGTGGTCCTCGACCGGGACGTGGCGCACGTGCTCCCACTCCATCAGGCTCGCCGCGAGGTCGACGAGGTCCTCGGGGTGCACGGTGAAGACGTCGCGCGTCATGACCTGCCCAACCGTGCGGTAGTCGTCGCGCCTGTCGGAGCCCTGGTCGTCGCCCTCGGTCGCCCACTCTGCGACGGGCGACCCGACCCTGCTCCTGGATCATGCGGCGCGTGAGCTTGCGCAGGCGCACGTCGAGCGACGTCGTCGCGGGGAGCTGCGCGAGCGAGTCGAGCAGCTACGCGGCAACCTGTCCGACCCGCCGTCACGCGGCGCTCGATCGTGCCGAGGTAGCGCTCGACGTCCTCCGGTGCGACGCCGTGCGACTCGAGGCCGCGCTGCGCCACCGGCAGGAGTTCGAGGCGCCAGGTCCTGCGCCGAGACCTCGCGACGGTCGATCCAGGTGAAGTTGGCCTTGAGGCCGTAGCGCGACGCCGCCATGAAGTTCGCGCGCGCGCTCTCGAACGCGAGGCGAGGGCACGTCGCCGACCTCGTCGCCGAGGGCCGAAGCATGAGTCCTGAAGAAGAACGCGGCGTTCGCGACGGCGTCGACCACGCTCGGCCCGAAGTGCAGGACGCGGTTCTCGATCCGCAGGTGCGGGCGCGGCCCGTCGGCGTCTTCGTGATGCCGTAGCACGGGCGGTTCCAGCGGTAGACCGTGCCGTTGAACAGGCACCACGCGCGCAGCCGCGGCACGCCGCCGGCTCGCAGGACCTCGGCGGAGTCCTCTCGACCTCGGTCGAGATGATCGATCGGAAGCGCGCGCGACGTCCTCGCGCAGCAGCTCGATCATCGAGTTCTCGAGCCAGCGGTCGCCGAAGCTGACGCGCGTGCATGGTGCCCGCGCGCCTGTTCGGCGTAGTGGAGGCGCGCCGAGCGACTGTTGGAAGAGTGCGACGCGCGTCTCGTGCCAGTCGCCTCCCCAACAGGAGCGGCGAGTTCGTGGCGACGGCGAGCACCGGCGCGGTCACGAGCTGCGCCAGGTTGTAGAGCGGGACGAACTCCTCGGGCCCGACCTGGAAGTGGACCTGGAACGACGTGTTGCAGGCCTCGAGCATCACGTTGTCGTGACCGAGGCTGAGTTCGTCGAGCCCCTTGATCTGCGTCTGGAACGCGCCGCCGCGCATCGCCGTCAGAGCTCGGTTGAGCTCGAAGTAGCGCGGGTTCGGCGTCATCCAGTCGAGCGTGAGGTGCGAGGCCTCGAGCGTCGGAAGGATGCCGACCAACGCCACGCGCGCGCCGTGGCGCGCCGCGGCCGTGCGCACCGCCTCGAGGTTGCCCGCGAGCTCGCTCTCGAACTCCGCCAGGCAGCGACCGGCGTACTCGCGCGGCGACAGGTTGATCTCGAGGTTGAAGCGGCCGAGCTCGGTCGTGAACGGCCCCTCGGGCAGCTCGCCGATCAGGTCCGCGCCGATCGACGACGGCCGCATCGCTCCGTCGACCAGGAACATCTCCTGTTCCGCGCCGAGGCGGCGCACGCCGGTCTCGAAGGTGCCGGGTGTCGCGAGCATCTCCTCGAGCACGCGCACGTCCTCGAGAAGGGCCCGTGTGAAGGCGCGCAGGCGCTCGTTGTCGCGCTCCTGGCTCTCGCTGTGCGCGGTGACGTCGTGTTCGCCCAAGGCTCGTTCGGTCCGTGAGCGGGCGACGCCGCTCGACCCGGCGAGGATAGCAACAGCCCGCGGGATCACCCCGGAACGGCGTGCGAGAAGTCCCGCCCCGCCTCCCTCGCCCCGGCCCGATCGCGGCGCCTACGCGAGCGGCTCGTGGAAGCGCGCGCCGGATCGCGCATGCTCGACGAGCAGCGGCGCGGGCGCGAACCGCCCGACCGCGGTCCTGCGGTGGGTGTGCTGGTCCGTGGCGTGCAGCGCCTCGAGGCGCCGCACGATCTCCTGCGCCCCGACGGCGTCGATCCAGTGCAGCGGTCCGCCGCGGAAGGGCGCGAAGCCCGTCCCGAGGACGACCGCGAGATCGAGTTCGCGCGCGCTCGCGACGACGCCCTCGCCCAGCGCGAGCGCGGCTTCGTTGGCGAACGCCAGCACGGCCGCGTCGAAGCACTCCGAGGCCGAGAGCGGTCCGTTCGTCCCGCTCCGGAACGTCGCGAGGTCGTCGGCGAGTTCCTTCTTCCCGCGGCCCTTCCCGCGGTGGACGTAGAAGCCCTTGCCCGCCTTCTTGCCGAGCCGCTCCTTCGTCGCCATGCGGTCGAGCCCCTCGGTCGGCCGCATGCGCTCGCCGTAGCCCTCGGAAAGGCTGTGCGCGGTGTGCAGCGCGATGTCGAGGCCGACCTCGTCGAGCAGCTCGAACGGGCCCATCGGCATGCCGAAGGCGCGCGCCGCCGCGTCCATGCCCTCGACGTCGGCACCGTTCACGAAGCGGTACATCGCTTCGTCCAGGTACGGTCCGAGCAGGCGGTTGACGAGGAACCCCGGCACGTCCGCGACCTCGACCGGCGTCTTGCCGAGCTTCACGGCGAGCGCCGCCGCGGTGCGGAAGGCCTCGTCGCTCGTGTGCTCGCCGCGGATCACCTCGACGAGCGGCATCTTCGCGACGGGGTTGAAGAAGTGCAGTCCGACGAGGCGCTCCGGCCGCTCGAGCGTCGAGGCGAGCCGCGTGACCGAGAGCGAACTCGTGTTCGTCGCGAGGAGCGCGTCGGGCGCCGCCTTCTCGATCTTCGAGAACACGCTCTGCTTGATCTCCACGGTCTCGGCGACGGCCTCGACCACGATGTCGGTGCGCCGCATGCCGTCGATGTCGCGCGAGACCGTGAGGCGGTCGATCGCGGCGTCCGCCTTCGGACCGCCCGTGCGCTTCCGCCGCTTCTCGACGGCGGCGCGGTGGTCGGCCTGCGCGCGGTCGAGCGCGGCGCGCGCGAGGTCGGCGAGCCTCACGTCGATGCCGTTCTGCGCGAGCGCCGAGGCGATCCCCGCCCCCATGACGCCCGCCCCGACGACCGCGGCGCGCTCGACCTTCCGCGCCGGCGTCCCGCCGTCCGGTGCGTCGGCGAGCCTCTTCTGCTCCTCGGTCCCGAGGAACAGGCCGACGAGGTGTCGGCACGCGTCCGACGCGACGAGACGCGCGGCGAGCCTCGCCTCGACGTCCGCCCACTTCGCGCGCGGGACGGACGGAGCCTCGAGCACCGCCTCGAGCGCGGCGTACGGCGCCGGGTAGTGCCCGCCGGTCCGCTCGTCGAGCGTCTTGCGCGCGCTGCGCTCGACGACCGCCTTCACGAGCGGGTTGCGGTCGACGAGGAACGCGCGCCAACCCCGCTTCCGCGGCGCGAGGCGTTCGCGCCCCAGCGCGACGTCGGCGCCGATGCGTTCGAGGTATTCCGGCGGCGTGAGCCGGTCGACGAGCCCGATGCGCTTCGCGCGACGCGGGTCGTGCAACGTCCCGGCGAGGATCGCGGTCGCCGCCGCGGGCACGCCGACGCGCTTCGTCAGTCGGTGCGTCCCGCCCCACGCGGGCAGGAGGCCCAGCTTGGTCTCGGGCAGCCCGACGCGCGTCCTCGCGTCGTTCGCGAGCACGATCGCGTCGCACGCCAGGCACAACTCGTACGCGCCGCCGGGAACGGGGCCGCCGACCGCGGCGACGACGCGACACGGGAGCCGGTCGATGCGGTCGAACAGCGCGTGGACGGCGCGCACGACCGTCGCGATCTGCTCGGGGTCGCGCGCCCGAGCGATGGCGCGAACGTCGGCTCCCGCGAGGAACTGGTCGGACCGTCGACCGACGAGGAGCAACCCCTTCGGCGGGTCCGCCTCGATCCGCGCCACGGCGGCCTCGAGGTCGCGCAGGAGCGGCCCGTCGAGGACCGGGAAGCTCCGGTGCGGCGACACGGGTGCGAGGCGCAGGAGGCCGGGTTCGGGCTCGTCGACGCGCACGCAGGCGCCCTCGGGCGGTGCGTCGTCGGGCCAGGGCAGGTTCCCTTCCATCGCCGGCCATGGTCGCCGCCGGAGGGCTCGGGGCGGGGCGCGGGCCGCCGTCGGATGTCGCACCGTTGCACGGCTGGGACGCTCCGCGGCGGCTCCGTGAAGCTCCCGTCGCACTTCTGCGGAGGTCCGAACTCCGGTTCGAGGCGCAGCTAAGGTGGACGCGGGTCTGGAGTCCGAGCGCGCCGCGGCCGATGCAGGAGCGGGCGTCCATCCACGCCCAAGGTCGAACATGCACGGTTGGTACCTCTCCCACCTCGTGATCGGCGTCGTCTCGACGCCGATCGTCCTCCTCGCCCTGGGCTACGTCGGCGCGCGCGCGATCCCGTGGACGGTCGGCGCACTCGCCCTCGGCTTCCTCTGGGGGCTGCCCTGGTGGGCGCTCCTCGTGGTGGCCGCGATCGGCGCCGTCACGGCCTTCGTGCCGCTGCGCCGCCGCGTGGTCACGCAGCCCGTGATGTCCTTCATGCGCGCCATGAAGTTCCTCCCGGTGATCTCGCGCACGGAGCGCGAGGCCCTCGAGGCCGGCACGGTGTGGGTCGACGGCGAGCTCTTCGGCGGCCGTCCCGACGTGCACCGACTCGCGAAGGAGCCGCTCACCGAGCTGACCCCCGAGGAACAGGCCTTCCTCGACGACCAGGTCGAGCGCGTCTGCGCGATGACGAGCGACTGGGACGTGTTCCAGCACCGCGACCTGCCCCAGGACGTCTGGCGGACGTTGCGCGAGGAGGGCTTCTTCGGCCTCCTCATCCCGCGGGAGTACCAGGGACGCGGATTCTCGGCGGAGGCCAAGAGTCGCATCATCGCGAAACTGAGTTCGCGCTGCGGTCCGCTCGGGATCACGGTCATGGTCCCGAACTCGCTCGGCCCGGCCGAGCTCCTGCTGCACCACGGGACGCAGGAACAGCGCGACCACTGGCTGCCGCGCCTCGCGAAGGGCATCGAGGTGCCCTGCTTCGCGCTGACCGAGCCCAACGCCGGTTCCGACGCGGGTTCGATGACGTCGCACGGCGAGGTCTTCCGCGGTGACGACGGCGAGCTGTACCTGCGCCTCACGTGGCGCAAGCGCTACATCACGCTGGCCGCGATCTCGACGGTCCTCGGCCTCGCGTTCAAGCTGCACGACCCGAACGAGTTCCTCGGCAAGGGCAAGGATCCCGGCATCACCTGCGCGTTGATCCCGACGAACACGCCGGGCGTCGTGCTCGGCGAGCGGCACGACCCGCTGGGCGTGCCCTTCTACAACTGCCCGACGAGCGGCGACGACGTCGTCGTCCCGGTCTCCGCCATCATCGGCGGCGCGGCCGGTGCGGGACGCGGTTGGCAGATGCTGATGGAGTGCCTCTCGGCGGGACGCGGCATCGCGCTGCCCGCCTCGAGCACGGCGAGTGCCAAGGGCTTCGCGCGGATCGCGGGCGCGTACTCGCTCGTGCGCCAGCAGTTCGGCGTCTCGATCGGCGCGTTCGAGGGCATCGCCGAGCCGCTGTCGCGCATCGGTGCGGCGGCGTACGAGCTCGAGGCGGCCCGTCGCTTCACCACGAGCGGCATCGACGCCGGGCACAAGCCGGCCGTCATCACGGCGCTCCTCAAGTACTGCGCGACCGAGACCTCTCGGCGCGTCACGAACGACACCATGGACATCCTCGGCGGCGCGGCGATCTCGCGCGGGCCGCGGAACCTCGTCGCGCACGCCTACTTCGCGCAACCCATCTCGATCACGGTCGAGGGCGCGAACATCCTGACGCGCACGCTGATGATCTTCGGGCAGGGAGCGATCCGCTCGCACCCCTACGCCTACAAGGAGATCCGCGCCATGGAGGAGCGCGACGTCGCCGGCTTCGACGCGGCCTTCTTCGGGCACGTCGGACACGTCGTGCGCAACCTGTCCCGCTCGATCGTGTTGACCCTGACGCGCGGTGCGCTGGCGCCGTCGCCGGTGTCGGGGCCGACGGCGAGGTACTGGAGGAAGCTGGGCTGGACCTCGGCGACGTTCGCGACGCTCGCGGACTTCGCGATGGCCGGACTCGGCGGGAACCTCAAGCGCAAGGAGGCCCTCTCCGGACGCTTCGCGGACATGTTCGTCGAGATGTACCTCGCGACGGCAGTGCTGCGCCGCTTCGAGGCCGACGGGCGTCCGCGCGAGGACCTGCCGTTCGTGCGGCTCGCGCTCGACCACTCCTTCGCGCGCGTGCAGCGCGCCATGGAGGGGCTCCTCACGAACCTCACGATCCCGGGCATGCGCTGGTTCTTCGCCGGGCCGGTGCGCTGGCTCCACCGCCTCGCGCCGATCGGCACGGAACCGACCGACGAACTCGCCCAGCGCGTCGCCGAGCTCCTGCAGGAGCCGGGTCCGCAGCGCGAGCGCCTCTTCGGTCAGCTCTACATGCCGACGTCGGAGACCGAGCCGGTGCGCGCGCTCGAGACGGCCTTCGAGAAGGTGCACGCCGCGCACCCCGTGGTGCACAAGGTCAAGAAGGCGATGAAGAAGGGCAAGGTCGCGAAGCGTCCGATCCTCGAGGCCCTGCCGGAGGCCGTCACCGCCGGCGTGATCGAGGAGAAGGAGGCCGCGATCGTCCGCGCCGCGGAGGAGGCCCGCGCCGAGGCGATCGAGGTCGATGCGTTCTCCCTCGAGGACTACATGAAGACCGCCATCGCGAAGGGCGTCCCCGTGCCCGAGTCGCACGTGGTGCACCCCGAGCACGCGAACTACACCTGAGGCGCGGCGCGCGGGAGCGCGGGCACCGATGAAGGAGGGACGCGGGGATTCGTCTCCGCGTCCCTCCTGCATTCGGTTCGACTTCAGTCGCGTGGCGCGGCCTTCCGGCCGCGCGATCCCACACAGATTCACAGGGAACGGGGAGGACGGAGGAGACACACAACACAATCAACTGTGTGGCCTCCCGTCCTCCCCGGCTCCCTGTGAGCGAATCCCGGCGCCGCAGGCGCCGTTCGGGCAGCGCTCGGCCCTCGTCGCGTTACGACTTCTTCCGCTTCGCCATCTCGATGTCGCGCAGCTCGCGCCGGAGGACCTTCATGATCGTGCTCTTCGGCAGTTCGTCGAGGAACTCGATCTCCTTCGGCACCTTGTACGCCGCCAGGCTCTCGCGACAGAAGGCCTCGAGCGTCTCCGCCGTCGCCTTCGAGCCCTTGCGCAGCACGACGAAGCTCTTCACCTGCTCGCCGCCCTTCTCGCGCGGCACACCGATCGTCGCCGCCTCGAGCACGTCGGGGTGCGACGCCAGCACGTGGTCCACCTCGTCGGGGAACACCTTGAGGCCGCTCACGTTGATCATGTCCTTCTTGCGCCCGACGATGCGGAAGAAGCCCTCGTCGTCCATCGTCGCGAGGTCGCCCGTGTGCATCCAGCCGTCGCGCAGGACCTGCGCGGTCTCGTCGGGCCGGTTCCAGTAGCCCGCCATCACCTGCGGACCGCGGACGATCAGCTCGCCCTCCTCGCCCGGCGCGACGTCCGTCGTCCCCGTGTCGACGTCGACGACGCGCGCCCCCGTGTTCGAGATCGGGACGCCGACCGAGCCGACCTTCCGCTCACCGCCGAGCGGGTTGCAGTGCGTGACCGGCGACGTCTCCGTCATCCCGAAGCCCTCGACGACGCGCGCACCGGTGAGTTCCTCGAAACGCCGCATCGTCTCCGGCGAGATCGGCGCGGAACCCGAGAAGCACGCCCGCACCGAGCGCAGGTCCCGCTTCTCGATGCCCTCGTACTCGCACATCTTCGCGAACAGCGCGGGGACCGAGGGGAACAGCGTGACCCGAGCGCCTTCGATGGCGTCGACGAGCGAACCGATGTCGCGCGGGTTGGGCTCGAGCACGAGCTCCGCCGCGGACCACACGCCCCAGTTCATGCAGACCGTGAGGCCGAAGACGTGGAAGAGCGGCAGCGCGGTGAGCATGACCTCGTGCGCCTCGCGAGCACCGACGAACCACGCGTCGATCTGCTGCACGTTCGCGGACAGGTTGCGGTGCGTCAGCATCGCACCCTTCGACGGCCCCGTCGTGCCGCCGGTGTACTGGAGGATCGCGACGTCGTCGAAGTCCGGGCGTCCGAACTCGCCGCCGGCCGGCGACGCGTCGACCATCCGCTTGAACCGCGCGACCCCCGGCTCGTCCGGGAACCTCGCGTAGCGCGGCGGGTCCTGTCGCCCGAGGACGAACGGTGCGAGCCACCGCTTCGGGATGCCGAGGTACTCGGGGATCGACGCCACGACGTACTTCTCCGGACGCAGCACGGCGCGGTGCTCGCGCAGCGTGCCCATCCAGGTGAAGTCGCAGGTGACGGCGACCTTGCAGTCGGCGTCGGCCCACTGGTGCTCGAGTTCCCGCAGCGTGTACAGCGGGTTCGTCATGACCGCCGTCGCGCCGGCTCGCATCGTCCCGTAGAACGCGATCACGGCCTGCGGGACGTTCGGGAGCTGGATCGCGACGCGCTCTCCGGGCTTCACGCCAAGGCCCCGCAGTCCGTTCGCGAAGCGGCTCACCGCACCGTCGAGCCAGCGGTAGGAGAACGCGCGGCCCTTGAAGCGGATCGCAGTCGCTCCGGGATGGTTCCGCGCGGAGCGCGAGAGGCCTTCGGAGAGCGTGACGTCCTCGATGTCGAGGTCCGGTCGGATGCTCGAGTCGTAGGCCGCGAGCCACGGTCGTGCCGTCGTCATGCGACGTACACTACCAGGCGATGCCGCTGCGCCCCGACTGGACGGACCGCCTCCGAAGCCGCGCCGTTCCCGTCGAGGAACCGGGCGGTGTGCGCCGCGCCGGCGTCGCCGTCGCCGTGTGCGACGCGTCCGCGCAGGGACCCCGCGTGCTGCTCATGCGGCGCAGCGTGCACCCCCACGACCCGTGGTCCGGCCAGGTCAGTCTGCCCGGCGGCCGCGTCGAGCCGAGCGACGGGACGAGCCTCGCCGCGGCGCGGCGCGAGACCCTCGAGGAACTCGGCGTCGACCTCGAGCGCAGCGGCGAACTCCTCGGTCCGCTCGATCCGGTGCGCGCGACCGCGAAGGGCCGGACGATCGACCTCCTCGTGCATCCCTGGGTGTGGAGACTCTCGGAGGAGGTCGTGCCGGTCCCGAACGAGGAGGCCGAGGAGGGCTTCTGGTTGCCGCTCGCCCTCGCCGTGCGCGGCGAACTCGACCACACGCACCGCATCGAGCGGAACGGGGAGACGCACCTGCGACCGTCCTGGCGCGTCGGTCGGCACGTCGTGTGGGGGCTGACGCGGCAGATCCTGGATGCGTTCGTGCGCGAACTGCGCAGGGAAGCCCGCGGCGGTTGAGCAGCAGCCCTCGCGCGACGTGCGCGCGGCCTGCCGGCCGCGTGGGACCACACAGTTTCACAGGGAGCCGAGATCGGGGAGACCACACATTGCTGTTCTTGTGTGGTCCTGCCGATCTCCCCGGCTCCCTGTGAATCTGTGTGGAATCGGCGCCGCAGGCGCCGGGGCGCGCCTCAGGCCTTGGTGACCTTCACCGCGACCGTCACGCCGCCCGCTTCGCCCTCGAGCCCCCCGTCGAGGCTCTCCACGAAGTCGACCTCGTCGCACAGCGCCTGCTCGTCGATCCAACCGCGGTGCGCGCGGACGGCTTCGCCCACCACGTTCGACCCACGGATCGCGAGGCGGATGCGGTCGGACACGTCGAGGCCCGCGTCGCGGCGCGCTTGCTGCACGAGGCGCACGAGGTCGCGCGCGAGCCCTTCGCGCTCGAGCTCGGGCGTGACGGCGACGTCGAGCGCCACGAGGCCGCTCCCGCCGGACAGCGGCGCCGCGGCTCCCGCGCTCTCCGTCGGCACGAGCGCGAGTTCGTACTCGCCCGGCTCGACGACCTGACCGGCCAGTTCGATGCGGCCGTCGCCCGCGCGCTTCCACGCGCCGCCCTTGGCCGCCGCCATGACGGCCTTCATCTCGCCGCCCACGCGCGGACCGACCTTGCGGGCGTCGATCTTGAGCGCGAACGAGCCGTACTCCTCCACGTCCTGCGAGAACGTCACGCCCTTCACGTTGACCTCGTCGCGGACGAGGTCGGCGTAGGGCGCGAGCCGCTCGGCGTCCTCACCGGCGACGGTGAGCTCGTTCAGCGGCAGACGCACGCGCAGGCGCTTCGCCTCGCGCAGTCCCAGCGCGATCGAGCAGACGTCGCGCACGGCGTCCATGTCGCGCACGAGGTCCGGGTCGTGCGGGAACGCCGCGGCGTCCGGCCAGTCCGCGAGGTGCACGGACTCGCCGCCCTCGAGTCCGGCGTGGATCTCCTCGGTGAGGTACGGCAGCAGCGGCGCCGCCACCTTGCACCAGGTCGAGAGGCAGGTGTGCAGCGTGTCGTACGCGTCGCGCTTGTCCTGCGTCACCTCGGCGGCCCAGAAGCGCTCGCGACTGCGCCGGATCCACCAGTTGTTGAGCGCGTCGAGGTAGCCCCGCACGGCCGCGCACGCACCCGAGATGTCGTAGGCGTCGAGCGAGCTCGTCGCAGCCTCCACCAGCTCACGCGTCTTCGCCAGCGCGTAGCGGTCGAGCACGCCGCGCTGGTCCGTGCGGAACTCGCCGCGGATCCCGTCGGCGTTGCCGTAGAGCGACAGGAAGTACCAGGCGTTCCACGCCGGATTGAGCACGAGCCGGACGACGTCGCCGAACTCCGCCCCGTCCCTCGAGATCGCGAGGTCGCCTCCGCGCATGATCGGCGACGCCATGAGGTGCCAGCGCAGCGCGTCGGAACCGTACTGCTCGAACACCTCCTCGGGCGGCGGGTAGTTGCGCAGACGCTTGCTGAGCTTCTGCCCGTCCTCCGCGACGACGACGCCGTGGCAGATGACGTTCTGGAACGGCGGCTTGTCGAACAGAGCCGTCCCGAGCACGACCAGCGTGTAGAACCAGCCGCGCGTCTGCGCGACGTACTCCACGATGAAGTCGGCCGGGAAGTGCTCCTCGAACCACTCGCGGTTCTCGAACGGGTAGTGCACCTGCGCGAACGGCATCGAGCCCGACTCGAACCAGCAGTCGAGCACGTCCGGCACGCGCCGCATCATGCTCCTGCCCGTCGGGTCGTCCGGGTTCGGACGCACGAGTTCGTCGATCGCCGGGCGGTGCAGATCCGTGGGCCGCACGCCGAAGTCGCGCTCGAGCGCGTCGAGACTTCCGTACACGTCGACGCGCGGATACTTCGGGTCGTCGGAGCGCCACACCGGGATCGGCGTGCCCCAGAAGCGGTTGCGACTGATCGACCAGTCGCGCGCGTTCTCGAGCCACTTGCCGAACTGACCGTCCTTGACGTGCTCGGGGATCCAGTTGATCCGCTGGTTGAGCTCGACCATCCGGTCCTTGAACTTCGTCACCTCCACGTACCACGAGTTCATCGCGCGGTAGATCAGAGGTTGGTCGGTGCGCCAGCAGTGCGGGTAGTTGTGGCGGTAGGTCTCGTGGCGCACGACGAGCCCGCGCTGCTTGAGCGCCTGCGCGATCGGCTTGTTCGCCTCGAAGACGTTGACGCCGACGTAGTCCGGCACCTCGTTCGTGAAGCGCCCCTGGTCGTCGACCGGGACGACGAGCTCGATGCCGTTCTCGGCGCAGACCCGTTGGTCGTCCTCGCCGAAGCCAGGCGCGAGGTGCACGACGCCCGTGCCCTCGCTCGTGTCGACGAAGTCCCCCGCCAGCACGACGTGGCACTTCGCGCGACCGCGGAAGTAGTCGAACGGCGGCGCGTAGGAGCGCCCGACCAGGTCGGAGCCCTTGAACGTCGCGACGCGCTCCGCCTCGCCGAGCTCCTTCGCGTACTTCGCAGCGGCGCCCGCTCCGAGCACCCAGACTTCGTCCCCCACGCGGAAACCCGCGTACTCGATCTCGGGGCCGACGGCCGCCGCGAGGTTCGACGGCAGCGTCCAGGGCGTCGTCGTCCAGACGAGCAGCCGGAGGTTCTCCGGCTCGCCCGCGCGCGACTCGAGCGGGAACTTCACGGTCAGCGCCGGGTCGTCGCGCTCCCGGTAGCTGTTGTCGATGCGCGTCTCGAAGTTCGATACCGGCGTCTCGGCCGCCCACGAGTAGGGCATGACGCGATAGCCCTCGTACAGCAGCCCCTTCTTCCAGAGCTGCTCGAACGCCCACAGCACGCTCTCCATGTAGGAGAGGTCCATGGTCTTGTAGTCGCGTCGGAAGTCGACCCAGCGCCCCTGGCGCTCGACCTGCTTCTCCCACTCGTCGGTGTAGCGCAGGACCGAGGTGCGGCAGTGCGCGTTGAAGCGCTCGATGCCGTACTCCTGGATCTTCTGGCGACCGGAGATGCCGAGCTGCTTCTCCGACTCCATCTCGGCCGGCAGGCCGTGGCAGTCCCAGCCGAAGCGACGGTCGACCTTCTCGCCGCGCATCGTCCGGTAGCGCGGGATCACGTCCTTGGCGTAGCCCGTGAGGAGGTGCCCGAAGTGCGGCAGGCCGTTGGCGAAGGGCGGGCCGTCGTAGAACACGAACTCGCGCCCGCCCTCGTGGGAGCCCGCGCGGTGCTCGACGGAGCGCTCGAACGTCCGCTCGGCGCGCCACTTCTCCAGCACGCGCCGTTCGATCGCGGGGAAGTCGGCGCGCTGCTGGACCGCGGGGTAGGACGTGGAAGCGGGGCTCTCGGTGCGGCTCATCGGGTTCTCCGGGGCGGGGATTCTAGGCGATCGCGCCGCGTCCACGGTCGACGGCCCGGGTCCCCCGTCGCACGAGGTGCCGCGCCCGCTACCATGCTCGCCGAAGGAGGTCCGGAGTGAAGCTCGTCCTACGTCTGTCCGTGGTCCTGATCCTGATCCTCGCGATCGGTCTGGGGGCCCTCTACTACTTCCGCAACGGCCTGATCGAGGCCTCGGTCGAGAGCGCCGGCAAGTTCGCGTTCGGCGTGCCCACGCCGCTCGACGGCGTCGAGACCGATCTCGGCAGCGGGCGCTTCGCGCTCGACGGCTACGCCATCTCGAACCCGCCGGGATTCTCGAGCCGGCCGGTGTTCGAGCTCGGCAAGGCCGAGATGGAGCTCCCGCTCGGCCGTCTGCGCGGCGACGGTCCGATCGAGATCGAGGAGGTGCGCGTCACCGGACTGCACCTCGCGCTCGAGCGGACGAGCGAGGGCTTCAACTTCTCGCCGCTCGTCGAGCGCGTGCGCGAGCTGACCCAGGGCGCCGACGCGGCGACGGGCGGCGGCGCGAAGCCGAGCGAGCCCTCGGGCTCGACGCAGGCGCGGCGAGGCGAAGCCCAGCCGCCCCATCGTGATCCAGCGCATCGTGTTCGAGGACTGACGCTCGACGCCGACTTCGGCTCGGGACTCGAAGCTGCCCACCCAGAAGCTCACCGCGCTCGTGCTCGAGGACGTCGAGGCCAGCGAACGGACTGGCGGGCGTGCTCGCCCAGGTCTTCGAGAAGCTGATGGCGAAGGCGTCGGACTACGTCGGCGTCGACGGACTCTCGCCCGAACTCATGGCGCAGCTCGACGCGCTCAAGGCGCGGCTCGCGCAGGACATCCCGAACCTCGACGAACTGAAGGCCGAGCTCAGGGCGAAGGCCGACGCGCAGCTCGAGGACGTCAAGGGCAAGGTCCAGGGCGAGCTCGACAAGCTGAAGGACCAGGGCAAGAGCGAGCTCGAGAAGCTCAAGGACGGCGTGCTCGGTCAGGCGCCCGACCTCGACTCGTTGAAGGACGTGAGCGAACAGCTCACGGGCGAGTACAAGGACAAGCTCGACGATCTGCTGGGCGACGTCGGGGCCGACGGCTCGATCGCCGACTCGACCAAGGAGCAGATCACCGATCTGCTGAACGAGGTCAAGGACGAGGTCAAGCTCCCCGAGGGCACGAAGGAAGCCGTGCAGGAGGCGCTGGACTCCCTGAAGGAGGGCGGCGCGCCGGCGACCGAGGAGATCAAGAGCAAGCTCGACGAGGCGAAGAAGGGCCTCGGCGGTCTGCTCGGCGGCAAGAAGAAGGACGGCTGAGCGCCGTCAACGTCCGTCGACGTCGGTGTCCGCCGTGGCCTCCACCGTGGCGCCGGCGTCGTCGGGCGTGAGATCGACCGGGAAGACCTCGACGACGCGACCCGCGACGGCGACCACGGCGACGAGTCGTGCCGGACGGCGCGGGGACCCGCGGCCTCTCCCCGTCACCGCACCTCCACGAGCGGCGGGAGTTCGTACGCCTCGAGCTCGACCACCTCACCCGCGACGACGGTCGCCTCGAAGCGCTCCGCGAGCAGGAGCGGGCTCCAGCCCGGCGCGAGCTCCACGCCGCGGTTCGGCGTCCCGAGGCGCTCGGCGCGAACGATCGTGGCGAGCTCATCGACGAAGCCTTCGAGCCCGTTCCAACGGATCTGCTCCTCGAGCGCGCGCTCCACGGGCAACGCGCTCGGCGGCACGAACCACTGCTCCACCTCGTCGCCACGGACCAGGTACGTCCCGACGGGAAGGAAGTCGACGACCGGTTCACGGTCGAGGATCACCGTACGCGTGCGGTCGTACGACTCGTCCTCGCGATCGGTCGGATGCATCTCGACCCAGGTCGAGTCGTGATCCGCGTCGCGCGCGCGCAGGGGCGCCAGTCGCACGGATCCGAACGAGCTTGCGTCGAGCTCGACATCGATCGTCCGTCCTGGGGCGACTTCGACCGAGTCACCGATCATGGGCACCACGGCGTCACCGACGTGGAGCGCGAATCGGTAGCGCCCCTCGGGCACGCGCACCTCGGGAACGTCGCCGTCCTCGTGCTCGAAACAGGTTTGGAAGCCGCCGATCACTGCGCCGTTCGCATCGAGACGCTCGGCCTCCAAGTACTCGTCCTCGCAACGCGCGAGCGACCCCGCGACCGCTTCGCCGCGCACGAGCACGCGCACGACGCCCTCGCCGACGTCGAGCACCTCGACCGCGATGTCGGTGATGCCGAACTCGCGCACGGGGACGACGACGAGGTCGACGTTCACGTGTCCGGTCTCGAAGGCGTAGTTCGAGAGCCTCCCGCGCACGTGTTCCTCCCGCGCTCCGTGCCACGGCTGGAACAGCCACAGGGCGACGTCCTCGCCGAGCGCACCGACGTCCACTCCCGCCATCGCGACGAGCCTCTTCCGCGACGAGTCTCGACCGTCACGCGGGTCGAGGAGCGGGAAGACGCCACGCAGGAGCGTGCCCTTCTCGAGACGCAGACTCTCCTGGCTCCACGAAGACACCGTCGGTTGCAACTTCGGATAGCGCGTCCCGGTCCTCCCGTCGCTCCGGACGAAGCGGGCGGCGGCCGCGTGCAGCGGAACGAGCTCGATCGTGCGGTCGCGCCCCAGCGCGACGGGAGGCGTGTCGAGGTCGCTCGGCACCGCGCCGTCCTTGGTGACGAACACCGTGAACCAACTCTCTCGCGGGGCACCGGCGGGAAGGAGCAGCGCCCCCTCCTCGTCCGTGCGCGCCTCGAACTCGCGTCCGCTCCCGCCCTCGACGAGCACGACCTCGGCGTCCGCGACCGGCTCGCCGCCTTGGAGGATGCGCGCGAGCACCGGACGCCCCTCGCCGATCGCCGCTCCAGGATCGGCGTCGGGAGTCGTTTCGAGCGGCAGGGTGTCGCGCGCCTCGCCGCGGACGAACGCTTCGGGCGCGGCGAGTTGCACGGAGTCGAACGGATCCTCGGCGTCGCGCGTCGGTGTCGAGCGGGCGAGTCGGTCGTGCCCATCGTCCCCGTCCCGCAGCAGCAGTGTCGCGAGGAGAGCGATCAGGACGACGACGGCGAGGATCGCGCCGACACGTGCGGGCGCGCGACTCACTTCGCCGCCCCGACGCTACCGACCGGCACGACGCGCAACTCCGTCACACCGCCGGACACGACGTCGAACGCGAGCGACTCGAGCGCGGCGCGCGCCGCTCCGGCGACCGCGGCGTCCTCCGAACGCACGGCGCGCCGCAGTTCGGTCGTCGTGCCGATCGCACCCTGCTCAGGTCGCTCGCTGCGAGCACTTCGACCGGAAGCGCCGCGTCGCGCACGAGGAACCCCGTCCGGTTCGTCTCGTTGTCGTAGACCGCCGCGACGTAGCGACCGACCGGGACGAACCACGCCTCGCCGACCCCGTTCATCAGCCCGGTCGAACCGTCCGTGGAGTAGATCTGGAAGCCCGACGCGTCGCTCCGCTCGAAGCCGGCGAGATCGAGGACGTGCACGAGTCCGAGGCCCGCGAGGTCGACGACGAGTTCCGTCGCGCTGCCCGCGTCGACGTGCACCTCGCGCAACTCCTCGTGGCCGAGCGGTCCGAGGTCGACGGCGAGCATCCAGTCGCCCGCGGGGAGCGGGAAGCGCGTGCGCAGTCCCTCGCTGTCGACGAGCGGCGACTGCGACGCGGCGCTCAGGACCACACCGACGCGGTGCTCGAGACTGCCGCCCTCGACCGAGACGTTGCCGACGCCGAGCCAGCGCGCGGCGCCCTCCTCCGGCTCGTTGGCGAAGACGAGGACGAGTTCCCCCATCGCGAGACCGCGCGCGGGCAGGACGATGTGCTCGACGACGGGCTCCGCGAGCGGTCCGGTCTCGAAGTCGTACTCGACGGACTCGGTGTCGACGTCCTGCGCGACGCCGTCCACGCCGACCGGCTCGATCGTGCGCGCAAGGGCCTGGAAGAGCGAGATCTCGCCGCCAGAGAGGTCGTAGCCGACGGGTAGGCCAGCGAGCTCCATGCAGCGGCGCTCCTGCGGATCCAATCGCTCGGTCTGACCCCGGCGCACCCACTTCGCCGCGTCGACCTCGAACCAACCGCTCAGCGACCTCTCGTACACCTCGCGTCTGACGTACACGCCGCTCTCGGTGAGGCGCGGCGCACGGTCGCTCCGCGTCACGACGAGCAGTCCCAGCGTGAGTGCGCCGATCGAGATCTCGACCGGTGCGAGCTCGTCACCTGCGACGCGCACGGGCCGGAGCCCTTGGTTCGCGGCACCGTCGAGTCCCGCGACGACGTCCCAGGGACCGACGGCGTCGGCGGGAATCCGCGCGACACCGTCGTCGTCGGCCTCTGCGCGCAGCGTGTCGCCACCGGCGACGGGGTAGAACTCGACCTGCGCACCCGCCGCCGGTTCGTCGCCGACGACGATGCGCGCGACCGCGCGGGTCACGACCGTCCGATCCTGCGCAACGGCGGAGTCCGGGACCGTGCGCGTCGCAGCGCCGCCACCGATCTCGCCGTCGCTCGCCAGCACCACGCCGTCGCCGGGGTGCGCCGTGTCGGTCTCGACCGCGACCGGCTCCACGCCGATCTCGCGTTCCAACGTGTACTCGGCGAAGACCAAGGCGCCGAGCACGACGAGCAACAGCACGACGACGCCCGCCGCGAGCACGCGCGTCCCGACCGAACCGCCGTCGTCCGCCGCGCCGTTCACTGCGGTCTCCGCGGCACGACGACCAGCTCGGTGACCTCGCCGAGGTGCACGTCGAAGGCGAGCGCATCGAGCACCTCGTCCGCGCGCTCGTCGTACGACTCGCCGCCCTCCCGCGCTCTGAGCGCGCGGTCGATCACGCCTTGCGCCAGCGCCGCACGTCCGCGCTTCGCCTCGTCGGCAAGATCCTCGGCCACGGGAGGTGCAACGCCTGTCGGACTGATCCAGGCGCCCCGGAACTCGTCCTCGAGCGCTGCGACGTACCGACCCTCGGGAAGTCGCACCTCGAGCACGTTCGCGTCGAAGCCGCGCATGTGTCGCTCACCGAGACTCGCGCCGACGTTCATGAACATGACGCTCGCCCGACCCAGGGGCTTCGGCGCGCTTCCCTGCCTGACCCTGACGAGCCCGAGGGACGGGACGACCACCACGATCTCGGCAGGCGACCCGTCGAGGACGGTGACGGTCCGTCCGAAGTCGATGAAGGACGCGTCTTCGCTCGCGACCGACGCGCTCCAGGTCCCCTCGGGTAGCGAGACGCGCATGCAGCCCTGGCGCTCGACCTCGTCGACGTCGACCACGATCTGGTGCGGCATCATGGCGGTGGCGAAGCCGCCTTCGTCGCTCGGCGGGACTCCGAAGGAGATCCGCGCGCGTCCGAGCGATCGGAGGGCGCCCGGCGACGCTTCGTCGAAGCGCACCACGACCTCGCCGAAGCGCACGTCCTGCACCGGAAGGACGCCGTGGACGACGACGGGCTCGTGGTCGAGCGGCTCGGGGACGAAGTCGAACGCGGCTGTGTCGGTGTCGATGTCCGCGGCTCGCACGAAGACGGTGCAGCGTTGCGTCTCACGCCCCTGGAACGCGATCACCGAACACGTGCCGCGCCCGAAGTCGAAGTCGACGGGGATCCCGCCGAGAACGAGCAATCGCTCCTGGTGAGGTGAGAGCCCGTCGCGCAAGCGTTCGTGCAACTCGAACGCATAGCTCGGTCCGTTCGACTTCGACTGGACCTCCACGTGATCGCGTGTCTCCAAGGAACCCCGCCCGGACCGCGGCAGCCCGTCGCTCCGTGCGACGACGTACTGCGCGAAGTGCACCGCTCCGAGCTCGATCGCGACCGACGTCGCTCCGTCGGCGACGACGGTTCGAGATCGCGATTCACCGCCCCCGGCAGCGCGGCGAGCGTCGAAGGCGTGCGCGAGCACCTCGGCGTCGACGCGCACGAGCCCTCCTCGTCCGCGGTCGCCCGCAGCACCGCCGACCCGTCGCGCGGGATCAACTCGACGCGCGCGCCGGCCGCCGCCTCACCGCCGTAGGTGACGCGCGCCACCGCGATCGGCTCGGCGTCGAGCGTCGCGACCTCACCGCTCCTCGGCTCTCGCGCGACGTCGCGTGCGGCGAGCAGTGGTGCAACCTCGGCGAGCCGCGCCGCTCCTTCCTCGTCGACGGGCTCCGCCGCCGTGCCGTCCCCGTGCACGTCGTCGTGCCGCTCTCCGCGGCCGACGATCCACGTGGTCGCGATGATCGCGGCGATGAGGACGAGGAAGACCGAGAAGACGATCCGGTCGCGGCGAGCGTGGGCGGGCATCGCTCGATGCTACTCGTCCCCCGCGAACGCGGGTGGGCGGCGGAAGTCGGTCCCGGGAGCGGCACCTTCGGCCGACCGGGAGCGAGTCCTACCGACCCGACGGCTCGGGGACGGGCCGGACGGCGACGTCCGCGCCCGGGCGCACGTCGACCGGGAGTTCGTCGAGCAGCCGCGCGAGAGCGCTCACCCGCTCCTCGCCGAGCACCGCGAGATCGACGCCGAGCGCGAGCTCGCGCAGGAAGCGCGCCGTGCTGCGGACGCCGACCGGGTCGTCGTACGCGCACTCAGGTGCGCGACCGTCCGGCGTCAGCCAGAGGGCGCGCCCACCGGCTTCCGCGAGGAAGACGTAGCGGCCCTCGCGCAGGCGGTGCAGCAGCCGCTCGCGGTCGACGTCGAACGTCCCGTCCGAGACGCCGCGCTGCGCGAGGTCGTACCAGTGCACCGCGATGCTCGCGCCCGCGTCGAGGCGTTCGTCGAACGCCGCGCCGAGTCCGTCGATCTCGACGCGCACCGTGGCGAAGACGGGGAGCGTGAACTCGACGCGCGGCACGTCCGCCTCCCCGACGTCGACGACGACCTCGTCGGAGCGCCACGAGGGTTCGTCGCTCACGAGCCGTGCGCGCCAACGTCCGCGGGGGAGCGCGAGGCGCAGGTCCACCGCGCCGAGAAGGACCTCGTCCTCGAGTTCGCGGACCTGGTCGCCGTACGCGGCGTCCTCCGGTCCGCCCTGCACGCAAGCGAGTTCGAGCCGCGCACCGACGACGTCGCCGGGAGCGCCGTGCACGGCGACCTCGATCTCGCCGAGGCGCGCGTCGAGCACCTCGAGGGTGTACTCGACGACGAAGGGCCCGCGCGTGAGCGGAGCGAGCCAGAAGTGGAAGGAGGCGCGTCGCGTGTCCGGTTCGCCGACCGCGAAGGAGGCGAGGACGCACGCCTCGCGTTCGTCCTCGTCGCCGTGGACGAAGACCGTGCCGCGCTCGAGGTCGAAGTCGCGCGGCAGGCCGGCCAGTTCGAGCAGCCGGCGCTCGAGGTCGTCGACGCCCTCGCGGCGGACCCGCTCGAGCAACTCGGTGTCGACGGCGTGCCCGGCCGACCTCGCCGAGTAGGTGACGCCGGGCGGAGCACCGAGGCCGTCCCACCTGCCGAGCGGCGTCCCGTCGCTGCGCCGCGGCACGTAGAGCGCGAACGCCGTCGGGACGATCTCGACCACGACGGGCGTCGCTCCGTCGAACGGCAACGGCGCGAGGCGGCGGTTGCATGCTCCGCGGCACCCCACGAGGACGAGCCACGGTCCCTCCGTCGCGAGCAGGTGCCGCAGCCCTTCGTCCACGCGCACGTAGCCGTCGGCGTCCGACCTCGCGAGAAGGACCTCGCCCCCTGCGACGGGGTGGAACTCGACGTCGGCGTCGTCCGCGGGCGCTCCGGCGCGCAGCACGCGAGCGACGGCGAACGTGGTCGCCGTGCTCGTCCCGGGTGCGGCGGCCGTCCGGCGGGCGTCGCCCGACCCGGCGTCGTTCGGTGCGGTGGTGCCGAGGTCGACGCGCACGGGAGCGGAGTCGACCGCGAGGTCCGTCGACGCCGAGGGCCGCAGTTCGCGCGGCGCCGTTCCGGGAGCGAGGAGCGTGAGCAGGAGCAGCGCGACGAGGATCGCCGCACCCGCGAACAGGGCGACGGCGACGAAACCTCTCGTGCGGATCGGCGTCACTGGCTCGATGGTACGAGGGTCGCGCCTTTTCTCCGGGGCGCGACGCACGCGTCTCCGTCCGGCGCTCGCCCGAGTCCTACGGACCCCTTCGGACGAGGTACACGTCGACGGTGCGACCGGCCTCGACGTCGACGCCGAGTCCGTCGAGCAGATCGGGAGTGATCCCCGGCACGCTCCGACCGGTCGGCCTCCCGAGTCGTTCCTGTTCCGCCGCCCACAGGTCCGACGCGGCGTCCCGAGGATCGAAGACGGAGGCCAACAGTGGGTCGACGCCCTCGGGTGCGGTCCCCGACGTCGTGATCACGCCCGAGTTCGGATCGGCGATGAAGATGCAACGGCCCGCCTCGAGCGGGAAGGTGTCCTCCTCGGCGCTGACCGTGAGAAGTCCCCAGTCCCGAGCGTCGCGCGAGAGCGTCGACCAGAAGACGTCGACGGTCTCCGTCGGTCCGATCTCGCGATCCAGGTGGAAGCGCACCCGCCCGAACTCCGGTGCGACGAGGTCGAGCTCCGTGTCGACGCCCGGCGCCACGACGAACGACTGGGGCTTCGATCGATAGGACCAGTTCGGGAACGACAGCGTCACCGCCCACCGACCCTCCGGGAGGGGGATCCGTTGGCGCATCCCGTCGGCGACGGCGTCGTGGTCGAGTTCGACGCTCCAGCGATGACCGAACCCCGCGCTGACCCTCCCACCCAACGAGATGATCCCCGGGCCGCATTCGCGCAGCACGCCCGGACGGGCCTGGTCGACGATCGCGAGCGACAGGGCTCCCATCGGTTCCGGCACGACCTCGAGTTCGTACGACACGTCGGCGACACCGTCGCGGAGGGGCAGCGCCTCGAACTCGACCTCGAGCGGCGACGTGTCGCAGTCCACCACCGTCCCGCGGACCTTCACGGTGTTCCCGCTCGCTCCGGGGAAGCAGAAGACGTAGGGCAGTGCGCTCGAGAGGTCGAGCGACTCCGGGAGTCCCGCGAGCGCGAGCAGACGTCGGTCCGACGCGCTCCACGTCCCGCGGAGGAAGCGCTGCCTCACGAGGTACGGCAGGCGCGAGCTCGGAGGAGATGGATCGAAGTTCGAAGGGTCGGTGCCACGAGCCTCGGTCCGCGCGGGCCGCGGGCTCCCGTCGCTCCGCACGAGTCGCAGCAGTCCGAAGGACACGTCGCCGAGGGGGACGTCGACGACGTTCGTGCCGTCCGTCCGCACCACCACGAGGTCTTCGTTGCACGCGCCCGGGATGCCGGCCAGCACGTCGAAGGGCGCCTCGCCGAGGACCTCGCTCGGAACGTGCACGAGCCCGTCGTCGTCGGACGTGAGCGTGCGGACCTCGCCCGACGCCGCCGAGTGAAGGACCACGGTCGCGCCCCCGACCGGTTCGCCGTCCCGGACGATGCGTGCGACGGCGACGAGGTCGATCGTCGCGTGCGCGGTCGCGCCCTCCCATTCGAGCGCACGCCGCTCGACCTCCACACCCGCCTCGCGCGCGAGTTCGGGCGCTTCGCGCTGGTCCGACCCATGGACGGCGCGCGTGTCGATCGTGTCACCGGAGCTCCCACCGTCGAACGTCGCGGCGAGGACGAGCAGCACCGCAGCGACGAGCACGCCGACGGCGGTGCGCACGTTGGCACGGTCCCGAATCACTCCTCACCTCCGAGGAGGACCGCGTAGGCGTCCGTCGTCTCGCCGGCCCGGACGTGGATCGCGACGCCGGGCGGCATTCCTTCGCCTCCGGGGTCGGAGTAGGTCAGGCCGTGCGAGCGCCGGTACGGCGTCATGGCGCGGACCCACGCGGCGTCGCTCGCCTCGGGCTCCGGGACCGGAGCGAACCACAGCACGCCGCTCTCCGACGCTCCGCGCACGAGGTAGTCGCCGGGCTCGAGCAGGAATGGCGCCGAACCTTCGAAGTCGCGCACGCTGCACTCGAAGTGGAAGTGTCCGTCCACGGCGTCGAAGCCGACCTCGTGGAAGCGGCGCACGAGCGTCTCGTCCGACGCACGCAGGCGGATCGCGCCGAGTCCGAGCGGCGGCAGGACGATGCGCACCGTCTCCCCCGCCGCCACCTCCACGAAGATCGGGTCGAGGTCGAGCGTCAAGAAGTCGCGGTCGTCGCCCGGGCAGAGGAGCTCGATCGAGTGGCACCCCGCGACGACGTCGATCACGGCCCCTCCCTCGATCGGGTCGTCGCACGCCGACACGGCGAGCGTCCGCTCGTCGCTGTCGCCGTCGAACTCGGATTCGACGCGGAGCGCGAGCGCGTCCACGATCTCGCGCTCCCCCGCCGTCGCGTCTTCGCGGACGGCGACCACGATGCGTCCCGTCGCGACGTCCCGTACCTCGAGCGTGACGCGGTGCAGCGTCGGAGCGCCGGAGAGCGGCTCGCTCCGGAACCACTCGCTCGCGTGCTCCGTGTCGAAGTCGTACGCGTCGACGAAGACGTCGGCCGGTTCCTCGGAGCCGCGCGGCGACCAGTGCAGGACGAGGAGGACGTCCGGCGCGACGAGCTCGCGCGGCAGTCCCGCGAGCTCGAGCAGTCGCCGGCGCAGCGGTTCTCGCGCGAGCACGGGACCGGCGTCGATCGGATGCTCACGGCGGGCGAGGAACTCCTCGGTCGCGCTCGTCGCGCCTGTCGACGAGCTGAGCCAGGTCGACCCGAAGGGACGCGCCGCGGGCATCGGCTTCCCGTCGCTGCGCTCCACCGCGATCGCCGTCGCCATCACCGAGCCGAGCGCGACGTCCACCTGGTGCACGCCGTCGATCCGCGCGGGTTCGATCGCGAGGTTGCAGAGGCCGCGCGAGCCGGCGAGGAGATCGAAGGGCCCCTTCGCGGCGACCTCGCTCGCGAGCAGGACGACGCCGTCGGGTCCCGTCGTGCACGCGACGGGATCGCCGCCGCCCGTGGGGACGAGTTCGACAACGGCGTCACCGAACGGCACGCCCTCGAGCAGCACGCGCGCGACGGCGACGTCCGCCTTCGGATCGCGGCGCTCGTCCGCGCTGGTTCCGACGACGTCGACGCTCCGTAACGATTGGGACACGTCGGGTGACGCGAGTTCGACGCCGCCTCCGTCGGCGCTGGTGTCGGCCGCGCGTCCCTCGACCCGCACGCCGGCGCCGGTCCCGCCGCTCCACGCGAACGCGAGGAGGAGGATCACGACCGGCGCGAGCAGCGCGACGACGACGGAACGCGACCTCATCCGTCGAGCCGCACCTCGTGCACGTCGACGATGCGCCCCTCGGGCACCTCGATCGCGATCTGTTCGCGCACGAGCGCGTCGTCGTCCGACTCGTCGGGGCGCGGCGAGGCGACCTCCCTCGCGCCCGTGCCGCGGGCGAGGACCCGGCGGACCGCGTCGACGCGCTCCGGTGCGACCGTCGGGTCGTCGTCGAGCACCGCGAAGTCGCCGTCGCCAAAGAGGAAGGCGAAGTACGTCCCCGGCACCACCGCCATCAGGACCTCACCCCGTTCGAACGATCGACGGAGGTTGTGGAACGCGATGTTGCTCGGGCTCTGGATCGTCAACCGATTCCAGGCGCGATCGCCCTCGTCCGCCCGCAGGTCGAGCCGGATACCGGCGATCGCCGGCACCTCGAAGGTCACGCGTGCCGGGCTCGAGGCGGTGACGAGGACCGACACGGGCTCGCACAGGGAGTTCCGCGGCCTCGCGTCGAGGAGAGAACACCTGATGCCCACGTCCCAGCGCCCGAGCGGGAGCCGGATCCGGACCGGATCGACCCAGGGACGACCGTCGAGGCCCGACTCGACGTACGCGGGCGGCAGCGTCTCGCCGTCGCCCGTGTACGTCGCTCGGATCGTCGCGTCGCCGAGCAGACGGTAGGCGTCCTCGTGCGCACCGCCCTCGAACGCGACCTCCACCTCGCCGTAGGCCGTGGGCCGGACGACGAGCACGGAGGACACGACTGCGAGCTCGGACGGGACGACCGTCGTGAGCTGGTAGTTCGCGGCCGACGTGTCGACCTCCCAGACGGTGCCGCTCGCCGAACAGAACTCGGGAAGGACGCCGTCGTGCTGCCCGACGAAGAGGACCGCGCCGCGAAGATCGAGTTCGGGATCGAGCCCCGCCAGTTCGAGCATCCGTCGCTCGAGCGGTCGCAGGTCGTCGGCGGCGACCGTGCCGCTCGGTGCCTGCGGATGGTCGCGGCCGGGCAGACTTCGGAGGACGTTGCCCGACGACGACTCGCGGGTGCACAGGAACTCGGACTTCGGACGACGCGGCGAACCGTCGCTGCGCTCGATCCGCAGCGCCGCCAGCGTCACCGCGCCGAGCCGGACGAGTGCGGGCTCCCGGCCGTCGTACGGCACTGGTTCGAGCGCCGCGTTCGCGAGTCCGCGACCCCCGACGACCACGTCGAATGGTCCGCCGCGCAGCTCGCGCGAACGCGCGCGCACCTCTCCGGCGGCGTCGGTCGTGAAGTGCAGCACGGTGCCGCCGGCGGTGTGCAGCTCGACGTCGAGCCCTCGAGCGGCTCCGGCTCGAACGCCGAGGTCGGCGAGAACCCGAGTCCCACGCGCACGACGAGGCGCTCCTCGTCCGGCTCGACGTCGGCGACGTCCCTCCGCGACGACGGCGCGTCGCCGGAGTCCCTTGCGCGTCGAGGTCCCCGTTCGTCGCGCCGGTCGGACTCGGCGGCGAGCGCCACGTCCGAAGACGCACCGCGCGCTCGCGTCCGGTCGATCCCCTCGACGTCGGGGGCGCCTGCGGTCCGCGACCGCAGGAACAGCGCGGCGGCGGCGACGAGGAGGAGCGCGACGACGACGAGGACCGCCGCGCGGCGGTCCCTCGGGGTGCGAGCTTTCGGGCGAGCCACGCTGCGAGGGTAGCGCGCCGCCCCACCGCCGTGTCGCCCGCGGTCAGCCGCGGCCCGGCACCGAGCCCGCCTCGCCGCTGCGCGCCCCGGCGGGGCGCTGCGGCTCGACGGAGGTCGTCACCTGTGCCAGGACGCTCGACAGCTCGGCGAGCTGGAACGGCTTGCGCAGGAAGGCGGCGAGTTCGAGTTCGCCGATGCGCGTGAGGTACTGCTCCCACCCGCCGCCGCTGCACAGGATCGCCGGCACGGCGACCTCCGAGTCGCGCAGTCGCTCGAGCAGCTGCACGCCGTCGAGTCCCGGCATGCGCAGGTCGACGAGCATGCAGTCGAAGTTCGCGTCCTCGGCGAGCAGCGCGAGCGCCGCCTCCGCACCGTCGACTCCGACCACCTCGTACCCCAGCGCGCGCGTCATCTCGACCGCGGCCTCGCGCACGATCTCCTCGTCGTCGACGACGAGCACGCGCCCCGTGCCCTCGCGCACCTCGGGCTCGACCTCCTCGACGACCGTGGCCGCCTCGCCGCTCGCGAGCGGGAGCAGGATCTCGAAGGTCGTGCCCTCGCCGACGCGCGAGTGCACGTCGACGCGACCGCCGACCGAGCGCACGATGCCGTACACGAGCGAGAGGCCCATGCCGGTGCCCTTGCCCTGCGGCTTGGTCGTGAAGAACGGCTCGAAGATGCGCGCCATCTGCTCGTCGGTCATCCCGCTGCCGGTGTCGGCGACGAACAGGCGCACGTAGCTGCCGGGATCGAGCCCCGGGAAGAGGTGCGTCTCGTCGGCGCGGATCTCGGTGATCGACGTGCCGATCGTGAGCGTGCCGCCCGATTCCTCCATCGCGTCGCCGGCGTTGACGGCGAGGTTGAGGACGACCTGGTGGAGCTCCATCGGGTCGCCGAGCACGACGGCGCCGTCCGACCGGAAGTCCTTGCGGACCGCGATGTTCTTCGCGAGCGTGCGCTCGAGGAGCTGTGCCACCTCGGTGACGACGTGCTCGATGTCCACGGCGACGACCTGCGTCTCGCCGCGGCGCGCGAAGTCGAGGAGCTGTCGCGTCAGCTTCGAGCCCTGCTTCGCCGCCTTGCGGATCGTGTCGGCCTCGCGGCGGATGCCGGGGTCGTCGGCGGCGCGACCGATGAGTTCGGCGTGACCGCCGATGCCCATGAGGAGGTTGTTGAAGTCGTGCGCGACGCCGCCGGCCAGCGTGCCGATCGCCTCGAGCTTCTGCATCTGGCGCAGCTGCAGCGAGAGCACCTCGCGCTCGCGCTCGACGCGCTGGCGTTCGAGCACGTTGGCGAAGACGTCGCCGAGCAGCTTGAACAGCGCGACGACGGCGCGGTCCCACTCGAGGTCGCGCCGCGCCGTGTCGAAGCCCAAGATGCCCTGCACCTCGCGGCCGCGCATGACGGGCACCGAGACGAGCGTCCGCACGCCGGGAGCGAAGACGCGCCGGTCCTCGGGTTCGAGCTCGCCCGTGAACTCGCCGCACAGGAGTCCGCCGCGGACCTCGACCTCGCTCCCCGCGGCCGCGAGCGGGACGAGCCAGCCCATCGAGCCGTGCTCGACCGTGATGTGCTCCTCGATCGACGTCGTCGTGCCGCGGCGCCAACCGTGGCGCAGCACGAGCGCGTCCCCCGCGAGTTCGTAGAACCAGCAGCGGTCGGCGCCCGAGCGGTGACCGATCTGCGCCACGGCGATCTCGATCTGACGGTCGACGTCGTCGGGCTCGACGTTGATGAAGCCCGTCGAGATCGACGTCACGAGCATCTCCATCTCGCCGCGCACGCGCGCGCGCTCCTCGGCGAGTTTGCGCTCCGTCACGTCGGTCGAGATGAGGACGACCTCGGGGCTCTCCCCCTCCTCGCTCTCGTACGAACCGATGCGCGCGTGGAACCAGATGTCGGGCTGGCCGACCTCGAAGTAGCGGTACTCGCAGGACCGCGAGTCGCCGCTCAGGAAGACGGAGCGCACCTGACGCTCGAGGTCCGACCGGTGCTCCGGCGCGCACGTCGCGTAGATCGAGTCGCCGGTGCGGAAGAGCCCGTTGGCGAAGGTGACCGTGCCGTCCTCGGTCACCGTCGCGACGATGTCGGGCATGTGCCGGACGAGCGAGCGCCAGCGTCCGCGCGACTTCTCGAGCAGCGCGTCGGAGCGCTGCCGCTCGAGCTCGGCACCCGCGCGCGACGCGAGCAGCGCCAGGAGACCGTCGTCGAAGATGGCGGCGTCGAGCGCCCGGTCGTGCGCGAGCGCGAGCACGCCGACGACCTCGCCGACCGAGTCGCGCACCGGCACGCCGATCCACCCCGCCACCTCGCCGACGAACGGGAAGCCGGTGCAGCGCACCACCGCGTCGGCGCGGCCGAGGCGCGTGACGACGCCCGAGAGGACGTCGACCTCCGGCCGCCGACCCGTGGCGACGATCTCGCCCTCCTCGTACTCGCCCGCCGCCCAGCACGACACGACGCGCAGGCGGTCGCTCTCGTCGTCGGCGCGCTCCGCGAGGTACGCGTGACGCACGCCGAGCGCGCGCACCAGTCCGTGCACGAGCTTGTGGAAGAACTGACGACCCGTGACCGCGGTCGTCGACTCGACCAGGACGCGCAGCGCGTCGCGCACGCGCCGGCTGTCGGACGTGTCGACGGCGACGCCGCCGAGCAGCACGACCTCGCCCTGGTCGTCGAAGCGCGGCCAGAGCGAGAGTTCGACGTGGCGCTCGCCGATGTCGATCGGCACGGAGAAGCCGCGCCCGTCGAACGCCTCCTGGAGGCGCTCGGTCAGCGCGGGGAGTTCCTTGCGGACGTCGAGCTCGAGCTGCCGACCGTCGTCGTCGACCAGGCCGAGCTCGGCCGCGAGGTCGGAGTCCGCCAGCGAGAGGTGACCGCGCGCGTCGATCGAGAACGGGACGATCGGGGCCGCCGTGAGCAGCCGCTCGATCGAGAAGTCGTCCGCGGCGCGCTCCGGTTCCTCGACGCTGCCCTCGCCGATCTCCGACAGCAGGACCGCGACCAGCGCGGGACCGCGCTCGTCCGGTTCGAGCATGAAGAGCCGGGCGTGCACCAGCCGCGACTCGCCCGCGCGTGACTCGAGCTCGAAGCCGCAGCGCGCCGCGATGCCGCGCCGCGCCCGCTCGAGCGTCCCGCGCATCAAGGCGTGGTCGTTCTTCGCGATCGCCGCCCACCAGCGCGGCGAACGGTCGAGTTCGTCGCGGCCGATGCCCCACCACGACTGCGCGCGACTCCCGGCGAAGACGACCTCGCCCGCCGAACGGTCGAGCAGGAGCAGCGAGTCGCCGCACCGGTCCGCACCGGCGACCGCGGCGCCGTAGTCGCCGCGCATCCACCGTCGCCACAGGCCGTCGCTCACGCCGACGAGCACCCACTCCGCCTGGCCGTCCTCGCCGTCCGCGGTGCGCCGACAGGTCCAGTGCAGCCACTGCACCTCGCCGTCGTGCGCGCTGACCGGCCACTCGCCCACGGCGGACGTCACCTTGCCGGCCGCGAGCGCGTCGAGCTGTTCGCTGCACTGCTCGCGCGCCGCGGGCGCGCACAGGAGGTCGAACCAGTTGAGCTCGCCGAGCGGCAGCACGTCGGACGCACCGGGACCGGCGAGGAACTCCGCGGCGGCCGCGTTCCACTCCACGACGCGACCCGAGCGGTCGACGCCGATCCAGAGCACGCCGAGCGCTCCGTCGCGGCCGTGCGCGGACTGCGAGCGTCGCTCCGTGCCCGCGGTCAGCTGCGCGAGCAGCACCTCGGGCCGGAAGGGCTCCTCCACGTAGGCCGCCGCCCCGAGGTCGCGCCAGGCGCGGCGGCGCTCCGACTCCGAGTCGCGACCGAGCACGACGAGCCGAGCGTCGCGCGCCAGTTCGCGCAGGTCCTCGTACGGCCAGTCGGGGCCGACCGTCTCGGCGTCGTCGCGCAGGACGATGCCGAAGGGGCGCGAACGCGCGTTCTCGTCGACGGCGCTGCCGTGCATCCACGACACGCGGAATCCCGCGCGTTCGAGCGCGCTCGTCCAGGTGCGGTCGCCCGGTCGCTCCTGCGCCGAGAGGACCCAGACGGCGGGCGCGGCGTGCGCGACGTAGGCGTCGAGGTCGCCGAAGAGCAGGTCCGCGTCGGTGGGATCGAGCGCGATGGGCTCGAACCCCGCGCTGCGCGCGCGGTCGGCGAAGTACTCCAGCTGGTCCGGCGCGCCGTAGCACAGGGCGGCGAGCCGCCCCGTCGGTCCCGAGCGCAGCGTCTCGAGCTGCGACCATCCCGCGCGCTCCGCGGCCTCGGCCGAGACGAGCAACACGTCGCACGGCGCGTCCGTGACGTAGAACGCCTGCTCGAACCGCGCACAGGCCTGGACCGCGAGCCCCATCGAGATCAGGGAGCGTTCGATCGCCTGCATGCGATCGATGCGCTCGTCGACGAGGAGGACGGAGCGCACGGCGCGACTGCGGTTCGGCGCGATGGTCATGGAGTGCTCGTTCGGGTCCGAGTCGCGCCCGCGTCGCTCCGGCGACCGGCGCGGCGCCATGCTACTTCCGGGGACCGCGCGGTCCCGTCCCGGGAACGCGGTTCGTCCCACGACTCGGTCCTCGGCGGACGTCGCCGAGGTCGCGGCCGACACTCACGACATGCCGCCGTCGATCGCGAGCGCCTGACCGGTCAGGTACTCCGCGGCGTCCGAGAACAGGTAGACGACCAGCGCGGCGACCTCCTCGACCGTCCCCATGCGCCGCATCGGGACGCGCTCCTTCACGACGGCGTCGTCGATCCCGGCCGTCATGTCGGTCTCGACGAAGCCCGGCGCGACGGCGTTGACCGCGATGCGACGCTTCGCGAGCTCCTTGGCGAGGGACTTCACGGCGCCGACGAGCCCGGCCTTGCTCGCCGCGTAGTTGACCTGTCCGGCGTTGCCGAGGAGGCCCGTCACGCTCGACATGGCGACGACGCGTCCGCCCGAGCGGAGGCCGACCATCGGCATGACGAGCGGCTTCACGGTGTTGAAGAAGCCGTCGAGGTTGGTCCTGAGCACGCGGTCCCAGGCCTCGCCGTCCATGCCCGCGAAGGGTGCGTCGGCCGTGACGCCGGCGCTCGTGACGACGCCCCAGAAGGCACCGCCGCGCTCCACCTCGTCGGCGAGCGCGGCGGCGGTCGCGTCCCGGTCGGTGACGTCGAAGCCGACGGCGCACGCTCTCCCGCCCGCGGACTCGATCGCGGAGACGACCTCGAGGGCGGCCGCCCGGTTCGCGCCGTAGTGCACGGCGACCTCGAAGCCGCTGCGCGCGAGCGCGACGGCACACGCTCGCCCGATCCCGCGGCTCGCGCCGGTGACGAGGACTCGGCGGTTCGTGGTCATGCGCGTGATTCTCGCCGGCACGCACCGAAGGAGCGGCGCCCGCGGTTCCGTGCGGGAACCGCGGGCACCGAATGTCCGAACGGCGCCTGCGGCGCCGAAGAACATGATCACAGGGAGACACAGAGGACACAGAGGCGCCGCCTCCGGCGGCGCGAACACAGCAGATCGCAGCGCGCCGCCGAAGGCGGCCCTCTGTGTCCTCTGTGTCTCCCTGTGAATCTGCGTGGACTCGCGCGGCCGGCAGGCCGCGCGCCTCGCTCGGCTCGACCGACCGGGGTCTCTCAGCCGGCGAAGTTCTTCTCCGCGAAGTCCCAGTTGCACATGCTCCAGAACTTCTCGATGAAGCTGGGCCGCGCGTTGCGGTGGTCGATGTAGTAGGCGTGCTCCCACACGTCGAGCGTCAGGATCGCGTGCTGGCCGGACTTGATCGGGCAGCCCGCGTTCGGCTCCTGGGTGATGTCGAGCCCGTCGCCCTTCTTCACCAGGAAGGCCCAGCCGCTACCGAAGAGCGTCGCGGCCTTGCCCGAGAACTCGGTCTTGAACTGCTCGAACGTGCCCCACTTCTTCTCGATCGCGGCGAGGAGCGCGCCGGTCGGCTTCGCCTTCGCGTCCGGCGACAGGCAGTTCCAGAAGAAGCTGTGGTTCCAGTGCTGCGCGGCGTTGTTGAAGAGGCCGCCATCGGCGCTCTTGATGATGTCCTCGAGGCTCTTGCCGGCGTTCGGCGTGCCGTCGATCAGCTTGTTGAGGTTGGTGACGTAGGCGTTGTGGTGCTTGCCGTGGTGGTACTCGAACGTCTCGGCGCTCATCCCCTTGGACGAGAGGGCGTCGGCGGCGAACGGCAGGGCGGGAAGGGTGAAGGTCATCGTGGGGTCTCCTCCTCGTGGCTCTCTCGAGCGGTTCTTCGGGGACGGTGAACTAGCGTGTACGGCGGCCTCCGTCGAGTTCAACCCCGACGGCGCGTATTGACGGTGAGAGGTGTGGGTCGCTCGACGACGGCGACGGGGCGCGGGGTCAGGCCACCACGAAGTTGACGAGGCGGCCCGGGACGACGACGACCTTCTTCACGTCGCCCGTCTCGAGCCACTTCGCCACCTCGGCGCGCGCCGCGGTCTCGACCTCGTCCTTGGGTGCCTGCGCCGGCACCTGGACGCGCCCGCGCATCTTGCCGTTGACCTGGATCGCGATCTCGACGGTGTCGGCGACGAGGTACTCCGGACGAAGCGCGGGCCACGCCGCCTTCGCGACGCTGCCCTCGTGACCGAGGCGCGACCACAGCTCCTCGGCGACGTGCGGCGCGAAGGGCGACAGCGCGAGCACGAAGCGCTCCGCCTGGTCGCGCCGCAGCGCCTCGGGCGTCTTGAAGGCGTCGTTGACGAAGGTCATCAGCGCGGCGACGGCCGTGTTGAAGTTGAACTTGTCGAACGACGCGTCGATGCGTTCGAGCGCGCGGTTGAGGGCGCGTTCGAGCTCGAGGCTCGCCCCCTCCGGCGCGCCCTCCGTCTCGTGCAGGAGGTTGGGCCGCACCGCCGCGTCGCCGTCGGGGTCGACGAGCACGCGCCAGGCGCGCTCGAGGAAGCGGCGGCAGCCCGGCACGTCGCGCGGGTTCCAGGGCTTGGAGTCGGCGAGCGGCCCCATGAACATCTCGTAGAGCCGGAAGGTGTCGACGCCGTACTGCGCGCAGACGTCGTCGGGGTTGACCACGTTCTTCAGCGACTTCGACATCTTGGCGGCGATCTGCTGGAGCTCCTCGCCGCTCTCCTTCGACTTCGCGACGTCGCCGTCGAACTCGACCTCGTCGACGGGGATCAGGCGCCCCGTCGAATCCTTGTACGCGTACGCCGTCAGCATTCCCTGGTTGAACAGGCGCTGGAACGGCTCCTTCGTCGGCACGAGCCCCTCGTCGTAGAGGACCTTGTGCCAGAAGCGCGCATACAGGAGATGGAGCACGGCGTGCTCGGTCCCGCCGATGTAGAGGTCGACGCTCTGCCAGTACTTCGCGGCGTCCTTCGAGAAGGGGGCGTTCGCGTTCGTGGGGTCCATGAAGCGCAGGTAGTACCAGCAGCTCCCGGCCCAGCCCGGCATCGTGTCGGTGTCGCGGCGGACCCGTTCCCCGGTCACGGGGTGCGTCGTCTCGACCCAGTCGGTCGCGCGCGCGAGCGGCGGCGAACCGTCGTCGCTCGGCGCGAAGTCCGTCATCGCGGGCAGCTCGACGGGCAGCGCCTCGTCGGGCACGCGCGAGGTGTGTCCGTCCGCGTGGTGGAAGACCGGGAACGGCTCGCCCCAGTAGCGCTGGCGGCTGAAGAGCCAGTCGCGCAGGCGGTAGGTCACCTTCGCGGTGCCGACGCCCTTGCTCTCGAAGACGTCGATCGCCTTCTTCTTCGCCTCCGCGGTCGGCAGGCCGTCCCACAGCGGGCTGTTGACGGCGACGCCGGGTTCGGTGCGCGCCGCCTCGAGGTCGCCGGTCTGCGCGGTGTCGTCGCCGACGACGCGGCGGATGGGCAGGTCGAACGTCCTCGCGAACTCGAAGTCGCGCTCGTCGTGGCCGGGCACGCACATGATCGCGCCCGTGCCGTAGCTCGCGAGCACGTAGTCCGCGACCCAGATCGGCACCTTGGCGCGCGGGTCGTCGGGGTGTTCGAGCGGGTTCAGCGCGTACGCGCCGGTGAAGACGCCGGTCTTCTCCTTGGCGAGGTCCGTGCGGTCGAGGTCGCTCTTCGTCGCCGCCTTCGCGACGTAGGCGTCGACGTCGGCCCTCCGATCGTCGGTCGTGATCGCGGCGACGAGCGGGTGTTCGGGCGCGAGCACGCAGAACGTCGCGCCGTACAGCGTGTCGGGCCGCGTCGTGAAGACGCGCAGCTTCCTGCCGCTCGGCGCGCCGGTCGGCGCGGCGACCTCGAAGTCGATCTCCGCACCCTCGCTGCGGCCGATCCACTCGCGCTGCATCGTCTTGACCGACTCCGGCCAGTCGAGCAGCTCGAGGTCGTCGATCAACCGGTCGGCGTAGGCCGTGATGCGCAGCATCCACTGCTTGAGCGGACGGCGCACGCAGGGGTGGTCGCCGCGCTCGCTGCGACCGTCGATGACCTCCTCGTTGGCGAGGACGGTCTTGAGCGCCTCGCACCACCAGACCGGCACCTCCTCCTGGTACGCGAGTCCGCGGTCGTAGAGGCGCGCGAAGATCCACTGGGTCCAGCGGTAGTACGAGGGCTCGCAGGTCGAGAGCTCGCGGTCCCAGTCGTAGCTGAGGCCGATGAGCTGCATCTGCCGGCGGAAGTTCGCGACGTTCTCCGCCGTCGTCTCCGCGGGGTGCTTGCCCGTCGTGATCGCGTACTGCTCGGCCGGCAGACCGAACGCGTCGTAGCCCATCGGGTGGAGGACGTTCATGCCATCCATCCGCTTCTTCCGCGCCACCACGTCCGAGCCGATGTAGCCCATGGGGTGACCGACGTGGAGCCCGGCCCCCGAGGGGTACGGGAACATGTCGAGGACGTAGTACTTGGGCTTGTTCGGATCGAAGTCCGGGTCGCCCGGGTTGGGCGTCCGGAAGGTGCGCTGCTCGGCCCAACGGGCCTGCCAGCGGCGTTCGATCTCGGCGGGGTCGTAGGCGTTCGTCACGTGTCGGGGCCGCGGCGCGCGTCGACGCGCGCTCCGTGCGGGCCGAAGAGGATAGGCGCTCGTCGCTCCTCGCGGGCCGCGCCGCTCGACTCTCCCGTCCCGGCGTCTCACCGCGCGAAAAAGCCGCCCTCGCCTTGACGCTCGCGGGGCCACCTCGCCATTCTCTCGGGCCCTCGAACGCGCCGACTCGGTTCGGCGCCGCTCGCAGGGACCCCGCGGGGGATTAGCTCAGCTGGTAGAGCGCTACAATGGCATTGTAGAGGTCAGGGTTCGACTCCCCTATCCTCCACCACCGCACAGGACTCGGCCGCGGCGCCCAGCGGGCGGACGCGGCCGAGTCGTTTTCGGAGCGGACCGTCCTGTGGCCGCGCGACGGACCGGGCCCGCGGCCGCGCGACGGACCGGGGCCCGCTGCCGCGCGACGGACCGGGGCCCGCTGCCGCGCGACGGACCGGGGCTCCCACGCGCGCCGCGCGCGCGCTTTTGGCTTGGGACCGCACGCGCGCCGGGCCACCCTGTGCGGTCCGAGCAGAAGGAGAGCGATCATGACCGAGCTCGCCCACCACGACCGACTCCAGAAGATCGAGCGCCTGCGCGCCGAGGGCAAGGACCCCTACCCGGCGCGCGGCGTCGTCGCCGAGCCGATCCGCGAGCTCCTGGCCGAGGTCGGCACGCCGGAGACACCGGGCTCCACCATCGGCCGCACCGTGACGATCGCCGGCCGCCTGTTGTCGCTCCGCGACTTCGGCAAGCTCGTCTTCGCACCGGTCCGCGACCGAAGCGGCACCGTGCAGGTCGCCATGCAGAAGGGCCGCCTCGAGGCGTGGTGGCCCGACCGCAAGCTCCTCGACGGCGGCGATCTCGTCGGCATCACCGGCGAGGTCGGCTTCACGCAGAAGGGCGAGCCGACGGTGTGGGCGACCGAGGTGGCGCTGCTCGCGAAGAGCGTCGCGCCGCCGCCCGAGAAGTGGCACGGCCTCGCGGACAAGGAGATCCGCTACCGCCGCCGCTACGTCGACCTGTGGTCGAGCGAGGGCGTCGCCGACGTCTTCGTGAAGCGCGCGAAGGTGCTGTCGTGGATCCGCCGCTACCTCGAGGACGAGGGCTACCTCGAGGTCGAGACGCCGACGCTGCACCCCATCGCGGGCGGCGCGGCGGCGCGCCCCTTCGTGACGCACCACAACGCGCTGGGCATGGACCTGTTCCTGCGCATCGCGCCGGAGCTCTACCTCAAGCGCTGCATCGTCGGCGGCCTCGAGCGCGTGTTCGAGTTCAGCCGCAACTTCCGCAACGAGGGCTTGTCGCTGCGCCACAACCCCGAGTTCACGATGCTCGAGCTGTACGAGGCCCAGGCCGACTACCGCCGCATGATCGAGATCTTCGAGCGGATCGTGTCGGGACTCGCGCAGGAACTCCACGGCACCGGGAAGATCACCTACGGCGACGTGTCCTACGACCTCACCGCGCCCTTCCCGCGCAGGAAGTACATGGACCTCTTCGCCGAGCACGCGGGCTGCGACTTCCACGACCGGCCCGCGGTGATCGCGAAGGCGAGGGAACTCGAGCTCGACCGCGGGCTGATCGCCGCCGCCGAGCAGGGTGGTTCCGCGTACTTCAAGCTCGCCAACGACGTCTACGAGGCCACGGTCGAGAAGCACCTCACCGGCCCGATCTTCGTCGTCGACTACCCCATCGAGATCAGTCCGCTCTCGAAGGCGTCGCCCGACGACCCGCGCGTGGCGGAGCGGCTCGAGCTGTTCGTCGCCGGCATGGAGCTCGGCAACGGCTTCAGCGAGCTCAACGACCCCGCCGAGCAGCACCGCCGCTTCGAGGAACAGGTCGCGAGCAAGGATCCCGAGGCTCCGGGCGAGGTCGACGTCGACTACGTCCAGGCGCTCGAGTACGGCATGCCGCCGACCGCGGGCCTCGGCATCGGCATCGACCGCCTCGTGATGGTGCTGTGCGACCAGCCGTCGATCCGCGACGTGCTGCTCTTCCCGGCGATGCGTCCGCACCGGCAGCAGACCGACGAGAGCGGCGAGGGCGCCGCAGCGCCGACGGAGGAGGACGCCGCGCCTCGGGCGTGAGCGCAGCGTGTACCGCTACTTCCTCTCCTGGCGCTATCTCCTGACGCGCCGCACGAACTGGATCGGCGTCGGCGGCATCTTCGTCGCCGTCGCGGCGCTGATCCTGATCCTGTCGATCATGTCGGGGTTCCTCGACCAGAGCAAAGCCATGCTCCGGGGCGACCTCTCCGACCTCGCGGTCACGCCGATGCAGGGCATCGGCGGCAGGGAGCAGGACAGCGACCCCGCGCGGGACTCCGCACTGGTGCTGGAGTCGATCGGGAAGGACGACCGCGTGGTCGGCGCGTCGCCGCGCCTCCTGTGGTACGGCCAGGCCGGCGGCGACACGCGCCAGATGCGGCTCCTGATGCAGAGCTCGCTCGGCGACTTCTCCGCGATCCAACTCGTCGGCGTCGAGGTGCGCACGCCCTACCTCCTCGCCGAGTCCGCGGCGGCGCCGGTGCTCGCGGCGCTCGGTCTCCCGCCGGAGTCGACGGCGGGTCGACCGCACGGACGTTGGGTCGACGAGTTCTCGACGACGGACCTGTTCGACGCGCTCGACCGCAAGCCGCTGCTCGGGTTCAAGGTGCAGGAGCCGCTGCTGCCGTTCCTGCGGCCCAAGCACTACCGCACCGACGGCCGGCCCGCGACCGCCGTCGTCCTCGGCGACCAGTTGATGGCGCGCCTCGACGTGCGACGCGGCGACGAGTTGCAGATCACGACGATCATCCCCGGCGAGGGCGAGGTGCCCGCGACGGCGAACCGCCGCTTCGTCGTGGCCGGCTCGTTCCGCACCGGCGCGAACTCCATCGACGGCGAGCGCATCTACCTGCCGCGCGCCGACCTCGAGGACCTGCTCGGCGGACTGCAGGAGTACAGCGAGATCCTCGTCGCGACGAAGGACTACGACCTCTACGGCAAGGCGCTCAAGGCCGACCTGACGCAGCGACTCTTCGAGGAGGGTCTGCTCGCCGGCTACCCCGACGAGACGGGCACGCTCGTCCCCGCGCGCGGTCAGGTGCGGACCTGGGAGGACTACCGCTCGAACCTGATCGGCGCGATCGAGAACGAGCGCGTGCTCATGGCGATCATGTTGAGCCTGATCCTGCTCGTGTCGGGCTTCACCCTCTTCTCGATCCTCACGATGATGGTGACGGAGAAGCGCCGCGACATCGGCATCCTCGCGTCGGTCGGCGCGACGCCGCGCGGGATCCTCGCGACGTTCCTCCTGATCGGGCTGTGGAACGCGGTGCTCGGCACGGGCTTCGGCGTCGCCGCCGGCATCCTGGGGGCGCGCTACATCAACGACATCGAGCTGTGGCTGAGCGACCTGCTCGGCGTCACGATCTTCAACCGCGAGGTCTACTACTTCGACGAGATCCCGGCGAACGTGCACCTCTCGTCCGTGCTGTGGATCGCGGGCGGCGCGTTCTTCTCGACGCTGCTGTTCGCGGCGATCCCCGCCTGGCGCGCGTCGCGCGTCGACCCCCTCGTCGCCCTGAGGCACCAATGAGCGCGAAGCACGGCGACGACGTCATCCTCGAGGCGCGCGGTGTCGTGAAGTCGTTCGCGATCGGCGAGCGACGACTCGAGATCCTGCACGGCGTCGACCTCGACCTGCCGCGCGGCGAGAGCTGCGCGCTGCTCGGCTCCTCGGGCGCCGGCAAGAGCACGTTGCTCCACGTCCTCGGCCTGCTCGAGCGGCCGGACTCCGGCACCGTGCGCATGCGCGGCACGGACGTGTGGAAGCTGTCGCTGGTCGAGCGCGCGAAGCTGCGCAACAGCGACATCGGCTTCGTGTTCCAGTTCTACCACCTGCTCCCCGAGCTCGACGCCGTCGAGAACGTGCTGCTTCCGTCGATGATCCGGCTGGGCCGCGGCGCGTATCGTCGCGAGCGCAAGGCGCTGCGCGCGCGCGCGACGGGGATGCTCGAGAGCTTCGGCATGGGCGAGCGCCTCGAGCACCGCCCCGAACAGCTCTCGGGCGGCGAGCGCCAGCGCGTCGCGCTGGCCCGCGCGCTGTTCCACGACCCGCCGCTCCTCATCGCGGACGAGCCGACGGGCAACCTCGACCGCGCGACCGGAGCGCAGGTCCTCGAGCTCCTCTTCCGCGAGCAGGAGACCCGCGGCCTCTCGCTGCTCATGGTCACGCACGACGAGAAGGTCGCGGAGCGCTGCGCGCGCACCGTCCACATGGAGGACGGCGCCATCGCGGACGGTGTGATCGCGGGTGCTCGCACGACGCGCTGACGCCGTACAGCAGGGCCCTTCGGGCCCTGCGGGAACCACGAAGCACACGAGGCACACGAAGGCAGCGCCCGATGGCGCAGTCCCCACGCGACGCCCCGCTCGCCGCGCGCCGGACGCCGCGCGCGCCCTCTCGTCCTTCGTGTGCTCCGTGTGCTCCGTGATCCCCCTTCGGCGCCGAAGGCGCCAGCGCAGACCCGCGCCGCTCCGCCTGCTCCTTCTCCTGTTCCTGGCCCTCCTCCTCCCTTCCTGCTCCGGCTCGCCGCGCGCGGCGGACGCGAAGCCGATCGTCGTGGCGACGACGGGCCACATCGCCGACGTCGCACGCACCATCGGCGGGGACGCCGTCGAGGTGCGCCAGATCTTCGGGCCCGGCGTCGACCCGCACACGCACCAGGCGACGCGCGCCGACGTCCTCGACATGTACGAGGCCGACCTCGTGCTCGTGCACGGGCTGCACCTCGAGGCGCAGATGCGCTTCACCTTCGACGCGCTGCGGCGCGGCGGTCGTCGGCTCGCCGTCGTCACGGACGCGATCCCGCGCGAGCGGTTGATCCCCGCCGACGCGAGCATCGGCGGCACCTACGACCCGCACGTGTGGATGGACCCGCAGCTCTTCTCGCTCGTCGTCGACGAGATCCGCGACCGCCTCGTCGCCCTCGTCCCGGAGGCGCGCCGCGAGATGGACGAGCGGCTCGAGACGCTCCACCGCGAGCTCGTCGAGATCGACGCCTCCACCGAGGCAGCCGTCCGCACCGTCCCGCACGACGCGCGCGTCCTCGTCACCGCCCACGACGCGTTCAACTACTTCGCGCGCCGCTACGGCATCGAGGTCGCCTCGATCCAGGGCATCTCGACGGAGTCCGAGGCCGGCGTGCGCCACGTCCAGGAACTCGTCGACCTGATCGTCGAACGCTCCGTCCCCGCCGTCTTCGTCGAGACGAGCGTCTCGACCCGCGGACTCGAGGCGCTCCTCGACGCCTCGCGGCGGGCGGGGCACGACGTGCGGATCGGCGGGTCGCTCCTCTCGGACTCGCTCGGCCCCGCGGACACGTTCGAGGGCACCTACCTGGGCATGCTCGACCACAACGCGACGACGATCGTGCGAGCCCTGGGAGGTTCGGCGCCGGAGCGCGGGCACTTCGGTAGGCTCGTCGCTCCCCCGCGATGATCGGTTTCTCGCGCGACCCCGACCCGGACGAGCGCCTCGGACCCGGGCCGCACCCGCCCCTCGTCGTCCGCGGCCTCTCGGCCGGGTACGGACGCGGCGTGGTGATCTCGGACGTCGACCTCGCGTGCGAGGCCGGGCGCACGATCGCGATCGTCGGACCGAACGGAGCTGGCAAGAGCACGCTGCTCAAGGCCTGTCTCGGTCTGCTGCCCGATGTCGTCGGGCTCGTCACCTTCTTCGGTCGTCCGCTCGCGCGCGTGCGCAAGCGCGTGGCCTACGTGCCGCAGCGCGAGAGCGTCGAGTGGGACTTCCCCGTGACCGCGCTCGACGTCGTCCTGATGGGGCGCTACCCGCGCATCGGTTGGCTCGGTCGGATCACGCGCGAGCACCGCGAGGCCGCGCGGTCCGCACTCCGGCGCGTCGACCTCGAGGCCTTCGCCGACGCGCAGATCGGCGAGCTCTCCGGCGGCCAGCAACAGCGCGTCTTCCTGGCGCGCGCCCTCGCGAGCGAGGCCGACCTCTACCTGCTCGACGAACCGGAGAGCGGGCTCGACGCGGCGTCGCGCCTCGAGGTCGAGGCCGTCCTGCGCCAGCTCGCCGACTCCGGCCGCACCGTCGTGTGCGTCGTGCACGACATCGAGGCGGTGCGCCGCGCGTTCGACGAGGTCGTCCTCGTGCGCGGCGGCGTCCTCGCGCAGGGCCCGACGTCGCAGGTGCTCGCGAGCGACGCGTTCCGCGCGGCCTACGCCGGCGTCGCGCCCGAGGGCGGAGCCGACGCGCGATGAGCGAATCGGAAGCTCTCGCCGGCGGAGGCATCGACGACTTCCTGCGCGCGCTCGCGTTCTCCGGCGGCACGACGTCGGCGATCGTGTCGGCCTCCGCCGCGCTGCTCGGCGCGACGGCGGGCCTCGTCGGTGCATTCGCGGTCCTGCGCGGTCGCTCGCTCGTCACCGACGCGATCGGTCACGCGACGCTCCCCGGCGTCGTCGGCGTCTTCGCCGTCGCGTCGTGGCTCGGCCTCGACGGACGGCATCCCGCGGCGACCATGCTCGGCGCGGCGCTCTCCGCGACGGCGGCGCTGTTCGTGCTCGCGCGCCTGCGCGACCGGGACGGCATCCCGGTCGACGCCGCCACGAGCACCGCGCTCTCCGGCGCGTTCGGTCTCGGCATCGTGCTCCTGAGCCTGGTGCAGGGTCTGCACGTCCCGAACTCCGGCGGTCTCGACCACCTCCTGTTCGGACAGGTCGCGACGGCCCGCGCGAGCGACCTCCTGTGGCTCGCCGCCGTCGCCGTCGCGTGTCTGCTCGTCGTGCTCGTCACGCGGCACGACCTCACGACGATCGCCTTCGACGAGGTGCACGCGCGCGTCACCGGGGTGCGCGTCGCCCTCCTCGACCGGGTGCTGCTCGCGCTCGTCTTCGCGGTCACGGTCTCCGCGCTGCCCGTCGTCGGCGCGGTGCTCGTCGTGCGGTCCTTCCACGACGCGCTGTCCCGCCGCGCGCGGAGGGCCCGCGGGCTTCGGGACGGTCCTGCTCGTGTCCGCGCTCCTCGGCGGCGGGGCGGCGCACGTCGGCTCCGCCGTCAGCTTCGCCGTCGCCGACGCACCGGCCGGCGCCGTCATCATCCTCACGACCGGCGGAGCGTTCCTCCTGAGCGCGATCGGCGCGCCGCGTCGCGGGCTCGTCGTGCGTTCGTTCCACGAGGCACGTTCCCGCCGCGCGCGTCGGGCGCGCGGTCTGGCGTCCGAACTCGCGCGACGCGCGGACGGCGTCGGCGAGGCCGCCTTCGTCGGCAGCGAACTCGCGGCGCTTCGCGACCTCGAGCGCGAGGGTCGCGCCGTCCGACGCGAGGGTCGTTGGTACCTCGCGACGGGCGCGGGAGGTGCTGCGTGAGTTCCTCCGCCTGGATCGTCGTCGACCTCGTGCCGCTCGCGACCGCGCTCGTGTCGGGGTGTCTGTGCGCCGCGCTCGGCAACCTGCTCGCGCTGCACCGAACGACGATGATGGCGGACGCGCTCTCGCACTCCGTCGTGCCCGGCCTCGTCGCGGGCTACGTCTTCGCCGGTGCCGTCGAGCCGGGGCCGATGCTCGTGGGCGGCGTCGTCGCGGGACTCGTGACGGCGCGCTCCGTCGAGTGGCTGCGCAACCGCGCGCGGGTCGAGGCGGGAGCCGCGCTCGGCGCGACCTTCGCGACGCTCTTCGCCGCCGGCGTCGTCATGATCCACGCGTTCGACCTCGAGAACGTCGAGCTGTCGGTGCACCACGTCCTGACCGGACACCTGCCGACGCTGATCTGGTTCCCGCCGAGCGGTTCGGGTCCGGTCGACCTGTGGAGGAGCCTGCCCCCCGCGACGCGCGCCGTCGCCGCCGTCACCGTGCTCGTCGTCCCGCTGCTCCTGCTCTTCCGCAAGGAGCTCGTGGCGGCGGCCTTCGACCGCGGCTTCGCGCGCACCTCGGGCCTGCGTCCGCGCCTGCTCGAGTTCGCGACCTACGCCGCGGTGTCCGCCGCGGCCGTGGCGTCGTTCGACTCCATGGGCTCGATCCTCGTCGTCGCGCTGTTCGCCTGCCCGAGCGCCGCTGCGCGCCACCTCTCGGCCACGATCCAGGGTCGCTTCCTCTGGAGCCTCGCGCTCGCGGCGCTCGCGGTCGTCGCGGGCTACTTCGCGGCCGCCTTCGGCCCGTCCCTCCTCGGGCTCGACCTCGCCCTCGCCCCCGCCGGCACGATGGCGTGCGTCGCCGCGCTCGTGCTGCTCGCGGTCGGCACGGTCAAGGTCCGCCGCGCGCCGCGCTGACCGACGGCGATCCGTCGGACGCGCGGGCACGCTCAGCTCGACGCGTCGCCGTCACCGAGTCCGCCCCTCCAACCCAGGCGCTCGCGCAGGCGGCGATAGGGATCGAGGTCGGGCATGGTGAGCAGCGGGAACGTGTCGGGGTGACGCGCGATCGAGAGCGTCTCGCCCACCGCGAGCCGCGCGAACTTGCGCCCGTCGAGGATCACGTCGGCCGGACGCTCGGCCTCGGCGACGCGCACGGAGAGGCTCGCCTCGGGGTGCAGCACGATCGGCCGGTTCGCGAGGGACTGCGAACAGATCGGCGTCACCACCGTGCCGAGCATGTTCGGCGCGAGGATCGGTCCACCCGCCGAGAGCGAGTACGCGGTCGACCCCGACGGCGTGCTCACGATGAGTCCGTCCGCGCGGTAGTTCGTGACGAGCAGCTCGCCGACGTGCAGCGACATGCTCACCATCGCGTCCTCCGGCTCGCGCGACACCACGGCCTCGTTGAGCGCGATGCCGCGCTCGCCGCTCGAGAGCACCTCGACGGCGAGCCGCATGCGCGGCTCGATCACGCCGCGTCCCTCGAGCACGCCCTCGAGCACGTCGCGCCAGCGCGTCTGCGGCGTCGACGCGAGGAACCCGACGCGACCGAAGTTGATGCCGAGCGTCGGCACCGGCGTCGCGGCGAACGCGCGCACCGCCATCAGCATCGCGCCGTCGCCGCCGAGCACGACGACGAGTCCGGGGACCTCGAGATCGCCCTCGCCCTCGGCGATGCGCCGCTCGCGCTCCTGGCAGTAGCGCCACACGTCGAGCTCGACCTGGACCGCGCGGAAGCGTTCCTCGAGCCACGGAACGAGCTCGCCGAGGAGCGCCGAGGCCGCGGCCTTGCCCGTGTGCACGAACACGACCACCTTCGTGCGCTCGATCGGCGCGTCGCCGGTCGACACCGTGGCCGTGGCGAAGCGGTTGGGGCTCACGACTGCGGCACGCGCCGGAGCAGCGACGTCACGGTGCGTTCGAGCCCGGCGGCGTCGATGCCGCAGCGGGCCAGCTGCTCCTCGCGCTGCGTGCAGTGCTCCTGGTACGCGTCGGGCACGCCGAGCACGCGGATGTTGCAGCGCCGCTCGGGGAGGCGGCTCGCCGCTTCGAGCACGGCGGAACCGAAGCCGCCCGCGCGCTGGTGCTCCTCGAGCGTGACGAGGTGCTTGAAGCGCCGCACGTGGTCGGCGAGCAGGTCCTCGTCGAGCGGCTTCGCGAAGCGCGCGTCGACGACGCCGATCTGGATCCCGCGCTCGCGCAGGCGTTCGGCGGCGAGGAGCGCCTCGGGCACGAGCGCGCCGTAGGCCCAGACGACGAGTTCGTCGCCCTCGAGCAGCACCTCGGCCTTGCCAGGCACCATCGGTGCGCGTTCGCTCTCGGGGATGCGCTCGCGGCCGGGACACGACGCGCGCGGGTAGCGCACGCCGACCGGCCCGTCGTGCTCGAGTGCGAAACGGATCATGCGGCGCATGTCCGTCGCGTCGCGCGGCGCGCACAGCACGAAGTTGGGCAGCGTGCGCAGGATCGCGATGTCGAACACGCCGTTGTGCGTCGGGCCGTCCTGGCCGACGAGCCCCGCCCGGTCCATCGCGAACGCGACGGGCAGGTTCTGGAGCGCGACCTCCTGGAAGACCTGGTCGTAGGCGCGCTGGAGGAACGTCGAGTAGATCGTGACGAGCGGACGCAGCCCGCCCTTCGCCATACCGGCCGCCATCGCGACGCCGTGCTGTTCCGTGATGCCGACGTCGTGGAAGCGCGTCGGGAACTCCTCCGCGAACTTCGTGAGGCCGGTGCCGCTCGGCATGCCCGCCGTGATGGCGTGCACGCGCAGGTCGCGGCGCGCACTCTCGAGCGCTGCTTCGCCGAACGCCGCGGTGTAGGCCGGTCCGGCGTCGAGGCACGTGCCGCTGCGCCGGTCCTCGCAGGCCAGGACCTTCTCGGACTCCTGCGTGTAGCGCGCCTGCGCCGGCGCGGGCTTCACGATCGACTTCGGCGGCTTGGCGGCGTGCACGCGTTCGGGGTGCTCCGGCGCGTCGGGGTGTCCCTTGCCCTTGTGCGTCAGCGTGTGCAGCAGGACGCAGCCGTCGAGCTGGCGGATCTTCTCGAGCTGTTCGACGAGCAGCTGCACGTCGTGCCCGTCGAGCGGCCCGACGTAGCGTACGCCGAGCTCCTCGAAGACGTGCCCCGAGATGACGGCGTGGCGCAGCACCTCGCGCACCTGGTCGAGCGTGCGCTCCACCTTGTCGCCGATCACAGGGATCGAGGCGACGAGGTTGCCGATCTCCTGGCGCGCGCGCACGAGCGTCTTGTTCGTGCGGATGCGCGAGAGGTACTTCGCGAGCGCGCCGACCGACTGGCTGATCGACCACTCGTTGTCGTTGAGGACGACGAGGAGCTTCTCGCCGCGCGAGCCCGCGTGGTTGAGCGCCTCGAAGGCGACACCTGCGCCCAGCGCGGAGTCACCGATCACGGCGACGGCCTCGGGCCGGCGGCCCGGCTCGACGTCGGGGTGCTGGGACGCCGCCGCGATCGCCATGCCGACGCCGAGCGACACGCTCGTCCCGGCGTGGCCCAGGTGGAACATGTCGTAGCTCGGCGACTCGTGGGGATGCGTGAAGCCGCAGAGCCCGTCGGTCTGTCGCAGCGAGTCGAAGCGATCCCTGCGACCCGTCAGGATCTTGTGCACGTAGCTCTGGTGCGACGTGTCGAACACGATCCGGTCGCGCGCGAAGTCGTACACGCGGTGCAGCGCGACGGTCATCTCGACCACGCCGAGGTTGCTCCCGAGGTGGCCGCCGGTGGCCTGCACCGTGTCGAGCAGGAAGGCGCGGATCTCCTCGCACAGGCGCGGCAGGTCCTCGAGCGGCAGCGCCTTCAGCTCGGCGGGCGAGCCCACGCGGTCGAGGAGCGCGCGCGTCACGGCCTCGGCTCCGGGGTCGGCTCCGGAGCCCTTCGGGGCGGGATCGGGCATGGGAGGGATCATAAACCCCTGTCCGGCGGCCGAGAGCGGCGCCGTCCGCCCTGTCCCGGACCGCGGCCCGCTCGTCCGCGCGAGGGATCCCGGCCGGACTCGCCCTCCGACGCGGCGCGTCAGCCGAGCCGCCGCATCTCGCGCTCGAACCCCATCTGCGAGCCGAGGAGCGCCGCGAACGCCGTCCCGAAGAGCAGCGCCGTCGACCAGATGGTCCCGAGCCCGTCCGCGGAGTGGCGGGCGAGACCGATCGACGCCACGCCGATCTGGACGGCGCCCGCGACGGTCCCGGCGCGGATCGCTCCGGCCCGCAGGGCGCCCCACAGGAGTCCCGTCGCGACGCCCGCGGCGACGAAGAGCAGGACGTCGAGGACGTCGTCCACGAGCACACCGTTGGTGAGCAGCATCAGCGCGACGCCGTTGCCGAGGTCGATGCGCTTCGGTCGGCGCTGTCGGCGGGCCAGCCCCCGCAGTTCCGTGTCGCGTTCCCTCGTCGCCGCGAGGACCTCGCGGCGGAGTTCCTTCGGCATCGGGACGGCGCCGAACCGGACCCGTCCCTCTCCGAGTCGCTCCGTCGCGCGCGCCGCCACGGCGGCCTCATCGGCAGCACCGGGCGGGCGCGTGGAGCCCCGATCGGGTTCGGAGCGAGGCCCCCGACGGGCCCCTAGCTCCTCCGCTCCAGCACGCGTTCGAGGATCGCCCGCGCCGCCGCGGGGTGCGCGAGACCGATCGCGTCGAGCGATGCGGACGCGGCTCGACCGAGCTCTACCGCGCGCTCGCGCGCGGCGTCGAGCCCCAGCGTGCCGACCAGGCTGTCGCGGTCGAGCCTCGCGTCCTTGCCCGGCGTCTTGCCGAGCGTCGCCGCGTCCTCCGTCACGTCGAGTACGTCGTCGACGGCCTGGAACGCGAGACCGAGGTCGGTGCCGAAGCGACGCGCGCGTCCGACGGTGCCCGCGTCCGCTCCCGCCGCGACCGCGCCGAGCGCCGCGCTCGCCCCCATCAACGCCGCGGTCTTCATGCGGTGCACCTCTTCGACGCCCGCTTCGCCGTGGAGCCGCGCGCCCGGGTCCATGTCGATCTCCTGACCGCCCACCATGCCGAGCGAGCCCGCGCCGACCGCGAGTTCGCGCACGGCGTCCGCCGCGCGCGGCGTCCCGGCCAGCACCTCGAACGCGAAGGTCAGCAGCGCGTCGCCGACGAGGATCGCCGTGGCTTCGCCGAACACGACGTGGCACGTCGGGCGCCCGCGGCGCAACTCGTCGTCGTCCATCGCCGGCAGGTCGTCGTGCACGAGGCTGTAGGTGTGCACGAACTCGACGGCGCAGCCCGCGTCGAGCGCGTCCTCGCGGCGCGCGCCGAGTCCCTCGGCGATCGCGAGCACGAGCGCGGGCCGGATGCGCTTGCCACCGGCGAGGACCGAGTGCCGCATCGCGCGGTGCAGCTTCTGCGGACGCACGCTCTCGAGCGGCAGAAGCTCGTGCAGGCGCGTGTCGATCGCGCGCGCCGCCTCGTCGAGCCAACGCACTCCGTCCACCGCCGTGTCGCGCCGGGACGCGCTCGTCACTCCGCGTCCTCGTCCGCGAAGTCGGGATCGTCGTCGAGGTCGACGAGGCGGCGCTCGGCGTCGCGCGTCAGCTCCTCCACGCGCTTCCTGTGCGCGGACAGCACGGAGTGGCAGCGCTCGAGCAGCGCGATGCCCTGCGTGTACTTCTCGATCGACGCCTCGAGGCCGAGATCGCCCGACTCGAGTTCGGCGACGATGCCCTCGAGTCGCGCGAGCCGCTCGTCGAAGCCCTCCGCCTCGTCGACCGGGTCCGCCCCGACGTCCTTCCCCCGAGCGGCATCGGCTCCGTCGCCGCCCGCTCCCTTCGCTCCGCGCTTGGCCGTCATCGCGAGGCATTGTAGTAGCCTCCGGCCCGGCGATGCCTCCCCCCGACCACGCGCGCGACACCGACTCCTCCCTGATCGGCGCACTCGACCTGGGGTCGAACTCGTTCCACCTGATCCTCGCCCGACTCGTGGACGAGCAGGTCGTCGTGATCGACCGCCTGCGCGAACCGGTGCGCCTGGGCGCCGGCCTCGGACCGGACCGGCGGCTCGACGAGGAGACGCAGCAGCGCGCGCTGGCCTGCCTCGAACGCATGGGCGAGCGCCTGCGCGGGATCGAGCCGGACCGGCTGCGCATCGTCGGCACGAACACGCTGCGGCGCGCGAGGAACGCGCGCGAGTTCATCGAGCGCGCCGAGGCGTCCCTGGGTCACGCCATCGAGGTCCTCCCCGGCCTCGAGGAGGCGCGCCTCATCTACCTCGGCGTCGCGCACGCCACGGCGTCCGACGGCGAGCCGCGGCTGGTCGTCGACATCGGCGGCGGCAGTACGGAGATGATCCTGGGCCGCGGCTTCGACATCGTGTTCGCGAACAGCCTCGCCATGGGCTGCGTCGCGTTCTCGACGACGTACTTCGCGGGCGGGAAGATCGACGCCGGGACGTACGCGAAGGCCGTCGTCAAGGCGCGCCGCGAGACCTTCGCCGTGAAGAAGGGCTACGTCGACCACGGCTTCGACGTCGCGATCGGCAGCTCGGGGACGATCCGCGCGATCGAGCGGATCCTGCGCGAGAGCGGCTGGTCGAAGGGAGGCATCGACGCGGGCGGGCTCGAGAAGCTCGAGCGCGCGGTGATCGACGCGGGCAACGCGAACAAGCTCGACCTGCCGGGACTCTCGGAGGACCGTAAGCCGGTGTTGGCGGGCGGACTCGCCGTGCTGTCCGGCATCTTCGCGGAGCTCGGGCTCGACCGCATGCAGCCGACCTGGGGCGCGATGCGCGAGGGGCTGCTCTACGACCTCATGGGTCGTCTCAAGCACGACGACCTGCGCGAGCACACCGTGGCGCGCATGGAGCAGCGCTACGCCGTCGACCTCGCGCAGGCGCGCCGCGTCGAGCGAGCGGCGCGTCGTCTGTTCGAGGACGTGGCGGGAGCGCTCAAGCTCGGGGAGGAGGAGTCGCGCTTCCTCTCGTGGGCCGCGCGGTTGCACGAGGTCGGACAGGCTGTGCGCTACGGCGGCTACCACCGGCACGGCGCGTACCTGATCGGTGAGAGCCACCTCGCGGGCTTCAGCGAGGGCGACCAGGACCTGCTCTCGTTGCTCGTGCTGTTGCACCGTCGGCGACTCGACGTCGACCTCGTGAAGCAGAAGGCGCCGGGCCGGGTGAAGGCCGCGCTGCGCCTCGCGCTCCTCCTGCGTCTCGCCGTCGACCTCTGCCGCGGTCGCGGCGGTGCTCCCGTCCCGCGCGCGCGCCTCGGCTGCGACGACAAGGGCGAGGAGTGGACGCTCACCTTCGAGCCGGCCCAACTCGATCGCTCGCCGCTCCTGCGGGCCGACCTCGAGGCGGAGGTGGAGGCGTTCGCCGACGTCGGGGTGAAGCTGCGGTTGGGCGAGAGCGGCTGAGCGCGCGCGCCGTGCAGGAAGGCGTACGCGACCTTCGGTCGCGTGGGGAAACGCAGCGCGCCGCCTTGCGCCGCGCGGGGAACGCAGCGTGGCCCTTCGGGCCACGCGAATCGAAACACGAAGAAGGCGAAGAACCGGAAGGCGCCGCCTTCGGCGGCGAACCACACCGAGGGAACGCAGGGACCCGCAGGGCGCGTCGCGCCCTGCGGGTCCCTGCGTCCGCGCCGCGGAGCGGCGCCTTCGTGTTCTTCGTGTCCTTTCCTGTCGTTCCCTTCGTGTCGAAGTGCGTGGACTTCGGCGCCGCAGGCGCCGAGCGCAGTAACTCGCGCACCTCACCGAGGCGCGACCCGGTCGAGCAGTTCACCGATCCGGCGCGTGAACTCGGGGCCCGCTCGCACGAGCACGTCGTCGTGGTCCGCGCCCTCGACCGTCACGAGGTCGACGAGGTTCGGCGCGCGGGCGGCGAGGCGTTCCGCTCCGGCGTAGGGCAGCACGCGGTCGTCCGTGCCGTGCACGATCAGCACGGGCTCGGCGACGGACTCGATGCGGCGGATCGAGTCGAAGGGCCGACCGAACGCCCAGGCCACGGGCCACAGCCCCATGGCGTCCGCCGCGGCGCGGCCCGACTCGAGCGGCGACACCAGCACGAGCCCCGCGCACTCGACGCCGGCCCCGTCGTCGCTCGCGAGGTGGACGGCGAGCGCGGTCCCGAGCGAACGCCCGTGGAGTAGGATGCGTTCGGGCGCGACGCCGCGCTCGCGCACGAGCCACTCGAGACCCGCGCGCGCATCGCGTTCGACGCCGCGCTCCGTCGGCGATCCCGAGCTCTCACCGTAACCGCGGTACTCGAGCACGAGGACCTGCGCTCTGAGCGACGCCAGTTCCGCGGCCGCCGGGATCCGCTGCCCCGGCGTGGCCCGCGTTGCCGTGCAGGAGGAGGATGGCGCGGTCGCACGCGGCGTCCCCCACCACGTAGCACGCGAGCTCCACGCCGTCCTCGGTACGAAGACGGACGGGCTCCACGTGCGTTCCGAAGCCATCGAGCGTGGACGGACGACCGCGCGACGGGAAGAACGCGAAGTGCGCGACGACCCGATCGCGGAACAGCACCGCGGCGCAGATCGTCGCGACGAGGAAGGTCGGCGCGACGTACCGGCGGAACCGTCCGCCCGTGCGTCGCTCGTGACCCGCCGCGTCCACGTTCATCGCGGACGCGTCACGCCGTCTTCCCCTCCGCGAAGCCGGCCAGCTCGCGGAGCAGCGTCTCCTGCGCGCACACCGTCGCGTCGCCCTGCGACTCCGCGCGCGCGTACGTGCCGTCGGTCCGCAGGTTCCAGGCGTTGACGTCGTCCTCGAGGTAGAGCTCGAGTCCTTCGCGCAGGACGCGGGCGGAGAGTTCGCCCTCCTCGACCGGGAACACCGTCTCCACGCGGCGGAAGAAGTTCCGCGACATGAAGTCGGCGCTGCCGAGGTACACGACCGGCGAACCGCCGTTGGCGAACGCGATCACGCGGTGGTGCTCGAGGAAGCGCCCGACGATCGAACGCACGCGGATCCTGTCGCTCACACCGGGCACGCCCGGTCGCAGACTGCACGCGCCGCGCACGACGAGGTCGACCTCCACCCCGGCCTGCGAAGCGGCGTAGAGCTCGCGCACGACGGCGGTCTCCGTCAGGGCGTTCAGCTTGCAGCGCACCCAGGCCTCGCGTCCCGCCTTCGCGTTCTCGATCTCGGCGCGGATGCGCTCGAGGACGAACTCGTGCAGGTGGAACGGCGCCTGGACGACCTTCTCGGTCGGTCGCACCTTGCCGAGCCCGGTGAGCTGGGTGAAGAGCTCGTGCAGGTCCTCGCCGATCACGGCGTCGCTCGTGAGCAGGCCGAAGTCCGTGTACGCACGCGCCGTGCCCGGGTGGTAGTTGCCGGTGCCGAGGTGGCAGTAGCGCCGCACGACGCCGTCCTCGCGGCGGACGACGAGCAACAACTTCGCGTGCGTCTTGTAGCCGACGATGCCGTACACGACGTTGACGCCAGCCTCCTGCATCCGCGTCGCCGCGTCGATGTTCGCCTGCTCGTCGAAGCGCGCGCGGAGCTCGACGACCGCCGTCACCTCCTTCCCGTTCTGCGCGGCGTCGATCAGTGCCTCGACGACGGCCGAGTCGCTGCCCGTGCGGTAGAGCACCTGCTTGATCGCGAGCACGAAGGGGTCGCGCGCCGCCTTGCGCAGCAGCTCGATCACCGGCGCGAACGACTCGTAGGGGTGGTGCAGCACCACGCTGCGCTCGCGCAGCGTCGCGAACGTGTCGGAGTCCGCGTCGAGTCCGCGCGGCACCGACGGCGCGAAGGGCGGGAACTTGAGGTCGGGGCGGTCCACCGCTTGATAGATCTGCGCGAGCCGTCCGACGTTGACCGGACCGTCGACGGTGTAGAGGTCGCGCTCGTCGAGGCGGAACTCGCGCAGCAGGAACGCGACGATGCGAGCGGGACAGTTCTCGGCCACCTCGAGGCGCACGGCGTCGCCGTACTTGCGCCGCGGCAGCTCGCCCTTGAGCGCGCGGAGCAGGTCGTCGACCTCCTCCTCGTCGACCCACAGGTCGCTGTTGCGGGTCACGCGGAACTGGTGGCAGGACGTCACCTGCATGCCGGTGAAGAGCTCGTCGACGTGCGCGTGTACGACGGACGAGAGCAGCACGAAGGTGTGCGGCGCGCTCGCGACGTCGGCCGGCACGGGGATCACGCGCGGCAGCGAGCGCGGGACGTTGACGACGGCGATCCCGCCGCGGCGCCCGAACGCGTCGGTGCCGTCGAGCTCGACGATGAAGTTGAGGCTCTTGTTGAGGATCTGCGGGAACGGGTGCGACGGGTCGATGCCGATCGGCGTCAGCACCGGCGCGACCTGCGCGTCGAAGAAGTCGCGCACCCACTCGCGCACGCGGTCGTCCCACACGGGGCGCGCGAGGAGCTCGATGCCCTGCTCCGCGAGCTTCGGCAGCACGTTCTCGTTGAGTACGCGGTACTGCTCGCGCACGAGGCTCTGACAGGCCTCGGACACGTCGCGCAGGAGGTCGCGCGGCCAGCGGCCGTCGGGGCCGGGCGGCCGCGTCGCGCCGAGCTCGATCTGCTGCTTGAGCCCCGACACGCGGATCTCGAAGAACTCGTCGAGGTTCGTCGACGAGATCGCGAGGAAGCGCAGGCGCTCGAGCGACGGGACGCGTTCGTCCTTGGCCTGCTCGAGCACGCGGCGGTTGAACTCGACGAGCGAGAGATCGCGGTTGAAGTAGAGCGACGGGTCGTCGAGCGGCGGCGCCTGCGCCCCTTCCGTCACGACCGGATCCTCCTGCGACGACGTCATCGTTCTCCTTCCTCGGTCAGGCCCCGTCCTCGACCGGATCCAGGGTCCCCTCGAGCGCCTCGCCGGCGGGCAGACCCGGGAAATCGGGGTCCGACGGGTCGGGCGGGAGCGAAGCGGCGGCGATCGCGCGCCCCAGCGCGTGGATCGAGCGGTCGCCGTGCACGAGGGCGTCGACGAGCGCCGCGGCGAAGACCGTGACGTAGGTCGCGCCGCGGTCGCCGCCCTCGGGCGGCGCACCGAGGTCGACCGGAGCGAGTCGTTCGCCGTCGAAGTAGACGCTCGCGCCTCCGCGTCGATCGATCACGACGACCTTGCGCGGACCGTAGGCCCCGAGGCGTCGAGCGAAGCCGCGGCTCGTGACGCCGGGTTCGTCTCCGCCGACGAGCGCGGCGGCCGCCGCGAGCTCGCACACGAGGACGTCGCAGTCCGCGAGGATCCTCGGATCGGTCGAGACGGCCGACGGGACGCAGACCGCGCGCAGCGTGTCGCCGCGTCCCGCCTCGCGCAGCGCCGCCGTCACGATCGCGTTCGGCAGGTCGAGCGTGCAGACCAGGGCGTCGCGCCGCGCCGCCATGCGGAGCGGGTCCTCCCACTCGCCGCCCTCGCGGACGGCCGCGGCGGGGTTGCCCGACGGGACGTGCAGGGCGGCGAGGTCGAGCCCCTCCGCCGTGAGCGGACTGCGCACGTCGGCGTCGACGTCCTCGGTGACGCCGCACAGGAACAGCACGCGCAGTCCGAGCCTCGCGGCGGCGACGGCGAGTTCCACCGCGCTGCCCTCCGCGCGCCGCGCGCGGCCGTCCTCGCCCTCGACGAGGAGGTGGGCGGTCCGCAACGCTCCGACGACCGAGGAGGTGCGGCTCACGTCGCCTCCTTCGTGCCGACCCACATGCCGTCGCCGATCGGGACGATGACGGCGCGGAGCCAGTCCTGCCGCGCCGCGAGGTCGTTGAACGACCGCACCGCGGCGACGTCGCGATCCGCCGTGTTCGCCTCGAGGACGTGGCCGAACGCGAAGGCGTTGTCGACGAGCAGGAGACCGTGCGGCCGGAGCAGTCGGCGCGCGTGCGCCAGGTAGTCGGCGTAGCCCGACTTGTCGGCGTCGACGAGCATCGCGTCGTACGCACCGTCCTCGAGGCCCGGAAGGACGTCGGAGGCGGCCCCCTCGTGCACGACGACGCGGTCCGCGACGTCGCTGCGCGCGACCCACGTCCTCGCGAAGGCCGCGTGCACCGGGGAGATCTCGATCGTGTCGACGCGTCCCCCCGCTTCGAGCGCTCGGGCCATCGCGATCGCGGTCGATCCCGCGAGCGTGCCGACCTCGACCACGCGGCGCGCGCCCATGCTGCGCAGGAGGACGGCGATCAGAACCGCCTGCTCCTCGGCGACCCAGATCGCGGGGATCTCGGCCGCGCGCGCCTCGCGCTTCAGCTCCGACAGGAAGGCGTCGTCGAGCCGGGTCCGCGCACGCACGTACTCGACCAGGTCCCGGTCCGTGCCTGTCGCTCCGTCGCTCATGGGTCACCGCGCGCGACGCACCGCCGCTGCGAACCGACGAGACTAGCAACCGGCGGCGCGCGCCGCGCAATTGTCAAGAGCGCTCGAAGGGCGCGACGGCGACGATCAGCGCGAGCGTCCCCGTCACGGCCGCCACCGGCAGTCGTCCCGGCTCGGTGAGCGCGGCGAGTCCGGCTTCACCGAGGACGACCACCAGCGCGGCGGTCAGTGCGGTTCGAACGGGACCGGCGCCGGGCAGGAGCCGAGCCGCGAGCCAGCCGATGCCGCAGAACCAACCCGTCGCCGCGACCGCAGCTCCCTGCGCACAGGTCCCGAGCACCGCGCGCGTGCGCGCGTCGGCGAGGAACGAGGCGGCGAGCGCGACGACCGCTCCGGCCGCGGCGAACATGAGCTCCGGCGCGCGCGCGTCCCACACGTCGCCGAACACGCCGTGCGACCACGGGACGAACGTGCGCGTCTCGCCGTCGACCGTCGCGAGCGACCAGAGCAGCCAGGCCGACGGCGCGAGCAGCACCCATGCGACCCGTCGCGCGTCGCCGCGCGCACGGGCGCCGAGGTGGCCGAGCAGCGCACCGCCGACACCCAGCGCTCCGACGAGCGGGTTCGCGAGCCCGGCGAGCCGCGCGAGTCCCGAGGCCGACGCGGCGAAGGCGCCGCCCGCTTCCGACGCCGCCGCACCGGCGCGCGCGAGCGACACGACCGCCGCCTGCGTCGCCGCGCCGAGCGCGAGCAGCGCGATCTCGAACGCGCGTGCACGCGCGCGCGACGAGTCGCCGCCGAACAGCCGCCCGACCGCCTCGAACGGTCCCCACCCGCTCGGCGTGCCGACCCAGAGCGAGAGCCAGGCCGCCGCCAGCGCGAGCGCCGCCGCGATCGCGGCGTTCGCGCGCGGACTCACCGCGCGACCTCGCCCCAGCCGAAGTGCACGCGCACCTCGACGTCCTCGCGGAGGCTGGTCTTGACCGGACAGGTGTGGGCGGAGCGCTCGAGCGTGACGCGCGCCCGCTCGTCGAGCTCCGGCAGCGCGAAGCGCACGTCGATCGCGCCGATGCGACGCTGCGGGTCGGCGACCATGTGCTTCGTCACCTCCATCGTCGTACCCGAGAGGTCCCAGCCGTGGTCGGCGGCCTTGATGCCCATGATCGTCAGCATGCAGGCGCCGGTGGCCGACGCGACGAGGTCGGTGGGCGAGAACGACTGTCCCTTGCCGCGGTTGTCGACGGGCGCGTCCGTCAGGACCTCGGTGCCGGACGACGTGTGGCGCATGCGGCAGCGCAGGTCGCCCTCGTACTCGATCGTGAAGTTCGCCATGGCGGCAGTATCGCGGGACGCAGGAGCGGCGAGAAGCGCTCCCGTGCGTCGATCTCGGTGCGGAGGCGCGGAGCGGGACGCTCGCGCACGTCCGCCCTGCTAGATTCCGCGCCATGAGCACGACCACCGACCCGCAGCGCCCTCTCGCCGGGCGACTCGCCCTCGTCACCGGAGCTTCCGCCGGCATCGGCGCCGCCACCGCGCGCGCGCTCCACGCGGCAGGTGCGACGCCGTTCCTGCTCGCGCGCCGCGAGGAGCGGCTCGCGGAGCTCTCGGAGGAGCTCGGCGGCTGCCCCTTCGCGGTCGCCGACGTGCGCGACGCGAAGGCCGTGGCGCAGGCGCTCGCGGGCCGCGCGTTCGACGTCGTCGTGAACAACGCGGGCATGGCGTCGGGGCTCGATCCTCTTCCGCTGACGGGGTCGAGCGACGTCGACGTCATGTTCGACACGAACGTGAAGGGCGTCCTCAACGTGGCGCGCGCGACGGTGCCGGCGATGACGGAACGCGGCAGCGGCGACCACGTCGTCATCGGGAGCGTCGCGGGTCGGCAGGTCTACCCCGGCGGCGGCGTCTACTGCGCGACGAAGCACGCCGTCCGGGCGCTCTACGAAGGGCTGCGACTCGACGCGGGCGGCAAGGGCGTGCGCTTCTCGACGGTCGATCCCGGGATGGTCGAGACGGAGTTCAGCGAGGTGCGCTTCAAGGGCGACACCACGCGCGCGAGAGCGGTCTACCAAGGCTTCGCGCCCCTCACCCCCGCCGACGTCGCCGACGCGATCCTCTACGTCGTGACGCGCCCGCCGCACGTGAACGTCGGTGAGGTCGTGCTCTGGCCGACCGCGCAGGTGAGTACGACGAGGGTCGAGAGGAAGGGCTGATGCGCGGCGCCTTCGGCGCCGAAGGCCACACAGGAAACACGAAGGGAACGGCAGAAGGACACGAAGAGCACGAAGGCGCCGCCTCCGGCGGCGCAAGACGCAGGGACCCGCGGGGCACGACGTGCCCCGCGGGTCGCTGCGTTCCTTCCGTGTGGTCCGCCGCCGAAGGCGGCGCCTTCCGGTTCTTCGCGTTCTTCGTGTTTCGATTCGTGTGGACGCGCGGCCGGCAGGCCGCGCTGCGCCTCGAGAGGTGCACGAGGCGCTGCGCTCGGCGCCTTCGGCGCCGGAACAGCATCACAGGGAGCCGGGGAGGACGGGGAGACCACACGAAGGCACCGCTGCGCGGCGCGGACGCAATGCCGCGGATGCCCGGCCCGCTACGTGTCCTTCGTGTGGTCCGCCGCCGAAGGCGCTAACGTGTTCTTCGTGTGCGTGTTCGATTCGTGTGGATCGCGCGGCCGGCAGGCCGCGCGCCACCTCGCGCTCGTCGCGCTCGTCCCCCTTCAGCGCTTCCCCTCCGGCTCGTCACCGGAATAGCTCTCGTCGTCGTTCGGGAACTCACCGGAACGCACGTCGCTCGCGTACGCCTCGAACGCCTTGCCCATGGCGTCGCCGAGCTCCGCGTAGCGGCGCACGAACCGCGGACGGAAGCGCGTGTAGATCCCGAGCATGTCGTGGCTCACGAGGATCTGCCCGTCGCACCTCGGCCCCGCACCGATGCCGATGACGGGGATCTCGAGCGACGCGGAGACTTCGCCCGCGAGTTCGGCCGGCACCTTCTCCAGCACCACCGCGAACGCCCCGGCCTGCTCGAGCGCCTTCGCCCCGCGGCGCACCTCCTCCGCCTCCTCCGGCTCGGTCGCCCGCACCTGGTACGTGCCGAACTTGTGGATGGACTGCGGCGTGAGCCCGACGTGCCCCATCACGGGGATGCCCGCGTCGACGATGCGACGGACGGTCGGCGCCACGGTCTCGCCGCCCTCGAGCTTCACCGCTTCCACGCCGCCCTCCTGCACCATGCGCCCCGCGTTGCGCAGCGCGTCGTCCGAGTTCACCTGGTAGCTCATGAACGGCAGGTCGCCGACGACGAGCGCTCGGCGCACGGCGCGCGACACGATGCTCGCGTGGTAGACCATGTGCTCCATCGACACCGTGACGGTCGATGCGCGGCCCTGCACGACGGTGCCGACGGAGTCGCCGACCAGCACGACGTCCACCCCGGCCGCGTCGATGCGCTGGGCCATGAGGTAGTCGTAGGCGGTGAGCGCGGTGATCCGCACGCCCTCCTGCTTCATGGTGAGGAGGCGCTTCGTCGTGACCTTGCGGCCGTTCGTGCGGTCGGGAGTGCTGCTGCTCATGGAGGATCAGGAGGGACTTGGACCGAGCCCGTCCGATCCGCGACCTCGTCCACGATCCGCGTCGGTCCGACCGAAGCGTGGGCGGGGTCGTGGATCGGCTGGGCTAAGCTAACGGTGCGGGCGCCCCGGCGGTCCCCCGCTCTCCCCCGTCCGGTGTCGAGGCGACCCCGGCGCCCCCACCGTGACGAGCGCAGCGACCCACGACCGAACGATGCCCGCGACGCCCTCGGCGGAGTCCCTCGCCCCGATCCTCGACGACCTCGGAGCGAGCCCGGCGGACTTCGCTCCCACCGCCGCCGGTGCGCTGCCCTCCGACGCGGCCTCGGTGGTCGTCCCGGCCCGCGGGGCCGCGGTGCGCGACGCGCTCCCCGCCGTCGGCGAACGCGGCGTCGTCCTCGCGGTGTTCGACGGCGAGCCCGACGGGGTCCGCCTCGCCGACCTGCGCGAGGCGCTCTGGCCCGAGCTCCACGCCGTCGCCTTCTACCGCGCGCGCGCCGATGTCACGCTGCGGCGCAGCCACGGCGGCGGATCCTCCCTCGCCGCCTGTCCCGCCGCGGCCGAGGGTGCCCGCACCGTCGTCGCGTTGAGGCGCACGAGCCACGTGCTGTCCCCCGAGGCGACGCGCGAGAAGTTCGACGCGAACGCGCCGGGTTGGGACGACTCGCCGAGCAACCCGAGCTGGCCGCACTTCCGCTGGATGCGCCGCTACGTCGCCACGTTCGGACTGCCGGCGCGCGCGGAGCGCGTGCTCGACTTCGGTTGCGGCGCGGGCTGGGTCGGCGTCGAGGCCGCGAAGCGCACGGGCGCCGCGCTCTCCGCCTTCGACCCGAGTCCGGAGATGGTGAAGCGCGCCGAGCAGAACGCGCGCGCGAGCGGCGTCGCGAGCGTCGACGCGCGCGTCGGCTTCGGCGAGGACCCGCCCTTCCCGAGCAGCGAACCGTTCGACGTCGTCATCAGCGCGGGTGTCGTCAGCTTCTCGCCCGACGTCGAGCGCTGGACGGACGGACTCACGAACCTCGTCGCACCCGGCGGGACGTTGATCGTGGCGGACCTCAACCCGCGCTCGCAGGGCATGCGCGCGCGGCGGCGGACCCGACCGCTCGTGCCGGTGCGCGAACTCAACGCGCAGACCGCCGAGGCGATGCGCGCGCGCATCGAGCGGCGCGGCTTCGCCTTCCGCGCGCGCTCCGACTACCAGCTGAGTCGCCCGGTCCCGCAGCTCATGCACCTCAACGAGACCAAACTCGGCGGAGCGCTCTCGCACCCGCTCGTCTGGTTCAACGCGCTCGGCAGCGCGATCGACGGCCTCAGCGGCGGGCTGTTCAACGCCTGCTTCGACTCGTGGGTGCTCCGGTTCGAGCGGCGGCAGTAGCGCCGCGCGTGCGGCTCCGCGCGATCCTCGCGCTGGCGCTCGCGCTCGTCCTTGAGGGCTGCGGGTCCCTCGAGCGCCGGGTGTCGCGCGAGATGCTCGTGCCGCGTTCGGACTGGCTCGCCGAGCCCGACGATCTCGGTCTCGCGTTCGAGGAGTTCCGGCTCCCGACCGGCGACGACCTCGAGGTGCACGGCTGGTTCGTCCCCGCCGTCGGCGAGCGGCACGGCACGGTCGTGCTGTGCCACGGGAACGCGGCGAACATCAGCTACTACCACCCCTACCTCGCGTTCCTCCACGACGCCGGACTCGACGTCGTGCTGTTCGACTACCGCGGCTACGGACGCAGCACCGGCGAGGTCTCGGTCGACGCGCTCTTCACGGACACCGAGGCCGTGCTCGCCCACGTCAGGGCGCGCGACGACGTCGACCCCGACCGCGTGGCGCTGTTCGGCGCGTCGCTCGGATCGATCGTCGCGCTGCGCACCGCCGCGCGACACCCCGAGGTCGCCGCCGTCGTCGTGGAGGACGTGGCCAGTCCGCACGCGGCGCTCACGCGCGCGCTCGGCGGTCGCGCGACCGCGCGCCTCGTCGAATGGTTCGTCCTGCCCGGCGGCCTCGAACCGCGCGACAACGCCGCACGCTACACGGGTCCGATCCTGTTCGTCACGGGCGAGTACGAGCCGACCCGCGTAGAACACCTCGCCGCGTTCGAGCGCGCCGCCGGTCCCGCGCAGTGCTGGGTCCTGCCGCGCACGGGCCACGCGCCGGACGGGCTCCTCGAGCACGACGGCGAGTACCAGGCGCAGGTCGCGCGGTTCCTCGTGGACGCGCTGGCCGGTCGTCCGAACCGTCTCGGTCCCGTGCGCGTCGTCGGGCCGCCCGGCGAACGCGAGGTCGACGTCGCCGTCCTCGACGAGGACGGCACGCACGTCGAGTTCGCGCTCGTCGACGCCGCGGGCGACGTCACCTACCTGCGGACGCGTTCCTCCGGTGGTCGCGCGCGTGCGCGGGTCACGGGCGAGTTCCGTTTCGTCGCCGCGGCGGCGTACGACCGCGTCGTCGAGGCGGACGACGGAAGTTGGACCGAGGTCCCGGGGCCGCTCACGATCGCCGAGGACCAGCGCCTCCAACTCGTGAACCTCGCCGGCATCGTGCGCGAGTCGCTGCACCCGCTGCCGACGGCGCGCGTCTTCGCCGAGGAGGTCGCGCGGATGGAACGGGAGTCGGGGCCGCTCCACCCGCTCCTCGCGACGGAGCTGTGCCGCGCGTGGCTCGACGTCGGGCGCGTCCTGTTCACCTCGGACGAACCCACGGACCGCGAGGCGGGGCGCGCCCTGCTCCGACGGTGCATCGCCTCGGAGCCGGCGCACCCCGAGCTCCACTACTGGCCCGCCGCCCGCTACACCGCGGGTTTCCACGACCAGGCGGCCGTGGACGCGGCGCGCACGCTCCTCGAAGCTCCGTAGTCGCCGGTCGGGGTCGGCCCGCACGCCCGTGTTCGTCCCGCGTTGGCGCGCCCCTGGACCCGCGAACGGTGCGGCCTGGTACCTTCGCCCCCCTGGCCGCGCACCCGCGCGTGCCGCTCGCCAGCAGGACAACGAACGACGGACACACCCATGCTTCGCACCCTCGCCCTCGTCGGCCTCGTCGCCGCCCCGTTCCTCGCCATCGCCCCGCAGCAGCAGTCCGGCGCCGCCGTGATCATCGGCCCCGGCGTCCAGCCCTGCAACGCGCTGCAGCAGGAGCCCGTGGTCATGTACGACATCTCGGGCTACACGCTGACCGGCGTGTACCACCTCCACCTGATGGTCTACGACAACGGCGCGACGTCGATCTCGCGCGTGAGCGGCGGCACGCCGATCTTCCCGATGTCCAACGCGGCGGACTTCACCTACGTGACGAAGCAGCGGGTCAAGCAGCTCGCGAAGGACCTCGCGCAGGCCGGTGCCTTCCAGCTGTGCGACGAGGATGCGCTCGTCGCCGACCTCCCGATGACGACGGTCACCGTCTTCCGCGGCACGATGGACGCGAAGGCCCACACCTTCAACTACTGGCTCCCGCAGACCGCAGGCTCGGCGAAGGTCCAGCAGCTGATCGACGACTTCCGCACGGAGACGTTCCCGAACTTCTGAGCGGCGGACGCTCGTACGAACTCGCGCGGCCCGCACCACCTCGTCGGGGGGGCGGGCCGCGCGCTTCTCGTCGGCGGTTCCGGACGACGTCCCGTCGCGCCGCTCAGTTCTCGCTCAGACCCTCGCGCAGGCGCGGCGCGACGGCGCCGCGACGGGTCGCCGCGCCGTCGGTCTCGTGCGTCCGCAGGCGCGGCGCAGGAGCGGCTTCGTGCTCCTCCTCCGCCTTCGCGACGTGCGTCCCCGCGCCGTAGTCGAGCAGGCGCGCCAGGGTGTGGCGCAGTTCGCTGCGAGGGACGATCGCGTCGAGCATGCCCTTCTCGATCAGGAACTCCGAGCGCTGGAAGCCCTTCGGGAGCTCCTGCTTGAGCGTCGCCGCGATCACGCGCGGTCCGGCAAAGCCGATGAGCGCGCCGGGCTCGGCGAACACGACGTCGCAGACCGACGCGAAGCTCGCCGTGACGCCGCCCGTCGTGGGGTGCGTCATGACGCACACCGACAGGTTGCCCTCGTCGTGCAGGCTCGCGAGCGCGGAGCACGTCTTCGCCATCTGCATCAGCGAGAGCGCGCCCTCGTGCATGCGGGCGCCGCCCGAGCTCGTGAAGATGACGAGCGGGAGGCCGTCGCGGCGCGCGAGGTCGCACGCCAGCGCGATCTTCTCGCCCACGACCTCGCCCATCGAACCGCCCATGAAGTTGAAGTCGAGGATCGCGAGCACGAAGTCGCGCCCCTCGACCTTCGCGCGCCCGCAGACGAGCGCTTCCTTCTGTCCCGTCCGCTGCACGGTCCGAGCGATCTTCTCGGAGTACGGCACGGAGTCGACGAACTCAAGGCGGTCGAGCGCCTCGACGTCGGCGAACTGCTCCTCGAACGTCCCGGGGTCGACGAGCGCGGTGATGCGCTCCTTCGCCGGCAGCGTGAAGTGGAACTGGCAGGTCGGACAGACGCGCCCTGCCTCCTCGAGCTCCTTGCGGTAGATCAGCGAGTTGCAGCTCTCGCACTTGAGCCACAGGCCGCCCGGCATGTCCTTCTTCTTCGAGAAGCGCCAGCGCGCGAGCCGCCCCTTCTTGGCCCCTTCGCGCTCGGCGGCGCGGGCCTCGTCCCGGCTCTTGGCCTTCTCGTTGGGCTCGGGCGCGTCCTTGGGACTCTTCATGCTCGACCTCGGGCTCGTGACTCTCGGTTGCGGAACCGCGGTTCCCGGACGTCGGACGCGCCGGCACCCCTCGTGCCCACGCTCCTCGGCCGGGGCGCTACGCCCCGCGTAGGGGAAAGGCTAGCGCTCCTCGGCGACATGTCGAGCCCGCGGAGGCTTCCACGGGCCCCGGGGGTCCCCGACCCGGGCCGGTACTGGCCCCGCTCGCTGGTGATGGCGCCTCGAGGTCCTCCCAGGGGCACGAGAACGGGGTCGCACCCCGGTCGGCCCCCTCCCTGAGGGCCGTCCGAGGGCATCACCAGCGAACGGGCCCAGGACCCGGCGAGGGTCAGCGGCCCCGAGCCTGCGCCGCGAGCCGCTTGAACTGCTCGGCCCGCGCCCCGAGGTCACTCGCCCCGAAGAAGGCCGACCCCGTCACGAGCGCGTTCGCCCCCGCCTCGACGCAGAGCGGGATCGTGGCCTCGTCGAGCCCGCCGTCCATCTCCACGTGGCCCCGGAACCCCATCTCGCGCAGACGGCGCGTCTTCTCGAGGACCTCCGGCATGAAGCGTTGGCCGCCGAAGCCCGGGAACACGCTCATCACGAGGACGAGGTCGACGGACTCGAGCAGCGGTTCGACGCGCCGCACGTCGGTGTCGGGGTTGAGCGAGACGCCGACCAGCGGCACGCCGAGTTCCCGGTACGCCGCGACGGCTTCCCGCGCGCCGTCGTCGCCCGTGGCCTCGACGTGGAAGGTGAGGACGTGGGCGCCGGCCTTCGCGAACGCCTCGGCGTAGCGCACGGGCTCGCTGATCATGAGGTGCACGTCGAGCGGGATGCGCGCGACCTTCGCGAGCGCCGCGACGACCGGCGGCCCGATCGTGAGGTTCGGCACGAAGTGGCCGTCCATCACGTCGACGTGGTGCCAGTCCGCGCCGGCCGCTTCGGCGCGTGCCACTTCCTCGGCGAGCCGCGCGAAGTCGGAGGCGAGCAGCGACGGCGAGAGGACGATCGGCGGAGCTTCCATCGGCTTCAGCGACGGTCGCCCGCGCCCGCGTGCTGCGGCGCCGAGGTCGGCCTGTCGCCGAACGAAGTGTAGACGGACCGCGCGGCCTCGACGAGCGGGTGGTCCAGCGGCACGAGGCGCTGTCGACCGGCGGGCTCGCTGATCGGCACGTCCTCCACCCGACCCGCGCGCAGCGCCACCAGGCGGTCGCGCGCGCCCTCGAGGAGGTGCTGCACGGCGCGCGCCCCGTACTCCGTCGCGAGCACGCGGTCCGCCGCGACCGGCGTCCCCCCGCGCTGCACGTGTCCGAGCACGACGAAGCGCGAGGACACGCCCGTGCGCTCCTCGATGTCGTCGGCGACGCGCGATGCGACGCCGCCGAGGCGCACGGGCTCGGGCGAACCGAGCACGCGACGGTGGACCGTCTTCTCGCCGCCGACCGGCGCGGCGCCCTCGGCGACGCACACGATCGTGAAGCGCCGCCCGCGCGTCGCTCGCCGTTTCACCACCTCGCACACGTGCTCGATGTCGAAGGGGATCTCGGGCAGCAGCAGGACGTCGGCTCCCGACGCGATCCCGGCGTGCAGCGCGATCCAGCCGGCGTTCCGCCCCATGACCTCGCACAGCATCACGCGGTGGTGGCTCGCCGCGGTGGAGTGCAGTCGGTCGAGCGCGTCGGTCGCGACGGCGACGGCGGACTGGAAGCCGAAGGTCAGGTCGGTGCCGTGGATGTCGTTGTCGATGGTCTTCGGGATGCCGATGATCGGCAGTCCGCGCTGCGCGAAGGGCTGCGCGCAGGTCATCGTGCCGTCGCCGCCGATGACGACGAGCGCGTCGAGCCCGGCGCGCTCCGCGTGCTGCATGCAGGAGTCGACGCGGTCCTCGTAGATCGGCTCGCCGTTCGCGTCCTCGCCGACGTGGAAACGGACGGGGTCGGCGCGGTTGCTCGTGCCGAGGATCGTCCCGCCCTGCGTCAGGATGTCGGAGACGTCGGGGCGCTCGAGCGGCCGCATCCGGTCCTCGATCAGCCCGAGGAAGCCGTCCTCGATGCCGACGACGCCGACCTCGTGCCGCAGGAGCCCCTTCGTCACGGCGCGGACCACCGCGTTGAGTCCCGGACAGTCGCCGCCCCCGGTGAGGACGCCCACGCGCTTCGGTCGTTGCATGCGCCGGAAGGTAACGAAGCGCGCCGCGACGGCGGAACGCAGCGCGCCGCTTCGCGCCGCGCGGAGGAACCACGGAGCACACGAAGCACACGAAGCGCCGCCTTCGGCGGCGAAGCGCGCGGAAGGAACGCAAGACCCCGCGGGTCCGGCCTCCAGCGCCGCCGTAGGCGGCGCCTTCGTGCTCTTCGTGTCCCTTCCTGCCGTCCCCTTCGTGTTTCCCGTGTGGAATCGGCGCCGCAGGCGCCGAGCGCAGCGCCTCGTGCGTCCTTCGAGACGTGGTGCGGCCATCCGGCCGCACAGGTGGAACGCAGCGCGCCGCTTCGCGCCGCGCGGATGATTCACAGGGAGGCACAGAGGGCACAGAGATCACGATGAAGGGAGTGCGGGTCGAAGTCGCCGGGGGCACGCGTCGGCTCCCAGCATCCCGCGCCGCCCTCGGCTGCGCCGCGTGGTCTCTGTGTCCTCCGTGCCTCCCTGTGAACTTCGTGTTCCTCGGCGACCGCGCCCGAAGGGCGCCGTCGCGCCACGGGACGAACGCAACGCACATGGACCCCGTCAGGCCAACACGTCGCGCACGACGCGCGGCGCATCGTCGGGACCGATCAACCGCTGCTCGAGACCGCGGTAGGGATAGGTCAGACGGTGCGGGTCGAGGCCGAGCAGGTGGAGGATCGTCGCCTGGAGGTCGCGCACGTCGACGGGGTCGCTCGCGACGCGCGAACCGAACTCGTCGCTCTCGCCGTGGCGATGTCCCGCGCGGACGCCGGCTCCGGCGAGCCAGACCGTGAAGCACTCCGCCTGGTGGTCGCGACCGAGGAACGTCGAACCGTCGCGCGCCTCGTTCGTAGCGGTGCGCCCGAACTCGCCGCCCCACACGACCAACGTCTCCTCGAGCAGTCCGCGTCGCTCGAGGTCGCGCAGCAGCGCCGCGATCGGTCGATCGACCTCGGCGCACTTCGCGGGCAGCGCACTCACGAGGTCGTCCCCCGGCCCCGTGCCGTGCACGTCCCAGCCCCAGTCGAAGAGGTGCACGAAGCGCACGCCGCGCTCGACGAGACGGCGCGCGACGAGACAGTGGTTCGCGAACGACGACTCGCCGGGCGCGGCGCCGTAGAGCTCGAGCGTCTCGGCGCTCTCGCTGCGGAGGTCGACGGCTTCCGGAACGGAGCGCTGAATGCGGAACGCGAGTTCGTACTGTGCGATGCGAGCAATGATCGCGGGGTCGCGCTCGCGCTCGGCGGCGATGCGGTTCAGCTCCCCCACCGCGTCCAGACTCGCGCGGCGCAGCTCGCGGTCGAGACCCGCGGGATCCGCGAGGTGCAGGATCGGTTCGCCGCGCGACCGCAGCCGCACGCCCTGGAGGTGCGCAGGGAGGAAGCCGCTGCCCCACAGGCTCTTCCCGCCGGTCGGGTCGCTCGGCCCCGACGTCATCACGACGTAGCCCGGCAGCTCGTCGTTCTCCGTCCCGAGTCCGTAGGTCACCCAGCTCCCCATCGACGCGCCGCCGAACACCGGCGTGCCGGTGAACAGCAGCAGCTCCGCCGGCGCGTGGTTGATCTGGTCGGTCGTGACGGAGTGCACCATGCAGGTGCGGTCCGCCACCTCGGCGAAGCGAGGCAACAGGCTCGAGATCCACTGACCCGTCCCCGCCGCGCGCACGTAGGGTTGCCGCGGAGCGAGGAGCGTCGGGTGTCCCTTCGTGAACGCGAGCCGCCGTCCGTGCAACAGTCCGATCGGACAGGTCTCGCCGTCGCGCCGCTCGAGCTCGGGCTTGCGGTCCAGCAGGTCCTGCTGCGGCGGCGCGCCGGACATGTGCAGGTAGATCACGCTGCGCGCGCGCGGGACGAGCGGTGCGGCGGCGCTGCGCTCCAGCGCGTGCAGCGCGAGCGCACCGAAGCCGAGTCCGCCCGCGCGCAGCAGTGCGCGCCGTCCGAGATCGATGCGGCCCATCACGGCTTGGTCACGAACTCGTCGAGGTTGAGCACGGCGTTCGCCGCGAGGGTCGTCGCCGCGAGCTCGACGGCGTCCGCCCCCTCGGGCAACGGACCGAGCGGGTCGGTCGCGAACAGGAGCGCGTCGTCGCGGCGCTCCGCGAAGGCGTCGCGCGCGTCGCGGAGCAGCGTCCCGAGGACGTCGAGCTCCGACGGCGTGCCGCTTCGACCGAGCGCGCGCACGAGCAGCGCGTCGAGACGCGCGCGGTCGTCGCCCGGTACCTCGGCGAGCACGGCGCGCGCCAGCGCCTGCGCGCACTCCACGTAGACGGGGTCGCCGAGCAGCGTCAGCGCCTGCAGCGGCGTGTTCGTGCGGACGCGGCGCAGCGTGCACGTCTCGCGACTCGTCCCGTCGAACACGGTGCGCGTGGGGTACGGGATCGTGCGGCGCAGGAAGGTGTAGAGGTCGCGGCGGTGCCGATCGCCGCCCGTGCTCGTCGGCCAGTCGCGCTGACCGTTGAACGCGGCGCGCCACAGTCCCTCGGGCTGGGGCGGGTACACCGGCGGCCCGCCCAGCGTGCGGTCGAGCAGCCCCGACGCCGCCAACGCTCGATCGCGCACCATCTCCGCCTCGAGACGCACGCGCGGCATGCGCGAGAGCAGCGTCCCGTCGGGATCGCGCTCGAGGCTCGCGTCGTCGGCGCGCGACGCCTGGCGGTAGGTCGCGCTCGTCACGAGTTCGCGCAGGAAGCGCTTCGTGCTCCAGCCGCCGTCGCGGTACGCGCAGGCCAGGTGGTCGAGCAGCGCCTGGTTCGTCGGCGCCGCCCCCATCGTCCCGAAGTCCTCCTCCGTCGTGACGAGGCCGGTGCCGAAGACGCGCGAACAGACGGTTGGCGGCCACGCGCGCGGTCAGCGGGTTGCGCTCGTCCGTCAGCCAGTGCGCGAGCTCGAGCCGGTCCGTCGGCTCGTCGCCGAACAGGAATGCGTCGGGCACGCCGGCGTGCGCGGGTTCGCCGGGCGAACGGAAGTCGCCGCGCACGTGGACGAAGGTGTCGCGGCGCCGGTAGCTCGGCAGCTCCTCGAGCACGGGCGTCTCCGTCGCCGGGATCGCGGCGAGCGCCTCGCTCGCCCGGCGGTACGCCCGGACGAGTCGCACCGGATGGTCCTCGGCGAGCGGCGCGGTGAAGGGGCGCGGGTCGACGCGCTCCTGGAGGTCGGCGAACTGCGGCGCGGCGACGCCGAGCTCGGTGAACGCGCCGTTGGCGAACAACTCGACCCGTCCGGCGACGTGCAGGTCGCCGAAGGTCTGCACGACCTCGACGTCGATCTCGTCGCCGAGACAGCGCAGGTCGTCCGTCAGGACGCGCAGCACCTGGTCGCGCCCCACGCCGGGAGCGACGCCCCAGCCCGTCGCAGTGTCGCCGTCGACGGCCGCGGTGGCGGGCCAGCCCTCCTGCTCCACGGTCGCCCAGGGAGCCTGCAGGAACAACTCGTGGTCGCGCGCGACGACGAGTTCGGCGCGGTCGCGTTCCGCACCGGCGAGCACGGAGCGTCGCAGGAGTCTCCCGCTCGCGTCGAAGAACGCGATCGTCGCACCGGCGAGCCGCCTCCCGAGTTCGCCGTCCGTCCGGTTGTGGACGACCACCCGGTCGACGACGGCGGGCTCGCGGAGCTCGAGCTCGAACCACGGGTCGCGCTCGTTCCGCGTGTGCGTCACCGAACCGTCCTCGTACTTCCCGCTCGTCGTACCGTCGATCGCGCGCTCCGCGGCGCCGCCGAAGTCGGTGCTCGACTGGGAGGCGCGCGAACCGCGCGCGACGTCGACGTCGCCCGAGAAGACCTCGACCTCGGCCAGGCTGAGGATCCGTCGCTCGCCGTGCAGCTGGATCGTGACGTAGCGCACCGGAGCGGCGAGCGGACCGGGCTCGACCGCGCGGACGTGCAATTCGTTCACCACGAAGTTGCCGTTCCCGGGCGACAGACCCGGCCCGCCGTTCGGCAGGTCCGGCGAAGCGGAGGCGCGCAGTCCGAACGAGATGCCCGGGAGCCCGACGGACTCCGCACCGCGCCCCACGTCCTCGGGCCAGCGCACGCGAACTCGCAGCGTGTCGGCCGCGGCCGGCGAGAGCGCGACGATCGTCGCGGCGTCGTCGCCGGTCCCGGTGCTGACCCCACCGCCCGACGCGAACGCGACGGACTCCGGCACGAGCGGCACGTCCGGAGCCATCAGGAAGGCGTGGTCGAGCGGCGGGACGAGCGCATCGTGTCGACGTTGCAGCGCAGCCTCGGCGTCACGGACCTCGCGGAGAGCCGTGTCGTACACCTCGCGCTCCGCGCGCGACGGCGTCGCGAGCTTCGGCGCCTCGTCGTCGAGGTCGGCGTCCGCCGTCTGGTTGAAGAGGTCGACGAGGTCGTAGTACTCGCGCTGCGAGATCGGGTCGAACTTGTGGTCGTGGCAGCGGGCGCAGCCCGCCGTCAGCCCCATCCACACCTGCATGGTGGTGTCGACGCGGTCCTTCACCGCCGCGATCCGGAACTCCTCGTCGTCGGTGCCGCCCTCCGTGTTCGTCAGCGTGTTGCGGTGGAACGCGGTGGCGAGGCGCGTCAGGTCGTCGGCTCCTTCGACCAGGTCTCCGGCGAGGACGAGTTCCGTGAAGCGATCGAACGGCACGTCCTCGTTCAACGCACCGACGAGCCAGTCACGCCAGGGCCAGATCGTGCGCAACGGGTCCGAGCCGTAGCCCGCGGAGTCCGCGTAGCGCGCGAGGTCGAGCCAGACGCTGGCCCAGCGCTCGCCGTAGGCGGGTTCCGCGAGCAGTTCGTCGACGACGCGCTCGTAGGCGTCGTCGCTCGGGTCCGCGAGGAAGGCGCGGACGCGTTCGGGGCTCGGCGGGAGACCGGTGAGGTCGAGCGAGACGCGCGTCAACAACGTCGCGCGGTCCGCCACGGGACTCGGACGCAGTCCGTGCGCGTCGAGCTCCGCGAGCACGAACGCGTCGAGCGGCGTGCGGCACCACCCGGGGTCCGAGACGGTCGGCACGTCCGGTCGTTCGAGCGGGCGGAACGACCAGTGCTCGCGCAGCTCCGCGCCGGCGTCGATCCAGCGCACGAGCAGCGCGACCTCGTCGGCGTCGAGCGCGTCGCCCGCCTCGTCGGGCGGCATGCGGTCCACCGCCGCCGACACGCGCGCCACGAGTTCGCTCGCGGCGGCATCACCGGGGACGACGACACCTCGAAGTCCGTCGCGCGTGTCGAGCCGCAGCTCGGCCTCGCGCGCCCGCTCGTCCGGTCCGTGGCAGGCGAAGCAGCGCGCGGCGAGGAGTGCGCGGGCCCGCTCCGCGTCGTCGCCCGCGTCCGACGCGCGGCGAGGCGCCCCGGGAGGAGGCGGGACCGCGATCGTCTGCACGAGCGCGATCAGGCCGAGGACGGGGACGAGTCGCTGCATCGCCGCCCCAGGCTAGCCCGGACGACGCACCCCGATCCGCGCCCGCACGCGGCACCGGCACGAATCGCGGCGATTCGTCCCGGCGCGAGCCCCTCAGCGCTTCGCCGACTCCTGGAGCGCGGCGATTCCCGGCAGCACCTTGCCCTCGAGCAGTTCGAGGCTGGCGCCGCCGCCCGTCGAGATGTGGTCGATCCGGTCGGCCAGGCCGAAGCGCTCGACCGCGGCCACCGAGTCCCCGCCGCCGACGACGGTGTAGCCCCCGCAGTCCGCGACGGCGCGCGCGACGGCGATCGTCCCCGCCGAGAAGCGCTCCCACTCGAACACGCCCATCGGACCGTTCCACACGACGGTGCGCGCCGACGCGATCGCCTTCGCGAAGCGCTCCGCGCTGCTCGGTCCGACGTCGAGTCCCATCCAGCCCGCAGGGATCGCGCCCGCGACCTCCTTCGCGTTCGCGTCCGCGGCGAACGCGTCCGCGACCACATGGTCGTCGGGGAGCAGGATCGAGACACCGCGCTCCTCCGCGGTCGCGAGACTCCTCGCCACGGACTCCAGCATGTCCTCCTGCACGAGGCTCGCGCCCACCTCGACGCCCTGCGCGCGCAGGAAGGTGTAGGCCATGCCGCCGCCGACGATCAGCGCGTCGACCTTCTCGAGGAGGTTGTCGACGACCTTCAGCTTGTCGGAGACCTTGGCGCCGCC
>JAWKUH010000004.1:0-247456 GCA_041398665.1 Planctomycetota bacterium | reverse complement strand
GAAGAGCAGTTCGTCGTGCACCTGCAGCAGCATGCGCGTCGCGAGCTTCGACGAACGTAGGCGCTCGTCGACCTCGATCATCGCCTTCTTGATGATGTCGGCCGCCGCGCCCTGCATCGGCGTGTTGATCGCCGCGTTCTCCGCGAACGTGCGCTGCCGCGGGTTCTGCGACGTGAGGTCGGGGATCCAGCGCTTGCGCCCGCCGATGGTCTCGACGTAGCCGTCCTCGCGCGCCTGCTCGAGCAGCTTCTCCATCCAGCCCTTCACGCTCGGGAAGCTCTTGAAGTACTTCTCGATGAACTTCTTCGCCTCGGGCACGGTCATCCCGGTCTCGCGCGCGAGCCGCTGCGGACCCATGCCGTAGAGCAGGCCGAAGTTGATGACCTTCGCCTGGCTGCGCATCTCGCGCGTCACCAGCTCGGGCATCACGTCGAACACCGCGGCCGCCGTCGCGGCGTGGATGTCCTTGCCCTGTTCGAACGACTCGATCAGCTTCTCGTCGCCCGTGAGGTGCGCGACGATCCGCAGCTCGATCTGGCTGTAGTCCGCCGCGAGGAAGATCCACTCGCCGTGCTCGTCCTCCGTGCGCGGCACGAACGCGCGGCGCAGGCGGCGGCCCTTCTCGCTGCGGACCGGGATGTTCTGGAGGTTCGGGTCGGAGCACGCGAGCCGCCCCGTCGCCGCGATCGTCTGGCTGAAGCTCGGGTGCACGCGCCCCGTGTCCGGGTTCACGTAGCGCGGCAGCGCGTCGACGTAGGTGCTCTTGAGCTTCGTCAGTTCGCGGTACTCGAACAGCCGCTGCACGATCTCGACGTCGCCGTAGTTCTCCTCCAGCGTCGCCGCGTCGGTTGAGTAGCCGGTCTTCGTCTTCTTGACGCGCTTGACGCCGGCCTGCTCCTGGATCCGCAGCTTCTCGAACAGGATCTGGCCCAGCGCCTTGGTCGAGTTGACGTTGAAGACCTCGCCCGCGAGGTCGTGGATCGTGTTCTCGATCCCCTCGACGTCCTTCTGCAGCTCCTTCGAGTACTCCTCGAGCAGGTCCGTGTCGAGGCGGATGCCCTCGGCCTCCATGCGCTCGAGCACGGGGACGAGCGGCAGCTCGAGGTCGTAGTAGAGGCGCGTCACGCCCTCGTCCTCGAGCTCCTTCGCGAGGATGTCCGCCAGCCGGAACGTGCAGTCCGCGTCCTCGCAGGCGTACTCCGCGACCTGCTCGACCGGCACCTCCGCCATCGTGATCTGCTTCGCACCGCTGCCGATCAGGTCCTTGGTCGGGATCTTCTTGATGCCGAAGAAGTGCAGGGAGAGCGAGTCGAGGTTGTGCGCGCGCCGCGTGCCGGCGGCCGTGAAGCTCGCGACCAGCGTGTCGAAGTCGATCGGCGGCAGCTCGAGACCCTGGCCGCGGAACACGAGCCAGTCGTACTTGCTGTTCTGGCCGATGCGTTCGAGCTCGGAGTCGGTGAGCAGCCCTCGGACGCGCTCGAGCAGCGACGCCGCACCCTCCGGGTCGACCGGCGGCGTCGCGTTGAACGGGACGTACCACGCGCGACCCGGGCGGTCGGAGAACGAGATGCCGACGAGGTCGGCCTGCAGCGCGTCGAGGCTCGTCGTCTCGGTGTCGACGGAGAAGCGCGCGGAGCTGCGCAATTCGCGCTCCATCTCGGCGAGTCCGTCGAGGTCCGCGACGGTCCGGTAGTCGCGCTCGACCTCGTCCTCGCCGCCGCCCGCGCGCTCCGTCTCCTCGAACAGCGAGCGGAACTGGAGCTTGTGGTAGAGCGCGGAGAGCTTCTCGCGGTCGGGCGTCGCGGGCCCGATCGCGTCGAGCCCCGGGTCGAGCGGCACGTGGGTGTCGATCGTGACGAGCCGGCGCGAGAGGTCGAGCATGTCGCGGCTCGCCTCGATCTTCTCGCGCATCTTCGGGGTGAGGTCCCCGAGATGCTCGAGCACGCCCTCGATCGATCCGTAGTCCTCGATCAGCTTGATCGCGCCCTTCTCGCCGATGCCCTTGACGCCCGGGACGTTGTCCGACGAGTCGCCCATGATCGCGAGCACGTCGACGACCTGCTTCGGCGTCCCGCCGAACTTGGCCTTCACCGCGGCCTCGTCCTCGACGACGACGTCCTCGCCCTTCTTGAAGACGTTGTAGAGCTTCACGCGGTCGTCGACGAGCTGCATGAAGTCCTTGTCGCCCGTGACGATGAGGACCTCGTGGCCCGCCTCCTCGCCCTCGCGCGCGAGGGTGCCGATCACGTCGTCGGCCTCGTAGCCGGGCCGCTCGAACAGGGCGATGCCGTGGGCGCGCACGACGTCGCGGATCAGGTCGAACTGGGCCAGCAGGTCCTCGGGCGCACGTTCGCGGGTCGCCTTGTAGTCCGCGAACATCTCGTGCCGGAACGTCGGTTCCTTCGTGTCGAACGCGACCGCCACGAGGTCCGGCTTCTCCGTCTCGAGGAGCTTGCGCAGCACCATCGTGAAGCCGTAGGTCGCGCCGGTCGGCGCGCCGTCCGCCGTCGTGAGCCCGGAGCGCGCGAAGGCGAAGTGCGAGCGGAAGGCGAGCGCGGTGCCGTCGAGGAGGAAGAGGCGTGTCATGGACCCGAGGAGGGTAGCGGCTCCGCGCGAGTTTCCAGGCGCCGACCGGTAACCGCGCGCGACTCGGCGCGATCTCCCCGGGCGGGCGGGGGCCCGCGGTGGAATTGGGCCGCTCACCGTCCCGGCGGTGGTGCTCGCCGCCCGCGCGGCCCAAGATGCCCGCTCGCCGCGCGCGGCGCCGTCATGTCCGACCACGACCCCCGCACGGAGCGCACGGGCCTCCTCCAGTTCGCGGACCGGCGCGCGTGCAACGAGGCGGCGCTCGTGCTCGCGGCGCAGGGGTACGACTGGGCGATCGTCGAGCTGCCGCCGGCTCCCGGCGCGGGGCGGCGGTACGTGCTCACGGTCCCGACCGATCAGGCGGGACCGGCGCACCGCGAACTTTCGGCCTACGCCACCGACCAGCGCTCGCTCCGACTCGCCGAGCCCGCGCCGGAGCCGATCGACAGCGGCGTCGCGGGCGCCTTCGGGTACGGGGCGCTCCTCGCGCTCTTCTTCCTGCTGTCGAACATCGAGACCTTCGGCGTCGACTGGCGCTCGCTCGGGCGCGGCGACTCGTTCGCCGTCGACGCCGGCGAGCTGTGGCGCATCGTCACGGCGCTGTTCCTGCACGCCGACCTCCAGCACGTCCTCTCGAACCTCTTCTTCGGGTGCCTGTTCGGCGTACTGCTCGCGCACGTCCTCGGCAGCGGGGTGGCGTGGCTCGCGACCCTCGTCGCCGCGGCGCTCGGGAACTGGCTCAACGACGTGTTCCGCAGCGAACAGCACCTCTCGATCGGCGCGTCGACCGCCGTGTTCGCCGCGCTCGGCCTGCTCGTCGGCGTCGAGTCGCTGCGCCGCCGCCGCCTCTCGATCGGAGCGGCGCGGCGCTTCGGTCCGATCATGCTGGGCGGGGTGCTGCTCGCGTGGTTCGGGACGGGAGGCGAGCGCACCGACGTCGGCGCGCACGTCGGCGGCTTCGTCGGCGGATCTCCGCTCAGCGCGCCGACCGCGCTCGCCGCGGCGCGCGTCGACCTGCGTTCGCCCGGCGTGCAGTGGGGCGGAGGCGCGCTCGCGGTCGGCGTGGTGCTCGCGAGCTGGGCACTCGCGGTCCTCTAGAGTCGTCGAAAGTCCCGTCGTGAGGCGAAGTCATCGTCGTCGAGGCAAGGAGGGCGACGGCGAGACGGCGGAAGCGACCCTGTAGGGTCGCTGAGCACGGCTCGTCGAGCCCGACGACGCATCGGCGATGAGGACGAAGCCGGAGCTGGGCACTCGCGGTCCTCTAGACCTCGGGTCCCGGGGCACCCGGCGGCTACCCTCTCCGCCCCGTGTCCGACGCCCAGGCCATCGCGAACCAAGGGGTCGCTCCCGAGCGCACCTTCCGCACCGAGCTGCGCCACCAGGTGCGGCTCGCGTTCCCGATCGTCGTCGGGCAGCTCGGGATGATGCTCATGAACGTCGTCGACACGGCGATGGTGGGCCGCTTCGGACGCGAGGGCGAGGGTGCGCTCGCCATGTCGGCGGTGACGCAGGCGAGCCTGCTGTTCATGATCGGGTTCACCTTCGCCATGGGCGTGCTCCTGGCGCTCGACCCGGTGCTCTCGCACGCCGCGGGAGCCGACGACCGGCGCGGTTTCGCGCGCGGCGTGCAGCGCGGGTTCGTGCTCGTGCCGGTCCTCTCGCTCGTCGCGTCGGCGCCGCTGCTCTTCGCGGACGTCCTGCTCCGGTTGCTCGACCAGCCCGAGGAGGTGCGCTCGACGGCCGTGCTCTACGCCGACATCACGGTGCCGGGCGTGGTGCTCGGCCTGGCGTTCGTCGTGCTGCGCCAGGCGCTCGTCGTTATCGAGCGGACCGGCACGATCGTCGCGACCGTCGCGATCGCCAACGTCGCGAACGCGGCGCTCGACTACGCGCTGATCCACGGTCACTTCGGGCTGCCCGCGATGGGAGCGGGCGGCTCGGCGCTCGCCTCCACGCTCTGCCGCGCCCTCATGTTCGGCGTGCTGCTCGTCGTGGCCTGGAAGGACCTGCGCCCGCTCGTGCTCCCGCTCGACCGGGCGGCGCTGGCGCTCGCGCCGCTCGTCCGCATGGCACGTCTCGGCGTCGCCATCGGCTCGCAGAACATCCTCGAGCTCGGCGCGTTCGCGTTCGTCGCGATCGCGATGGGCTGGTTCGGCACCGTCGAACAGGCGGGTCACGCCGTGGCGATGAACCTCGCCGCCGTGTCGTTCATGGTGCCGCTCGGCATCGGGAGCGCGGCCTCGGTGCGCGTCGGCAAGGCGGTGGGGCGCGGCGACGGCGGTGCGGCGCGACTCGCGGCGCGCTGCGCGCTCGTGCTCGGCGTCGGCTTCATGTGCGCGAGCGGCGTCACCTACCTGCTCGTGCCCGACCTGCTCACGGCGCTCTACACGGACAAGCCCGACATCGCCCGCGTCGCCGCCACGCTCATCCCGATCGCCGGCGCGTTCCAGCTCTTCGACGGCACGCAGGTCGTCGGACTCGGCGTGCTGCGCGGCGCGGGCGACACCTTCGTCCCGGCGCTCGTCAACTTCGTCGGCTACTGGATCGTCGGCATCCCGCTCGGCCTCCACCTCGCGCTCCGCACGGAGGTGGGATACACGGGACTGTGGTGGGGGCTCGTCGCGGGGCTCGCGGTCGTCGCGACCTTCCTCGTCCTGCGCATCGTGAAGCGGCTCCACCACGTGCGCCCGCGCGTGGATCTCGACCGCGCGACGTGACGGCCGGGGGCGCGTTCGCGCGCGACGTGCCGGGTATCCTTCGGCCGCTCGACGCCGAGCCTCTCCCCCCGAGCCCCATGAACGACACCGCGAGTTCCGCGAACCACGTCCCCGCCACCGAACGTCCCGTCGGACCCGTGCACGCGGTCTGCACGGGTTTCGCGATGGGGCTCGCGAACCTCGTCCCCGGGCTCTCGGGCGGCACGCTCGTGCTCGTGATGGGGCTCTACGAGCGCTTCGTCGGCGCGATCGCCGAGGTGACGTCGCTCAAGCTGCGCAGGAGCACGATCGTGTTCCTCGGACTGATGGCCGTCGGCATCGCGTTCGCCTTCCTCGGCTTCGCCAAGGTCGCGGTCTGGGCGGTCGTCGAGCAGCGCACGCTCGCGTTCTCGCTCTTCATCGGACTCACGCTCGGCGTCGTGCCCGAACTCTGGCACGAGAGCCGCACCGACCAGGGTCGCGGCGCGGGCGACTCCGAGCCCGGCGCGCGCCCGAGCCTCGTCGGCACGCTCGTCCCGATCCTGCTCGGCTTCGGACTCGTGGTCGGCGTCGAGGCGCTCGACGTCGCGTCGCTCGAGCAGAGCTGGTGGCTCTTCGCGATCGTCGGCGCCATCGCCGCGTCGAGCATGATCCTGCCCGGCATCTCGGGCTCGTACGTCCTGCTGATCTTCGGCATGTACGAGACGGTGGTGGGGAGCCTGCCGCTGCTGAAGGAGGCCCCGGGCGAAGCGCTCTCCGTGCTCGTCCCGGTCGGGATCGGCGTCGCCGTCGGCATCGGCGCCTTCAGCAACCTGCTGAAGTTCCTGCTCGACCGCGCGAGCCGTCCCACGCACGCCGCGCTGCTCGGTCTCGTGCTGGGTTCCGTCGTCGGCCTGTGGCCCTTCGAGAACCTCCTGCACCCCGAGCTCGCCGTGCGCGACCAGCGCAAGTTCGTCGAGGCCGTCGTGATCGACGGAGCGACGATCGACGAGGCCCGCGAGCAGTACCCCGTCGCGTGGAGCGATCTCGACGCCGCGGAGTACGTGACGAAGTTCCGCGCCATCGCGGACGAGCGCAGCGCGCGCAGCGGTCACGACTTCGACCGCAACGACATGAAGCTCGTGCAGGGCGAGAAGGCGCGCTTCACGCCGACCGCGCTGCAGGTCGTGCTGTCGCTCGTCCTGGCGGTCGGCGGCTTCCTGCTGACGCGATTGCTCGCCCGCGTCGGGGCGCGGAAGGGCTGATGGCGAAGAAGCGGGCCGTGAAGAAGCGTCTTCGAGGAAGGCTTCGAAGAAGGCTTCGAAGAAGGCCGTGCGGACGACGTCGAAGGCGCTCGCGGAGCCTGCGCCCGCAGCGGGCCACGGCCTGGTCGTCGAGCGTTCCGCGCGCCGCGATCCTCGCTGCGAGGTGCGCGCCGCAGGAGAGCGAAGTGAACGCGCCGAGCTTCGCTGTCCGCGGCGAGCACCGCGTCGTCGCTGAACCTCGCGGCGAAGGACTCGCGTGCGCCTCGTCTTCCACCGCGGCGCGACGGCGAAGGGCGCGACGGACCTCGCGAGCACGCCCCGAAGGCGCCCGCCGCGCTGCTCGAGTGGCTCGCGCCGGACCGCGCGATCGCGTCGTTCAGGGAGCGCCCAAGAGGTCGACGCCGCGCGGAAGAACCCTGCGCGAAGCTCGTCGACGCGTGGTTCGCGGCGACTATTTGAGGGGAGGGAGGCACAGGCGTTGGCGGGCAATCTCGCCCCACGGAGCGGGAAGCGGCGCGCCCATTCCCGAGTCCTTGCGCGATTTGGATGTCGGGGCGACCATGAAGTCGATGCTCGCCCCCCTTCCCCCGAGTGCGGAAGCGTCCTTGCCACGGAAAACTGTCGCGATCGTTCTGCATTGGTGTGACCATGCAGCCCCGAGTGTCCTACAGAGCGCTACTACCCGCGTCATCCGTCTGGCTCGAGCCGCGCCCCGCGGGACCTACGACGCCATCTGGAGGCGGAGGACCCCGTCCACTTCGTCCTCGTGCGAGCCTTTGCGCGACTCGGATGCGTTCGAGTTCCGCACGGAGACGAGTCTGCTCGACTGGCTCGCCGACCTTCGTCATTCGCGAGATAAGCAGCCAACTCGACCATTGGCACGCTCAGAAGCGAGATGCACCGAGGCGTCGCGCGTTGCGGGTCCGCGACGGCGAGTGACACAGGCGCCGGAATGCTCTCGCAGATCGTATCCGACGGGACGGGGCCGTTCGGAGTAGTGGAGCGAGCCGATCTCCTCGACCTTGCGCAGCAGGCACTCTCGGAGCTCGAACCCGAGGAGCGCGACCTCATCCTCCTACGTGACTCCGGCGGGGCTCCGTGGGAGGAGCTCGCCGACCACTTCGGCCTATCGGGCATCCACGTCGCTCGCGACCGACATGCCAGGGCCTCGGCGAAGCTCGCCGCGGCGATCGCCGGCATCCGTCATCGGTCGGTTCTCAACTTTCTGCGGATTCCGTCTGACGGTGTCGGCACTGAATCCCTTCACTCCGTCGAGACTTGCCGCCGGTGACGTCGTCATCGGTCCGAAGCCCGAGGGAGTTGCGTGAGTCGCTGTCGTCAAGGCCCGATCTGGTTCTTCGATGAGTCGAGTGCCGAGCGATCACGAGCTGTTCGCAGAGTGATCCGCGCCTCCGACGGGGAGGACGCGTTGTTCGAGGATCTTCATCCGCCGCCATCCAGACCGTGAGGCGAGCTGCGCGAGCTGGAGCGGATGCACGGGCTCGCGCAGGTTGCCTCGCGAGGTGAGGAACGCGAGCGACCGCGCAGCGGCATCGCCGGCTTCGTCCTCGTTCGGCGACTCGGTCGGGGAGGCCAGGGCGAGGTGTTCGAGGCCGAGCGCGGCGGAGAACGCATCGCCCTGGAAGGTGATGGCGCGCGGCAGCTTCGACGCGGCCGCACTGCGCCGCATCGAGCGCGAGGGACGAGCGGGCTTTCCGAGCGCGGCGCCCTCTGCCTCGTGGCGACGTCGATCAGCGCACGATCTAGGGTCGCGCGGATCGCGCAGGAGCTCGTGGGGACGGTCGCACGCTGCGCTACCGGCTGCGCGAGCACGACGGCATGCCGCGCGACCCGTCGAGGTCGCGAAGATCGCAGCGGCGGTCGCGGACGGGCTCGCTGCGCTCCACGCGCGCGTGGTCCACCGGGACGTGAAGCCCGAGAACGTGCTCTCGCGGCGGACGGGACGGTCAAGCTCGGCGACTACGGCATCGCGCGCTTCGACGGCGAACTCTCGCACACGCGCGGACGAGCGGTCCCTTCGGCAGCCTGCACTACCTCGCGCCGGAGCAGGTTGCGTCACCGAAGGCCGATTCCGACGCGCGAGCGACGTCTTCGCGCTCGGCGCGGTGCCTCTTACGAGCTGCTGACCGGCACGCGCGCCTTCCGTGGGAGTTCGCCGCACGCCATCTGCTCGAGCGTGCTCACGGACGATCCGCTGTCGATGAGGGAACTCGGCGCGAGCGTACCGAAGGAGCTCGAGTGGATCTGTCTCAGGGCGCTCGAGAAGAAGCCGGAGCATCGGTACGCGAGCGCTGCGGAGCTGCGGGACGAGCTGCGGCGCTTCGCGCGCGGAGAGCACGTCGTCGCACAGGCCCGGCCGGTCTCGCGGCGACTCGCGTCGCAGATCCGTCGCCGACCGGTCGTCGCGACGACGCTCGCTGCCCTCGTCCTTGTCGCTCTGGTCGTCACGGTCTTCGTCGCGCAGATCGTCGAGACCAACGGATCCCTCGTCGTGGCGCGCGCCAAGGCGGATCGCGAGCGCCGCGGCGTGCTCGCGCTCTCGATCTTTCGCGACCACGAGGCGCTTCGCGCCGAGGCCGACGCGCTCTGGCCGCCGCACCCCGAGCTCGTCGCGAAGCTCGAAGCTTGGGAAGCGCGCGCGCACCACCTCGCTCGCGGCGTCGACGAGGCGGAGGACGGATACCCCGGGCACGCCGTGATGCTCGTCGAGGTCGACGATCTGCTCGCGTCGGAGACCGATCCGAAGGAACGTGACGCGCTCCTGTGGTGGCGCGACAATCTCGAGCGCCTCGTCGCGGAGTTGCGTGGGCTCGAGGACTCGAGCACAGGTCTTGCCGGCAACGGTTGCGTCCCTGGCGTCGGCATCGGTGTCGCGCGCCGACTCGAGCTCGCGCGTCGGCTCGAAAGTGGTTTCGCATCGGGCGGCGACTTCGCGCGACGTTGGGCGAGCGTGATCCCGGAGATTGCCGCGTCTCCGAAGTACGGTGGGCTCGAGCTCGGGCCTCAGATGGGGCTCGTCCCGATCGGAGTGGACCCGACGAGCGGGTTCCACGAGTTCTGGCACGTCTGCTCCGGCGACGAGCCGTTCCGCGGAGACGACGGGAGACTCCGTTTCGAGGAGTCGAGCGGCATCGTCCTCGTGCTCCTCCCCGGCGGAAGAACGACGATCGGAGCGCAATCGACCGATCCCGACTCGCCGCGCTACGACCCCGAAGCGCGCGAGGAGGAGTCGCCGGTCGTCGAGATCGAACTCTCTCCCTTCTTCGTGTCGAAGTTCGAGGTGACGCAGGGGCAGTGGCTGCGAGCGTTCGGCGAGAACCCGAGCCGCTACGTCCCCGGCTCCGAGCTCCTCCACACCTACGACGCGACGCACCCCGTCGAGCAGGTCACCTGGACTCAGTGCGCACAGGCCTGTCGTGTCTGGGGCCTCGAACTCCCGACCGACGCGCAGTGGGAGTACGCGGCGCGCGGTGGAACCGACACGCCGTGGTGGACCGGAACCGATCCCAACGACCTCGTCGCCCGTCACGCCGCCAACGTCGCCGACCGCAGCGTCGTCGTCGCGAACCCCGGCTGGGCGACCGCCGCTGTCGACGAGTCCTACGACGACGGCTGGTGCGCCCACGCGCCCGTCTGGGACTTCGCGCCGAACCCCTTCGGCCTGCACCACATCCACGGCAACCTCATGGAGTGGTGCCGCGACACCTACGTGCCGCTCGTGCCGATCGAAGTGGGTGAGAAGGATCCGGTGCACCTCGAGGAGGCGCCGGAGCGGGTGCTGAGGGACGGGGCGTACTTCTTCGGCCCGTCGGATGCGCGGTCGTCGCGGAGGCTGAGCTCGGACCCGGAGTTCAGCGTGTTCTTCGTGGTTCAGGGTGGTGAGGAGTTGCCGGCGAGCGGTAGGAGGCGAAGTCTCTGGAAGTCGCCCTCGCAACGTCCCGAGCGAGGCATCAGGCGCTTCGAGCTACCTGATGTGAGAGCGAGGCGTGGGCGGTTTCCTAGAGAACGCGCTACAGCTCGAGGGGCTCTTCCCCTTCCTCCGACTGGGGCACGATCTCGCACAGCGGCTGTCCCAGCTTCCTGCTCGAGACAGCGTTCCCGAGCGCTTCGCCCCTGTCGGTACACGGCCAGACCCATCGCGGCTTGCGCCAACTGACCCCTCGCACTCGCTCCTCATGAGACCCTCGTCCTCGCATCGCTCGCAGGGTCCGCCGCGGTCGCCGCTTCCGCCTCCCTCATCTCTGCCTCAGGGGCGGCGGTCCCACCGACACCTCGAACGGGGTTCACTGTCGGTTCGACAGGTGCGCTCGGAGAGCTCCACGTCACGAACGGCCCGAATGAGTGGGACGCCGAGATCGACCTAGGCGATCCTGAGACCTGGGGCGGCGAGTACGACCCTGACAACTGGGTCGTCGTCTTCAACTACACCTCGGTGACGATCGACGCCAACGCGAAGGTGAGGTTCCAGAACCACCCTCGCGGGCGGCAGTTGTTTGGCTGGTGCAGGGTAGCGTGGACATCAGCGGAACGATTTCACTTGACGGCGAGGCGGGAAACGGAGGGCGGTCGCAAAGATCGCCGAGCCTGGACCTGGCGGCTTCCAGAGGTGGAAAGAGCCTCAACAGATGCTCAACAACTCGTCTCGGGGGTGGATTTGGGCCCGGTGGTGGCTGGCAACCTCACGGTGTGACACAGGGCGGGACTGGTGGTTCTCATGTGACTTCCGGCGGTCAGGGAGATGGTGGCCCGCCCGCCACCCCGGCCTATGGACTTGGCATTTTCACGCAGCTGATAGGCGGATCTGGAGGCTCTGCTGGTTCGCGACCGGGAACTTCGGGGAGGACTGTCCAGGAGGCGGTGCGGGGGCGTTATTCTGATCGCGTCAGACGACGCGATCACAATCTCTGGTCAGATAACTGCCAATGGGGGCGATGCCACCTGGCTTGGCTGGCAGACGGTGACGGGAGGTGCTGGAGCTGGGGGTGCAATCCGACTTGTTGCGAATAGCGTCGCACTCTCGGAAAGCGGTAGACTGAGGCACGGTGGTAGCCGCCCTTACCACGGGTCATTCCACTACGACGGTGGACTGGGCGGTGATGGCTGGATTCGTATCGAAGCACCCGGCGCATTGACTTCCGGTTCCGTCAACCTTAGCGCCGAGCCGATTCCCATTCCTTCACTGGGAGAGCCCGGCGACATCCTTGCATCGGCGATTCACCTCGAATCTGGATTGAGTCATCTGACGGGCAGCATGTCGTTGATCCGAAAGCAGGTCTCGGCTACGGAGTTCAGCCTGACTTGGTCCTTTCAGGGATGCTCCCATCGCAGTACACGTGCGCTGTTCGCATGTGCCACTCGAATGGCGGGTATTCGTCCGTGTGACGGCAGTCGCTGGGAACTCAGAATGACGAGATTGGTCCCTTGCGCTACTCGGGTCACTCGAAGACTCCGAGGTGACCGCGACGATTGACGCGGCGAAGGAGCATTCGGCCTACAGGCTTGGGCCGTTGACCCCGCAGAGGCGCCCTGACCCTCTCGTCAAACCAGGACCAGCGTGACCGTCAGGAGCCATAGATTGGCAACTCTTCAACTCCAACTCGCACGCCAACGACGCACGACGCGAGAGATCTCGTTAGGACTAATGTCACTCCCAGCGCTCGTTGCAGTTGCATTGTTGGCGACGAGCAACTTGTCCAGCGTTGCTTCTCCTTCAACTGCCCCGGGTCTTGTCGCGACTCTTGGCGCGGCCCAAGGTGAGGGTGGGTGCGTATCGCGAGAGGCGTCTGTTTGGGTCGGTGTCGGCGGCAGTTCCGCAGGAATTGTGTCACTTCACGTGAATTCTCGTTGTTCGTGAACTCGCTCTCTCGCTGCGTTCGGAGTCGTGGCCCGGGAAGCCAGCATTAGCATTCCTCAGCCAGATCTGGTGTGTACCGCGCTGGACGCTCCCACGCAGATATCGCAGGGCGGGGGCTCGCAGGTCCATTGAAGGTATCAAATGCAGGTTGACTTCCGCCGCACCTTCATGGACCGACAGGCTCGTACTGACGAAGAACGCCATTGTCGGGGATGGGGATGACGTCCTGCTCCACTCGTCAGTGACTGGCGAGCCTCTCAGTTCGGGTGATGCCTATCAGCGCGATGCGGTCGTCACGATTCCTGTGGGAGTACCAATTGGGGAATACCAACTTGGCCTCATGGTTGATGCTCACCATGAAGTCCCAGAGGTGGACGACCTGGTAAACAATCTCGCCCTTGCGAAGCGTGCAAGTCACAGCGCAGCCACTCCCAGATGTTGCTGTTGTCAGCATTAGCGCACCGCCGGTCGCCAAGGACGGCGACGCACTGACCCTGACCGCCGTCGTCGCCAACCAAGGCACATTGCTGCCGGTGGAAGTGGAACGCTTGTCGAGCTTCGAGTCCTCATGGGCGCAGAGCCCGTCTTCGACTCGAACGGTTCTCCCGGTGCCATTCAGCTGGGGACGCCCATCGTGCCGCTCGACCTCCCGATCGGTGCATCGACGACCCTCTCCATCCCGGTCGTCGTTCCCCCGGGGACTCAGGCGGGCAACTACTGGTTCGGCGTCGACGTCGACATCACCAACAACATCGGTGTCGAGGCGAGCAAGGAGAACAACTTCGCGATCACCGCGGCGCCGACCCTCGTCGAGCAGCCGAACAAACCGGACTTGAGGCTGAGCCCGGGCTCGTGGACGGTCCAGAACGACCCGCTTCCGCGAGCCAGCTCGCGCCCGACTACGCCGATCGCTTCTTCATCGGCACGGCGCCCCGTGTGACGTTCCAGATCGAGAACGGGTCGTCGCTCGGAACCACGAGCGGAGAGTGGGTCGATCGACTCTTCCTTTCGGCGGATGGTTCTCGACACCGCCGGCGACCTCCTGCTGTTCGAGGAGGCCCGAAGTGGTCGCTCGGACCTCTGGAAGCAGTATCTGGTCGCTGGTGTCTGCCAACCGCTACCCGAGGTCGCCGGATCCTACACGCTCTTCCTCGTCACCGATGCGGGAGGGGAGGTCGACGAGAGCGACGAGCTGAACAACGTCTCGAGTCAACAGATCGAGATTGAGGAGCCTCAATGGGGAGCGACCATCGCGACCAGCTTCATCGAAGGGATTTCAGCGGACACTGCTGATGGGACTCTTGCGGTAGCGGTTTCCGGTCAGGCGATCGACCTCGGCACCGGGACACCTGTCCCCAATGTCCCGCTCACGTTCCGTGTCCGGCACAAGGACACGCGTCGTGTCTTCACCGTCGTGTCGGACGACAACGGGGACTGGGACGACACCTACTCCCACTGCCGAAGGAGGCAGGGTCGTTCCGCCTCTACGCGGACCACCCGGCGGTCACAGAGGACGTGGTCGACGACCTCCAGGACGAGTTCGTGCTGTTCGGGGCCACGCCGAACCCTGCAGCCAAGACGCTCACGCTCCAGCCTGCCGCTTCCCAATCGATCCTGGTCTCGCTCCAGAACAACGGCGACACCGCGACGCAGGGGGATCACTCCAGTCTTGACGGGGGTGCCGGCGTACATCCAGGTCCAGTCGAGTCCCGGCGCGTTGGCACTCGCCCCCGGGCAGCCGGGCCTCGGTCGGGACCTGGACGCTCAGTTCCTCGCTACTTCGGACGCACCGTCTCCCGGAGACGAAGGCGGAGATCGGCGTCGACTTCACGACCGTTGTGGATGGACAGGCCGCTGTGATCGCGCGGACGGACTTTCCGACGTACGTCTCGCCGCTCTGCTCCGAAGTTGAAGGCGACGCCCAATCTCCTGGCATCGACGATGTTGGTCGGCGGGCAGACCGTGCTCTCGTTCGAGGTCGAAAACGTCGGGTCCGCACCGGCGACCGGCGTGCGGGTCGAACTCCCGCAGATCGAGAACCCGGGATCGCCGAGCGGTGACGATCAGGGCCGTTCCGCTGATCGCGAATCTGTTGACGGAAGTCGAACTCGGCGACATCGGACCCGGAGAGAAGAGAGCGGTCGAGATCGCTCTTCTACCTGCTCCGGAATTGCCGGTGGGCAGCACGTTCGCCCACCAGAACGGAAGTTCCGACCCGTCGAAGAAGCCGATCACCGTGGTCGGCTCCGAGCCGGGAGCCGAGGTCCATGTCGGGTACTTCTGGGAAGCGACAAGCGCTGCGACCGGATCGCTCAGCGTCAGCGTGCAGGACGAGCTGACCTTTTGGAGTACGAGTGGCACCGCACTCGACCCGTCGGGGGCTGGAGTCGGCCCCCTCGTGGCGAACGCCGTCGTGAAGTTGTCGAAGCCGGTTCCTGGAAGTGCTTCGCTCGTCTTCGAAGAGACGAGCGGGCCTTCGGGCACCGCCGTCCAGTTCGAGGACCTTCCCGTCGGCACCTACCAGATGTCGGTGACCGCACCGGGTCACGGAAGCTCGGCGACCATCGTCAAGATCGGCGCCGGTGACACGAAGGACGTCACGGTCTTCGTCCCGACCCAAGCGGTGACCTACGAGTGGACCGTCGTCCCGACGGAGATCATCGACGAGTACGAGATCACGATCCAGGCGACGTTCGAGACGAACGTGCCCGTTCCGATCGTGACGGCGAGCCCCGGCGTCATCGATCTCGAGCTGGCGACGAACGAGGTCGCGCAGATCGACCTCGAGATCGCGAACGAAGGGTTGGTCGCCGTCCAGAACGTGCGACTCGTGACCTCCGTGATCCCGGGCTACGTGCTGACACCGCTCATCACGGACATCGGCGAACTCGCCGCGCAGTCGTCCGTCGTCGTCCCGGTGCTGGTCGAGCTCGAGCAATCGAACCAGGCCGGTACGGGCGCGACCCCCAACTGTACGTCGACCGCGGTCTGGGGCGTCGAGTACTCACTCGAGTGTGGCGGGACGCAGTGGTACTGGACACCGATCTACTACAAGTACCCCGCCGCCTTCTGCGGTGGAGCCATCGGCGGGGGAGGCTCGACGGGATCCGCGGGCGTCGCCGACGGAGGGCCCGCGCCGAACTACTCGCAACCGGTCTACGTCGTCGACGTCGTCTGCGAGGCACCGCCGGTGCAATCGCTCGTGCCCCCGCCCTGCTTTGCAACGGGATGCGGCGGATGCCGCCCCGAGGTCGCGAGCGGCCCGAGCGCTGGTGGAACACCCCCGAGTCCGCAGGACGTCCCGACGTCCTACCCGGAGAGCATGCCGAGCGCTCCGAACTCGACGTCTCTCACCGTCGATCCGGACTCCGACCCGGTCCTCCTGTTCTCCGGCGAACTCGTCCACAGCGAGGTCGACCTTCGGATACCTGGTCGCGGCATGGACCTCGAATGGCGCCGCTACTACCGGTCGCGTCGGGGGGTGAACACGCCGATGGGGCAGGGCTGGGACTTCGGCTTCAACGTGTGGATCGACCGTGAGGGACCTAACGTCCGACTCTACGAGGGATCGGGGCGGTACGACGTCTACGTGCCTCAGCCCGACGGTACCTGGATTCGCGACGAGCTCTTCCAGGTCGTCGAGCGCGAGAGCACGGGGCGCTACCGGGTCACCTTCCCGGACGGCGGGCGCTGGGAATTCCTGCCCGTCGACGGCGGCCCGCTCCAGGGCGCGCTCGATCGCATCGTGGACCGCAACGGCAACGTCGTACAGCTCCACTACGACGCACAGGGGCGGCTCGGCACGATCGTCGACACGCTGAACCGCACCCTGACGATCGTCTACGGCGCCTCCGGGTACATCGACGCCGTCGTCGACTTCACGGGGCGAGTCGTCCAGTACGAGCACGATGCCGAAGGCAACCTCACGGCCGTGACCTCTCCGGCCGTGATCGGTGTGCCGAACGCTCTCGGTCCGAGCGACCACGTGTACTATCCGGCGGGGCTCACCCGTCGCTACACGTACTCCGCCGGCTCGATTCACGAGGCCCTGAACCACAACCTCCTGACGATCACGGACGAGCGCGGCGCGACCTTCCTCGTCAACGAGTACAGCGCGGTCGAAGACCCGAACGATCGCGAGTTCGACCGAGTGGTGTCGCAGCAGTGGGGAGACACCGGCGACATCACCAACTTCTCCTACCTCGCGCTCGTGCCGTCAGAGGCGAACGGTCAGATCGTCATGAAGACGATCGTGAACGACCGGGTCGGGAACGTCTGCGAGTACGACTTCGACCTCAAGAACCGGCTGCGCAGGAAGCGCGAGTACACCGGGCGCGCCGCGGACGCCGACTCCGCGACGACGCTCGTCACGAATCGACCGGGCCCGCCGCTCAGATCCGGAGAGCCGATCTACTACGAGACGAGCTACGGCTACAACCTCGACTCGCGCGTGACCTTCGTCCAGTACCCGGACGGTGCACGGTCCGAGTTCGTCTACCAACGGGATCTGGATCCGAACTCACCGCGACGGACGATGGGGAACCTCCGCGAACTCGTCCAGATGCGGGGAACGCGGCCCTCGACCGGAGAGCCCGACGAACTGGTCCACCTCTTCGAGTACCAGTCCGACGCAGGTGGATGCTGTGGCACGAGCTGGCTGACCCAGTACACCGACCCGATGGGCCGCGTCACGCTCCACGAGTACGACGGCGGGGGAAACCGGACGAGGACGGTCTACCCCATCCCCGAGATCACCGAGGAGTGGACCTACAACGGCTTCGGGCAACTCACGGAGCACACTTGGCCGAGCACGACGGCGGATGCCACGGGCCACCGTCAGAAGGACTCGTTCGAGTACTACACGGGCGGTCCTCAGCGCGGGTACTTGCGTCGGGCAGTGCGCGACGTCGGCGGGCTCGATCTCCCGATGGAGTACGAGTACGACCTGCGCGGCAATCCGATACGGATCGTCGACGCGCGAGGGAACGACCGTCGTTTCTCGTACGACCAGCGCGATCTCCTGGTCCAGGAAAGGTCGCCCGAAGTCCACCTGCCGGCCCACGACACTGCCGCGCAGCAGCCGGTGCGCTACTTGCGAGAGTACGTCTACGACGAGGCGGGCAACCTGATCCGTGAAGAGGTCGAGAACCGCGATCGACTCGGAGCGGTCGACGCGACCGATCCTGTCATCACCACGACGAGGACCTACGGGACCCTCGACGAACTCCTCAGCGAGACGCGGCAGATCTCCACCAGCGAGGCTGCGACGACCGTGTTCGAGTACGACAGCAACAGGAACAGCACGGCAATCCTCTCGCCACTCGCCGTCGCGGGACTCGAGCCGAAGAACCGCACGGACTTCACCTTCGATACGCGGGACAGGGCGCTGAGGATGCACGAGGCACCCGGCAGCAGCCTCCCTCGCACCGTGCGATTCGACTTCGACGCCGTCGGCAACCTCGTCACGGTGGTCGAAGGTGAGGGGGCTCCGGGCGCGCGGACGCGATACGTCGAGTACGACGCGTACCGACGGCCCGTTGTCGAGATCGACCCCATGGGGAACGTGACGACCACCGAATACGACGAGGCCTCGAACCGCGTGCGAGTCCGACTCGAAGGGGAGCTCGTCGACGTGGACGGTTCCGCGAGCAACGTCCGGCTGTCGGAGACCGAGTACGTTCGTGACGAGCTCAATCGAGTGATCCTCGAGCGAGCGGCCTGGTTCCATCCGGCTACCCAGGAGGACTACGGCGACGGCTTCCGCGACACGGCAATTGTTTGGTCCCAGCGCGGAGAGCTTCTCTCCGAGACGAACGACCGTGGTTTCACCAAGAGTCGGATCTACGATGGGGCGGGGAGGCTTGCGGGCGTCACCGACGCCAAGGGCAACGTGGTGACGTACTCGTACGACGGGAACAACAATGTCCTCGCCACAGTAGAGATCGACAAGAGTGACCTCGGGGCGCCTGACGAGACCTTCACGACGACCTACGTCCACGACGCGCTCGACAGGCTCCTCTCCGAGACTGACAACCTCGGCGGCGTCATGGCGTGGGAGTACGACGCGCGTGGCAACCGAGTGCGTCGGGAGGACCGACTCGCCAACGTCGTCGAGTGGGAATACGATCTGCTCGACCGGGAGGCGGCGACTGTACTGCGGCTGACGGAGGACGGAACCGGATCCTCCGCGCTAATTGGGTCCGTTACGACTTGCCTCAAGTACGACCAGAACTCTCGCATCATCGAGCGAATTGACGGCCTCGGGAACGTAACGCGATACCTCTACAACTCGCGCGACTTCGAGACGGACGTGATCGATCCGAACGGCGCGAAAGCATCCGTACTGGCACATGATGTGCACGGCGTTCCCTTGCTCATTCGAGATCCCCGCGGCTCGACTGTCGAGTTCGCTGTTGACGGCATCGGCCGTATGCTCGGACGGACAGCCGTGCCTGGTCTGGGAGTGTCGGGCGGAGTGATCGATCAGGAATTCCGCTACGACGGTAGGGGCCAGCTTCGCAGCGCACTGGAAGGTGCGGTTGATGTCAACTTCGACTACAACTCACTCGGTAGCTTGATCGAGGAACGTGGACTTGGTGTCACAGTTTCCGCATCACGGGACTCGATCGGGAACCCAACAGGTCAGTCCGTCGAAGGGGGGGCTGTCGTCTCGACGACCTATGACTCTCTCAATCGTCCGCAGATCATCTCCGTGGGATCCGGTGAAGGGCTGACATATCGATACATCGGTCCCGGGCGAGTGCAAGCGGAAGAGTGGACCAATGGTGTGACTGTGGCTTACATGTTCGATGGTCTTGGTCGCGTCGCAGTCCAAGCCGCCGAACTTGGAGGGAGCGTCTTGTCTCACCGAGTTGTGGGTTGGGACGCAATGTCGAAGAAGATCCGCGAAGAGTCACCCTTGCATGATTGGATGCGAGAGTACGAGCACGATTCGCTTGGTCGTGCCGTCGGCGAGGAGTGGGAAGTCGCAGGTCAAGTCGTGCGAGAGGTTCGGTGGGCACTGGATGGAGCCGGAAACCGTCTGTCGGAGAGTGTTGATGGCGTGAATACGGCGTACCACCTCGATGAAGATGATCAAAAGGTCAACCAGTACACCGCTACTCCATTCGACGAGCGAAAGTACGCCGCTGACGGTGACCTCATTGAAATCTCCGAGTTCGGCGGAGGTGTACGGAGGTTGGAGTACGACGCCTTAGGGAGGCTTGCGCGGGTGACAAACGGAGCTGGTGGCGTACTCTTGCTAATTGAGTACGACGCCTTGGCACGACGGATCAAGGTCGAGACGGGAGAGGGATCCGGCACACAGAGTTTCACATATTTTGGGGACAGTCGGATTGTCATTGCAGATGCAAGTGGGATCCATCAGCTAGTTGATGGTTGGCGGGAGGGGCGTACCTCAATGATCGCCTCAGGAGGGAGCGGCGAGTGGCTCCTGTCAGACGAGCTTGACAGCCCAGTGAGACGTCTTGACGCCGGAGCGGCAGTTGTCGGAGCGCAAGAGTACCCGGGCCATTTGGCGACCTGTTGAGGGCAGACGACTTGCAGCCCACCACCATTGAGATGTCGCCTGTGGGGTTCGTTGGAGGCTCTACGATTCGAGCACTGGCTTCGTGCACCTCCGCGCCCGCGATCTTGATCCAGGGCCGGACGCTTCGTGCAAAACTTGACGAAATGGGACTTGGGGAGATCTGTCGTCGCTTGGAAACCGGTATGCCCGTATGGAGCGGGGGCGCCAGACGGTCTGATCCCTCAGGGTTACTGGCAGGGGCGCTCCTGGAAACGTGTCGCTGACCTCGGACTGCGCTCCCCATATAGGTGATGCGCTGAACGGCAAACTGCGCTCTGGGCTGCATGCGGCTCCGGAGAGTCTCCCTACGATGCCACGGACCCCATTGGAAACGTAGTGCAGAAGGGATGTGGAGCGATTTGTAGGTACACTCGATGGCAGAGAGTCGGATTGTCTGTTTGGCGATGGAAGTCTACCACTATGAGCACGCGTGGCAGCACTATCCGTGTCAAGGATATCACGAGCCACAATGTGACCTGCGTGGAAGAAGCTTGACCGGAAGTGCTATGGACGGCGCTTTTCGATCTGGACGCAGACTCGGTACACATGCGTTCGGGGAAGCGCCACGCATGAGACCTGGGTACGCCAGTGGGTCTGGTGCGATGGTAGTATTACCTACGGTCCGGCGTCACGCTGGCCGAATCGATAGCGAGTGTATTGCAATGATTCATAGGAGTGAACGCGTGCTCTGCCCAGACATGTGGAGATCTCTGCACTGTTGCGAAGTCAAGGGTGCTTGGCGAGCAGCTTTGCAGGGCTCACCTCGAGGTCTTGGAGTTTGCTTCTTGGATTGGCGACTTGGTGCTCATCCAGGGTTGAGGCGCAAGGAAGGTTCTTTGCGCACAAGTCAGATCAACTCGATCAGAAGGCCACGCTCACGCGGTCGGCATTCCTCGCCACCCTCTCCATCGACAACGCTGAGTCATAAGGACCTCGAGGATGTGTTCGTCGAGTTGATCGTCAAGGACGCTGGGGAATGACGCAAGCGCTCTCTTCGACGGACTACTCCTGCCGGTCTTCCCGAGCGGCGGGGGCAACTCGCTCTCCGCGGTCGACGGATCCGACTCCATCCCCTCGGGGACGAAAGGCACGGTGCGGTGGGTCCTGACGCCGAACGAGTTGGCTGCGCCGACAGCAGTGCCGGAGAAGTACACGGTTGGAGGCAAGGTCTCTCACACGCAGAACGGGATCCTCCTCGAGATCCCGCTGTATCCCGTCGAGATCGACGTCTGCAGACGCGGCGCTCTTCCTCGACTACTACCTCCAGACGAACGTCTACTCGGACAATCCCTTCACCGATTCGGTCGAGCCGGCGGAGCCGTTCACGCTCGGGTTGCGCGTCATCAACGCTGGCTACGGAAACGCCAAAGACCTGACCATCTACCTCGCAGCCGCACGTCGTCGAGAACTTGAAGGGACTGCTCATCGCCTTCAAGATCATTGCGGCACAGCTCGGGCTCGCGGAGATCACGCCGTGCCTGACGCTGCCGATCGGAACGGTGGAGGCGGGTGGGAGCCGTGTCGCCCGCTGGCTCCTCGAGAGTTCGCTCCAGGGCCAGTTCGTGGACATGGACGCGTCGTTCGAGCACGTCAACGGCCTCGGGAAGCCGAGCGTTTCGTTGATCAAGGGTGTGAAGATCCATCCGCTCGCGCACGTCGCGAACCTGGACATCCCCGGAGTCGATGCGGGCCCATTGGATCCGTACCAGGACGACCTTCCGGACTTCCTGGTGCCGCGTGAAGAGAACGCGCGGTGCCGACCGATCCGTTGACGGGGGAAGCCGATGTTCGAGTTCTTCCACGAGGCGCATCTCTCGGACAGGGCATCGTGAACGTCTCGTACGCCGGCGAGACGACATTGAGCGCGCCGCCGACGACTGAGAACTTGGTCGTTGTGGTCTCGAGGTGCTCATGACCTCTCCGGGATGGAACTATCTCCGAATCGTCGACCAGGGTGGGCCTTCGTTCGAACTGGGGCAGGTCTCGAAGATCGGCACCGGTATCCCGAGGACGACGATCGCTGTGGGGGGCGGGCGACGTCTCCAACATCTGGACGACGTCCCATCTCGTTTCCCTGTGCATGGATCCAGTCCAGTGCGATGGTGCCGTTCGGTCCTGGGCCCTTCGTTCTCGAGGAACTCGTGCACATCGTCGACTGGTTCCGGCGCCTGGGACCTACTACTACTCGCTCGGTGGCACGAGGGCTCAGGCAGACCGACACGCTGTTCGCCGACGTCTCCGTGATCTCGGTGAGCTGGGGCGGTGCACGAACCTCTCACTCGATGCTGGGCCGGAGAATGCCGGGAGGACCTACGTCGTCGTCGGGTCGTTCCGCGGGAACCGGGCCCTGGGCCGTGCCCAACACGTCGGTGACCCTACCGCTCAATCCGGACGCGTACTTCTGGTTCCTTCTCCAGTCTCCGGAGCTGTTCGGAACGGCGCAAAGGGACGGTCGGCGTGCTCGACGACGACGGGAGAGCGTCCGCCGCGATCAAGCTTGCCCTGGGGCGTGGGTCGGGCTCAACGGGCTCCGGCTCACAGCACGCGTTCATGCTGCTCAACCCGGTCGACTTCGCCAGCAACAATGTCGAACTCGTGTTGACGAACTGAGTCGTGGGTGAGACGTCGTTGCTCAGGAGACCGGCGCCGCGTCCAGCCCGCAACGGAAGTCGAGCGCCTCGATCTCGAGGTTCGTCGCTCCGCGGAAGGTGTTCCAGCGCGGCGAGTAGACGACATTGCACGGGCGTCGCGGGGCGGAGGCTCGGCGATGCGCTCGCCCTGGCCGAAGGCCATAGCGCACCAGGACGTGCGGGCCGCGGCGCGAAGGCGCAGCGAGAAGTGCGCGCCGTCCTGGCCGACGCGGCGCGGCTCGTCGGCGAGGGCGCAGGTCGGTGGAGAGGAAGACGGGGCGCTCGTTCTCCTTGCCGAAGGGTTCAGGCGACTCGAGCTGACGCATCAGGCCCTCGTCCATCTGGGCGAACGGCAGCTCACAGTCGATGTCGAGCAGCGCGGCGGCGTGCGTCTCGCGTTCCTTCTTCTCTCGCAGCGCGGCGTTGATCGCGTCGCGCGCGGCGTCGACGCGCGACGCCTCGATCTCGCAGCCCGCGGCCTGCTCGTGACCGCCGTAGCGTTCGAAGTGCCCGTCCGCGGCGCGCGTCGCACCGAGCACGTCGACGTCGCCGAAGGTGCGCGCACTGCCGCGTCCGCGGTCGCCGTCGAGGCCGATGACGAGCGCGGGGCGCGCGAAGCGCTCGGTGAGGCGCGCCGCGACGATGCCGACGACGCCCTGGTGCCAGCCCTGCCCGGCGAGGACGAGCATCGGGTGCTCGTCGGGGCACGCGAAGCGCTCGGCCTCGGCCAGCGCCTCGCGCAGCACCTCGCGCTCGACCAGCTTGCGCTCCTGGTTGAGCGCGTCGAGCTCGCCCGCGATGCGCCGCGCGAGTGCTCCGTCGTCGGTCAGCAGCAGCTCGACCGCGCGGTCCGCCGCACCGAGTCGACCCGCCGCGTTGATGCGCGGCCCGATCTGGAACGCGACCTCCTCCGCGGTCGGCGTGCGCCCGTCGAGCTTCGCCACCTCGCACAGCGCCGCGAGTCCCGCCGTCGGCAGGTGGCGCAGCGCTTTCAGGCCGTAGTGCACGAGCACGCGGTTCTCGTCGCGCAGCGGCACGACGTCGCACACCGTCGCCAGCGCGGCGAGCGCCATCTGGGACTCGAGCAGGCGCTTGGCGGCGGCGTCGACGCGCTCGCCGCCCGAGCGGTGCTTGAGCAGTCCCCACGCGAGCTTGAACGCGACCGCGGTCCCGCACAGCTCCGGCCACGGATAGGTGCGCGGCTCGAGCTTGGGGTTCACGATCGCGGCGGCGGGCGGCAACGCGCCGAACTCCGGGTGGGGGAGCGGCGCCTCGTGGTGGTCGGTGACGACGGTGTCGATGCCGAGTTCGCGCAGTTCGTGGATCGTCTCGAACGCCGACGTGCCGTTGTCGACGCTGAGCACGACGCTCGCGCCTTCCGCGCGCGCTCGCTCCACGCTGTGCGCGCCGAAGCTGTACCCGTCGACGAGCCTGTTCGGGATGTGCCAACGCACGTTCGCGCCGACGTGGCGCAACAGCCGCACGAGCAGCGCCGTGCCGCACACGCCGTCGACGTCGTAGTCGCCGTGCACGAGGATCGTCTCGCCGCCGTCGACCGCGCGCGAGAGTCGCTCGCACGCCGCCGCCATGCCGGGCACGAGCAGCGGCTCGTGCATGAGGTCCGCGCGCAGCGCGAGGTGCGTGCGCGCGAGTTCGGGATCGGCGATGCCGCGGTTCGCGAGCACGCGCGCCACGACCTGGTGGACGCCGGCGTCGCGCGCGAGGGTGCGCTCCGCGTCGGGCGGGGTGGGGCGGAGTCTCCAGGGGCGGGGCATGGGGCGTTGACCGCGCGAGGTCCGCGGCGGTTGCGATTGTGTCGCGGGAAACTCGCGATTTGAAGGTGCGACCGGGGCGTGGACGGAGGAGCGACCCGGTGCGTGCCGGTCCGCGGAAGCACCGGTGCTCCCGGCGCTCCGAATCGCTCGTGGCATGCCCCGGCGTCGTCGGGGACCGTGCTCCGACGCAGCGATCGTCGTCGCTCGGGTCGAGACCGCGGGCCTCGACCGTCGACCGCGCCGACGACGACCCGTCGGTCGGCGAGACCGCCGCCGGCGGGGGATTTCGACGTCCGAGCGCACGAGTAGGCAGTCCGCAGCCGCTCCGGACCGACGCACCGTGTGCGGCGAGCGAGGCTATGCTCCGAACCCTGCCTGATCTCGCCTCGCACTCGTCCATGCCGACCCCGCGCGCGCTCCTGTTCGCAGTCTCGATCGTCGCCGTCGGCGCCTGCCGAGCGACGCACGAGTCCGGGGCGTCTCGGGAGAGCGAGCCGCTCGCGTCGTCGGCCGAGTCGGCGCAGGTCGACGAGCCACTCGAGGCTCCGGACGCGGTAGCGCGCGACTGGATCGCCGAACGCTGGCCCGAGCTCGTGCACGTCGAAGCGCTGGCCGACGCACAGGAGCTCGACTCCGCTCGCACGGCGCTGGCGGAGTGGATGGAACCGGGTCTCGACGCGCGGTGCGACGGGCTCGACGTGCAGGACAGGTCGTCGGTCGCCAGGCGCGTCGACGCGATCGCTGCGAGCGTGTCGATGCTCGAAGCGCAGCTCGCTGCGCGCGAACTGCGGCATCGCCTTCTCGGAGCGACGCTCCCGGAGGAGGACGCCGACCTGCTCGAGTCGGAGCTGGATCTCGCAGCGACGCGGTACAACCTCGGCGACCTCGATGGAGCGCTCGCGCTCGAGGAACACGTGCTCGCCGTGTACGAGCGAGTTCTGCCCTCGGACCACCCCGACCTGCTCCGCGCACAGCTGAGGCTCGCCGCCACGAAGTACGACCTCGGCGACATCGAGAGTGCGCGCGCGCTCGTCGCGCGGGTCCACGACGTGCGGGAGCGGCTCCTGCCCCCGGACCATCCCGACGTGCTGGAGGCGAAGCAGGCCCTCGCCATGGTCCACCGTGCACGCGGAGACCTCGATGCAGCACTCGCACTCCTCCTCGAAGTTCATGGCGTGATGGAGCGACGGCTCACCGAGAGCGACCCCGAGCGGCTCAACGTCGAGCAGAACCTCGCCGTGACTCTCTCGGACCTCGGCGACCTCGACGGTGCGCTCGTGCTCCAGGAACACGTCGTCGCCGTGATGGAGCAGTACCTCCCCGCGGACCACCCCGACCTCCTCGGAGCGACGTCGAACCTCGCCTGGACGCGGAGTCGGCTGGGCGAACTCGAGGCCGCGCTGGTCCTGTTCGAGAAGGTGCACTCCGCGTACGAGCGGCTCCTTCCGACCGACCACGTCGACCTGCTCGGGGCGAAGCAAAACATCGCCTCCATCCGTTACGCCCTCGGCGACCTCGAGGGTGCACTCGCGTTGTTCGAGTACGTCTTCTCCGCTCGCGTGCGCGTCCTGCCGCCGAACCATCCTGACCTGCTTCGGGTCGAACTGAACCTCGCCGGGACGCGCAAGGAGCTCGGCGACCTCGAGGGTGCACTCGCGCTCGAGGAGAGGGTCCACGCCGTCATGGAGCGGGCGCTGCCGGCGGACCATCCGGACCTCCTCGCGGCGAAGCACAACCTCGCGGGGACGCGGAAGGAGCTCGGTGATCTCGAGGGCGCACACGCTCTGTTCGAGGTCGTTCACGACGCGAGGGAGCGAATCCTGCCGGCGGACCACCCGGACCTCCTCGCGGCGAAGCAGAACCTCGCGACCACGCGACTCGAGCTCGGCGACCTCGCCGGCGCGCTCGAACTGAACGAGTACGTCCACGCCGCGCGCGAGCGCCTCCTGCCGGAGGACCACCCCGATCTGCTCGCCGCGAAGCTGAATCTCGCCGCGACGCTCGAGGCACTCGGCGATCTCGAAGGAGCACTCGCACTCCTCGAGCACGTGCACGCTGCGTGGGAGCGACTCCTTCCGGCGGAGCACCCGCTCCTCCTCATGGCGACACTGAACCTCGCCGCGACGAGGAGCGACGCGGGCGATCTCCCGGGCGCACTCGAACTCGTCGAGCAGGTGCGTGCCACGTGGGAGCGGATCCTGCCGGCGGACCACGCGTCACTGTTGGCGGCGAGGCAGCTCCTCGCCGCGACGCGCGGTCGACTGGGCGACCTCGGGGGACTCCACGTTGCCGTGACCGCGTTGCTCGACGCACAGCTCGCGGTGTGTACCTCCATCGCGTCCTACGCGCCGCGTCCCGCGCGCGCCGCTGCGCTGCGCGAGCTCGAACGACTCGAGTGGCAAACGCACTGGAGCGAGGTCCTTGAGGTGAACGCCGAGGCTGACCTCACGCCTCGGCTCGTCGCCACGCTCGAGAGCCTGCGCTCGGTCTCGACCGCTTCGGCGGAGGTCGCGCGCGCGATGGCGCTCGTCCCCGAGCTCCGGAGCGTCGGCAACTCACTCGCGCGCGCGCGGCGGGCACTCGCCGACGAGAGCCAGTCCGGCCGGAGCGACGGTGAGGCCGTCGACGAGTGGCGTCTGCGACTTCTCGCGCTGAGCGAGAGTCGAGATGCACTCGAGCGCGAACTTCGGCGGCAGCTGGGCGAGCGTGGCCTCGACTTCGAGCTGCCCACGGTCCCGTCGATCGCAGCGGGGATCGAGAGCGGCGCGGCCTACGTAGGGTATTGGCGCTACCGACGGCTCCGTCAGACATCGCCCGGGAGCAGGGAGTACGCGACGACCGATTCGCTCCTCGCGTTCGTCATGATGCACGACGGCGTCGTGCATCGCGTCGAACTCGGGCCGGCGGCGGAGCTCGACGTGCTCGTCGAGAACTGGCGAACGGCCCTCGGTTCGCCGCTCGAGGTCCGCGGGCTCGGTGTGGAGGCAGCGTCGGAGGACGGCGAACTCGAGGCGGGGCGCGCCCTGCGCGCCGCGTTGCTCGATCCGATCGTCGCCGTCCTCGACGGCTCTTCACCGAGGACGCTGCACGTCGTCCCCGACGGTCTCGTCCATCTCGTTCCGCTCGACGCGCTGCCGAACGACGACGGCAGTCGGGTCGGCGAGGCGATCCGCATCGAGATCGATCCGTCCGTCGCCCGGCTGGTCCGACCGCGACGGGACGTCGCGTCGTCGGGCACCCTCGTGGCGATCGGTGGCGTCGACTACGGCACGGGCGACGCGCTCGACGTGGAGTTCGCCGACGCGGTCGTCCCGGAGCGGTCGGGCGGCTCGTCGTTCGACGCGCTGCCGGGTGCGCGGCTCGAGGCGCAGGTGACGGCGGAGCTCTTCGAACGACACGTCGGTGGAACTGCGACGTGGTTGCTCGGCCAGGAGGCGACCGAAGCGGCGCTCGTCGAGTTCGCGCCGCGAGCGCGCTACCTTCACCTCGCGACCCACGGATGGTTCACGCCGGCGTCGGTCGCGGTGTCGATGCTCGACCGCGACGGCGAGCACGACGCCGCCACGCGACACGCGCTCGAACGAGTCGAGGACACGATCGCCGGCTTCCTCCCGGAGACGCTGTGCGGTCTCGCGCTCGCCGGGGCGAACCACGGCGTGGCGGGGAGGCTCACCGCCGAGGAACTCGCGACCCTCGATCTCACCGACTGCGAGCTCGCCGTGCTGTCGGCCTGCGAGACGAATGTCGGAATCCGGCGGGCGGGACAGGGGATCCAGAGTCTGCAGACCGCGCTGCACGCGGCAGGCGCTCGCACCGCGATCTGTTCGCTGTGGAAGGTCGACGACGCGGCGACGCGTCGCCTGTTCGAGGTCTTCTACACGAAGCTGTGGAAGGACGGCCTCGGCAAGGCGGACGCGCTGTGGCAGGCGAAGATGGTGCTGAAGGGCGAGGGTCACCCGCTGCGCGACTGGGCGGGCTGGGTGCTGACGGGCGCGCCGGATTGACGTCGCGCGCTCGCTCGCCGCACCACGTGCGCGACCGATGCGATCGCGTGTCGCGCCGTCCGTGGTAGGTTCACGTCCGGTGCGGATCGACCGCCCGAGGAGGAGCGACCATGACCTTGAACCCGCTGGAGATGCTGAAACGCGAACTCGACGCCGTGCGCGCTCGGGTCGACGGCCTGCGCGTGCAGGCGAACCTCGGCAAGAAGGAACTGCGCGACGCCGTCGAGGAGCTGCGCACGAAGATCGAGCCGGGCTACGAGAAGGCGAAGAAGACGCTCGGCGAAGCCGCGGCGACCGGTGCGCGCGAGTCGCAGGCCGTCGCGAAGAGCCTGATGGCGGGCTGGGACGAGGTGCGGCGGACGTACCGGAGCTACTCCGAGAAGGCGAAGGAGTAGCTCGCCCCGGAGGGAGCCGCCGACGACGCCGCCATGACCGACGCACTCCCTCCGGACGAGATCGACCGTCGCACCGCGCGCGTCCCGCGCCGACGGCGGCGGCGCTTCGTCGCGGTGGCGTGCGTCGCCGTCGCGCTCGCCGTCGTGTTCCGCCCGGCGAGCCACGTCGCGACGACGATCGCGCACGACGTCGACGAACGCGTCCCGCCGCCCCCGGGCTTCGTCGACGACGCCAGTCGGCTCGAACGGACGCGCGTGTTCGAGGTGGTACCGGTCGCGGAGGACGCGGCGGCGGCGGAGGCGCAGCTCGTCGAGCTCGTCCGCCGGGCCGCGCGCGACGGACTCGTGGTCTCGGTCGCCGGTGCGCGCCACAGCATGGGCGGGCACACCATCGCCGAGGACGGGATCGTCGTCGACATGCGACCCCTTCGGACGATGGAACTCGATGTGGAGCGGCAGGTGCTGCGCGTCGGCGCCGGCGCGATCTGGCACGACGTCATCCGATTCCTCGATCCGCACGGGCTCTCTCCGGCCGTGATGCAGTCGAACGACTCGTTCACCGTCGGCGGCTCGGTCAGCGTGAACTGCCACGGCTGGCAGCACGGTCGCCCGCCCATCGCGTCGACCGTGCGTTCGCTGCGCGTGCTGCTCGCGGACGGCCGGGTGGTGCGCGCGAGTCGCGACGAGGAGCCCGAGCTCTTCTCGCTCGTGCTCGGCGGCTACGGACTGTTCGGGATCGTGCTCGAGGCGGAACTCGACGTCGTGCGGAACGAGCGCTATCGCCTGGAGCGACGCGTCGTGCGCGCCGGCGAGGCGCTCGGCGCCTACGACGAGATGCTCGCGCAGCATCCCGACACCCAGATGGCGTTCGCACGGATGAACGTCGAGCGGAGGCGCTTCCTCGACGACGTCGTGCTCTATCTCTTCCACCCCGAGCCCGCCGAGGACGGTTCCGTCCCCGAACTCGCGGACCCGAGTTTCGTCGAGCTGCGCCGTGCCGTGCTGCGCGGGTCGGTCGGGAGCGAGTACGGAAAGCGGCTGCGGTGGGAGGCCGAGACCGAGGTGCAGCCGCTGCTGCAGAGCGGCGTCTTCTCGCGCAACCAGCTGCTCGACGAGGGCGTCGAGACGTTCGAGAACCGGACCGCGGCGACGACCGACGTGCTGCACGAATACTTCGTGCCGCGCGCGGGCGCGGACGCGTTCGTGGCGCGCGTCCGCGAGCTGGTGCAGGGCGAAGGGAGCGGCGGAGACGACGCACCGGACCTCCTCAACGTGACCGTCCGCAGTGTCGAGCGCGACGACACGACGTTCCTGCGCTACGCGGACGGCCCGATGCTCTCGTTCGTGATGCTGTTCGTGCAGGAGCGCACGGACGCTGCCGAGACGGCGATGCGCGACCTGACGCGCGAGCTCGTCGACGCGGCACTCGAGCAGGGCGGCCGCCACTACCTGCCGTACCGGCTCCACGCGACGCGCGAGCAGTTCGAGCGCGCCTACCCGACGGCGCCTGCGTTCTTCGCGGCGAAGCGCCGTTGGGACCCGGACGGCGTGTTCGGCAACGCCTTCCTCGACGCCTACGGTCGGTGACGCGGCGTTCCAGACCGAGCGGGCGTCAGTACGACGCGTGACCCCGGTCGAGCCACCACGTCGGCATCGGGCTGTTCGTCCCCAGCCAGGCGGACTGGCTCGGCGACGCGTGGTCCGCGTTGCGCACGATGTCGACCTGGATGCGTTCGAGGTAGCGCCGGGCCTGCGCGTCGCTCGTCGTGCGGGCGGCGGAGGTGACGCGCGGGAGCGCGAGGTAGCTGAGCTGCGTGAGCGCCTCGCGCGCGAGCTCCGCGTCCCAGCGCACGTCGTTGTCGCCGAGGTGCTCGATCAGGATCTCGACGGCCGCGTCGCGCAGCGCCGGTCGCCCCGAGCGCGCCGCGAGGTAGGACGCGAGGAAGCGCTGTTGCGGGTCGCTCGAGACGAGGCAGGCCGCGAGGTGCGGTTGCGCCGAGGCATCGTGGTCGTCGAGCAACCGCGCGGCCCATTCCACGCGGTCCTCGAGGTCGACGCCGCCGACGAGGTTCTCCGCGGCGATCGCCAGGATCGCGTCGGTGACGGGCTCGCCGAGGTCGACGAGGACGCGCGCGACGTAGCAGCGCTGTTGCGCGTCGTCCGAGTCGAGTGCGGGATAGAGGGCGGGGAGCGCGGCGCGACCGCGGCGCCGCAACTCGTAGGCGGCGACGCGCGCGTTCCAGGGCGTGTCGTCGTGGCGCAGCGCCGCGACGAGTTCCGCGAGCGTCGCGTCGGGGTCCGCGGGTCCGTCGACCGCCTCCGGCTCGGGCGGCGCGGCGTCGACGACCGCGAACGGGTTCGGCCGGTCGGTTCGCGCGATCGTCGCGGTCCCGCGGCCGAGTTCGGCCGTCGCGAGCTCGCCGGAGGCGGAGAGGAGTCCGGCGGAACGCGAGACGGAATCGCGCGCCTCGACGTCGACCGTCGCACCCCGCGACGTCCCGAGCGCCGCGACGAGCGCCGTCCCGAACACCGCGACCGCGAGCAGCAGCGCGGCCTCCGCGGTCCGCGTCCGCCTCGGCGACGACCCGCGTGCTCCCGACCACGACGACGCGCCGACGAACCGGCCTCGACCCACGCCCGAGCGAACTCCCATCGACCCCACACCTCCCCGGACCGAGGGTAGCGCGCGCGCGCCGCGCCTCGGGGCGGGAGAGGCGCGCGCGGCGCCCCGGCGGGAACGACGCGGTCGGACGCCCGCGTTCAGGCCGGCGCCTCGAGGACGTCCGCCTCCGACTGGGCGAGCAACGTCTTCAGGAGCGGCGGCGCGAAGCGCCTCGGCACCGTGATGCCGTAGAAGTCCTCGTAGAGGTCCGGCACGACCGCGTACTCGACGAGACGCCCCGTCCTGAGCTCGTCCTGCACGACGACCGTCGGCACGAGCGCGACGCCGTCCGAGTCGCGCGCGAGCAGGCGCAGGAGGGCCATGTCGTCGACCTCGGCCCGGAGCCGGTAGCGGATCCCGAGTTCGCTGCACATCAGGTCGAAGGACGAGCGAACGTCGCTGTCCCGTCCGGGAAGCAGGAGCGCGACGTCTCCGACGTCGTCGGGGAAGCGGAACGCGCGGCGGCGCGGGCGCGGCTGGCCCACGAGGCTGACGGGCTGTCGCGCGATCCGCTTGCAGCGCCAGGGGTCCTCGGCCGAACTCGTCACGCGCCGGTTCGAGAGGATCAGATCGAGGCTGTGCACCCGCAGCCGCGTCAGGAGCTCGCCGAGACCTCCCGAGCGGAGGACGAGTTCGACGTCCTCGCGGTGGAGGACCTGACGAAAGAAGTTCTCCTGGAAGTTGCGCGACAGGGTCGAGACGGCGCCGATGCGCAGGACCTGACGGTCGGGGGCGCGCTCCTCGGCCAGGACGGCCATCAGTTCGTCGCCGCACGTGAAGATGGTCTCGGCGTACCCCAGGACCAGACGGCCCGTCTCCGTGAGCTGCATCGTGCGCGCGGTGCGGACGAACAGGGCCTGACCGATCTGCCGCTCGAGCTGGCGGATCTGCGTGGAGAGCGCGGACTGCGAGACGTGCAGGCGGTTCGCCGCGCGGGTGAGGTTGCCCTCCTTGGCGACGGCCCGGAAGTAGTGGAGGTGGTGGTAGTTGAGCTGGTGCATCGCCCGAGCGTTCTCCAGAACAGAACGATTGTGCGCGATATTTGAGCTTCGCAGAACGGTGGGCGCGGGGCAAGACTCCCGCGGTCGTGCGATCCGGACCCCGACCGGCCCGGCGCACCGACCCAGCCGCCATGCCCCACGACCTCAGCGATCCCGCCGCCCTGCGCGCCCTCCTGGCGCACGCCGTCCCCGCCGTCCTCGCGCTCGGCGCCCTGCTCGCCCCGCTCCCGGCGCTGCGCGTCGAGGCCGTGTGGCGAGCGGCGTGCGCGACCGTCCGCCTCGCCCTGGTCGCGGCCGTCGGTTCGGCGGTCGCCGCGGTCGCGGAGCCGGGGGGTGGGGGAGCCGCGGCGTCCGCGCGACCCGTGGTGCTCGTCCTCGTCGCCCTCGTCGGCTGGGTCCTCGCGCGCTACTCGCGCACCTACCTCGAGGGCGAACCGGGGCAGCACCGTTTCGTGCGCTGGCTGCTCGGCGCGCTCGCGGGTGCGTCCCTCGTCGTCGCGACGGACGACCTCCTCGTGCTCGCCCTGGCATGGATCGCGACGAGCCTCGCTCTCCAGAACCTGCTCGTCTTCTATCGCGACCGCCCGAACGCGCAGATGGCGGCGCACAAGAAGTTCCTCGCGAGCCGACTCGCGGACGTCTGCGTGCTGACGGCCGTCGCGCTCCTGTACTCGACCTTCGGGACGCGGAGCGTCGGCGAACTCGCGGAGCTCGCAGCCGCGTCCCATGCCCTCGCTCCGGCGGCTCAGGTCGCCGTGACGCTCGTTGCCGTCGCGGTGCTGCTCAAGAGCGCGCAGCTCCCCGTGCACGGGTGGTTGATCCAGGTCATGGAGGCGCCGACGCCCGTCTCCGCGCTCCTGCACGCCGGAGTGATCAACCTCGGCGGCTTCGTGCTGATCCGACTGGGCGAGCTCGTCTCGGCCACGCCCGCGGCGCAGGTTCTGCTCGTCGTCGTCGGCGGCCTCACGGCGGTGATCGCCGGTCTCGTCACGACGACGCGCATCAGCGTCAAGGTCGCCCTCGCCTGGTCGACCTGCGCGCAGATGGGGTTCATGGCGATGCAGTGCGGTCTCGGCCTGTACGAGATGGCGCTGTTGCACCTCGTCGCGCACTCCCTCTACAAGGCGCACGCCTTCCTGGCCGCCGGCGGGACGGTGCAGCGGAGCGTCGTCGGGGCGATGTCGCCTCAGGCTCCGACGCGCTCGACGACGTCGCGCGTACTCGTCGCGCTCGCGAGCCTCGCCGCGGTGTTCGTCGCGACGCACCTCGCCGGGGTCCCGGTCCTCGAGCGTCCCGCTCTCGCCGCGATGTCGGTGGTCGTCGCACTCGCGGTGACGCCGTTCCTCGGCGGCGCCGCGGACGGAGCGGGACGGCTCGCGCGGTGGTCGGGACCCGCGATCGCGTTCGCGGTCGTCGTCCTCTACTTCGCGCTCCACCACGTCCTCGAGGCCTGGCTCGGCACCGCGCCGAGTCGCGTCCCGACGCCGACCGACACCGCGCTCGCGGCCTTCGTCGCCGGCGCGTTCGTGCTCCTGTTCGCCGTGCAGACCTACGTCGCGAGCCGCGGCTCGGAGCGCCCCGCGCGTCTGCTCTACGCCTGGGTCTACGGCGGCCTGTTCCTCGACGAGCGCTTCACGCGACTGACGCTGCGGGTCTGGCCCGTCCGCATCTCGAGCGAAGGCTCCTCCATCCCGAACCTCCGTCACGACACCACCCGATGACCGCCACCGCCGTTCCTCCCCGCCGCCCCGACGCCTCGACGGCGGACGCCGTCCGCGAGGCCTGTCGCCGCGTTGCGCCGACCTGGCCGCTCGATCGCTTCATCGCCGTCAATCCCTACTGGGGCTACGTCGACCGGGACGTGCGTTCCGTCGCGGCCGAGCTCGCCGCGCTCGCGGGCGTCGACACGTTCGTCCCGCGCACGCGGCGGCTCGAGCAGGTCCGTCGCGGCGAGATCACCCGCGAGGACCTCGGCGCGGCGCTGCGCACGGCGGGATCGGCGCTCTCGGTCGACGAACTCCTCGCGAAGGCGGAGGACGAGCCCGCGCCGCCGCGCAGGACGACGCTCGTCACCGACGTCGCGGACCGCTCGCGCCTGCGCCGCGAACCGCAGTCGTGGGGCGACGTCGTCGTCCACCAGATCAGTCAACACACCGCGTCGTACTTCGACCGCACGCAGTCTTCCTGGAGCCTGCCGCGGGAGTTCGGGCTCTTCGGGACGTGGCGACGGCTGCTCGCCACGGACCGCGGCCTCCCGATGCGCGCGGGACGCGCCGACTTCGCGCGACGGGTGACGGCGCTCCCCGAGACGGCTCCCACGTGCATCGAGTTCGTCGTCGAGAAGCTCGGCGTCCGGCCCGAGCACCGCGCGGCCTACTTCGGCGCGCTGCTCGCGACCGTGCGCGGTTGGGCGGCGTGGTGCGCGTACCGGCGCTGGCAGGCCGAGCTCGCCGGCGGGTCGGACGACCACGTCGTCGAGCTCCTCGCGATCCGACTCGCGTGGGAGCTGTTGCTCGTGGAGGACCACGGCCTCCTCGACCGACTCCCGGCCTGGCGGCGCGAACTCGAGGAGCACGCCGACGAGGTGCGGCGCCTGCGCTCGGTGCACGACGTCGACTGGCTGTTGCAGCACGCCGCCGAGATCGCGTTCCAGCGTGGTCTCGTGCACGGGCTCCGGTCGAGCGCGGACCGCGTCGACGCCGCGCGCGCGCCGGACGTCCAGGCGGTGTTCTGCATCGACGTGAGGTCCGAGCGCCTCCGCCGCGCGCTCGAGGACGCGAGCCTGGACGCCGTCCGGACGCGCGGCTTCGCGGGCTTCTTCGGACTGCCCGTCGCGCACGTGCCGATCGGGACGGAGGCCGCACGTCCCCAGCTCCCGGGCCTGCTCGCCGCCGCGATCGCGGTCGGCGAGACGTGCGAGCACGCCTCGCACGTCGCGGAGCGGCGCCGCGACGCGCTCGCTCGCGGGCGCCTGTGGTCGAGGTTCAAGGGCAGCGCGTCGTCCGTCTTCACCTTCGTCGAGTCGCTCGGACTGCTCGACGGCGTGGCGCTCCTTCGCACCAGTCTCGCGACGAGTCTCGGCCGCGCCGCGCGCCCCGCACGCGCCGACCTCGCGGGGTTGCGCGCGCAGGACGCTTCACGGCTCCGACCGTCGTGGGACGCCGCGGTGCCCGAGGTGACGATGCAGCGACGCGTCGAGCTGGCGGCGGGCGTCCTGCGTTCGATGGGGCTGGTGCGCGACTTCGCGCGACTCGTGCTGCTCGTCGGCCACGGCAGCACGAGCGCGAACAACCCGCACGCGGCGGGGCTCGACTGCGGAGCCTGCGGCGGCGGGACGGGTGAGGTGAACGCGCGACTGCTCGCGGCGCTGCTCGAGGATCCCGCGGTTCGGACCGGTCTCGCGGCGCGCGGCGTCGAGATCCCCGCGACGACGCACTTCGTCGCCGCGCTGCACGACACGACGACGGACGACGTCCGCCTCTTCGACACCGACGAGCTCCCTGCGAGCCACGCCGACGACCTCCGGCGGCTCGAGGCCTGGCTCGCCGCCGCCGGCGACGCGACGCGAGCGGAACGCGCAGCGTCGCTCGGTCTCGGCGAACTCCGTGCGCGGCCGAACGCACTCGCCGGTGCGCTGCGCCGGCGCGCGGCCGACTGGGCGCAGGTGCGACCGGAGTGGGGCCTCGCGGGCAACGCCGCCTTCGTCGTGGCGCCTCGTGCGCGGACGAGACACATGGACCTCGGAGGCCGCGTCTTCCTCCACGACTACGACTGGCGCACCGACGACGGCTTCGCGACGCTCGAGCTGATCCTCACCGCTCCGATGGTGGTGACGAACTGGATCAACCTGCAGTACTACGCGTCGACGGTCGACAACCGCCGGTTCGGCAGCGGCAACAAGGTGCTCCACAACGTCGTCGGCGGGAACATCGGCGTCTTCGAGGGCAACGGTGGCGACCTGCGCATCGGACTCGCGCTCCAGTCGCTGCACGACGGTCGCGAGTGGCGCCACGAGCCGCTGCGCCTCGGCGTGTTCGTCGAGGCGCCGGCGGCCGCGATCGACGACGTCATCGAGAGGCACGAGGTCGTCCGCCGGCTCGTCGACAACGGTTGGCTGCACCTCTTCCGGATCGACGACGACGGCGCGTCGCACGTGCGCTGCCCGGGAGGCGGGTGGCGGGAGGCGGAGCGTGCTCTTCGCGACTGAGCGCGTGTTCGACCTGTCGGGTCGTACCGCCTGCATCGCGACGATGCACGGGAAGGAGCGGGTCCTCGCGCCGCGGCTCCAGGAGGCGCTCGGACTGCGTTGCGTCGTGCCCGACGGTCTCGACACCGACCGGTTCGGGACCTTCAGCGGCGAGCGGCCGCGCACCGGCACCGCGCTCGACACGGCGCGGGCGAAAGCGCTGGCCGGGATCGAGGCGACCGGTCTCGACCTCGCGATCGCGAGCGAGGGCAGCTTCGTCCCGCACCCCGAGGTGCCCGCGGTGCAGCTCGGGATCGAGCTCGTGTTGCTCGTCGACGTCGCGCGCGGTCTCGAGATCGTGGGGCGCGACGCGAGCCTCGTCACGAACCACGCCCGCGCGAGGTGCCGAACGGTCGAGGAGGTCGCGACGTTCGGCGCGCGCATCGGCTTCCCGGGGCACGGTCTCGTCCTCGTCCTCGGCGATCCGCCGCGCGTCGTGGAGCGAGACGTCGAGGGCGCGGTCGACCTCGAACGGACGGCGCGCGCGATCCTCGCCGACGCCGAGCGGAGCGGGCTGCCCCTGTTCGCCCAGAGCGACATGCGCGCCCACCGCAACCCCACGCGGATGCGCGCGATCGACCGATCGGCGGCGGACCTCGTCGCGCGGATCGGCACGCCGTGTCCGGCCTGCGGACGACCCGGCTTCGGTCGCGTCGACGTCGTGCGCGGCCTGCCCTGCACCGCTTGCGGGACGCCGACCCGTCGTCCGCGCGCGGCGCGGCACGGCTGCTCGGGCTGTGCGCACGTCGTCGTGGTCGAGCTTCCCGAGGGCGGTGCCGCCGCCGAGCCGGCGGACTGCCCGAGCTGCAACCCGTGACCCGTTCCCCGCGCCGTCGCGTCGTTCGTGCCGATCCGCGGCGGCGTCGCCGTCAGCGCGCCGCGCGCGACGGCTCGCCGAACAGTCCGCCGAACGGCGCACTCGCGTGGCACGCCGAGCACGACGCGACGCGACCCGCCGCGCGCACCTCGCCGCCGGGCGTCACGACGCCGTACTCCCAGTGCTCCTCGCCGAGCGCGTCGGTGAGGTCGTGGAGCATCACGTACAGCACCGCCTCCGCTCCCGGTCGCACGTCGCGCCCGTCGAGTCGCACGACGTCGCCGGGCGCGACCCGGGCCGGGCATGTGGAAGGGGACCGGCTCGTGCGCGGCGAGCACGAGCGCCTGGTCGCGCTGCGACGCGCCGGACGCGAGCGCGCGGTACGCCGCGGGATCGCGCGCGAAGAGGTGGAAGAGCGCGCCCGCGTGGTTCGGTTCGGGCGATGCCGCCGCGCTCGACACGTGCGGTCGCGGTCCGCCCGCGCCGGGTCCGAGCGGACCGCCTCGGTCGCTCATCGGCGGCGCCGTCGGCGCGCCGAAGATCCCCCAGTTCCGGTGGTCGGCGGCGAGGGCGGGGAGCAGGCGCTCGATGCGGGGTGCCGCGGCGCCGGCGGGCGCGGCCGACGGCTCCGCCGGCGCGCCGTCGGTCGCGGGGGAGGAGGAGCAGGCGGCGAGGACGAGGACGAGAGGGATGCAGGTGGGGCGCATGGTGGGTCGAACGGAGCGCCAGGCCCTCCTCTTGGTACTGGCCCCGCTCGCTGGTGACGGCCTCCCTGGAGCGCTCGCGGAGCCGCGGGCCGGGGGCGGCGCGCGGTCGGGGCCGCCGGAGATGCCCCTGAGGCCGATCGGACCGCGATCACCAGCGAGTGGGCCCAGTACCGGTCAGGGCTTGCGGCGTCGCTCGCTCGCCGCGCGGACCCGGTCGTCGAGGCGCTCGTCCTCGAGCCCCTCCGGCTCCTGGTGGATCGTCACCGCCGCTCCCGGGAACGCGCGACCGAGCGCGAGCTCGACCCGGTCCGTCACTTCGTGCGCCTGCCACAGGTCGAGGTGCCCCTCGAGTTCGAGGTGCAGTTCGATGTGCGGCGACCTCCCGATCGAGCGCGTGCGCAGGTCGTGCATGCCGCGCGTGTCGGGATCGTCGAGAACGATCGTGAAGATGCGTTCGCGCTCCTCCTCGGAGAGCTCGCGGTCCATCAGGAGGTCGATCGACTCGCGCGCGATCTTGAAGGCGGCGCCGAAGAGGTACGCGGCGATGACGGTGCCGACGATCGGGTCGAGCCAGGGCCACGACGTCCACTGTTCGACGAGCAGCGCGGCGACGACGGCGAGGTTCGAGAGGACGTCGCCGCGGTAGTGCAGGCTGTCCGCCTCGATCGCGACGGACTTCACGCGGCGCAGGACCCAGCTCTGCACGGTCACGATGGCGATGCTGCCGACGACGGACAGCCCCATGACGCCGAGTGCGACGCCGGCGTAGGTGATCGGCTGCGGGTCGACGACGCGTTGGATCGCAGCGTAGACCACGTAGATGCCCGAGCCGCCGACCAACGCGGCCTGCACGAGGGCCGAGAGCGCCTCGGCCTTGCCGTGCCCGAAGCGGTGCTCCTCGTCGGCGGGCAGGTGCGCGACCGCGACGGTCCAGAGCGTCAGCGACGAGGCCGCGATGTCGGCCAGGCTGTCGGCGAGGGACGAGAGCACCGCGACCGAGCCGGAGAGGAGCGCGGCGACGAGCTTCGCCGCGGCGAGGACCGACGCGACGGACACGCTCGTCAGGGCGGCGCGGCGTCGCAGGCGCTGCTTGCGTTCGGCTTCCGGGGACACGGCGGAGGGAGCGTAGGGTATCGACGCGAGGTCCGCGCACCGCCCGCGCGTAGGATGTCCCGCCCGAGCGCCCCATGACCGACCCCGTGCCCGCGACCAATCCGTTCCGACTCCTGCCCTCGGTCGACCAACTCGTCGCCGCGGCGGACGGCCTCGGGCTCGCGCGTCCGCTCGCGACGCTGCTCGCGAAGCGCGCGCTCGAGTCGCTGCGCGCGCGGATCGCGGCGGGCGAGTGGGACGCCGCGGGGTTCGCCGCCTTCGTCGAGCGCGGCGGGGTGCTGCGCGAGATCGAGGACGCCGCCGCGAAGGAGCGCCGGGCCGGCATCGCGCGTGTCGTCAACGCGACCGGCGTCGTGCTCAACACCGGGCTCGGTCGCGCGCCGGTGCACCCCGAGGCGGCGGAGCGCATGGCCGAGGTCGCGCGGTCCTACTGCGTGCTCGAGGTCGACCGCGACACGAACCAGCGCAACCAGCGCGACGACCGCATCAGCGAGCTCACGACGCGGCTCGTCGGCGGCGAGGCGGCGATCTGCGTGAACAACTGCGCCGCGGCGGTGCTGCTCGCGCTCCAGACCTTCGCCGGCGGCAAGGAGTGCGTCGTCTCGCGCGGCGAACTCGTCGAGATCGGCGGCTCGTTCCGCATGCCCGCCGTGATGGAGCGGGCCGGCGTCAAGCTCGTGGAGGTCGGCACGACCAACCGCACGCGCGCCGCAGACTTCGAGGGCGCGATCCGCGTGCGCACCGGCCTGCTGCTCAAGGTGCACACGAGCAACTACCGCGTCGTCGGCTTCACCGAGGAGTGCGAGATCGACGAGCTCGCGCGCATCGGCGCGAGCCACCGCGTCCCGGTCGTGTTCGACCTCGGATCCGGACTGATCGACCCCGACGGCGCGACCCCGCTCGACTTCCTGGACGAGCACTGGACGGTGACGCGCGCGATCGCGAGCGGCTGCGACGCCGTCACGTTCTCCGGCGACAAGCTGTTCGGCGGCCCGCAGGCTGGTTTCGTCGTCGGCAAGCGCGACGCGATCCGCGCGATGCGCAAGAACCCGCTCTACCGCGCGCTGCGACTCGACAAGTCGGCGATCGCCGGGCTCGAGCGCACGCTCGAGCTGATGCTCGAGGGCCGCGGCGACGAACTGCCGGCGCGCCGCATGCTCGTCGCGAAGGCCGACGAACTGCGGCCGCTCGCGGAGCGGCTCGCCGCCGAGATCGGCGCCGTCCCCGGCTTCGCCGCCGAAGTCGTCGCGGAGCGCTCGCAGCCCGGCAGCGGCAGCGCGCCGCACGTCTTCCTCGACACCTTCTGCGTCGCCGTCTCCAGGGGCGACCTCTCGACCGAACGCCTCGCGCGCACGTTGCGCGAGGGCGAACCGCCCGTCTTCGCGCGCATCAACGGGGACCGACTGCTCCTCGACGTGCGCACGTTGCTGCCGGGCGACGACGCGGCCCTCGCGGCCGCTTTCCGCAATCTTCCATGACCACCCAGGACGGAGAGAAGCGCTCCAAGCGACTGATCGACTACGCGGACTGCGCGGGGTGAGCGGCCAAGATGCCCATGGGGCGTCTCGCGCAGGTCCTGCGCGACACCAAGGTCACCGCTGACCCCCGGCTCCTCGTTGGACCGGACACCTTCGACGACGCGGGCATCGTGTCGATCGGGGTGCCCGGGGCTCCGCTATTGGTCCAGACCGCCGACTTCTTCCCGCCCGTCGTCGACCATCCCTACTGGTACGGAGCGATCGCCGCGGCGAACTCGCTCAGCGACGTGTACGCGATGGGCGGCAGACCGCTCAGCGCGATCACGCTCGCCGGCTTCCCGAAGGACTTCGACGAGGAGTGGATCGCCGAGATCATGCGCGGCGGCTTCGAGAAGATCCGCGAGGCCGGCGCCGTCGTCGCCGGCGGACACACCGTCGAGTCGGAGCTGCAGTTCGGCTTCGCCGTGACGGGGCTCGTCGACGAGGACCAGGTCACCGCGAACACCGGCGCGAAGGTCGGCGACCTCCTGTACCTGACGAAGCGCCTCGGCATGGGCACGATGACGACGGCCAGCAAGCGCGGCCTCGTCGACTGGGCGACGATGGAGGGCGCGGCGAGGCAGATGGCGCACCTCAACGCGAAGGGGGCGGAGGCGATGGTCGCGGCGGGGTGCCGCGCGGCCACCGACGTCACCGGCTTCGGTCTGATGGGGCACGCGCGCAACGTCGCGGACGGTTCGAAGGGCACGCTGCGGTTCGTCGCGAGCGACCTGCCGCTGTGGGAGGGTGCGCGCGACCTCGCGGCGCAGGGCGTGTGCAGCGGCGGCAGCAAGCGCAACCGCAGCGCGCTCGAGTCGGTGGTCCGCATCGGAGGGGGCGTCGATCCGGCGGTCGCGACGTGCGTGTTCGACGCGGAGACGTCGGGCGGTCTGCTGATCGTGATCGCGCGGGACCGCGCGGACCGGTTGGAGCAGGAGCTCGCGGCGCGCGGCGAGCCGGTGCACCGCGTCGGCGAGGTCGTCGCGCCGGACGGCGTGTTCGTGGAACTCGTCTGATCCCGTTGGACCTCGAACCCGATCCCGCGCGACTCGCGGAGCGCAACGCCGGCGTCCAGGGACCGCCGTGGATCCTCGGACACCGCGGCGCGCCGCGCCTCGCGCCGGAGAACACGCTGAGTTCGCTGCGGACCGCGCTCGCCCTCGGGCTCGACGGCGTCGAGTTCGACGTGCAGCCGTCGCGCGAGGGCGAGCCGGTCGTGCTGCACGACGAGACGCTCGACCGCACGACGAACGGTCGCGGACCCGTGGTGGAGCACCCGCTCGTGGAGCTGCTCGGTCTCGACGCGGGCGGTTGGTTCGGCAAGCGCTTCGCGAACGAGCCGCTGCCGCACCTCTCCGACGCGCTCGAGGTCGGCGAGACCGCGCGACCGCCGATCTTCATGATCGAGCTGAAGACGGTCGGCCTCGTCGACGCGGTGGTCGAGCAGCTCGCGCGGCGGGATCTCGCGCGTTCGGTGTACCTGGCGTCGTTCCACCGCAGCGTGGTCGAGGCGGCCCGCGACGCGGGGCTGCGCACGATGTTGCTCGCGGTGCACGCCGACGAGGACGACCGCGCCTACGTGCGGCGCGAGCGCATCGACGCGCACGGCGTGGCGGCCGACGGCTGGCGCACGGCCGCGGGCGAGCTCGACTGGAGCTGCGAGCGTTGGGCCTGGAGCGTCGACCTGCCCGAGGACCTGCTCGAGGCGTGTCGCCGACCGCTCGCCGGCTTCAACACGAACGAGGCGCTGCGCGCGGCGTCGGTGCGCGCGCTCGTCGCACTCGCGCCCGACGACCGGGGGCCGTACCCGCTCGAGGTGCCGGAGCTCGAGGTGCGCCCCGACGCGCACGACGGGACGTGGTCGGGCGACTGGCAGGTCGTGGCGTTCGTGCGCAACCCGTTCGCGTGGCGCGTCGCCGTCGAGGTCGGTTTCGCGGTGCGGCAGGGAGCGTTCGACGTGTCGGGCTCGCCGACGTCGTTCGAGCTCGATCCGGGCGAGCGCCGGCGCGTCGACCTCGCGGTGAAGGGCGGGACGCACTCGCCCGGCGAGGACCCGCTGCTCGTCGCGCGCTACGCCTTCACGGGTCCGCTGCCCGAGCACGTCGAGGCTCGCGCCCTCGTCCTGGACGCGCCGCTCGTGCGCCGCCGCACGGCGGTCGCGATGCCCGCGCGCATGCGGCAGGTGTGCCTGACCGAGCGGCCCGGGGCGCCGCGCGCGAGCGTGCTCGTGCAGCGCCGCGGGCGCGCCCTGCTCGTGTCCCTCGAGAACGCGGCGGGCCTGCTGCACCCGCGCGTCGTCGTGCGTGTCGGCGACCGCGTGGTGTCGGGCGCGAACGGCGTGCGCGTCGCGCTGCCCGAGGGCTTCGACTCGCTCGCGGCCGGGATCCCGTTCAGCCTCGCGGTGTGCGGCGTCGATCCCGCGCGCCCGCACGCCGGGCTGGCGTGGAGGAGGTGGGCGGGAGGGTTGCCGACCGACCTCCTCTCCGGGGAGCCCGGAAGGCTCGTGGCGGATCGGTGACCGCTTCGTTCCCGAGGCGTGGCGCGGCCTACCGGCCGCGCGGATTCACAGGGAGCCGGGGAGAACGGGGAGGTTGGACGGTCCGGTGATCGAAGAGATGCTGCAGAGCGCGGTGACGACGGTGGGCTTCGGTCCTCGAGTTGCGGAACAGCTCGCTGGGTTCCTCCCCGTCCTCCCCGGCTCCCTGTGAATCCGCGCGGCGCGAAGCGTCGCGCTGCGTCCCCGGCGCCGCAGGCGCCGGTCGGGTATCGTCCCGACCGTGGCGCTCACCCAATTGCGGTGAGGAATGATCCAATCACGCCGATGAGCGACGCGATCCCGACCTTCGACGACTTCGCCTGGGACGCGGACGAGGGGGTCGTCGACGCGGCGGGGAAGGAGCTCTGGCGCGGGCCGGGGCCGATCGCTCGCAACGATCTCTCGGGGTGCGATCTCACGGGCGCGCAGCTCGAAGGCGCTTTCCTGCGGCGCTGCGTGCTGCGCGGCGCGAAGCTCGTCGGAGCGCAGCTCGCGAACGCCCGGCTGTCTCGCGCCGACCTCGCCGGTTCCGACCTCCGCGGCGCGGACCTCGACGGCGCGGAGATCGAGGGCGTGCGCTTCGCGGGCGCGGACCTGCGCGACGCGAACCTCGACTCGGTCGTCGTCAGGCGAGGCCTGGTCGTCACGGACCTCTGTGACTTCCGAGGTGCGGACCTGCGCGGCGCGACGCTTCCTTTCCCGCACGGAGATCCGACCTGGGCAGTCTTCGACGACGCGACGCGCTTCTCGCCCGGCGTGGGTCCGAGCGCGCACGGCTTCATCCACGCCGACGAGTTCGACGAGCCGCTCCCGCCGGACGTGGTCTTCGAAGTGCGCGACCGTCGCGGGCGCGTCGCGTGGCGTGGTGCGGGTCCGGTCCGCGACATCGATTGGGACGACGAGGACCTGCGAGGGATCGTTCTGACGGACCATCACGAGGTTCCGTTCTCGTGGTACGGCGCGGACGTTCGGGGCGCCGACCTCAGCGGTTCGTGCCTCTACGGGATCGGCGCGAACGGCGTCAGGTTCGACGCCGCCGACCTCACGCGCGTCGACCTCGGCTGGTCGAACCTCTGGAGGCGAGCTTCCGCGGCACGCGGCTGTGCATGGCCGATCTCGGCTACTCGGGCTCGGCTCCGGTCTCACGTTCGAACGCTGCGACCTGCGCGGCGCCGACTTCGCCGGCGCGGACGTCGCCGGCGCGGACTTCCGCAGCGCGAAGCTCGAGGGCGCGAACTTCCGCGGTGCGACCTACGACGCGCGTACGCGCTTCCCGAGCGCGTTCGACCCGGACTCCCACGGCATGTTCAGGGTCCCTCCGCCCCCGTGGGTCCCGAGGTAGCCGGAAGGGTCCCGTTCGGGGCCTCGCCCACGCGCATCGCTTGCGACCGGCGCTCGGCGGCGCGATCCTCGTCGGCCGTGAACCACCGCCGCGCCCTCGTCGCCGCGTTCGCCGCGCTGTTCCTCGCGCTCGTGCCGTCCTGCGGACGCCGCGGCGAGTGGTACGTGGGGCACGGTGTCCTGCTCATCGCGGTCGACGGACTGCGCGCGGACCACCTGGGCTACGCGGGCTACGACCGCGACACGTCGCCGCACGTCGACACGCTCGCGAAGCACGCCGTCTCGTTCGACGGGGCGCTCGCCCTGTCGCCGCTCGCCTTCCCGTCGCTCGCGACGCTGCTCACCGGCTGCGACCCGAACATGTCGCGGCGCCGCCTGCCCGCGCTCTCGCCGAGCGTCGGGAGCGACGCGTGGTTCGTGAAGGACACGCTGCCGAGCCTCGCGGTGGAGTTCGCGGTCGCGGGGTACAGCACCGCGGCGTTCGTCGACACCACCGCCTTCGACGCGAACCGCGGGATCGAGCGCGGCTTCCAGGTCGTGCGCCGCGTCGAGTCGGAGGCCGAGCGCCTCGACCGGGGACCGCTCGAGCTCGCGGCGGAGTGGGTGCGTTCGCGGCGCGTCGACGAGGACTGGTTCTGCTTCGTCCAGCTCGACGACCTCCTGCGCGCGTTCGAGCGCCCGCATCCCTACTGGGACGGCTTCTTCGAACCGCGGCCGGAGCTCGACTGGATCCCGCCGGTCGGCGCGGTCGAGCGCAACTTCCACGCGATCCCTCCGTCGCGTTGGGAGGGCGGCACGATCCCGATGGCGCGCTACGAGGCGCGCTACGACGGCGCGGTGCGACGGTTCGACGACGCCGTCCAGTCGCTCTTCGACAAGGTCGAGCTCGGCGGGCGCTTCAAGCGCACGACGGTCTGCCTCGTCGGCGCGTACGGGTTCGAGTTCGGCGAGAACGGACTGCTCCTCGACCACGGCATGTGCGCTCCGCAGGACGTCCACGTGCCGTTCCTCCTCCGGCCCGCGATCGAACTCGCGACGACGTTCCCCGAGGGCGCGCGCCACCGGTCGCTCGTGACGCTCGCCGACGTCGCGCCGACCCTGCTCGAGCTCTCCGGCGTGCCGATCCCAGAGGGCGTGCACGGCGAGTCGCTCGTCCCGCGTCTCGCGGCGGTGGACGACGACGCGCTGCCCGACGACCTGCGCGAATTGGCGAAGCGTCGCACGGTCGTCGTCTCGAGCGGGCTCTTCTTCGGCGCCGCCGTGTACGGCGACGAGCTCGTCGTCGACAACGTCGTGCCCGTCATCGGTGCGGTGCCGCGCATGATCGACCAGTGGCTCGGTCGACCGCCGGTCGAGGCGCGCGAGGTGCGCGTCTACGACTGGCGCGACCCGCCGCCGGACCAGTTGCTCGAGGGCCCTGACGGCCCGCCCGGGAGCGAGGCCGAGGTGGCGAGGCTCGAGGCCGCGCTCGCCACGTGGTTCGAGCACTTCCTCGTCGACGAGCACACGAAGTTCTGGGGCGCGCCGTAACCCATGCGGGTCCTCGTCGTCTCCCTGCGGTACCCGCCGTACGTCGCGGGCGGCTACGAACTCTCCGCCGCGGAGACGGTCGCCGAGTTCCGCGCGCGCGGTCACGACGTGCACGTCCTGTGCGCGCGCGGTGTGCGTCTCGCCGAAGCGGACGTGCGCCTGCACCCCGTGCTCGACCCGGACCTCGACGACGGCGACCCGTGGCAGCGTGCGCTCGCCGCCGGGAACCTCGAGAAGGTGCGGCGCCACCTCTACGACCCGCGCAACGCTCGCCGCAGCGCTGAGGTGTTGCGGAGCGTCCGGCCCGACGTCGTCGTCGCCTACAACCTGGCGCTGTTGTCGCTCGCACCGCTGCGCGCCGCACAGCGCGTCGGCGTCCCCGCTCTGTGCGTCGTCAACGACCGTTGGCCGCGCAACCACTGGCTCGAGACCTGGCCCGCGGGCGCGAAACCTCTGCGCCGCGCGACGATCGCGGGCGCGTGGCGACGCCTGGTCGCGGGCACGGAGTTCGGTCCGATGGTGGTGCCGAGCGAGAGCCTCGCGCGCGAGCTGCGCGGCGCCGGACTCCAGGGCGTCGAGGTGTTGCGCCTGCCGCTGCCGGTCGACCTCGTCGAGTCGTGCGCGCGCGAACGATCCCGGCCGCGCCGCGAGGGCGAGCCCCTGCGCGTCGTCTGCACGTCGATGCTGTGGCACGGGAAGGGACAGCACGTCCTTCTGGAGGCGCTCGCGCTCGCACGTTCGCGCGGCGCGCGCGTCGAGCTCGAGATCGCGGGACACGGCGACGCCGAGTACGAGGCGCGACTGCGAGCGCGCGCCGCGGCGGAGGACCTCGCGGGCGGCGTGACGTTCGTCGGGATGCTGCCGCGCGACGCGATGGGGGCGCTCCTCGCGCGGGCGCACGTGCTCGCGCTTCCCAGCCTGTGGGGCGAGCCGTACGGCCTCGCGACGCTCGAGGCCATGGCGCACGGACTCGCTCCGGTCGTGACCGACGACGGCGCGAGTCCCGAGATCGTGCGCGACGGCGTCGACGGACTCGTCGTGCCGAAGGACGACGCCGCGGCGCTCGCCGACGCGCTGGCGAAGCTGGCCTCGGACGAGGCGCTGCGCGCGAGGCTCGCGGCGAGCTCGGTCGAGCGCGTCGCGACGACGTTCGCGCCGGGCCCGTACTACGACGCGCTCGCGCACCGCGTCGAGCGACGTGTGGAGGAGGCGCGCCGGTGAAGGTCCTCGTCGTCGCGAACGGCTTCCCGCCGACGGGGCGCTTCGGGACCGAGTTCTACGCCGGCGAGCTGGCGCGCGGGCTGCGTTCGCGCGGCGCCGAGGTGAGGGCGCTGTGCATCGCGAAGGACGGCGAAGCGCGCCGCGAACGGACGGAGGGAGCGGGCGGCGTCCCGCTCGACGTCCTGCACCTGCCGCACCCGCCCTCGCGCGACCTCGTGAACGCCTACCGTTCGGAGTGGGTCGAGCGCGTCTTCGCCGAAGTCGTGCGCGAGTTCGCGCCCGACGTCGTGCACTTCCTCCAGCTCCTGTGGGGACTCTCCACGGAGCTGCCGCGCATCGCGAAGGAGGCCGGTGCCCGCACCGTGCTGACGCTCACCGACTACGGGCTCGTCTGCCACCGCGGGCAGATGTTCACGGCCGACGCGAGGCGCTGCGGCGGACCGCACCCCGCGACGACGTGCGCGCCGTGCCTGCGGCGCGTCTCGGCGGAGCGGGTAGGGGGCGTGCGCGCGTCGTTGCACGCGCTCGCGTCGGAGGCGCTCGCGCTCGCCGGAGGCGCGTTCGGCGTCGTGACCGTGCGCGACGTCGAGGCGCGCGAAGCCGCGGTGCGCCGGGCCTTCGCGCACGTCGACGCGGTCGTCGCCCCGACGCCGTCGATGGCGCGCGCGTTCGCGGGGCTCGCGCCGGGCGCGGTCGTGCTGCCCTACGCCTTCGACGAGGAGCCCTTCGCCGCCGTAGCGAGGCCGCACCGCGAGGGCGTCCGACGCGTCGGCTTCCTCGGTCAGCTCGCGCCGCACAAGGGAGCGCACGTGCTGCTCGAGGCGGTGCGACTCCTGCGCGCGAGGCCGGGCGCGCGGACGGAGTTCGCGCTCCACGGCGCCGCGCCGTCGGGCGAGTGGAGTCGCTACGCGCGGCGCCTGCTCGCGAACGCGCCGGAGGGCGTGTCGATCGAACCGGCCTTCGAACCCGCCGACGCACCGCAGGTCCTCGCGCGTCTCGACGCGGTCGCGGTGCCGTCGCTGTGGGACGAGAACGCGCCGCTCGTCTGTCTCCAGGCGCGCGCCGCCGGCGTCCCGATCGCGGCGAGCGACGTCCCGGGCATCGCGGCCGTGGTGGAGGAGGGGGTGCACGGCGCCCTCGCCGCACCGGGCGACGCACGCGCCCTCGCCGACGCGATCGATCGCGCCCTCGACCTGCGCGACGTCCCGCGCGGCCTGCCCGTGGGCTTCGACCGACCACCTCGACGCGATCGGCGGCTCCACCACTCCCCGGCCTGATCGGGCCCGCGTCGACCCCGTCGATTCCCGCGGGCGCCCCGGCGCCGAGTCAGGTCGCCTCGCGGTCACAGGGTCCCGGGGCGGCGCCGTAGTCCGCGTCGGCTCGTCGCCGACCGGTCGTGCGCGATCGAACCTCGGGAGCGGCTTCGGCGCGCACCCGCGGGCGCACGATGCGGCGCTGGGACCCGTCCTGCGCACTCCGACATCGCGAAGGAGGGCCTGACCCGGGGGGAGGCCCTCGCTTCCCTCGTTCCGGGGGCGAGTTCCGCGCGTCGAGGGTCGCGGCGCCGCTCGCCGTCGGCACCGCGCGCGCGTCGCGCTCGGCGCGTCCTGGGGCGGAGCTGCGCGCGTCCGTACCATCGCCGCGGTGAGCGACGACACGACCCTCGACGTCGGGTTCCTCGCGACGGGCTGGGTCCCGGACCGCGGCGGCATCCCGAGCCACACCGACGACCTCGCGCGCGCGCTCGCCGCGCGCGGACACCGCGTCGCGGTGCTGTGCCTCGACACGACGCCGGGCCTCGAGCCCTTCGGCGTGCGCGAGAGCACCGTGAAGGGCGTGCGCGTGCGCCGCGTCGCCTACGGCTACGGCGACCACGAGAAGCTCATGGACCTGATGGTCCATCTGCGTCTCTCCGACGTCGTCCTTGGATGGCTCGCGGAGACGCCCTGCGACGTGGTGCACGTGCACCACGTCACCGGTTTCGGCGGCAGCGCGATCCGCGCGGTGCACGAGGTCGGCCAGCCGCTCGTCGTCACGCTCCACGACTACTGGCTGCTCGATCCGCGCGGACAGCTGTTCTCGCCCGAGCGCGGACCGCTCGACCCGTCGGCGCTGGGACGCCTCGCGGAGGAGCTGCAGGCGACGTGGCCGCACCTGTTCGCGGGACACGCGCTCGACGACGTGCAGCGCTTCCGCGCGGAGGCGCTCGGCGTGCTGACGTCGCCCGACGCGGTGCTCACGCCCTCGGCCGCGGCCCGCGCGGTCTTCGAACGCGCAGGCGTACCGGAAGGACGCATCCGGGTCGTCGAGAACGGCGTCGCGGCGAAGTCGATCGCGACGCACGTCGCCGCCCTGAGGCAGCGCCGCAAGCCGCGCGAGGCGGTCGTGCTCGGCGTGCTCGGTTCGGTGCTGCCGAGCAAGGGCGTCGTCGAACTCGCGGAGGCCGTCGCCGACGCCGAGATCGCGAACCTCGTCCTGCGCGTGCACGGCGACCTCGTCCCGTACCACGGCTACGTCGAGCACCTCGCGCGACTCGGTGCGATCGCGGCGAAGTGTCCGGCGGTCGAACTCGCGGGTCCGTTCGAACGCAGCGACGTCGCGCACGTCCTGGCCGAGCTCGACGGCGTCGCCGCGCCGTCGCTGTGGGAGGAGGTCTACGGCCTGTCGGTGCGCGAGGCGCGCGCGGCGGGACTGCCGGTGCTCGTGTCCGACGCCGGCGGACTCCCGGCGACGGTCGAGGACGGAGGCGGCCTCGTCGTCCCGCGCGGCGACCGCGAAGCGTGGATCGCCGCTCTGCGTCGGTTCGCGGGTGCGGAGCGCGAGACGTGGGCCACAGCTCCCGCGAAGGTCCGCACCGTCGAGGACGCCGCGGCCGAGATCGAGTCGGTCTACCGCGACGCGATCCTGCGCCGCACGGGCGCGGCGCGCGCGTCGAGCGCGGGGAACACGAAGCCGCTCTGGAAGCGCCTCTTCGGGCGCTGAAGGGCGGCGGGCGAAGAGATCAGTTGCCCGTCGGCTCCGTCGCCCGGGGTGCGTCCACGGAGGACGCGCCGCTCGGGTCCGCGCTGCTCTCCACCTGCGTCGATCCGCCCTCGTCGGCCTCGGCCTCGCGCTGCTCGCGCTCCGACACGACCATGTAGAGGAGCCAGCAGAAGAGCAGGATCAGCGCGCCGTCCATGACGAGCAGCCGGACGCGCCACGTCGGTTCGCGACGCCTTCCTGCGCGTGCTCCGCCATACCGTCTTGGTACCGCAAGCGCGGGTCCGGGCGCAAGCGGGACGCGGTGTCTCCTGCGGATCGTCGGTCCACCCCGCTCGGAAGCCGACGAGGGCGCCGATCGGAGCGGCTCAGCGCGGCGCCGCGACCGTGCGCCAGGCGGACGTCAGTCGACGCGCGAGCGCGGACCACGAGAACGCTCGCGCGCGACCGCCCGGCCGAGTTCCGCTCGGCGCGCGGCGGTGTCGCGATCCTCGAGCGTCGACTCGAGCGCCCGCGCGAACGCCTGCGCGTCGTCGGCGAGCGCGAGGTGGCGCTCGTCGAGGTCGAGTCCCTCGGCTCCGACGCGCGTCGAGACGACCGGCGTCCCCGTCGCGAGCGCCTCCGCGATCTTGAGTCGCGTGCCGCCTCCGATCCGCAGCGGGACGGCGAGCACCGCGGCGCTCGCGAGGTACGGTCCGACGTCCGCCACCTCGCCGACGAGTTCGACGGGCCCGCCCGCGAGTCGCCGGACGCGGGCGGACGGGTTGCGACCCACGACGCGCACGCGAACCTCGCGGCGCAGCATCGGCAGCACCTCGGTGACGAGGAACTCGAGTCCGTCCTCGTTCGGCTCGTAGTCGAGGCTGCCGAGGAAGAGGACGACGTCGTCCTCGCGCGAAGCGGTGGGATCCGGACGGAAGGAGGACTCGTCGAAGCCGTTCGGCACGACGTGGACGACGAGCTCGGGGTGGCGTCCGAGGAGCAGGTCGCGGTCGACGTCCGAGCACACCACGTGGTGCCTCGCGCGGCGCGCCGCCTCGTCCTCGAGTCGCGCGACCTTCGCTCGGTCGAAGCGCGCGGCGAGACCGTCGCCGCGCGTCCTGCGATGGAACTCGAGGTCGAGCTTCGGGTGGCCGACGACGAGCGGGCACGCCGTGTCCGGGACCGACCGGAGCACGCTCATCTCGTCGACGTGGACCAGGTCCGGCGCCGCGACGCGCAGGCGCTCGCGCAGGGCGTGCTCGAGCGCCTCCGAGCGGAACCAGCGCTCGAACTTGGCGCGCGCGAGACGTGCGAACGGACCCGAGCTCGAACGCGGGAAGAGGCGCACCTCACAGACCTCGTCGCGCAGCGCCCGTTCGAGCGGCGCCGGGTCGCGCTCGTCCGCGACGCACCACAGTTCGACGTCGACGTCGGGCTCGCGCCGAGCCTCGCGGACGAGGCTCGCCGTCCGGATCCGACCACCGGAGTCGAGCGGCCACGGCACGAAGGGGCAGACGACGAGGACCTTCACGAGCGGGGCCGGTAGAGGTCGTCGTGCACGTCCGTCGCGTGGAGCGGGTCGACGGCGTTGAGGGAGAGCAGTCGCCAGACGTCGCCGACGCGTTCGAGCGCGGCGCCGCGACCCGGGAGGAAGAGCGGATCGGCGCCCGTGAAACCCAGGGCCTCGCGCAGCACGGCGGCCGCGTCGCGCGGACCGATCTCGACGACGAGGGTCCCGCTCGTCGCGCGCCCCAGCACTTCGACGGGGTCGACGGAGCCGTCGACCACCCCGTCGCGCTCCTCGACGCACCGCAGGACGATCCGCGCGGCTCGTCCGCTCCCTTCTCCCGACGTCACGGCGGGAGTCTACGCGGTGCGAGGAGCGCCTTCCGCTACCCTGTGCGCCGCACGTCCACCGACGGCACGCGACCGCGGCCGTCGCTCCACGACGAGAACCGACCCGACACCACCATGCCCAACCTCCGCGTCGAACCCCGCGGCGACGTCTTCGACGTCCCGGCCGGCGAGAGCCTCCTCGACTTCTGCCAGGCCAACGGCGTACCGATCGACTTCGGTTGCACCGTCGGGAGCTGCGGCACGTGCCGCGTCGAGGTGCTCTCCGGGATGGAGAACCTGAACCCGCCGAGCGAGGACGAGCGCGAGACGATCGAGATGTGCACCGACGTCGAGAACGTGCGCCTCACGTGCCAGTGCTCGATGACGGGCGACGTCACCGTCCGGCCCGCGGACTGAGCGAGGGAGGGCGTCCGACCCGCCCCGAGCGAGCGGTCGCCGTGGTCGCGCCTGCGCGCTCCGAAACTCCGATCCTGGGAGGATCGCCATGACCAAGGTCGCCGTCGTGCTGTCGGGATGCGGAGTCTTCGACGGCAGCGAGATCCACGAAGCCGTGCTGACGCTCCTCGCGCTCGACCGCGCGGGGTGCGAGGTGGTCTGCGTCGCGCCCGACGTGCCGCAGCGCGAGGTGGTCGACCACCTCACCGGGAAGGTGACGGGCGAGACGCGCAACGTGCGCACGGAGTCCGCCCGCATCGCGCGCGGGAAGGTCGAGGACGTCCGCGACGTGCGCGCCGGTGACTTCGACGCGATCGCGTTCCCCGGCGGGTTCGGCGCGGCGAAGAACCTGTGCGACTTCGCGGCGGAAGGCGCGTCGTGCACGGTCGAGCCGGGGACGGCGAAGCTCCTCGGCGACGCGCTCGAGCTCGGCGTCCCGGTGGCGCTCGCGTGCATCGCACCGGCCGTGCTCGCCGGCGTCCTGCGCGACCGCGGGGAGTCCGCGGAGCTCACCATCGGCACCGACGGAGCGACAGGAGCGAACCTCGAGGCGATGGGGGTCGTGCACGTCCCCTGTGACGTGCGCACCGCGCACCAGGACCCCTCGAGACCGATCGTGACGACTCCGGCCTACATGCTCGCGCGCTCCGTCTCCGAGACGGCGGCCGGCATCGACGCGATGGTCGAACGCCTCCTCGCCATGGTCGCGAGGAAGAACGGCTGACGTGTACGCGGTCGTCGCCATCGTCGCGTTCGTCGCCGGCACGGCCTGCGCGGCCTGGGTGCTGCGACTGCGTCTGCGCGCCGTCGGGACGCCGACCCGCGAGGAACTGCTCGCGCCCGTGAACGTGCTGGTCTGCCTCCAGGCGTGGATCGGCGGCGCCGGGATCGCGTCCCTCGCCGGGACCGAGGTCTACGGCGCGACCGCGACCGCGGACGAGGTGACGAACGTGACGCGCGCCGCGGTGGGGGCGCTCTTCGCCTGGCTGCCGATCGCGCTGGGTCTCGTCGTCCCGATGCTGCGCTCCCTCCGTAATTCCCGCCCGGAGATCTTCGTCGACGTCTCGTCGGCGCTGGTCTACAGCGTCGCCCTGGTCTCGTGGCTCGGCTCGGGACGCTGGTCCGACGCGTTCTGAAGCTCACCGGCCTGCTACCTTCGAACCATGTCCAAGCTGATCCCGGCGCTCCTCGTCCTCCCGCTCGTCGTCGCCGACACGCGCGCCGCCGGCGTCGCTCCGCAGGACACCGACGCGAAGCGTTCGAAGGAGCAGGAGGCGCTCTCGCACGTCAAGGCGCGAACCGCCTTCACGGACATGCCGGGCCTGTTCCGGCCGCTCGACTTCGGCCAGCTCCCCGACGGCCGTTACTGGGTCTGTGAACAGGACGGTCGACTCAGCCTCTTCACGGCCGACGCGGACCGCAAGGTCACGAGCTTCCGTACCGTGCTCACGCTCGAGGTGAACCGCGAGCACAACGAGGAGGGTCTGCTCGACTTCGAGCCGCATCCGAACTTCGCGGAGAACGGGAAGTTCTACCTGCACTACTCGATCCCCGGCGACCGACGCGGACGGATCAGCGAGTGGGTGCTCGGCAAGGACGGTTCGATCGATCGCTCGAAGGAGCGCGTCGTGCTCGAGGTCGACCAACCCTGGCGCAACCACAACGGCGGCCAACTCCTGTTCGGCCCCGACGGCATGCTCTACATCGGGCTCGGCGACGGTGGTTCCGCCGGCGACCCGCAGGAGAACGCGCAGGACATGACGAGCCTGCTCGGCAAGATCCTGCGCATCGACGTCGACCACCGCGACGACGACCTTCCCTACGCCATCCCGAAGGACAACCCGTTCGTGTCCGCGGAGGGTCTGCCGGCGGGGACGCGTCGCGAGATCTACGCGCTCGGTCTGCGCAACCCCTGGCGTTTCAGCTTCGACCCCTCGACCGGTGCGCTGTGGTGCGGCGACGTCGGGCAGGACCAGTGGGAGATGGTCTACAAGGTCCAGCGCGGTGGGAACCACGGTTGGAGGTTGCGCGAGGGCTTCGCGGAGTTCGAGCCCAGGAGTCGGCGCGGTCCGGGCCCCCTGGTCGACCCGGTCACCGTCTACCCGCACCGGCTCGGCGTCTCGATCACCGGCGGCTTCGTCTACCGCGGCAAGGCCGTACCGGCGCTGGTCGGGAAGTACGTCTACGCCGACTTCGTCACGAACCGCGTGTGGGCGCTCGACGTCGCTGCGGACGAGCCGCAGCCCGTCGAGTTCACGCGCGTGATCCAGCCCGCCTCCTTCGGCACGGACCTCGCGGGGGAGCTCTACGCCGTGAGCTTCGGAACCGGGAACATGAAGCGGAAGGACGGGCGTATCCTCGTCTTCGTCCAGGAGGAGTAGAGGCCCTCGCGGCCCTCCTCCTCGCGACGGAGCGCCTCCCGCCCCATGACCCCGGGTCACACCGACGAACTCGCGCGCCTCACGGGCGCCTTCCGCCGCCGCTGCTACGCGGCGGCGTTCGTGGGTGGGGCCGTCCGGGCCCTCGCGGTCGCTCTCGCGATCGCGGGCTGCGCGACGCTCGTCGCACGGATCGGTCTCCGGATCGACGACGGTCGCGCGTTCCTCGGTTGGCTCGCGCTGCTCGCGGTCGTCCCCTACGCGGCGGTGCGAGCGCGGCGATCCGTACCGAGCGCCGCCGCGGCGGCGGCGTGGATCGACGCGCGGACCGGCGGGAGCGGCGCGCTCGTCACGCGCTTCGAGGCTCGGTGACGTCGCCGAGTGGAGCGCCCCGTTCGACGCCCTCGCGCGGCGTGCGCCGAACCGCCGTCCCTGCGATCGAGCGCGTTCCTCGGCTCGTGGCCGATCGCGCTCCTGTTCGCGATCGCCTGCCCCTTGGTCCCGGTCGCGAGTCCTGCCCGACCCGGTGACGTCGGCGTCGAGGCCGTGCTCGAGCGCGGCATCGAGCGCGCGCGAGCGGCTCGAGGTGCTGGAGGAGCAGCTCGCGCTCTCCGACGAGACGCGCCGAGCTGCGCGACCGGTTGGAGCGGCTCGAGCACGCGCTCGCGGACGACGGTCTCGACTCGGGCTTCGAGGGCCTCGACGCGCTCGAGCGCGAGATGGAGCGCGTCGCTCGCGAGGCGTCCGAGGAACGGACGGACTCGGAGCGTGCGGTCGCGAGCGCCGCGAGTGCGTCGGCGCTCGGCAGCTCGGCGACGAAGCGCTCGATCGAGCAGGCGATGGAGCGACTGCGCTCCGGTTCGTCGAACGGCGCGCTCGACCAGGACCTGCTCACGAAGCTGCGCGAACTCGCCGAACGCGCGATGCGCGACCTCTCCGAGGACGGCTCGTTCGACGACGTCGAGGACCTCGAGAAGTGGCTGGCGTGGATGGAGGAGTGGTCCGCGCTGCAGGAGGAACTGCGCGAGGCGTCGATCGAGCGACTCGACCGACTCGCTCGGGAGGGACTGCTCGACGACGCGCAGCGCGATGCGCTCGAGGAGGCGCTCGCCGACCTCGACGAGGCGATGCTCGACCAGCTCGCGGAGCGACTCGCGAAGTCGCTCGAGGACCTCGACGTCGATCCCGCGACCGCGGCCGAGATGCGCGAGCAGCTCGCGGGGCTGACCGACGCGCCCGAACTCTCGAGCGAGTTGCAGGAGGCGCTCGCGAAGCTCCAGGCGGAGCTCGACGCGGAGTTCGGTGCGGTCGAGACCCCGCCGGCCGCCGACGTCGCGAGGCTCCTCGAGGAGATCGACCCCGCGCTGCGCGAGGAGCTGTTCGACGCGCTCGCCGACGCGGAGCGCCGTCGCCTCGAGGCGATGGAGGAAGCCGTTCGGATCGACCCCGAGGCGTTCGCGCTCGACCAGGAGCAGATCGACGCGCTCCGTCGCGCGCTCGACGCGATGCGAGGTCGGCTCGCGGACTGGATCGCCGAGCAATTGCAGGGCGCCGACGCGGAGTCGCTCGCCGCTCTCGCTCGGTCGCTCGCGCGCGAGGCGTCGCGCGAGGACGGGATGGACGCCGACGCGCGCGAACAACTCGCGAGCGCGATCGAGGACCTGTTCGAGACCGACGCGCGTTCGCTCGCCGAGGCGCTGTCGCACGTCCCGCCGGACGTCCGGAAGGAGCTGCTCGAGCGTTTGATCGAGCAGTTCGACGGAGCGGCGCAGGGCGCGGCTCGCGAGGGCGACCCGGCGGCCGCGCTCGATCCCGCTTCCGCGGCTGCGATGGTCGAGGCGTTGGAGCGTCTCGTCGAGGGTCCGCCGCCGGGCGTGGCGGAAGCGCTGAGCGAGGACCAGGTCCGCCGCGCCATCGAGGCGCTGCGCACGATGCGCGCGGACCGTCCCGGCCTCGGCATCCCATGATGTGGGGGAGGCCTCGGTGGTGCCGGTGGCATCGCCATCCAGTCCCTGAACGCGATGGCGGCCGCGCAGCAGCGCGCGGCGCTCCAACAGCTCGCGGCGCGTCTCGAACGCGCGGGCGGCGGCGCGCCCTCGCGCGGGCCCGGCGCGGCACCGCTCACGTACGGTCGCGAGGCGCCGGACCGAGCGGACGCCTTCGCGCCGAAGCGGCTCACGCCCGCGGGGCTCCGCGACCTCGAACACAGCCAGGTCGTCGGCGTGGGATCGACGGCCCCCGAGGTCGACGCGCAGGGCGAGGGTGCGACGTCGAACGAGTTCGGCCGGGAAGGAACGCAGTCCGGCGAGCGTCGACGTCTCGCACCGAAACACCGCCGCGCGGTCGAGCGCTTCTTCTCGCCGAACGGCGGATGACGTTGCGCGGAGGATCGGACGCGGCCCGAGCGTCGGACGACCGGGCCCGCTGCTCCTCACACGTTCCCGCGCACACACTCGAACTCGATCGGTGCGCGCCCGTCGACGGGGACGCAGCGTCCCGTCGCTCGGAACCAACCGTCGCGAACTCGATCCGCCGCGCAAGCGATCGCTCCGTCCTCCCAATGCGTCCCCGCGTCCCGACCGACCCCGACGACCGGGACGGCGGCGTTCCCTCCACCGAGTCCCGACCCCCGCGCCGCCCCGCGGACGACGCCGAGCGCGTCCGTCGCGGAGCGCCGCGTGCATCGCGGCCCCCCGCGCCGTAGCCTCCGGGCGCTCCGCGCACCGCCGCCCCGACACGTCCCGATCCCCCGTGAGTCACGAACCGACCGGCCTCCCGTCGCCCGAGGAGATGCAGCGCCACGCTCGCGCCGCGAACGCCCTCCTCGAAGGTCTCGACCGCGTCCTCCTCGGACAGGGCGAACTCACCCGCGCCGTGCTCGTCGCCGTGCTCGCGCGCGGCCACGTGCTCCTCGAGGGTCTGCCGGGACTCGGCAAGACGGAACTCGTGAAGGGGCTCGCGGCGCTCTCGGGTCTCGAGTGGCGCCGCGTGCAGTTCACGCCCGACCTCCTCCCCGGCGACATCACGGGCGGCATGGTGCTCGAGGAGCGCGAGGGCGGCGGACGCGGTTTCCGCTTCCACCCGGGACCGGTGTTCACGCAGGTCCTCCTCGCCGACGAGATCAACCGCGCGTCGCCGAAGACGCAGGCGGCGCTGCTCGAAGCCATGCAGGAGCGGCGCGTCACGGTGCTGGGGGAGAGCCACGTGCTGCCCGAGCCCTTCTTCGTGCTCGCGACGCAGAACCCGATCGAGCTCGAGGGCACGTACCCGTTGCCCGAGGCGCAGCTCGACCGCTTCCTGATGAAGATCGACGTGCACGGCGTCGACTCGACGACGCTCGAACGCATCCTCGTCGAACGCCCGGCGGGACTCGCTCCCGAGGCGCCCGCCGTCCTCGACGGACGCGCGTTCGACGAACTCCTCGCAGCGGTCGATCGCGTGTTCCTGCCGCGCGCCGTCGCCTCCTTCGTCGCGCGCGTCGTCGCCGCGACGCATCCGCGCGGCGAGGGCGCCCCCGAGAAGGTGCGGGAGTACGTCAAGTTCGGCAGCTCGCCGCGCGGCGCGATCGCGCTGGCGAGAGCCGCACGCGCGCTCGCGCTGCTCGACGGCAGGCCGAACGCGGGCTTCGACGACGTCGCGCGTCTCGCGCGCCACTGCCTCGGTCACCGTCTCGTGCTCGACTACCGGGCCGCGCTCGACGGCGTCACGCGCGCCGACGTCGTCGACGCCGTGGTCGCGAGCGTGCCGGAGATCGCCGAGTCGCTCCCCGGGAGCTCGCCGAGCGATGAGGACACCATCCGAACCGACGTGCTCCGGCTCGCGACGCTCCTCGTCGCGTTCGTCGCCGCGTTCTCGGCGCCGGGCGTCGTCGCGCGCGCCGAGCCCGCCGACGACCCGGTCGTCGTCGAGTACCTGCCCGACGAGTCGATCCAGTGCCTCCCCGGGCTCGGCTACACGGAGCTCGTGTTCCGCGTCGAGAACCTGACCGACGAGACGCACGAGGTCGAGATCCGACTCGGGGCGGCGGCGATGACGTTCGATCGCGACTTCGGCGCCACGGCGACGACGACCGTGGGTCCGCGCGCGACGGTTCGCGTCGTCGTGCCGGTGCCGTCCTTCGCGATCGACGGTTCGTACTCGCCGTCGACGACGGCGTTCGCCGACCGCCGCGAGCTCGAAGCGCTCGGCTACAGCCTCTCGTCCCCGTTGGGCGTCAACTCGACGCCCTTCGATTCGGCGCTCGTCCACGTCTTCAGCGACCGCGGGCTCGGGGCCGGCTGGCCCCAGGCGCGCGCGGCGGAGCTGTCGAACGTCGCGATCGACTCGTTGCCCGCGGACGTCGTCGAGGCGTTCGACCTCCCGTCCCCGTCGTCGTACGAGAACGCCTTGGACTGGCGCGCCGGCCGGGGCGGTTCGAGCACGTCGCCGTTCGCGACGTTCTCAGGCCTTCCCCGCGCCTCCGGCACGTACGTCGTCGAGGAGCGGGCGACGTCGGCGATGCCGACCAGTGCGCGCGCGTACACGGGCGGCGACGTCGTCGTGCTCGACGGCGGCCCCGTCGACCCGGGTCGGCTCGCGGAGCTCGCGCGCTGGGTGAGGCTCGGCGGCACCTGCGTCCTCGCACGCTGCGACTCGTTCGCGAGCTTCGGCGACCTCGACGAGGCCTTCCGCGAGGACGCGGTCGTCCGGCAGTTCGACGACGCGCGCGTCGCGCAGCTCGGCCTCGGTCACGTCGTGCGCACGGCGGCGCCTCCCCTCGAGTCGAAGGGGCAGCGCTACGCGATCTGGTGGCTGATGAAGCGCAGCCCCTCCTTCATCGTCCCGACGACGGAGCACGCGTACACCGGGGCGTACTCGGGCATGCCGTCGTCGCCCTCCCAGGCGACGCTCCGTTGGCGCCCCGCGCTCCCCGAGCTGGAAGGCGTCGGCGAGGTCTCGCACCGCGTCCTCGTGGTGGCGATGGCGATCCTGGCGCTCGTGATGGGGCCGCTCACGATCGTCCTCGTGAGGCGCAGCGGGCGGCCCGTCGCTCTGCTCCTGCTGATCCCGTTGCTCTCGCTCGCCGGAACGGCCTCCGTCGTGACGTTCGGGATCCTGCACAACGGACTCGGCGTCGTCGACGCCGTGAAGTCGTGGGCCGTCCTCGACCAGGGCGCGCAGATCGCGAGCTCCATGACGCTGCGCACCGTCTTCATGGGCTCGTCCGGTGGGCGTCGGTTGCTCCCGGGATCGGGGACCTTCGTCGTCCCGATCTTGGACACCGGTCGGTCCGGTCCGCGCCGGGACGAACCGTTCACGATCGACGGCGACGCGGACCGCGGCGTGCTCGCGTACAGCTCGAACTTCCTCCCCGTCCGGCGCCCCTTCGCGCACGCCGTCTACACCGATCGCAGCTCCCGCCGTCGACTCGACGTCGAACGCGACGCGAGCGGCGCGGTGACGGTCGTCGACGAGCTCGGCGTCGACGTGCTCCAGCTGTGGCTGCGCGATCGCGAGGGGAGGCTGTGGCGACACACCGGGCGGATCGCCGGCGGCGGGCGCGCGGTGCTCGAGGAGGTTCGCGACGGCGAGTCCGAACTCGCGACGTTCCTCTTCCAGGTCGCTCCGGGACCCCACATGCCGGGCTTCGACCGACTCGCGCCGGGCAGCTACGTCGCGCGCCTGTCCGCACCGATCGTCGAGGACGACTGCGGCTTCGGCGGGCGGCGCGTCTCGCAGTCGCAGATCCTCGTCGGCGTCCTCGAGAAGGAGGCCCTGCGATGAGCGCGACGCTCGAGGTCGACGCCGTCACGAAGTCGTTCGGACGGCACGTCGCGGTCCGCGAGGTCTCGTTCGAGGTCCCCGGCGGCAGCGTGTGCGGCTTCATCGGACCGAACGGGGCCGGGAAGACGACGACGATGCGCATCTGCGCGACGCTCGAACTGCCGGACCGCGGCGACGTGCGCATCGACGGGCGGTCGGCCCTGCTCGACCCGCGCGCGGTGCGCGGGGCGGTGGGCTTCATGCCGGACTCGTACGGGACCTACGCGGCGACGACGGTCGCGGAGTACGTCGACTTCTTCGCGCGCGCCTACGGACTGCGCGGCAAGGACCGCAAGCGTTCGCTCGCGACGGTCGTCGACTTCACGGGGCTGCACCCGCTCCTCGAGAAGCCGATCCGCGGCCTCTCGAAGGGCATGAAGCAGCGGCTGTGCCTGGCGAAGACGCTGCTGCACGACCCGCGCGTGCTGATCCTCGACGAACCGGCGTCCGGTCTCGACCCGCGCGCCCGCGTCGAGCTGCGCGAACTCGTTCGCGCGCTCGCCGACATGGGCAAGGCGGTGCTCGTCTCCTCGCACATCCTCACCGAGCTCTCGGAGATCTGCGACAGCATCGCCGTGATCGAGGGCGGGGAGATCAAGGCGACGGGCGACATCTCGGCGCTCTCCGCCGGAGCGAGCGGCGGCACGCAGGTCCGCGCGCGCTTCCTCGAGGGCCCGGAGCGCGCCGTGCGCTTCCTCGCACAGCGTCCCGGCGTCGCTTCGCTGCGGGACGAGCGCAGCGCGGTGACGTTCGTCTTCGAGGGCGGCGACGACGCGCTCGCGGAACTGCTCGCCGACGCCGTGCGCGAGGGCCTCCGACCCGTCGAGTTCCACGGCGAGAAGATCGATCTCGAGGACCTGTTCCTCCAGCTGACGAAGGGGATCCTGCAGTGAACGAGACGGTCCGAGCGACACCGGTCGACGCGGCCGAGGGTGCGGGAGGTCTCGAGCGACTGCTCGATCGACTCGAGCCGCTCACCGATCGGCTGAACCCGATCGTCGTGAAGGAGGTGCGCCAGGTCCTGCGCGCGCGCGGCTTCGCGTGGAGCTACTTCGCGCTCGTCGTCCTCGCGGCGGTGATCGGCGCCTTCATGGTGCTGGGCGACGAGCGCAACCCTTCGGACGCGCTCGGCCTCGAGTTCCTGATGCTGCTCCAGGTCCTCCTGGGCGTCGGACTGCTCGTCGTCGTGCCTCTGCAGTCCTTCCAGTCGCTCGGCGCGGAGTGGGAGGGGGACACGTACGACCAGCTCGCGATGAGCGGTCTCAGGCCCCGCAACATCGTCTCGGGCAAGTTCGTCTCGGCGTTCGTGCAGACGCTCCTGATGACCGCGGCGTTCGCACCGTTCATCGCGCTCGCCTTCCTCATGCGCGGCGTGGACCTCCTCGCGATGGGCTTCGTCGTGATGAACCTGGTCCTGTTCAGCGCCTGGGCGTCCGCGATCGCGCTCGGGGTGTCGTCGCTCACGACGCACCGCCTGGCTCGGGTCGTGCTGTTCGTCGCGCTCGCCGCCGCGCTCACGCTCGGACTGATCGGGACGATCCAGTACGGATCCGTGATCCTGACGCAGTCCGCTCTGTTGCGCGAACCCATCTTCGTCACGGTCGTCGCGTCCGCGTATCTCGGCGGTTCGCTCGTCGCGCTGTACTTCCACCTCGTCGCGTGCGGCAAGCTCGCGCACCCCGAGGAGAACGCCGCGACGCCGTTGCGGCTCTTCACCATCGGCGGGACGGTCTTCGTCGTCGGCTGGGCCGTCGCGGCGAACGCGTGGTGGAGCCTCCCCGACGAGGCCGTCGACGTCGGGCTCTGGATGCTCGGGATCGCGCTCGCCCTGAACACCGTCCTGTGGGCGACGGAACGCGAACGGCTGGGGCGCCGCGTCGCCAACGAGATCTCGCTGAAGCACGGCGCCGCGCGCTTCGTCCCCGCGGCGCTCTTGCCCGGCGGGGGACGCGGACTGTTGTTCGGGCTCGTGCTCCTCGCGGTCGTCGCCGGGTTCGACGTGCTCCTGAGTTCCGACGCGTCCTTCGCCGTGGATTCGCGTCGTTGGTTCGTCGCCTGGGTGCTGTGCTACGCGTCGTTCTTCGTCGGGACGACCACGCTCTTCACGCGGAGGCTGTGCGACACCGAGTTCGGCACCTACGTCGCTCGGCTCCTCGTCGTCGTCGTCGTCGTCGCGTCGATCCTCGTCCCGACGGTGCTCGGTCTGCTCGTCGGGGACCGCGACCTCCGGAACTTCCGTCACGCGCTCAACGCTCCGTGGGTCCTGATCGAAGCGGGTGACGGCTCGATGGACCAAGGGCTCGCGGTGGCGGTCGTCGGGCTGGGACTCGTCGGTCTGGTCCTCAACGCCTTGCGCATCGCCCGCGGCGTCGGCGAGGTCCGACGCGCGCGGCGCGGGAGCCACGCGGAGGACGACCCGGCCGTCGTCCGCAGTCGCGAGCGCGCGGCCGAGCTCGACCGCGCGTCGGAGTCGCCGGCGTGAACCTCGCGACGGGCCCGTTCCGCCCGAGCGACGACGTTCGACGGACCGCGGCGCTGACCGCGCTCGAGTGGCGTCCGCGGCACGGCGGCGGAGCCCCGGGCGCGAGGCTCGGTCGCGCCCAGGGGGCGAGCATCGAGTTCGCGGACCGCCGCGACTACACGCCCGGCGACGACGTGCGTCACATCGACTGGCGCGCGTACGCGCGTTCGGACCAACTCGTCGTGCGCACCTACCGCGAGGAGATCGCGCCGCGCGTCGACGTGCTCCTCGACGTCTCGCGTTCGCTCGCGACGAGCGAGGAGAAGGCGCGCGGAGCGCTGGACCTCGCCGCGCTGTGGCTCGCTCTGGCCCGCGACGCCGGGTTCGCCGCGCAGCTCCACTCCGTCGGCGACCGGCTGAGCAGGGTGCCGGACGAGGTCCTCGACCGCGACGGCCTCGCCTTCGACTCGGCGACGCCGCTCGACGCCGGACTCGAGCACGCGGCGTCCCTGCCGGCGGAGGGGGTGCGGGTGCTCGTCTCCGACTTCATGACGCCGGCGCCTCCGCGGACGGTGCTGCGCCGCGCGTTCGCGCGAGCGTCGGCCGGCATCGCCCTCGCGGTCTGGCACCGCGACGAGGCCCTGCCGCCCGAGGGCGGCGCGATGCGGCTCGTCGACGCCGAGACGGGCCGCACGCGCGAGGTCGTCGTCGACCGTGCGCGCCGCGAGCGCTACCTCGCGCGACTCGCTCGCTGGCGCGAGGAGCTCGCCGCCGAGGCGCGCCGTCTCGCGGTCCCGTTCGTCGAGTGGATCGTGCCGACCGATCTCGAGTCGGCGTGTCGCGAGCGACTCGGCCCGCTCGGGATCGTCGCCGCGCGACGCTGAGTCCGGGCGGTCACGCGTCCCTGCCGAGGAGGCGCGCGATCGCCGTCGCGTCGGATCCGTCCGTGGCGCGGCCGGTGAACAGCTCGAACTGCGCGAGCGCCTGGTGCACGAACATCGCCGTGCCGTCGCGCGCGTCGAAGCCCGCCGCGCGCGCCGCTTCCGACGGATGGCCGCCGTAGCGCAGGTCGAGCCAGCGCGCACCGCCGCGCGCCGCGGGGCGGACGATCTCGGGCGCGTCGACCGGCAGCGCCCACACCACGAGCGCCGGCTCGGAACGGGCGAACGCGTCGAGCGGCGCCGTCCGCGCGCCAGACGGTCGTGCTGGCGGCGCGCACGCTCGCCGTCGCGAGCGAAGACGGTGACGTCCTGCCAGCCCAGTCGTCCCGCCGCGAGCAGCACGGCCGGCACGACGCCGCCCGATCCGACCACCGCGACCGGACCGAGGTCGCGCCAGTCAGCAACCGCGCTCGATGCCGAGGGCGTCGGTCTGGTGCGCTTCGACGCGCTCCACCCGAACATCAGCGTGTTCACCGCACCGGTCCGCGCGGCGTCCTCGGAGCGCATCTCGGCGAACGCTCCGGCAGCCTTTCTTGTGCGGCGCCGTGACCGAAGGCGCCCAACGCACGCCGAGTCCTCGCAGTGCCGCGAGGTCGCGCGGCGCGCTCGTCGCGGTCGGACGTAGGCCGCACGCGCGCCGTGCCGCGCCGCGGAGGCCGTGGACGAGCGGACCGCGGCTGCGCGCGACGAACTCCACGCCTCCGAGGACGCCGAGCACGAGCGGTTCGCCCTCGCCGACGAGCAGGCGCTCGACTCCGAGAGCAGTGAACTGTCCGGGCGCCGACGCGGTCCCTTCGTCGAGGGCGGCGTACGTCGCGGCGTTGCGCCAGGGCGATCGCGCGCGCTCGAGAGTCCGGCGCACGGACCCATGGCGTGCACCGTCGTCGGACCGCCGGCGGCGGGCGCGGTGCGCGCGCAGTCGAACCGAGCACGTCGGCGGCCGACCGCGCGAACGCCGCACCGAGTTTGACGAGATCGGCGCCCTGCGCGCGCATGGGCGAGACCGCGCACGACGGGCTCCTCCGCCCGCGGCGTGCGCACGTGGTCGTGGAAGCTCGCGATGCGACGTGCCCCCGCGCGCGGTGAGGCGCGGCTCGTGCTCACTCCTGGTCGATCCACGCGACGCGGGCGAGCAGCGCCGAGAAGGTCGCCGCCGCGCGGCGCGGCGACGGCAAGGAGCGAGAGTCGAACGGCACGGGTCGGGCGTCAGGTCGCGGACCCTCGAGCGCGGTCGCACCGCGGCGCGCGCCGCAGCCTGCGCGAAGCTCGCGGCGTCGTCCCGGTGCGACGGGGGAGCGTGACGTCAGCACGGCTCGACCTCGTGCCCGCGAGCGCGGCCGTGCCGACGGAACGCGCCGAGGCGCTCCCGGCCGTCGCGCGCGTTCGACGAGGTCCTCGACGTCGGCGTCCGCGTCGATGCGCACCGCGGCGACCTGCCTCGGCGTGATGCGGCCTCCGGACGCGCGCGAGTTCGTCGAACTCTTGGAGGACGTCGCCGCCCCCGCAGCGCGGGCCGCGACCTCAAGTCGGCGGCGATGCGGCGCCGCAGCACGTCCAGCGCGGCGTCGAGCCACACCGGTTCGGTCCGCGCGGCGACGAGGCGCGCACGCCGTCGTCCAGGAGCGCACCGCCGCCGAAGGCGACGACGGTCCCGCGGCGGAGCGCACCGAGGATGTGGCATCGACGCGACGAGCCGGGCCTCGTGTTCGCGGAACACGGGCCAGCCGCGCTCCGCGACGAACTCGGTGATCGGACCGTGCTCCGCCTCGAAGCGATTCGTCGACGTCGACCGCGGCGAGTCCGTGCCGCGCCGCGAAGGCGCGCGCGAACGTCGGCTTGCCCGCGCCGCGCATGCCGACGACCGCGACCGTCCGCAGTTGCGTCCGCACGCGATCGAAGGTCGCGCCAGAACCCGGGGTAGCTCTTCGCGACGCACGCGGGCGACGCGACCGCGATGCGGGCCTCGGGGGCGACGAGCGCGGCCAGCGCGAACGCCATCGCCACGCGGTGGTCGTCCTCGGGGTCGATCGTCGCGGAGCGGAACCGACCGGTGCCGACGACCTCGAGGCCGTCGTCCTGCTCGCGCACCGCGACGCCGAGCTTCGCGAGTTCGCGCGCCGTGACGGCGAGCCGGTCGCACTCCTTGACGCGCAGGTTCGCTGCGCCGGTGAAGCGCGTCGTGCCGGAGCGGCGCGCGGCGACGACGGCGAGGTTCATGAACTGGTCGGGGATCGACGCGACGTCGATCGCGCGGTCGCCCTCGCCGCGGAGCTCGCCGAGCACCTCCGCGAGGCCCTCGTCCGGCTGGGTCGATCCGCGGCGCAGGTTCGCGGCCGAGACGCGCGAGCCGGTGAGTTCGTTCGCCGCGGTCCACACGCCCATCGCGCTCCAGTCACCGCCGACCGAGATCGAGTCGAGCTCGGGACGGGACGTCCGCACGCTCCTCGCCGAGCGCTCGTCGAAGCTCGCGTCGACACCGCACTCCGCGAGGATCGCGCAGGTCATCGCGGCGTACTCCGGCGAGGCGGACGGCCGCTCGAGCACGACGTCGATCCCGCGCTCGAGTGCACCGCCGACGAGCAACAACGAGGAGAGGAACTGGCTCGAGAGGGATGGGTCGAGGCGCGTCGTGCCGCCCGCCGCCGCACCGCCGCGCACGCGCACAGGTATTCGACCGTCGGTGTCGTCGACCTCGGCGCCGAGGTCGCGCCAGGCCCGCACGAGCGGTCCGATCGGGCGCCGCTGCATGTGCGCGTCGCCCGTCACCGTCCACGTCCCGGGCGTGATGGCGGCGACGGAGACGAGGAAGCGCAGCGCGGTCCCGGCGTTGCCGCAGAAGACTTCGCCGGAGCTCGGCGCGTCGCCGCGGCGCGGGCCGACGTGGACCGTGCCGCGCTCCTCGTCCAGGAAGTGCGCCTCGTACCCGAGCGTCGCGAGTCCGTCGACGAGACGGCGCACGTCGTCGCACGGCGTGGCTCCGTGCACGACGACACGTCGCCCCGACAGCGCAGCGACGACGAGGACGCGGTTCGCCTCGCTCTTCGAGCCGGGCAGCTCGAGCACGGCGTCCGACGCCCACGCGAGCGGCGGGACGACGAACTCCCCGTTCACGCGATCCAGTCGTGGACCACGCGGCCCGCGACGTCGGTGAGGCGGAAGTCCCGGCCCTGGTAGCGGTGCGTCAACCTGAGGTGGTCGAGGCCGAGCTGGTTGAGCAGCGTCGCGTGGAAGTCGTTGACGTGGACGGGGTCCTCGACGACGCCCCAACCGAAGTCGTCGGTCGCGCCGTAGGTGAGGCCGCCGCGCAGTCCGCCGCCCGCCAGGAGCACGGAGAACGCGAAGGGGTGGTGGTCGCGACCCGTGTTGGGGACGTCGCCGCGCCGGTTCTCGCCGAGCGGCGTGCGGCCGAACTCGCCCGCGACGACGACGAGCGTCTCGTCGAGGAGGCCGCGTCGGTCGAGGTCGCCGATCAACGCGCCGAGCGGTTGGTCCGCCATGGCGGCGTTGAAGGGGAGCTCGACGTCGAGGTTGGCGTGGTGGTCCCACGACGCGTGGATGATGTTGACGAAGCGGACGTCGCGCTCGATGAGCCGTCGGGCGAGCAGACAGTTCGTCGCGAAGCTGCGGTACTGGCCCGGGCCGCCCGGACGCGCCGCCTTGATGACTGGGTCCTCGCGATCGACACCGTACTCCGCGAGCGTCGCCTCGGACTCCTGCGAGAGGTCGATCAGGTCGGGGGCCGACGCCTGCATGCGGTGCGCGAGCTCGTAGTTCGCGATGCGGCTCTCGACCTCCGGGTCGCGTACGCGCTCGCTCTGCTCGCGGTTCAGCGCCGAGATCGCACGGATCGCACGTCCCTGCATCTCGTCCGAGATGCCCGGCGGGTTGCGCAGGGCCAGCACGGCGTCGCCGTCGCTCCGGAAGGGGACGCCGGCGTAGGAGCTCGGGAGGAATCCGCTCTGCCACAGCGTCGATCCGCCGCTCGATCCGCGACCGGACGTGAGCACGACGTACCCCGGGAGGTCGCGCGACTCGCTGCCGAGCCCGTAGAGCACCCACGAACCCATCGTCGGCAGTCCGAACACCGCGCGGCCGCACTGCATGAGGAGCTGCGCAGGGTGGTGGTTGAACTGGTCGGTGTGCATCGAACGCACGAGCAGGAGCTTGTCCGCGTGCTTCCCGACGTGCGTGAGGTGCTGCGAGAGTTCCATCCCGCACTCGCCGTGGCGCGAGAACGTGGTCGGCGTGCCGACGACGACGGCCGAGTCCTTCTGGATGAAGGCGAAGCGCACGCCTTCGACGAGACTCTCCGGCAGGGGGTGTCCGTCGTAGCGGTTGAGCGCGGGCTTCGGGTCGTAGAGGTCGAACTGGCTCGGCCCGCCCGCGAGGAAGACGAAGATGCAGCGCTTGGCCTTCGCCGGGAAGTGCGGTGCGCGCGGCGCGAGCGGGTCCGCCGAGTCCTGCGGCGCGCGCTCCACCACGCCGTCCCGGAGCAGCAACGAGCGCAGTGCGATCGCGCCGAGTCCGCTGGCCGCGCTCGTCAGGAAGTCGCGTCGCGAGAGGTCGAGCAGCTCGGACGGCCGTCGGGTGAAGGGGAAGGGAGGCATCGTCGGTCCGCTACTCGCGGGTCAGGAATTCGTCGAGGTTGAGCACGACGCGCAGCGTCGCCGCCCAGGCCGCCGTCTCCGCGCGTTCCGCCGGCTCCTGCGGGAGTCGCGCGGAGAGCGTGGCGGGCAGGAGGGCTTCGACGTCGTCCGAGGCGTCGGCGAAGTGCGCGCGTGCGTCGGCGAGCACGGCGAGAAGGACCTCGGTCTCGCTCGGCCGCGGCGCGCGGCCGAGCGCGAGTTCGAATGCGCGCTCCACCCGCACCGCGTCGTCCACGTCGGCGCCGCACTCGTCGAGCACGCGGTCGGCGAACGCGCAGGCCGCCTCGACGTAGACCTCGTCGTTGAGCGTGACGAGCGCCTGGATCGGCGTGTTCGACGTCTTCCGCCCCGGCGCGGTGACGTTCGCCGCGGGGCAGTCGAAGGCGACGAGGTTGGGGTGCGGTGCGGTTCGCTTGAAGAACGTGTACATGCCGCGCCGGTAGCGGTCCGCGCCCTCGCTCGTCGTCCAGTCGAAGGTGAAGGCGTAGCTCTGCGCGGTCACGCTCGGATCCATCGGCGGGAACACGCTGGGTCCGCCGACGTCGAGCGAGAGCAGTCCGGCAGCACCGAGCGTCGCGTCGCGCACCGTCTCGGCCTCGACACGCCGGCGGTTCTGTCGCGCGAGGAGCTTGTTCTCGGGATCGCTCTCGCGCAGGTCGTCGCGGTGCACCGACGAGCGCCGGTAGGTCGACGAGCGCACGATCTCGCGGACCATCGCCTTGCGGGAGAGGCCGACGCGTCGGTACTCCGTCGCGAGCCAGTCGAGCAGTCTCGGGTGGCTCGGGGCCTCGCCGCGGTTCCCGAAGTCCTCGGGCGTCGAGACGATCCCGCGACCGAACAGGCGCTGCCAGATCTGGTTGGCCGCGACGCGCAGCGGCAGCGGGTTCTCCGGCGCGACGATCCAGTTCGCGAGGTCGAGTCGGTCGGGGCCCCGCTCGGGGTCGCGGACGACGAGCGGCGGCAGGATCGCGAGGACCGAGGGCTCGACGCGCTCGGCGGGGCGGAGGAAATCGCCGCGCTCCATGAGCCGCGTGTCGCGCCGATCCTCGCGCCGTTCCTCGAGCACGGGCGCGGTGAACGGGCGCATCGCTGGATCGTCGCGTTCGAGCTGCGCCAGCCGGTCGAGCAACGCGCGCACCTTCGGATCTGAATCCTCGCGCCACCTGCGCAGGACCTCGAGCTGGCGCTCGTCGTACGAACTCGACGGCGGCCGCACGAGAAGCCGGTAGGCGTCGTCCGGTGCGCCGATGGGGTCGGGTTCCGTCAAGAGTCCGACCCGGAACGCGCCGATCCCCTCGCGGTCGGGGTCGATCGTTCGGAGCGTGAGTTCGAGCACCTCGTCGGCGGCGATCTCGACGCTCCGCCGCGACCAGATGCACAGGTCGACGGGCTCGGACTGGGTCGGTGCGAGCGTGAAGCGGGTCTCGTCGATCCCGTCGATCGCGCCCTCCACCTCGTCGACGGCGCGCGGCTGGTCGCTGCGCGCATTCGAAAGGCCGATGCTCCTCTCCCTGCCGGCCGAGCGCACCTTCGCCTCCACCTCGCTGAGGCGCAGGAGCGTGCCGGCCTCGTCGTCGGCGAGGAAGCGCAGGGCGACACCCGAGATGCGCCGCGGTCCCGAGATGGTGACGACGACGTCGGCGGCGTCGGTCTTCGGCGGCGCGGTCGCGACGGTGCCGTTCGGCAGGACGCGGAGCGGCACGGCGTCGCTCTCGGCGCGGACGTTCCGCACCCACGCGCGCGCGATCCCGTCGAAGGCGCGTTCGAGTCGTGTGCGTTCGGCCGGGATCCAGCTCGACACGTCGTCGGGAACGTCGCGGCGCGCCGCCTCGATCTCGGCCAGCAGCGCTTCTCGCTCCTCGAGCCGCGGGTCCCGTTCGTCGTGCCAGTGCGCGAGCTCGTACGCGTTCGGGCGCAGCGGCTCGTCGACCTCGTCGGCGTTGTCGAAGAACGCGAACAGTCCGTAGTACTCGCGCTGCGAGATGGCCTCGTACTTGTGGTCGTGGCACTGCGCACAGCCGTAGGTCATGCCGAGCCACGTCGTCCCGACCGTTGCGACGCGGTCCATCACGGCCTGGACGCGGAACTCCTCCTGGTCGACGCCGCCCTCGCGGTTCGTGAGGGTCTGGCGGTTGAACGCCGTGCCGAGCCGCGTGCGCCAGTCGGCGTCGGGCACGAGGTCGCCCGCGATCTGCTCGATCGTGAAGCGGTCCCACGGCAGGTCGCGGTCGATCGCGTCGATCACCCAGTCGCGGTAGTGCCAGGCGTTCGTCCGCGCCTCGTCCTTCTCGTAGCCGTCGGAGTCGGCGTAGCGCGCGCGGTCGAGCCAGTGGCGCGCGAAGCGCTCCGCGAAGTGCTGCGACGCGAGCAGTCGATCGACGAGCGCGTCGTAGGCCGCGTCGCTCGGATCCGCTGCGAAGGCCTCGACGACCTCCGGCTCGGGAAGGAGGCCCCACAGGTCGAGGTAGAGCCTCCGCACGAGCGTGCGCGGGTCGGCCTCGGGCGACGGCTCGATCCCCGCCTGCTCGAGGCGCGCGAGAACGAACGCATCGATGGGGGAGCGCACGAGGTCCGCGTGTTCGGCCTCGGGCGGCGAGGGCCGGACGATCGGCTCGTACGACCAATGGACGTCGTGCGCCGCGCCGCTCTCCGGCCACGGCATCCCGAGCTCGATCCAGCGCCGCAGCGTCGCGATCTCGTCGTCGGAGAGCGGCGTCTGCTCGTACGGCATCCGGTCGAACGCGAAGTCCGACGTGACGCGGAGGTAGATCTCGCTCGCGTCGGGATCGCCGGCGACGGCGCCGGTTCCGGTATCGCCGCCCCTGAGCAACGCCTCGCGCGAGTCGAGGCGCAACTCGCCCTCGACCCGGTCCGGACCGTGGCACTCCTCGCAGCGCGCGCGCAGGATCCGCGCGGCGCTGCGGCCCACGCGCTCCGCCTCGTCGTCGGACGCGCGGTGCTCGGCGACGGCCGTCGCGCTCGACGCGACGACGGGAGCCCCGGCGGGAGCAACCGTCCTCGCTCCCAGCAGCAGCACCAGGGCCGCCGCGGCGGCGCCGCCGCTCGCGAGGCGCGGGTCGAGGCGGACCTGTTCGCGGCGGAGCATGGTTTCGGTGCGGGGCGGAACGGGCGGCGATCGGCGCGGCGACGGAGCGACCCTGCGCCCCGCATCCTACCCCGAGGGTTCCGACGAGTTGACGCGCCCGCGGGGTCCGCGTTTCAGCGTGATCCGTCGGTGGAGAGCGCGCGCCGGAGGCGATCGCGCGTGAGCTCGACGAGCTCGCCGCGACCGATCTCCGCCGGCACGACCATCGGGACCGCTCCGCTGCGCGCCTTCTTGTCCTTCGCGACGAGCGCGTGGAGCCGGTCGACGTCGTCCAGTCCCGCCGGGACCTCCGTCGGGAGCCGCAGCGCGGCGAGGAGTCGCGCGAGGCGTGGCTCCGCCGGACTCCCGGCCGCGCGGCACTCCGCGACCATGCCGATCGCGACGGCGCGTCCGTGGGGGAGCGTCATGCCGGACGCGCTCTCGAGCGCGTGCCCGATCGTGTGGCCGAAATTCAGCCAGCGCCGGCGGTCGCCCTCGAGCTCGTCGTGGTCGACCACCGCCATCTTCGTCGCGACCGCGGCGTCCACGACCTCGTCGACCGCGCCGTCCTCGCGGGCGACGAGCGCCGGCGCGAGCTCCTCGAGGCGCGCGAACAGTGCGGCGTCGAGCACGGCCGCCTTCTTCACGACCTCGGCGAGCCCCTCGCGGAAGGCCTCGTCGGACAGGGTGGCGAGCCAGCGCGTGTCGGCGACGACCGCCTCGGGCTGGCGGATCGTGCCGACGGCGTTCTTGAGGCCGTCGAGGTCGACGCCGTTCTTGCCGCCCAGCGCGGCGTCGCAGGCCGCGAGCATCGTGGTGGGGCAGAGCACGCAGCGCACGCCGCGCAGGTGGATCGCCGCGACGAAGCCGACGAGGTCGCACACCGTGCCGCCGCCGAGCGCGACCACGACGGAGCCGCGCGTCGCCCCGCCGTGCGAGAGCGTGCGCACGAGCTCGATCGCGTGCTCGATCGTCTTCGTCGCTTCGCCGCCCTCGATCGCGAATGCCGCGCGCGCGCCCGTCGCCAGGGCGACCTCGTGCGCCGCGTCGCCGAGCAGGCGGTCGTGCACGAGGAACACGCCGTCGGGCTCGAGCGAGTCCACGATCTCGCGGAGTCGCGTCGCGACGCCGCGACCGACGAGCGTTCGCGTCGTCGAGGTGCGCGTGAAGTCGTGCGTGCGGTCGCCCATCGCGCGGGAAGGATACGACGCGCGCGCGGCGCCTCGCGTCAGCTCTCGTCCTCGCCGCGCCCGAGTCGGCCCTTGGCGCGGCGCCGCGCCGCGGCGAGCGCGTCCTCGATCGTGCCCTCGCGCGGTTCCTTCGCGAGTCCTCCCGGCGCCGCGCGGCGCACGGGCTCGGGCGCGGCGGTCCGCGTCGCGGGCTCGCGCGGCGCGCTCGTGCGGTCCTTCGACGCCGGCGGCCCGACCGGCCTCGGCGCCGACGGTTCGGTCGCGGCTCCCGGCGTCGCCACCTCTGCGGTCGTCGCGCGCCGGACGCGACGCGGGACGCGCACGAAGACCCACAGCGAGAGGCGTCGCATGGTGATCTCGAACAGCACGAGCAGCAGCGCGGCGAGCACGAGCTCGCGCTGGATCGGTCGCGAGCCGAGGTCGCCGCGCTCGCCGACGAAGAGCTCGTTCGCGCTCGAGAGCTCGTGTCCGCCGCTGCCGCGCGCGAGGCGGTCGAGGAGCCGTTTCGGTTCGTTGCCGCGCTGGTCCTGGAACTCGGGCGAGTAGGGGAGGCTGACGGGCGGCAACGCGAGCGTCGTGCCGTCGGGCAGCACGGCGTCGGCGATGACCGTGCCGGCCTCGCCGAGGTCGAGCTGCGCCTCGAAGGTCTGCGCGTCGACGCGTTCGAACTCGAGGCGCGTCCGCGAGCCGTCGGGTCGCAGGGCGCTGGCCGCGAGGCGGCCGAGCACGGCCGGGATCGGGGCGTCGGGATCGAGTTCGAGGCGGTACACCGCCTGCGAACCGCGGCGCTCGACGGTCGCGAACAGGCCGCCGGGCTCCTCCGTCCCGAGCGTGAAGCGCACGAGTCCGGCCGCGAACGCGGAGAAGCGGTCCCACTCCGCGACCGACGCGCCGTAGGTGCCGCCGATCTGTCCGGTGAACGCAGCGGCCCGACCGAGGCCGCGGTACACGAACGCGACGACGGGTGCCGCGAACTCGTCGGTCGTCACGACGGCCGCGGTCGACTCGGGCCGGAGGTAGGTGAGGTTGTAGCCGCCGAGGCCCGGGAAGTCGTCGGCAGGCAGGTCGCCGAGACCGAGCAGGCCGGGCAGTGCGCGCGTCGCCGTCGGTTCGTCGACGAAGTTTGCGCGCGCCACCTGCATCGTGTCCTGCGCGAAGAGGCGCGGGAGGTCGGTCGGGCTCGTCGTGAACGTGACGCTGCCGCGGCCCGTCGCGCCGACGCGGCGCAGGAACGCGGCGTCGGGGTCGCGCTCGGTGCCGAGCGCGATGACCGAGCACGTCACACCGGCGCCGGCGGCCTCGGCGAGCAGTCCCTCGCAGCCCTCCTGCTGTTCGGAGTCGGCGGCGTCGGCGAAGAGGATGATGTGCTTCGTGAGGCGCGGGTCGTCCTTCAGTTGTCGGACCGCCTCGACGAGTCCGTTGTAGACGTAGATCCCGCCGCCCTCGGACCGGATCCTCCGCACCGTCGCGGCCGCCTCCCCCTTCTTCTCGAGCGAACTCTGGCCCCGGATCACGTGGGCCTCCTGGTCGACGGCGATCGCGGAGACCGAGTCCATCTCGGACAGCGACTCGATCGCCGCGGCCGCACCGGCGTTGGCGAGGTCCATCTTCGACCGCGAGGAGTCGACGGGCGCGGTCATCGAACCCGACCGGTCCATGACGATGGAGAGCGCGATGGCGAGCTTGCGGTGTTCCTGCCGCAGTTCCATCGAGACCGGCAGGATCGGGTCGAGCGGCGAACGGTAGTAGCCGCCGCGACCGAACGACGCCGTGCCCCCGGTGACGAGCAACCCGCCGCCGCGCTCCGTGACGAAGTCGGCGAGCGCGTACATCCCGGTCTCGCCGACGCGACCCGCGTCGACGTTCTCGAGGACGACCGAGCGGTAGGCGGTGAGGAACAGCGGGTCGATCGACACCGCCTCGGGCCGCGCGGAGTCGACGAGCAGGCCGCGCTCGCGCAGCGCGAGCACGAGCGTCGACACGCCCTCCTCGCACAGCACGAGCACGCGCGGCGGCCCGACCGCGCGCAGCGATCCGAGCCCGCGGTTGTTCTCGGGCGTGGTGTCGTCGGGCGACGCGACGTCGACGGCGTACTCCGCGACGCCGCCCTCCTCGAGCACGTCGCGGAAGACGAGGCGGTTCAGCCCGGCCTCGAATTCGCGCTCGCCGCTCGACAACGTCCTCCCGGCGCGCACCAGTCGGAACTCGGTGCGCACGGGACGCGCGGCGCGGACCCACACGCTGAACTGGAACGGTTCGCCCTCGCCGACGGTCTCGGGCAGGTCGATGCGTTCGACGGCGAGGTCGCTCACGCCGTCGCGCCGGAGCGCGCGGACGTCGATGGGGATGCCGCGACCCTGGGCGCGACGCTCGAACCCCTCGGGCACGTCGGTCGTCGCCGCGCCGTCGGTGACGAGCAGGATGCGCGCTGGACGACCCTTCGGCACGACGCCGAGTGCGAGGTCGAGCGCACCCGCGAGGTCCGAACCGTCGGGACCGTCCTCGCGCTGGAAGCCGGGGAACGCGCCCTCCTCGCGCGGCGGTTGCGCGATGTTCGCCTCCTCGCCGAAGGTGACGACGGCGACGCGGTCGCCGCTCTCGCGCTGCGACTCCGCGAGACGGATCAGCTCCAGCGCGCGTTCGTCCGCGTCGGCCGGCATCGAGCGCGAACGGTCGACGACGACGACGAGGTCGCGGCCGGGTCGCCCGACCGGGAGGAACGCTCCGGCGAGTGCGAGCACGAGCGCGAGCAACGCCAGGGCCCGCACCGTCTTCGCGCCGAGTTCGCGCGGTCGCGTGCGCCAGAAGAGCAGCGCGAGCGGCAGCGCGAACAGGAGGGCGGCCGGTTCGAGGAAGCCCACGTCAGCGCGCTCCTCTTCGACCGAGGAACCACCAGTCCGCCGCGACGAGCGCGAGCGCGAGCAGCGTGAGGAGCCACTCGCTGCGACTCGATCCTCCCGCGATCCTCGCGGTCGCCGCGCCGCCGCCGCCCGCGCTGCCGCTCGAGAGTCCGCGCAGGTCCGACTCCGTCGCGTCGAGGAAGCCGACGCCGACGTCGGCGATGCGCCTCCCGTCGCGCGAGAGCGTGTACGCACCGGGCAGCTCGAAGGCGGGGAAGAGCAGTTCGCGCGTGCCGCTGCGCTCGACCCGTCCCGTCGGTCCCTCGAGCACGAACGTCCCGCCCTCCGGCGCTCCGACCCACAGCTCCTGACCGACGACGAGGTTCACGTCGCGCGGTCCGGGCAGCGCGCGGCGCCGCCACTCCACGAGGTTCGACAGGAGGATCGGCCAGTCCGGCGAGCGCGTGAACGTGCCCGCGGCGAGATCGGTGTTGAGCACGATCTCGCGGCCCTCGTAGACCGTGCGCTCCGAGACGAGCGTCGCGAATCCCGCCGACACGATCGGTGCACCGCCGAGGTCCGCCGACTCGTCACCGACCCACGCGACGCCGTCGAAGGTCGTCCCGACGAGCAGCGGGTGGTGACGCTCGACGAGGAACGGTCCGACCCAGGCCGTCGGCGTCGCCGGCGGCACGACGCGCAGCACCCAGGTGCTCGCGCTCGCACCGACGCCGGCGTCGCCCGCGAGATCGAGCACGAGGTCGGCCGAACGCGCGTCGCTCGCGAGCACGGTCGACGGCGCGACGCGCGCGACGCGGTCGGCGACGCCGTCGTTCTTCGACGCGAGCATCGTCGCGCGCAGGAGCGCGGCGTCGCCGAACACCGCGACGCGGACCTCGCGCGGACGCGCCGGCGCGAGATGGGTCGCGTCGTCGACCTCGAGCGCGTCGGGCTCGATCTCGACGCGCACCGTCCCGGTCCCGGCCGGGAGGTCGAGCGCGAGGTCCGCCGTCGCGCCCGCCGCGATCTCGACGGAGCGCTTCGCGATCTCGTCGCCGCCGAGCTCGTCGAGGACGCGAACGGTGCGCGCTCGAGGTCCCTCGGAGTGGTTCGCGACGGAGAGCGTGACGCGCTCCGTCCCGTCGTCCGTCCCCGCGGCGACCTCGCGCCGCGCCGCGACGATCGCGACGTTGTCGAGCGGCTCGCCGAACGCGCGCGTCTCGACGCCGGTCGCGCGCGCGTCGCTCGCCGCCCTCCTCGTCCTCGTCGATCGCGTCGGTGAGGAACAGCACGTCGGCGTCGCCGGCGAGCCCGCGGGCGAGGTCGAGCGCCGGCGCGGGGTCGTGGTGCGCGTATCCCGGTGCGAGCCCGTCCAGCGCGGCGAGCGCCTCGTCGCGCCACGCCGCCGGACCGGCGACCGTGCGCGGCTCCGGCCCGCTCTCGATCAGGGTCACGCGCGAGCGCGACGGCAGTTCGCGCAACCTCGAGCGCAACCACTCGCGCGCGCGATCCATGGCGCTCTCACCCTCCGCGCCCTCGGCCTCCATCGACGCCGAACCGTCGACGACGACGACCTGGTGCGGCACGTCGCCCGAGAACGGCGTCGGTCCGGCGAACGCCAGCGCCGCGAGCAGCGCGGCCAGCGTCTCGAGCCAGAAGCTCGGGCTCGTCAGGCGCGGCTGCCGCGTGCGCCCCGCCGACGGCACGTCGCCGACCTCCTCCCACAGGAACAGCGCCGCGACCGGCTTCGTCTCGTAGCGCCGCCGGTAGAGGTGCAGCCCGACGACGGCGGGCACCGCGAGCAGCGCGAGGAGTCCGAAGGGGTTCGAGAACACGTGGGGGAGGGGGCGCGCGGGCGCGGACGCACCCATGCGCGCCGCGCTCCGCGATGTTCCGATCAGCGGGCCGCCGCCGCTCCCGCGACCTCCTCGACGGTCGGGCACGTGCAGACGAGGTGCTTGTCGCCGTAGCCGTTGTCGATGCGCGTGACGTGCGGCCAGAACTTGAACTGGCGGTTCCACGGCGCGGGGAAGGCGGCGAGTTCGCGCGAGTACGGGCGGTCCCAGGCGTCGCTCGTGACCTGCGCGGCGGTGTGCGGCGCGCGGGCGAGCGGGTTGTTCTCGGCGTCCATCTCGCCGCGCTCGATGGCGGCGATCTCGCCGCGGATGGCGATCATCGCGTCGACGAAGCGGTCGAGCTCGGCCAGCGGCTCGGACTCCGTCGGCTCGATCATGACCGTGCCCTGCACGGGCCAGCTCATGGTCGGCGCGTGGAAACCGTAGTCCATGAGGCGCTTCGCCACGTCCTCGGCCGTCACGTGCGCACTCTTCTCGAAGGGGCGCAGGTCGAGGATGAACTCGTGCGCGCAGCGCCCGCTGCGTCCGCGGTAGAGCACGTCGTAGTGACCCTCGAGGCGCTTGCTCATGTAGTTCGCCGACAGGATCGCGGTCTGCGTCGCGAGTCGCAGACCGTCGGGACCCATCATCGCGATGTAGGCGTAGCTGATCGGCAGGATGCCGGCGCTGCCGAACGGCGCGGAGCTGACCGCGCCCTCCGGGCGACCCACGTATTTCGCGTAGGCGCGGTGACCCGGCAGGTGCGGACGCAGGTGCTCCTGCGCGGCGATCGGGCCGACGCCCGGACCGCCGCCGCCGTGCGGGATGCAGAACGTCTTGTGCAGGTTGAGGTGGCAGACGTCGGCGCCGAAGTCGCCGGGTCGGCACAGGCCGACGAGCGCGTTCATGTTCGCGCCGTCGAGGTAGACCTGGCCGCCGCGCCGGTGCACGACCTCGCACACCTCGCGCACGTGGTCCTCGAACACGCCGTGCGTCGAGGGGTAGGTGATCATCAGCGCACCGAGCTCGTTCGCGTGCGCGTCGGCCTTCGCCGTGAGGTCCGCGAGGTCGATGTTGCCCTTCTCGTCGCAGCGCACCGGCACGACGCGCATGCCGGCCATCACCGCGCTCGCGGGGTTCGTGCCGTGCGCCGAGGTCGGGATCAGACAGACGCGCCGTTGGTCCTCGCCGTTCGCGCGGTGGTAACCGCGGATCGCGAGCAGTCCCGCGTACTCGCCCTGGCTGCCGGCGTTCGGCTGCAGGCTGACGGCGGGCAGACCGGTGATCTCGGCCAGTGCCGACTCGAGTCGGTCGATCAGCTCGAGGTAGCCCGCCGCGCGCTCCTCCGGCGCGAAGGGGTGCAGGTCCGCGAAGCCGCTCCACGTGACCGGGATCATCTCGGTCGTCGCGTTGAGCTTCATCGTGCACGAGCCCAGCGGGATCATGGAGTGCACGAGCGAGAGGTCGCGCGACTCCAGCCGCTTGAGGTAGCGCAGCATCGCGTGCTCGCTGCGGTGGTCGTGGAAGACCGTCTGCTCCATGTACGTCGACGTGCGGCGGTGGGGAGCGGGCAGATCCTGCTCGTCGAGGGCGAGCGCGCGCACCTCGTCCGCCGTGGCCTTCGCGCCGAGCGCCGCGAGCAGCGCCTCGACCTCGAACGCCGTCGTGCGCTCGTCGAGCGAGATGCCGAACGTATCGGCGTCGATCGGGCGCAGCTCGAATCCGGCCGCCGCCGCCGCCGCGACGGCTTCCTTCGCCTGCACCTTCCCGAAGCCCACGCGCAGCGTGTCGAAGTGCTCGCCCTGCTCGATCTGCCAGCCGGCCTTCGAGAGGTGGTGCGCGAGGGCGCGCGCGAAGCCGCGCACGCGGCGCGCGATGCGCTCGAGCCCGTCGGGCCCGTGGTAGACCGCGTAGAAGCCGGCCATGTTCGCGAGCAGGACCTGCGCCGTGCAGATGTTGCTCGTCGCCTTGTCGCGGCGGATGTGCTGCTCGCGCGTCTGCATCGCCATGCGCAGCGCGGGTCCGCCGTCCTGGTCCTTCGAGAGACCGATGATGCGGCCCGGCATGGAGCGCTTGAACGCGTCCTTCGCCGCGAGGAAACCGGCGTGCGGACCGCCGAAGCCGAGCGGCACGCCGAAGCGCTGCGCCGAGCCGACCGCCGCGTCCGCGCCCCACTCGCCCGGCGCGCGCAGCAGCGTCAGGGCGAGCAGGTCGGTCGCGCACACCACACCGGCTCCCGCGGCGTGCGCGCGCGACGCCAGTTGTTCGAAGTCGTCGATGCGACCGTACGTGTCGGGGTACTGCACGAGCACCGCCGAGGCCGGTTGGCGGTCGAAGTCGTGGCTCTGCACGTCCGTCACCACGACCTCGAGGTCGAGCGCCGCCGCGCGCGTGCGCAGCACGTCGACGGTGTGCGGGTGCACGCGGTCGCTCACGAGCCACACGTTCGACTTCGCGCGGCCGGCGACCATGTGCATGGCCTCGGCCGCCGCCGTGCCCTCGTCGAGCAGCGACGCGCCGGCGAGTTCGAGACCGGTGAGCTCGCTCACGACCGTCTGGAAGTTGAACAGCGCCTCGAGCCGCCCCTGCGCGATCTCCGCCTGGTACGGCGTGTACTGCGTGTACCAGGAGGGGTTCTCCATCACGTTGCGCAGGATCACGCCCGGCACGAGGCAGCCGTAGTAGCCCATGCCGATGAGCGCGCGGCGCACGTCGTTCTTCGAAGCGAGGTCCGCGAGATCGCGCAGCACGTCGTTCTCGCCGCGCGCGGCGGGCAGGTCGAGCTCGCGCCCCAGCCGGATCGCCTTCGGCACGGTCTGCTCCGTCAGTTCGTCGAGCGACGCCGCGCCGACGGTGGCGAGCATCGCGTCCCGTTCGGCGTCCGACGGACCGAGGTGGCGGGGAGCGAAGGGATCGACGGGGGAGGGCGAGAAGTCGAGGTCGGACATGGGGTCGGGAGCGGGCGGTTCGCGGGGCCGACAGATTAACCGGAGCGGTCCCGCGGCGAGCGCGCCGTGGGCGGCCGGCCGTGCACCTGGGAGCCGCCGGCGCTATCGTCCGACCCGGACCCCGCACGAGGGAGGAGCGGAGTGGCGAAACAGCGCGCGGGACGCGTCGATGCGGCGTGTTGCCGCAGGGCGCGACCTTTCGGTTCGGAGCCGAGTCGTGATGGATGGCAGACGCCTCTCGGGACTTCTCGGACGCACGGAACACGAGCACGTCGTCCTGGGGCTCCGCTCGCGCGAGTCCATCCCTGACGCCACTCCAGTCCGAGCAGGGCACCATGTCGTGTGTAGGTGGAGGGTGCAGCTTCCGAGGACCGCGACGGGTCACGCCGGGCGAACGTCATCGCTCCGTCCGATGCACGGCGCGCGCGGTCGGACGTCATCGTCGCGCCGCCGTTCGAGCGCGCATGCGATTGCTGGAGCGAGTCACGCGTCCGCTCGGTACGGCTGACCCCACCTGCCGCCGAACCCCCTCCGGCGAGCACCGCGACTCGGACCCGTAGCGTCTCGCTCCATCCACGACTCGACAGCCGTAGGCTCGGAGGAAGAGGTCCTCGCGTTGGTTCTCCGGCCGCCGAGCCGTGTGGCGAAACGTTGACGGATAGTCGCAACACGCGACCTACGATTCGCCACATGCCCGCCGCCACGGATCGCGACCGCGTGCTCCAGGCTCGCCCGCCGCCGCCAAGGGGTCACGACGCGCGCGAGGCGGCGGCCGCAGGGGATCCACACGCAGATCCTGGAGTCGGCTCGTCGAGAGCGGTGGCTCGAGCGTGTCGCGCGGGGCCTCTATCGGCTGCTGCCGGACCGGACGCCCTCGGATTGCCACGGTCTCGCCCGTCGTCGCGGCGGCCGTGCCGAAGGGCGTGGTGTGCCTGCTGTCGGCGCTCGAGTTCCACGGGGTCGGGACGCAGCTCCCCTCCGAGGTGTGGCTCGCGATCGACCGGCGAGCGCGAACTCCCGCGCTGCGTCAGCCGCCGCTGCGCATCGTCCGCGCGTCCGGCGCGGCGTTCAGCGGCCGGGGTGGAGACGCACCGCATCGACGGCCGCGAGGTACGGGTCTACGGCGTCGCGAAGACGGTCGCCGACTGCTTCAAGTATCGACGCAGCGTCGGTCTCGACGTCGCGCTCGAAGCGCTGCGCGAGGGGTGGCGGGCGCGACGCTTCACGCTCGACGAGCTCGAGCGATACGCCGAGATCTGTCGGGTGCAGCGCGTCATGCGGCCCTACGTCGAGGCCCTGGTCTCGTGAGTCGAGCGGACGACGGGATCGCGCGCTCCGTGCACGTTCGGCTCGTCGGCCACGCCAAGGGACTCGGCGTCGATCCGAACCAGATTCTCGTCCGTTACGGGATCGAGCGCTTCCTGCAGGCTCGCGCGCTCGGAACACGCCGAGCGGTTCGTCCTGAAGGGCGGGGTTGCTGATGCTCGTGTGGCTCGGCGAGGACCTCGCGACCCACGCGAGACGCGGACCTCCTCGGTCTCGGCGACTTGTCGGACGAAGGCTCACCGCACTGACCGTCCGCCCGAGATCTGTGACGTCGAGGTCGAGCCCGACGGCGTCACGTTCGACGCCGCGAGCGTCGAGGTCTGTCCTGCGATCCGGGAACAGGACGCGTACGGCCGGTCGGCGCGTCACACTCGACGGCCGACTCGGCAACGCGAGGCTGCGACTCCAGGTCGATGTCGGCATCGGCGATGCCGTGACGCCGGCGCCGCAGTGGCTCGACTACCCGACCATCCTCGACCTCCCGGCGCCGAGGTTGCGTGCCTACCCACGCGAGACGGTCGTCGCCGAGGAAGCTGCACGCGATCGTGCACTTCGGGGCCGCGAAGACGCGCATGAAGGACTACTTCGACCTCCTCGCACCGCTGCGGAGATCAGCAGCGTCGGATCCCGCGCTCCTCGCGTCCGCGATTGCGACGACCTTCGCGCGGCGGAGGACGGGCCTCCCGCGGGACCTGCCGACCGGTCTCGGGGACAGGTTCGCGACGGATCCGACGAAGCAGAAGTTGTGGCGTGCCTTCCTCGAGCGGAGCCGACTCGAGTCCCCCGATCTCGACGAGGTCGTGCGCGAGCTGCGCGACTTCCTCGACGCCCCCTTGAAGGCGGCGGTCGATCTGCCGCACGAGTCTTGAGGTGCACTGCCGAGTTCGAGGTCGAGGCCTGGGATCTCGACCGACGCCGCTCCACGGTCGCCGGCGAGGGGGCGCACCGGGAACTACGCCCAAGGCCCCGTAGCGGACACGCGACGTCGGCCCGAGAGTCGTCGACGGAGGGCGGCGCGAGGCCGCGCGCACAGATGGAGGATCGACGTCTCGGACTGGTGAACGCGGCCTTGGTCTCGGGTGTGCTCCTGGCCGGCGAGGTTCCGGCGCAGGCCCCCGTCTGCACCACCTGGTACCCGACCGGCAGCTCGCTCGGCGCGCGCGTCGAGGCGACGGCGTCGGTCGACTTCGGCAGCGGTCCGCGGCTCGTCGCGTGCGGGCCGTTCCTGTCGATCGGCGGTGCGGGCACGCCGCTCGTCGCGCAGTGGGACGGGAGCGCGTGGTCGTCGGTCGGCGCGACGTTCACGGGCTCGGGATTCACGCGCGTCGAGGAGGTCGCGACGGTCGACCTCGGCGCGGGACCGCGCGTCGTCGCGGGCGGTTCCTTCGACCACGTGGGCGGCGCGCCGGCTTCCGGCGTCGCGATCTGGGACGGCACGACGTGGTCCGGACTCGGGAGCGGACTCTCGCTCCAGGGCGGCGTCGGGATCGGAGAGGTCGCGGCGACGTTCGACGACGGCACGGGGACGAAGCTCTACGTCGGCGGGCAGTTCGACGCGGCCGGCGGCATCGCGACGAACTCGATCGCGGCCTGGGACGGGAGCGCCTGGTCGGCGCTCGGCTCGGGCCTGCGCGGCGGTTTCTTCACGAGCTTCGTGATCGCGCTCGCCGTCTTCGACGACGGCAACGGTCCCGCGCTCTACGCCGCGGGCAACTTCCTCGACGCGGGCGGCGTGCCGGTCGGCAACGTCGCGCGGTGGGACGGGGCGAGCTGGTCGAACGTCGGCGGCGGCCTCGGTTCGTTCGGCAACGTCGTGCACGCGCTCCAAGTTTTCGACGACGGCGGCGGACCCGCGCTCTACGCGGCGGGCAGCGTCACGGGCGGCATCCAACGCTTCGACGGGAGCAGCTGGTCGCAGGTCGGCGCGGGCTTCGACTCGCCGGCCTTCTCGCTCGCCGTGTTCGACGACGGAAGTGGCGCGGCGCTCTACGCCGGCGGCTTCTTCACGCACTCCGGGAGCACCGTCGTGCGGCATCTCGGTCGCTGGGACGGCAGCGCCTGGAGCGACGTCGGCTCCTTCGTCGACGACACCGTCGTCGACCTCGGGACGCACGCGTGGAACGGCGTGAGCGCCCTCGTCGTCGCAGGGGACTTCGACCTCTCGGCCTCGGGCGAGGCGAAGCTCGCGCTCTACGGCCACGGACCCTGTCCGCCGTACACGGTCGTGCAGGGCTGCGCGGGCAACACCGCGCACCTCTCGTTCCCGAGTGCTCCCGCATCGATCGGAACGACGGTGTTCACGACGCTCGTGACCGACGTCGTGCAGGACGGACTCGCCGCGACCTTCTACGGCGAGCGCGCCGTGGACGTCGCGGGCTGCGGCGCGTCGCTCCCGGGCGTCGGCGACGTCCTCGTCGCGGACCTCCGCGCACCGACGGCGATCCCGCTCGTCGCGGTGACGAACGGCGCGGCGCTGGTGCCGCTCGCCGTACCGGCGAACCCGGCGATCGGGGGGGTGCGCGCGAAGGTCCAGAGCGTCGCGGTCGATCCCGGGTCCTGGGTCGCGGAGCTGGCGACGGGGTTGCTCGTGACGGTCTACCCCTGAGCGCGACACCACCGGTTCGGACGGCCGACGATCCGCGTCACGACGAGCCGGTTCGCGGGACTGATCCGGGTCCGACCGTCGCCGCACCCCGCGGCGCGGTCGCCGGTGTCCCTCACCCGAGCGTCGTCATGTCCCGTCCGTCCGCCGTCCTCGCCGCCGTCCTCGCCCTGCAACCTCTCGTCGACGCCGCGGCGCAGTCGCCCTCGTGCCTGCACTGGTTCGGCACGGACGCGGATCCGAACCAAGCGGTCGGAACGCTCCTCGCGCACGACGACGGCAGCGGTCCGCGCCTGTTCGCCGGCGGCCTCTTCACGGAGATCGGCGGCGTCGCCGCGGCGCGCGTCGCGGCCTTCGACGGGAGCGCGTGGCAGCCGCTCGGACAGGGCATCGGCGGTTCGTCGCTCTTGACCGGCGTTCGCGCCATGACCGAGGTCGACCTCGGCGGGGGAGCGGTCCTCGTCGTCGGCGGAGCGTTCGACAGCGCGGGCGGCGCGCCCGCGACGTGCGTCGCGGCGTGGGACGGGACGAGCTGGAGCGCGCTCGGCGGCGGCGTCGGCGATCCGGCGGCGGGAACCGTCCTCGCGCTGTGTGCGTTCGACGACGGGAGCGGCGAGGCGCTCTACGTCGGCGGCACGTTCTCGACGGCGAGCGGCGTCCCCGTCTCGAACGTCGCGCGCTTCGACGGGACGACCTGGTCGGACGTCGGCGGCGGCGTGCGCAACGGCGTGTTCGCGACGCAGGTGAACGACCTCGCGGTGTTCGACGACGGCAACGGACCCGCGCTCTACGCGGCGGGCTCTTTCACCCTCGCCGGCTCGAGCCAGGTCGTCGCCGTCGCGAAGTGGGACGGCAGCGCGTGGTCGTCCGTCGGCGGGATCTCGGGCGGGATCGCGCGGACGCTCGCGGTCTTCGACGGCGGCGGCGACGCGCTCTACGCGGGCGGCGCGTTCACGACGTCGAACGGCGTCCAGGTGGGCGGCGTCGGTCGCTTCGACGGAACGACCTGGAGCTCGCTCGGCACGGGCTTCGGCATCGGCGTCCGCGACCTCCTCGCGTTCGACGACGGGAGCGGATCCGCCCTGTACGTCGGCGGCGACTTCGACGTCGTGGCGGGCGCGGAACCCGTGCACTTCCTCGCGCGATGGGACGGAGCGGACTGGCGCTCGGTCGGCGCGTATCTCGACGGCGCCGTCGACGCGCTCGCCGTGTTCGACGACGGGAGCGGCGACGCGCTCTACGCGAGCGGACCGTTCGGCACGAGCGCGGCGAACGCGGGCCGACTCGTCGGCTACGGCCTGCGCACGTGCCCGGAGTACGCCGTCGTCGCGGGCTGCGGGCCGCACGCCGTCGCCTGGACGGCGCCGTTCCCGACGGGTGCGTCGATCGGCACGACGGTGTCGCCGACGCTCGCACTCCCCGCGACGCCGAGCGGATTCGTGGCGACGTTCTACGGCGCACGCGGGCTCGACGTCGACGGCTGCGGCGTCGTCGCGTCCGGACTCGGCGAGGTCCTGTTCGGCGCGAGCCCGACGCCGCAGCTCCTCGACGTGCGGCAGGCCGCGGCGGGCGTCGCGAACGTCCCCGTCGCGGTGCCGCCCGTCGCCTCGATCGTCGGCGTGCGCGTGCTGCTCCAGTCCGTCGTCGTCGATCCCACGACGTTCGAGGCGTCGACCTCGGACGGGTTGCTCCTCACCGTCCAACCCTGAGCGCGGCGCGATACGCCGTAGTCCCCGTTGCGGAGCGGACGGGGCCCGGTGAAGCTCGGCGCACGTCCGAGACTCCGAGGCTCGCCATGCTCCCGTCCACGACCGTTCGCGGCGCCCTCCTCGCGGCGTCGATCCTCGCCGCCTCCGCCACCGCGCTCGCCCAGACCCCGATCTGCACGGACTGGCGCCCGCACGGCGCCGCGTTCGACGGCGGGATCCGGGCCCTCGTCGCGTACGACGACGGGAGCGGGTCGATCCTCGTCGCGGGCGGCGCCTTCGTCTCGGCGGGCGGCGCGCCCGCGTCGCACGTCGCGCGCTTCGACGGGACGAGCTGGTCGCCGCTCGGGGTCGGACTGTCCGGCGGACCGGGGATCGCGACCAACTCGGTGTTCGCGCTCGCGTCGGCCGACCTCGGCGACGGGCCGCGGCTGTTCGCGGGCGGCTGGTTCACGAACTCGGGCACGGCCACCGTGCACAGCGTCGCGCAGTGGGACGGGGCGACGTGGTCGGCGCTCGGCAGCGGCGTGACGCACGCGTTCTCCACGTCGCCCGTCGTGATCGAACTCCTGCCGGTCGACCTGGGGTCCGGCACCGTCCTCGTCGCGTCGGGGTTGTTCGACACGATCGACGGCGTCGCAGCGGCGAGCGTGGCGTCCTACGACGGGACGACGTGGACGCCGCTCGCGACTTCGATGACGGGCGGGTTCCCCGCCGGCGGAGCCGCGGCGCTCGTCTCCTTCGACGACGGCAGCGGCCCGGCGCTCTACGCGGGAGGCGACTTCCAGTCGGTCGACGGCGTGGCGGCGATCGACATCGCGCGCTTCGACGGGACGACGTGGTCGGCGCTGCCCGGGCTCGGCACCGGGATCGTCGAGTTCGTCACCGACCTCGTCGTCTTCGACGACGGGACGGGTCCCGCGCTCTACGCGGGCGGCCTCATCAGCCTCGCGGGTGCACCGGGCGTCAACGTCGTGCGCTGGGACGGTTCGACGTGGACGCCGGTCGGTGCGGGGCTCGACGGACGCGTGGACCGACTCCTCGTGCACGACGACGGGAGCGGTCCGCAGCTCTACGCCTGCGGCACCATCACCGGTTCCGGCGGCACACCGCTCGCCGACGTCGCGCGTTTCGACGGCACGGCGTGGCAGCCCGTCGACGCGAGGATCCACGGCACGTTCTCGATCTTCGACGAGCACGCCGTCGCGATCGCCTCGTTCGTCTGGAACGGAGCGCCCGCGCTCGCCGTCGGCGGCAACTTCACGGCGTCGGCGTCGGGCGAGCCGGCGCTCGCGCTGTTCGGCACCGGACCGTGCCCGCCGTTCGTGCGGATGGTCGGCTGCGCCGGTCCGACCGCGCGGCTCGATCCGCCCGCGACTCCCGCTTCGATCGGTACGACGCTCACGGCGACGGTCCTCGGGGAGAGCGTGACGAACGGCTTCGCGGCCACGTACTTCGGCCTGCGCGGCGGCGACCTCGCGGGGTGCGGGACGGTGTTCGACGGAGTCGGCGGTGACGTGCTGCTCGCCGACGTCGTCGCCCCCGTGATGATCGACCTCGCCTTCCTCGTCGGCGGCAACGCGAACGTCTCGATCGACGTGCCGGCGAATCCGGCGCTGGTCGGCCTGCGCGTCGCGCTGCAGACCTTCCTCGGCGATCCGACGACCGGCGTCGCGGAGCTCTCGGACGGACTGCTCGTGACGCTGTACCCCTGATCCCGGCGCGTCACCGGCGCGCCCGCCGAACGCGGGGCGTTCCGGACCGTTCCCGTCGCCGGCCTCGACCCTTCGGCCGGAGCTGCAGCGGTACGGCGCGGGGGATCGTTCCCCGGAAGGCGCCGCGCCGAGCCCGCTGCGTCGAGGCCGAAGAGCGAGTCCCAGCGGCGGACCGCGGCGCGCCGGAGGGGTGCAGCGCGCACCCCGATCGGTCGATCGGTGACGGGGAGACCCGCTCCGGCGGGACCGCACCGCCATGTCCGACCGCCGCCGCGTCACGCTCGTCACGTTCGGGTTCAAGTACGGCCCGCCGCCGACGAACCACTACTTCGACGTCTCCTTCCTGAAGAACCCCGCGCGCGACGCGCGGTGGAGCCTGTTCAGCTCGCCCGACGGCGAGATGCGCGACTTCGTGATGGCGCAGCCCGCCGCGCGCGCGTTCGTCGAGCGCGCGAGCGACTTCGTGGCCTTCCTCGCCGACCTCGACGACGACGTGCGCGTGGGGCTGGGCTGCAACGCGGGACGGCACCGCTCGGTGCTGCTCGCGCAGGCGCTCGCCGACGCGCTGTCGGAAAAGGGCTTCGAGGTCGTGCTCGTGCACCGTGAGCGCACGTTCGAGAGCCAGGGCGAACTGCACCGACCCGCCGACGGCGAGGCACCCGCACACCGACTGCGCGCGGTCTGAGCGCGCCGCGAGGAGGAACCCATGACACGCACGCCCCGCATCGCCGCCCTCGTCGCCTCGCGCAACCGGCCCGACCTCGTCGACGCGATGGTCGAGCGCCTGCGCGCGCAGACCTCGCTGCCCATCGACTTCCACGTGGTGGAGTGCGGTACCGAGCCCGACCAGCTCTCGAGGTGCTCCACGCTGTGGTACCGCGACGAGCCGTTCCGCGGGAAGTGCTACGGGCACAACCTCGCGCTCGACGCGGCCAAGCTCGCCGCCTCGCAGGACGAGGAGCTCCGCGCGAACGGCGGCTACGACTACTACTGGGTCCTGATGAACGACGTCGTCTTCGACGACGGCGTCGACGCCGCACGCATCCTCGTCGAGACGATGGAGCGCGAACCGCGCCTCGCGATCCTCTCTCCGACCAACCAGGAGGGCGGCTACCCCGGCGCCGAGCGGCGCGCGAACGGCGGCTTCCGCAAGGTCACGACCTGCGACTACCTCGGCTTCATGATGAAGCGCGAAGCGGTGGAGGAGGCGGGATTCCTGAACCCCGCGTTCACGTGGTGCTGGGGCGCGATCCACGAACTCGCGTACCGCTGCTACTCGAACGGCTGGTTCGTCGCGTACAGCGACGACGTCGCCTACCGCCACCTCGGCGGCTCGACGTACGGCCGGAAGGGCACGAACACGGTCTCGCGCGAGGAGTACCAGCGGAACGCGAAGGCGTTCGCGACGGAGTACTTCGTGCGGGAGTACGGCGAGGACTGGAACGAGCGCTTCTTCGCCGCCACGCGCGGACACCAGATCGAGGTCGACACCTTCACCGAGCACCGCGCGTACTGGAGCGACGGTGCGTGGAGCCCGCGCTCCGCCGCACCGGCGTCGCACGGCCCGAGCCGCGAGTCGCAGCTCCTCGTGCCCGACGACGCCTCGCTCGCGCGCCTGCACCTCGGCTGCGGTTCCGAGCGTCGCGAGGGCTGGATCAACGTCGACACGAACCCGCAGGTGTCGCCCGACGTCGTCGCCGACGCCTTCGACCTGCACATGCTCGGCGACGCGTCGATCGACGTCATCGAGGCGAACCACCTGTTCGAGCACATGACGTACGACCAGGCGCTCGCCGCGTTGCGCGAGTGGCGCCGCGTGCTCAAGCCGTCCGGCGAGCTCTACCTCGAACTGCCCGACCTCGAGGCCTGCATCCGCATCCTCGGTCGCTACACCGACGACCGCGGCTACGACATGGGGCTCGGCGGCATGTACGGCTGGCCGCCCTTGATCGCGGAGCAGGGCGCGGCGCAGATCCACAAGTGGGGCTGGACGCGCAGCGCGCTCGGCAAGGCGCTCGCGGACGCCGGCTTCGCGAACGTCGCCTTCGGTCCGATCTCGCAGACCTGGCGCCAGGCCGCGAAGGTCGGGCGCGACATGCGCGTGCGCGCGACCGTCGCCGCGGCGGCCGCGTCGCCGTCGTCCGCGCCGAGCGCTGCGCCGTGCGCGCAGTCCGCTCCGACGGCGCCCGAGCGTCCGGCCGAGCCCGCCCCGCACGACGCGGCCTTCGCGATCTTCGCGTGGCCGGACTACGGCGACCCGAACGAGGTGGCCTACGTCTTCTCGGAGTTCGCGCGGCACCTCACGGGTCGAGCCGGGTTCCTGATGCGCTACGACCCGACCGTGGACGGCCCGCGCGAACGCGTGGTCCAGGCGCTCGACGAGGCCTGCGCCCGCACGCTCGGCACGCAACCCGTCGACGTCGTGCTCGTCGAACATCCGCTCGACGCGGTGGGGTGGCGACAGATCGGCGACATGGTCGAGGCCGCGGTCGTCCTGCCCTCGAGCGCACGACCCGAGCGCCGGATCGGACTCGCGCACCTCAGGACGCGCTACGTCTCGAAGTTCGAGCAGCTCGCGGGCGGCTCGAGCAACGCGGCGTAGCCCGCGCGCGCCGCGCTCAGGCCGCTTCCTCGGCGACCGCGATCACCTTCGCGGGGACGCCGACCGCCACGCCGTGCGGCGGGACGTCGTGCAGCACGACTGCGTTCGCCCCGATCTTCGCGTGGTCGCCGACGACCACCGGTCCGAGGATCTTCGCGCCGGCTCCGACGTCGACGTGGCCGCCGAGCCGCGGCGCTCCGTCGCGACCCTCGCGCGTCCCCAAGGTCACGCCCTGGAACAGGAGACAGTTCGGACCGACCTCGGCGTCGGGGTGCAGCACGATCCCGAGGGGGTGCGGCAGCACGAGGCCCACGCCGATGCGCGAGTCGATCGGCACGTCGCAGCCCGTGACCGCGCTCCAGAAGCGATGGCGCAGCACGGCGATCCGGCGCGCGAGGGGAGCCAGCGGACCGCGAGCCGACTGATAGGCGCGGATCGCCGCCAGCAGTCGCTTGCCCGGCGCGTACTCGCCGCGCGCCCAGCGCTCGCGCCCCGGGTCCCCGACCGTCGCGCTCACCCCGCGGGGGGCGCCGTCGGGGGCGCCTTCTCGATCAGGACTCGCCATGCTCCCGATCCCCGTCGAGCGCCGGGAGCCCCCGGATTGAACGGGAAGGCGGAATCCGCGCCACGGAGCGCCGGTCACCGCTCGGCCCCGACCCGCTCCGGCCGATAGGATCTTCGCCCCGTTGCCATGGACCACCTCCGCGAAGCCTCCGCCGACCACGCGCCGGGACCCCCGGCCGCCGACACGCCCGGCGGGTCCCAGGAAGGACCGCACGCAGCGTCGGGCGCGCCGTCCGAGGGGACGGTGAGCGAGCGCGAAGAGGCCCCCGTGCCGGCACCCGCGCCGCGCGAGACGCTCCTCCGCGTCCGCGGTCTGCGCAAGAGCTACGGCGACACCTGGGCCGTCGCGGGCGTCGACCTCGAGCTGCGCTCCGGCGAGATCCTCGGCCTCGTCGGTCCGAACGGCGCGGGCAAGACGACGACGCTCCGGACGATCGCGGGCGTGCTGCCCGTGGAGGAGGGATCGATCGAGGTCTGCGGCGCCGACCTCGTCGGCGACGAGCTGGCGGCCAAGCGCGAACTCGCGTGGGTGCCCGACCAACCGCAGCCGTTCGACGCGCTGACCGTCTGGGAGCACCTCGACTTCACGGCGGGCCTGTACCGGCTCACGAACTGGAAGAAGCGCGCGACGGAGCTGCTCGAGCACTTCGAACTCTTCGGCAAGCGTTATGCACTGGGCGGCGAGCTCTCGCGCGGCATGTGCCAGAAGCTCGCGCTGTCGATGGCGCTCCTGCACGAGCCGCGCGTGCTGCTCCTCGACGAGCCGCTCTCCGGCCTCGACCCCGTCGGCATCCGTGCGGCCAAGCGCGCGATCGCGTCCCTCGCGGCGCGCGGCGCCGCCGTCGTGCTGTCGAGCCACCTCCTCGGCGTCGTCGAGGAGCTGTCGACGCGCCTCATGATCCTGCGCCGCGGCAAGGTGCTGTTCGACGGCGACCTCGACGAGGCGCGGCCCGCGCGCACGCGCAGCCCGACTCGGACCTCGAACAGGTCTTCTTCGCGGTGACGGACGGAGCGGACGCGTCGGCGGAGGAGGAGCGGGGACCCTCCGCGCCCGAGACTCCGTGAGCGGCCACGTCGTCCTCGGACGCCTCGCGCTCCTCAAGCTGCGGGGCGTCGTGCGCAAGCACCTGCGACGCCTGGCAAGACGTCCCGCGGGCGTCCTGTTCGCGTTCGTGGGGACGGCGGTCGCCGGTTCGTGGATCGCGTCGCTCGGCGTCGGACGTCTGTTCGCGCGCACGTCGGGCGTCGACGTGATGGAGCCGGGCTTCGTGCGCCTCATGGTCCTCTCGCTCGTCGCGCTCAACGTTTCGCCCACCTCGGGCAGCGCGGGATCTTCCTCCAGTCCGCGGAGCTCGACCGGCTGCTGTCGGCTCCCGTGAAGCGCTCGGCGATCCTGGGTCACCGTCTGCTCACGTCGCTGGGGCGCGCGGCCGTCGGTTCGCTCGTGCTCGGCATCGTCGCGGCGTTCCGCGTGCCGACCGTCACGGGCGCGTTCCTCGGCGCGCTCGTCCTCACGTTCGCCCTCACGATCCTCGGTCAGGTCGTGTCGCTCGGCGCTGCGCTGCTCGAACAGCGCGTCTCGTCGCGGGTGCTCGACGGCGTCGGTCGGGTCGGTGCGCTCGTCCTCCTGTTCGGGCGGCGGGTCTGTTGTTCGTCCCGCTGCCGGACATCGGACGACCCGACATCACCGCGATCGCCTCGCACCCGTTGCTCCAACGGATCGCCGTGCCGGTCGAGCCGCTCGTCGCCACCTTCGTCGCCGAGGACACGCGCGAGGCGTTGCTCCGCGGACTGCCGTGCCTCGCCGCGGTGCTGGTCCTGTTCGAGCTCGTCCGACGCTGGCCGGCCGACTGGCGCGAGGTCGCGATCGCGACCTCGAGCCGCGTCGGCAAGCGCCTCGACCGCGCGCGCCGACTCGGGACCGGTGCGAGCTCGACGGCGATCTCGAAGTGGGCCGCGCGCCGCTCCGTCCCCTGGCTGCTCGGTCGTTCGCCGACGGGCGCGGTGTTCTGGCGCAAGAGCGCGTCGATCTTCCGGCGTGCGCGCATCACGCTCGTCGTCGCCGGCCTCACCCTGCTCGTCGGTGTCGGCGGACTGCGGCTCTACGCGCGCGACTTCGAGGGCGACCCGGGTTGGGCCGTCGGGCTCCTCGTGGTGTTCGGCAGCATCTACCTCTCGGGCACGTTGCGCTTCGACCTCCGCGAGGAGGTCGACCGGCTCGAGCAGATCAAGTCGTGGCCGCTGCGCTCGAGCCGACTGTTCCTCGCGCTGCTCCTGCCGCAGGTCGCCGTGGTCGGGACGTTCATCTCGATCGGCGCCGCGCTCTTCGCGATTCTCATGGGGACGCTCAGCCCGTCGCTGCTCCTCGCGCTGGCCTTCCTGCCGGTCTTCCTCCTCGGCTGGGTCGCGACGGACAACGTCTTCTTCCTCCTCTGGCCGGTGCGGGTCGTCCCTGGGGCCGACGGCGTGCTGCAGGACGTCGGCCGAGCCTCGGTGCTGTTCCTGTGCCGCGCCGTTCTCGTCGGTCTCGCACTCGCACTCTCGATCGGTGCGGCGTACGTCGCGTGGTCCCTGCAGGCCCCGGACACCGACACCTTCCGCCGCGCCGCCGTGGCCGCTCCGGCGGCATGGTTCGTGCTCCTCCTGTGGGCCGTCCTCGCGGTGCGCTCCGGCGGGAAGGCCCTGGTCCGCTTCGATCCGTCCCGACTCGACGTCTGATGCTTCGTGATAGCGTTCCCGGCGTGGGTCGGGGTCGTACAAGGCGCGCGCCGCGCGTTCCGCTCGCCGTCCTCGGCTCGATCGCGCTGTGCGCGTTCGGCGTCGTCGTCGCTCGCGCGGAGGCCGGTCCGAGCTCCGCAGACACCGGTGCGACGAAGGTCGCACAGGAGGGGCCGGGCGTCGTCGCAGCGATCCAGGCGCTCGCCGAGCGCTGGCTCGGCGAACGTGCGGCCGACGTGACGTTCGAGTTGTCGAGCGGCGAGCTGGCCGAAGGCTTCGACGCCTACGCCGTCCTCTCGGTCGACGGCCGCACGCGCATCTACGGCGAGAGCGCGACCGGACTCGCGCGCGGCTTGTTCGAGTTCCTGCGCACCGACGCCGCGCGCATGCCGTCGTGGTGGTCCGGCGCGGCCATCCCGGGCGACGTCGACGCGCAGGCACCGCTCCCTCCCGCGACGCCGTCGCGCGGAGCGTCGCCCTACGCGTTGCGCGTCGAACTCTCGCCGGAGGCGTTCGCCTACGGCGCGGCCTTCTGGGACGCCGCGCGCTTCGAGCGCGAGGTCGACCTCGCCGCGCTGCGCGGTGCCAACGCGATGTACATGCCGCTCGGACGCGACCGCGTCATGGCGGCGGTCTACGAGCGGCTCGAGGTCCCGCCCGAGAAGGCGGCGACGTGGACCGTCGGCGCGGCGTTCCGCGCGTTCGGTTGGAGCGGTCAGGCCGTGGGCTGGATGGGCCCGATGTCGCCGGCCTTCGCGGAGTCCGACGTGCGCATCGCGCGCCGCGCCGTGGCACGCATGCGCGAGCTCGGCGTCGTGCCGATCCTCCCGGCGTTCACCGGCGTCGTCCCGCTCGAGTTCGCGCAGTCGTTCGAGGGTGTGCAGTACTACGAATTGCCGGAGTGGGCGCTGCTCGGCAGGTCGGCGTTGATCGACCCCGGCGACCCGCTGTTCCGGCGCATGGCGAGCGCGTACTACGAGGAACTCGCGGCGCGGGTGGGGGAGAGCACGCTCTACTTCGGTTCGCCGCTCGGCGAGGTGCGTCCGCCGATCACCGCCGCCGCCGATCTCGCGGCACTCTCGCGCGGCGTGTCGGACGCGCTCACCGAGGCGCGGCCCGGCGCTCGCTGGCTCCTCTCGTCGTGGCCGTTCCGCTTCGACCGCGGCTTCTGGTCGGACGAGCGCCTGCGCGCCTACCTCGGATCGGTCGACCCGGAGCGACTCGTCGTGCTCGACCGCGTCGCGCTCGCCGACCCGACCTGGGACCGGACGAGCGGCTTCTTCGGACACCCCTTCGTGTGGGGCACGACGCCGAGCTTCGGCGGGAGACAGCGACTCGGCGGGAAGCTGGCGCTGGTCGGCGAGGAGCTCGAGCGCGCGCGCGCGTCGGACCTCGGGCTCCAGGGCGCGGCGGTGTGCGTGGAGTACCCCGGCGTCGACCCGCTGCGGCACGACTACCTCTGCGACCAGTTGTGGTCGACCGCGACGATCGACCCCGACGCGTGGATCGAGGGCTGGGTGCGCGCGCGCTACGGCCGCAGCGACCCGCGCGCCGTGCGCGCCTGGCGACGGATCCTCGCCGCGGCCTACCGACCGGACTCGGGCGACGGCGGTCCCTCGACCGTGGCGTCCGCGCCGAGCACGGTCGCGCCGCCGCCCGTCCCGTACGACGACGCCGAGTTCGTGCTCGCCTGGCAGGACCTCGTCGCCGTCGCGGAGACGAGCACCCCGCGACCCGCGCTCCTGTTCGACATCGTCGACGTCGGTCGCCAGACGCTGTCGAACGCCGCGCGCGAGCCGATCGTCGCCGTGCTCGACGCGTGGCGCGCCGGGGACGCCGACGGCATCGCCGCCGCGAGTGCGCGCGCCCTCGCGCTGATGGACGACCTCGACGAGCTGCTCTCGACGCATCCCGCGTTCCTGCTCGGCGCGTGGCTCGAGGCCGCCGGCGCGCGCGCGTCCAACGACACGGAGCGGGCCTCGATCGTCGCCGGAGCGCGCGCACTCGTGACGCACTTCGGGCCGCGCGGTTCGTCGCTGCGCGACTGGGGCGCGCGCGAGTGGGCGGGACTGGTCGGCAAGTTCCAGCGCGAGCGCTGGCGCCGGCTGTTCGAGGCGCTCGCGACGTCGGTCGCGTCCGGCGCGGCGTTCGACGCGGAGAGCTTCGATCGCGACCTCGCCCAGTTCGAGCGCGAGTGGTCGACCGGCACGAGTCCGTTCCCGGCCGCCGCGATGGGCAAAACCCGTCGCGTGTCGCGCAAGCTCCTCGATCAAGCGTTCGAGCTCGGCCCCGACCCGGTCGTCGAGTCGGACGCCAACGCGGCGCTCGTGGACGAACGCACGCCGCCCGTCTCGCGCTGGCGCGTCGAGACGGTTCCGCGCTCGACGGAGCGGGCCTCGAGCGCGAACTCGAGTTCCTGGCCTGGATGCGCGAGCAGTTCGCGTCGGCTTCGACCTCGTGGAGTGGCGCGCGGCGGCTACCTGCCTGCGCTACGGCGCGGCGAAGCCGTCGTCTCGCCGACGACGGCGTCGAGGCGCTGCCCGCGACGGCGCGCGCCGGTTCACGACTCGCGCTCGTGAGCGCGCTCAGAGGCTGCTCGCGGCGCCGACGAGCGTTCGAGCGGGATTATGCCGACGCGAGCTCGAGTCGCTCGTCGGCGATCTCGTGCTCGGAGCGCTCGTGCTCGACGCGTCCTACGGTCCGCTCCGACCCGAGGCGGGCTACGCGCAGGCGCAGGCCATCGCGGCGTGTCGCGAGCGCGTCCCCGACCTCCTCGTCGTCCCGCGCGGCGTCGAACTCGGTCCGTCCGCCGAGTTCGCGGCGACGCGCGGGTCCGGCCAGGGTCCGTGGATGCAGGCGCCGCCGCCCGCCGCGCTGACGCCGCACGCCGTCGAACTCGCGCGCGGTCGCGCCGAGTCGAGACTCTCGGAGAGCGCGCCGGTCGTCCTCGACGGGCGCGAGGGTTGGGACGACGCGTTCGTGTGGCAGACCTTCGGTCTCGCGCCGCTCTTCGGTCCCGACGTCGAGGGTGCGCCGTGGCGCCTGTCGGACCGCGACCTCGTGCGTTTCGCGAGGTTGCTCGAGGTCTTCGACGCGAACCGCGACCTGCCGTCGCAGCCTCCGTCGCTCGTCGCGACGAAGACCGGCCCGGCGCCGTCGCGCGCGGCGACCGCCGCCAGGTCGTCGTCGTGCGCAACCTCGGCTTCGACGCGATCACTGTCCAGCTCCTGGTCGGACCGGAGCTCGGTCTCGACCCGGACGCTCGAGTACGAGGCGCGGCGCTGGCACCCGACCGAGCGCTACCTCGGTCGCTTCGCGAGCGGCTCGTCGCTGTCGATCACCGTCCCGCCGTTCCGCTGCGTCCTCGTGGGGTTGTCGGCCGACGGCTTCGACGAACCCGTCATCGAGGGCTGCGACCAACTCTGGATCCCGAGTCCCGACGACGTGGGCCGCGCCGCGTCGAGCTGGATCGGCGCGCCGGGCAGCGAACTCGTCGTGCGCCTGCACCCCGACGGAGAGACGTTCACCCGCGCGAGCGTCGACGGCATCGGCGTCGACGGCCTGCTCGCGGGCGGCGAGGCGCGCATCCGGCGCTCGGCGACGGCAACGGCGTCGCTCGAGCTGAGCGCGTCCGCTCAAGCCTTCGAGGCGGTCGACGTCCCGAAGGACGCGGGTCGCATCGCTTCCGCCGTGCTCGCCGCGCGCGAGGCGTTCGATCCATCGGCGAACGCCCTGCGTATGGTCGGAGCGAAGCGGGTTCGAGGCGGTGGAACGCGCGCGCGAAGGTGCTCGCGTCGTCGAGGGACGGAGCCGACGGAGCGCAAGGACCGGAGCCGTCGGCGTCACCGGTGCGCGTCGCCTCGCGCTCCAGCTCGACCGCAGGATCGCGCCGGGCACGCGCGTCGTGGTCGTCGTCGAGACCGAGAAGGAGGGGACGGGCGTCGTCGCGGGACGCGTCGGCGACGAGACGATCCCGGCCGCCGAGACGTTCGGACCGAAGGACGCGCTCGCACGTCCTGCCCCGCTCGGTCCTGATCGGTCCGGTCGCGAGCTCGAGATCCTCGTTCTCGGCGTCGAGGGATCGAGCCCGGTGGTGCGCGCGCGCGCGCCTTCTCGTCCCGCCGCGCGGTTCCGGCGCGGTGCGCGTCCTCGAACTGGAGTGAAGGCGGTACCGTTCGCGTCCTCGATGGCGGACGAACGAACGGGACGGGCGGGCTCGAGCGAGCTCGGGAGGACGAGGGCCGCGCGGACGCTCGCCGAGAGGCGCGTCCCGACGGAGCGCCTGCGCTGGCGCTGCGACCCGGCCGAGGTCGGGGCGGCGTCGACCGCCGAGATCGAGCGTTGCGCGGCGTCGTCGGACAGGACGACGCCGTCGAGGCGCTGCGCTTCGACTCGATCCACGCACCGGGTCAGAACGTCTACGTGCGCGGACTGTCGGGCACCGACGCGCGCACCGTGCGGCACCTCGAGCAGGTGCAGCCGGCCTGCTCGCTGCCGCCGGACCGCTGCTACGTCCACGACTTCGAGCAGCCGGACCGTCCCGCGCTCGTCACGCTTCCGCGCGGTCGCGGTCGCGCGTTCGGGTCGCGCGTCGACGAGCTCGTGGCGTACCTGCGCGACCAGCTCGTCCCGGCCCTCGAGTCCGACGCGATGAAGGCGCGCGGCGCGGTGCGCTCGAGAAGGAGCTCAAGAACGAGCTCACGTCGCTCACCGCACCCTCGAACAGGAGCGCCCAGCGCGAGAACCAGTGCTGGCCATGGTCGACGTCGGCGGCACGCCGCGTCCGTTGATCCTGCTCCGTCGTCGACGGCGAAACTGGCCCGCCGGACCGCCCTCGCCGCGCTGGTCCAGGAGAAGAAGCTCGGCGAGGCCGAGATGCGAGCGCTCGCCGAGAAGATCGAGCACTACGCGGCGCGACACGACGAACTCGGCGCGCGCGCGAGGAACTAGCGCTTCCGCGAGTGTTTCCGTGCGCTCGTCGAGAAGGAGGCGCTGATCGCTCGACTTCTCCGTGCGCGACATCGTGCACGCGTTCCCTTCACCGGCGGTGGAGAGGTTCCTCGCCGGACTGGTCGAGGACGTCGTCACCCACCGGCTGCACGCGCCGGGCGGCGTCGCCGCGTCCGAGGACGAGAACGGTCAGTCGTGGCAGCGGCGCTACGCCGTCAACGTCGTTCGCACGCAGGACCCCGCGAGCCCGTGCCCGATCGTGATCGAGACGCAGCCGACCCTGCTCAACCTCGTCGGCACGATCGATCGGCGCGTCTCCGCGAGCGGTGCGGTCCTCAGCGACCACCTGATGGTGCGCGGCGGCTCGATCCTCGCCTCCGACGGCGGCTATCTCGTGCTCGAGGCGCGCGACGTGCTCACCGAGCCGGGAGCGTGGCGGACGCTCGTGCACGCTCCGGACCGAAGCTCGAGATCCGACAGAACGAGTCGCTGCTGTTCGGCGGTGTCCGGCCTCGAAGCCGGAGCCGATCCCGGTGACCTCAAGGTCGTGCTGATCGGCGACCCCGGCATCTACTCGACGCTGGACCAGCTCGACCCCGACTTCCCGCAGCTGTTCAAGGTGCCGGCTGACTTCGACTCGTCGATGCCCCCGCGGCGGCGACGCGGTGCGCTGGTACGCGGGCACGCTTCGCGGCGCTGGCCGCGGACGAGGATCTGCCGCACTTCGCCGCCGACGGCGTCGCGGCCCTCGCGGAGCACGGCGCGCGTATCGCCGGTCGCGGCGACCGCCCTCACGACGCGCTTCGGTCGCCTCGGTGACATCGCGCGCGAGTCGGCCTACCTCGCGCGACAGGAGGGGCACGTCTCGTGACCGGCGACGACGTGCGCGGCGCCGTGCGGCGCACGCGGCGCCGCGCCATCTGCCCGCTCGCAGTTCCGCGAGCACATCGCCGACGGCACGCTCCGCATCGAGACGAGCGGCGCGGTCGTCGGACAGGGGTGAACGGGCTCGCGGTGACGCACGCCGGACCGCTGACCTACGGCTTCCCCGCGCGTATCACCGCGACGATCGCACCGGGGCACAGCGGGAGATCAACATCGCCGCGAGGCGCAGCTCTCCGGCCTGATCCACACCAAGGGCTTCTACATCCTCGGCGGTTCTCCTGCGGCACCTCCTGCGTGCGGCGGGGCACCCCCTGTCGTTCTCCGCGGCGATCGCCTTCGAGCAGAGCTACGGCGGCATCGACGGCGACTCCGCGTCCGGTGCCGAGGTGTGCTGTCTCCTCTCGGCCCTGACCGGCGTGCCGCTCAGGCAGAGCGTCGCCATGACGGGCGCGATCGACCAGTTCGGTCACCTCCAGCCGATCGGCGCCGCGACGGAGAAGATCGAGGGCTTCTTCGACACCTGCAGCGACGCCGGACTGACCGGCGACCAGGGTGTGATCGTCCCCGTCGCGAACGTGCGCGACCTGATGCTGCGCCACGACGTGGTCGAGGCCTGCGCCGAGGGACGCTTCCACGTCTTCGCGGTCGAGAACGTCGCCGAGGCGCTCGAGATCTTCACGGGCGTCGACGCGGGGGTCGTCGACGGCGTGGCGGAGTACGCGGACGGGACGTTGCTCGCGCTCGCGATCGAGCGCGCCGGCGAGTTCTGGCACCAGGCGCGGAGCGGACCGCGCGACCGCGCGGACGCGAACTCCGGTTCGGACACGGACGGCGAGGCCGCGCGCGCGGCCGCACCTCCCGAGGGCGCCGCCGACGACGAGTGACGCCGGCGGGACGGCGGGCGGTTCCGATCGATCGCCGCCGTCGCCGTTCCTATCATCCCGGCATGGCTCGAAAGCTCGAGGACCCGACCGTCGGTGGGGGTCTCCCGGAGGCTCCGGTCGACTCGATCACGGCTCCGCTCCACAACTTCCTCCGGGTCGAGGCCCTGAGCGGCATCGTCCTGGTCGTCTGCACCCTGGTCGCGCTGCTCATGGCGAACACCGGGGCGCGCGAGTTCTGGGACCACGTCTGGCACCACACCTTCACGATCGGGTTCGACGCGGCGTACCTCGAGAAGTCGCTCGCGCACTGGGTCAACGACGGCCTGATGGTGCTGTTCTTCTTCGTCGTCGGCCTCGAGATCAAGCGCGAGGTCGTCGACGGGCACCTGTCCGACAAGCGCCAGCTGCTGCTCCCGCTCGCGGCGGCGATCGGCGGCGTCGCGGTGCCGGCGGCTCTCTTCGTCGCGCTCGTCGGTGACGGCGAGGCGGCGCGCGGTTGGGCCGTCCCGATGGCGACGGACATCGCGTTCGTCGTGGGGTGTCTCGCGCTGTTCGGCAAGCGCGTCCCGACGTCGCTCAAGATCTTCGTGCTCTCGCTCGCGATCGTGGACGACCTCATCGCGGTGCTCGTGATCGCGCTGTTCTACGCGGAGGGGTTGGAGCCGGTCTGGCTGATCGGATCCGGCGCGGGGATCGCGCTCACGGTGCTGCTCCAGAAGCTCGGCGTGCGCCGCGTCCCGATCTACGTCGTCGTCGGGCTGGCCGTGTGGTTGTGCACGTTCGAGGCGGGCATCCACCCGACGGTCGCGGGGGTGATCCTCGGCATCCTGACGCCTGTGCGACCCTGGGTGTCGCGGCCCTCGATCCGCGAGGTGATCCGGACGACGAGCGAGGCGATCGATCTCGCGGAACAGGCCGGCGGGAGGGCGCACCGCGAACTCGAGCGCCTCGCCTTCGCCGCGCGCGAGGCGCGTTCGCCGCTCGACCGGCTGGAGGACCGCTTGCACCCCTGGGTGAGCTTCTTCGTGATGCCGGTCTTCGCGCTCGCGAACGCGGCAGTGCCGGTGAGCGCGGAAGCGGTCGCCGAGCCGCTCGCCGTCGGTATCGCCGTCGCGCTGTTCGTCGGCAAGCCGCTCGGGATCCTCGGCGCGGTGTTCCTGGTGGCGAAGCTCGGGCTGGCGAAGCTCCCGGGTCTGCGTTGGTCGGGTCTCTCGTCCGGGGCAGGGATCCTGTGCGGGACCGGCTTCACGTGAGTCTGTTCATCGCGTCGTTGTCGTTCGACGGGGCGCTGCTCGACGTCGGGCGCGCGGGCATCCTGCCGGATTCCGCCGCGAGCATCCTCGTGGGGATGGCGGTGCTTGCCGTGTCCCTGCCGAGGAAGGCGGTGGAGTAGGCGAGAGGGCTCGGCGCCTTCAACCGGGAACACAGGATCACAGGGAGCCGGGGAGGACAGGAAGTGAACGGTACCGGTGATCGATGAGTCGTACGGCGCGGTGACGACGGGTCGTCCAGGTCGTCGAGTTGGAACGACATGCGGGTGCCCTCCCCCCGTCCTCCCCGGCTCCCTGTGGACTGCGTGGGTCACGCGGCCGATGAGCCGCGCTGCGCCTGCGAGCTCGCCCCCGATCAGTGCGCGAGCGCATCGAGCTCGGCGTAGCGGCCACCCTTCGCGAGGAGCTCGGCGTGGGTCCCTCGCTCGGTGATGCGTCCGTCCTCGATCACGCAGATCCAGGTCCGCGCTCCGGATGGTCGAGAGCCGGCGGTGCGCGATCGCCGTGCGCGCGAGCGCGCGCCTGCGCGCCTTCCTGGAGGAGCCGCTCGGTCTCGGTGTCGACCAGCTCGTCGCCTCGTCCATCACGAGCAGCTGCGGACGCTCGAGCAGCGCGCGCGAGGAGACGAGCTGTCGCTGTCGAGGCAGCGCCCCGCCCGCTCCGACGTCCGTGTCGTAGCCCTTCGACTCGGTCACGAAGGCGTGCGCCTGTGCGGTGCGCGCCGCCTCGACGACCTGCTCCAGGGTCGCACCAGGACGGCCGTAGCGGATGTTCTCCGCGATCATTCCGCTGAACAGGTCGGCTCCTGCCTGACGAACGCTGCCTGTGCCACCAACCGGGCTGCGTTCGCGGTACTCGACGCCGCCGGCGAGCACCGCACTGCCGTCAGTTCGTACGACGACAGAGCAAGTTCACGAGCGTCGTCTTGCCGCCGCCGGTCGGTCCATGAGCGCGACCGTCGACCTCCGGCGCGACGAGGTCGATGCCCGCGCAGCACCTCCGGGACCGCGGCCATACGCGAAGCCGGACGTCGCGCAGCTCGAGATCGCCGATCGAGGGGGAGGCCGTCCGTCGCCGCGCCCGCCCTCGGTTCGCGGACCTGCGCCACGATCCGCGCCGTCGCCGCCGGCGTGTCGACCACGCTCGGCACCTCGTCGACGAGACCGAACACGCGCTCGGCCGAGGCCTGCGCCATCTGGAACTCGCAGAACCACGCCGCCATCTCCTGCAGCGGCTCGAAGAACTGCCTGGTGTACCCGAGGAACGCGATCAGCGTCCCGATCGAGATCGTCCCCGCGACGACGCGCACGCCGCCGAGCCCGAGACAGAGTCCCGCGGCCATCCCCGCGATGCCGAGCACCGCCGGGAGGTACATCGCGGACAGGATCGCGTTCGTGACGGAGCGCTCGCGCATCCGCTCGGACAGTTCCTCGAACTCCTCCTGGAAGCGTCGCTGGGCACCGAACGCGCGCAGTGTGCGAACGCCGGAGAGCGTCTCGTTGAAGCTGGCGGTGAGCCGCGAGTTGAGTCCGCGCACCTCTCGCGCGGTGCCGATGATGCGGCGCTGGAACCACAGGCTCACCAACCACAGCGGCGGGATCACGCCGATGCCGACGAGTCCGAGCCGCCAGTCCATCCACAGCATCGCGACCGAGGCGACGCTCATCGTCGCGGCGCCCCAGGCGATGTCGAGGGCGCCCCACGACAACGCCATCGACAGGCGCTCGCAGTCGCTCGTCATGCGCGCCATCAGCCATCCGACCGGGCGCTGGTCGAAGTACGCCTGCGACAGTCGCTGGAGGTTGTCGAAGGCGTCGCGCCGGATGTCGTGCGCGACGTGGGCGCGGATCCGGCCGCCGAAGCGCACGAAGACGCGCACGCAGACCGCGAGCGCGATCGCGAGCACGCCGTAGGCCGCCAGCCAGAGCAGCAGCGTCCGCTCCGCGTCGGGCGCGTCCGAGACCGAGGCGTCGACCACGTTGCGCGTCACGAGGTGGAACGACGCGTCGATCGTGCCGGTCGCGACGGCCTGCACCACGAGGATCGCCGTCCAGCGTCGGTAGCGCAGCGAGTAGCCGATCAACCGGCGCCACAGGCGCCAGTCCATGCGCGCGGCGGGCCGGTCCTCGGCCTCGTCGTACCAGGAGCTCACGCCGTCACCTCCGCGCGCGAGGCGTCGCCCTCGGCGTCACCGGACTGCGCGCCCCACAGGCGCGCGTAGCGTCCGCCCTGCGCGAGCAGCTCGTCGTGCGACCCGCGCTCGACGACGGCGCCGCGCTCCAGCACGAGGATCTCGTCCGCGCGCTGCGCCGCCGAGAGTCGGTGCGTCGCGACGAGCACGGCGCGCGCCTCGCGCTCGGCGAGCACCGCCCCGAGGATCTCGCCCTCCGTGCGGGTGTCGACGGCCGAGAGCGCGTCGTCGAGTACGAGGAACGGCCGGTCGCCGAGCAGTGCGCGCGCGATGCTCACGCGCTGGCGCTGTCCGCCGGAGAGGTCGACGCCGCGCTCGCCGATGACCGTGGCGTAGCCCTGGTCGAAGCTCACGATCGAGCCGTGGATCGACGCCTGCCGACAGACGCGTTCGAGTTCCGCCGACTCCGCGCCGGCGTGCGCGACGCGCAGGTTCTCGTCCAGTCGGCGCGAGAACAGGAAAGGCCTCTGGTCGACGACGCCGAACTGGGCGCGGACCCACGCGGGGTCGAGCTCCGAGAGTTCGCGTCCGTCGAGCGTGATCGACCCGGCGGCGTAGGGGCGGTGCGCGAGGAGCGCCTCGACGAGGCTGCTCTTGCCGCAGCCCGGCGGTCCGACGAGCGCGACCATGCGCCCCGGTGCGAGGTCGAGGTCGACGCCGCGCAACACCGGCTCGCCGCCGTAGCCGAACACGAGGCCGCGCACGCGCAGTTCGCGCGCCCGCACGTCGGGGACGTCGCCCGCGCGTTCCGGCGGCGCGTCGAGGACGGCGAAGATGCGGTCGAGCGCGACCGACGCGCGACCGAGGTCCGTGAGGACGCGTCCGATGTGGCGCACCGGCCAGATCGTGAGCCCCGACGTCGTGACGAACGCGAAGAAGAGTCCGACCGAGAGTTCGCCCGCGCGCACGGAGTACGCGCCGTAGGCGAGCACCGCGAGCATCTGCGACAGGCACAGCGCGTCGGACGTCGCCCAGTACACGCCGAGCTTGTCGATCCAGCGCCGCGTCCGGTCGCGGAAGTCGCCGTTGGCCTCGGTGAACTTCGCGCGCTCGAAGTCGGCCGCGGCGAACGCGCGCACGACGCGGACCCCGGTGAGGTTCTCCTGCACCACGGACGTCAGCCGACCCTCGCTCTCGTCGACCTGCTCGAAGAGGTGACGGACGCCGCGGAAGAACACGATCGCGATCGAGAGGACGACGGGGTAGGCGGGGATCGAGACGAGCGCGTAGCGCGCGTCGATCGCGAAGAGCAGCGGGAACGCCACCGCCATCATCGCGGCGGCGCGCGCGACCTCGGGGAGCTGCACCGCGACGAACTGGCGCGTCGTGTCGACGTCGCTCGTGCAGCGCTGGACGAGGTCGCCGTGCTCCGCGCCGTCGAGGTACTCCTGCGGCAGGCGCAGGATGTGGGCGTGGAGCCTGTCGCGCAGGTCCTTGGCGACGGCTTCACCCGCCTCTCCGACGAGTCGACCGCGCAGGTACTGGAGCAGTCCGCTGACCGCCGTCAGCACGAACGACCTCGCGGTGGTCCACAGCGCGCGCTCCGTCGAGGTGGCGAGGAACGCGTCGCGCAGCGGTGCGAGCCAGCCGGGCAACGCGCGCGCAACGGCATCCCCGGCGGTCCCCGTCGCGCGGTTCGCCACGTCGAGCGCCGTCGACACGACGAGCGGCGCCGCGTACACGAGCACCGTCGCCGCGGCGAGCGCGACGAAGGCGCCGAGGTAGCGCGGAGCCACGGGGCGGAGGAGGCGCGCGAGCCGGGCGCGCAGTTCGAGCAGGGGGCGGAGCACGGTGTCGAGCGCGCCGCGAGCCGGAGTCGGCGCGCCGCGGACGGTGTCGGACGCTTCGCGTCGGCGCGGGTCCGACGGTCGAGGACGGTGCGCGGCGCCGATGGGTTCGCGCGCGACGCGGGGACTTCCGCGTCAGCTCGCGGCGAGCACGCGGCGCAGGCCCTCGACGTCCGCGCGCGCCTTCTCCTCGAGCTTGGACTCGATCTGCTTGCGCGCGAGCTTCAGCACGAAGCTGCGGATCTCGAGGGCGATGTTCTGGGTCAGTCGGGTGCCGCCGCCGCCGGCTGCGACGACCTCGATCGAGACCTCGATCGACGCGTCGTCGTGGTCCATGCGGTAGCGCAGGAACTCGTCGCCGCGCCGCTCGACGAGGCTGCCCTCGACCTCGATCGACAGGGCGCCCTGGGTGAGCTTCGCCTTGAAGCGGGAGCCCACGGTCGCCCCGTCGCCCGAGACGACCTCGATGCGCTCGAGACCCGACTGCCAACTGGTGTACGAGGAGAGGTCGGACACCACGTCGAACACGTCGTTCGGAGCGTGGTCGAGTTGCGAGGTGACGGTGATCAAAGGAGGTGCTCGGTCGAGAGTTCGCGGAGGGCGTGCTCGAGGGCGGGGCGCAGCTTCGCCCGCGTGCGCGCGTTGTGCCAGCCGACGAAGCCGACCGGCGTCGTGCAGTCCAGCGCGAAGTCGAACTCGTCGCGCCCGAGCGGCTCGACGAGGCAGCCCGACTCGCGCGCGACGAGGAGCGCGCCCGCGAGATCGTACGGCTTCGAGGTGACGGTGGGGGAGCCGCGGCGCGTCGCGAGCACGTGGCGCGGGTCGCAGATCTGGCGGTACGTGCCGAGCGTCAGCAGCACGAGCTGTCCCGCCGACGCGATGTACTGGTCGTCGAGGAGGTGGCACGGGTTCGTGCCGTGGAGGCGCTCCACCTCGGCGGCGAAGGCGGCCTCGAGCGCCGCGGTCGCCGGCCGCAGCGCGGGTTCGTAGCGGAAGAACGGCGCGAACCTGCGACCGCGTCGTCGTCGTCGACGGCGAGCGCGCGCGGCGCGTCGAAGCCCGAGGCTTCGCCGTTCGTCGAGGTCGCGACGCGCGCGCCACGGCTGGCGTGCGCGACGAACCGGCGCACCGCGGGCTGGAGGGTCGTCGGGAGTCTCCGAGACGACGCCGACCGAGACGTCCGCGAAGCGCGGCTCGAGGGGTCCCGCACCGCACGCGCTCACGACGGTCCAGGCCGAGCGCAGGTCGGCCGCCACGTTGCGCGTCCCGTCGACGGGGTCGAGCGCGATCCGCGGTCCGCCGTGGTCGAAGCCCGCGAGTTCGCGCACGCCGCCCGCGCCGTCGGGGCCGAGGTGGCGCCAGCCGCGGTCCTCGGTGAGGAGCGAGATCGGACCGTCCGCGGCGCGTTCCCGGAGCCAGCCCTCGACGGCCGTCTCGCACGCGGCGTCGAGGGCGAAGGTCTCGTCGCCGACGCCGCGTCCCGTGCTGACGGCCAGGGCGCGGATGTCGCCTGCCAGAGCGTGGCGCCGCTCGGCGGTGCGCGGCGAGGACACGATCACACAGATCGGTGCTCGTCCGCTCGAGTTCGTGGAGATCGACGGCTGCCGGCCCGATGGTGGAAGCGGCCTGGTGTCCCGTAGACTCGCGGCCCGGAACCATCCGGAGGAAACGTGAACCATGACCGATCCCAGACGTCGTCATCGTCGGCTCCGCCCCGGCGGAGCACCTGCCAGCGGATCTACGCTCTCGCGCGCCAACTCGAACTCTCATGTTCGAGGGGCGAAACTGTCGGCCGAGGCGCCCGACCTGCTCTGGCGGTCAGTTTCATGCCGACGACCGAGGCTCAGAGAACCACCCGGCCTCGATGGGCGTCACCGGTCCGGAGCGCAGCGATGGTGCTGTTCCGCGAACAGGCCGCGCGTTTCGATGTGGAGATGCACTCCGCTCAACGTCACGGAGTACCGGCGGCGAGATCGGGCGTCCGGACGTCGGAGGGCGAGCGGGTAATGGAGAGCCGCGCGGTGATCGTCGCGACGGGGGCGAAGCGCGCGCTGGCTCGGCCTCGAGTCCGAGACGCGCCTGCGCAACCGCGGCGTGTCGGCCTGCGCGACGTGCGACGGCGCGTTCTTCTGGCGACCGCGAGAGCCGGTCGTCGTCGGCGGCGGCGACACGGCGGATGGAGGAGGTGCAGTTCCTGACGCGCTTCGGGCGAGCAAGGTCTGGCCGCACTGGCGCGACAGCCCGTGCGCGTCGAAGAATATGCAGCAGCGCGCGTTCGAGCAACCGAAGATCGACTTCCTGTGGAACAGCAGGTCGTCAGAGGTGCTCGACGGCGGGACGGGCAGACGGGCGTCCTCCTCGAGGACATCGTGAACGGCGAGCGCGCTGGAGCACCGCCTGCCAGCATGTTCCTCGCGATCGGTCACTACGTGCTGAACACGAGGTTCTGGCCGGGCAGCTCGACACGGACGAGCTCGGCTACCTGAAGGTGAAGAAGGGCACCTGTACACCAAACCCGGATGTTCCGCCGGCGACGTCGCCGACCACGTACGGCAGGCCATCACCGCGGCCGGCACAGCCGCCAAGCGGCGATCGACTGCGAGCGCTTGGTTGAGGGGAAGGGCTGGCAGCGCGGCACCGTGCCGCGCGCGGGGCAACCACAGAGCATCATCGAAGCACGAAGACCGTCTTAGGGCGTCGAACCCTTCGTGTTCCTTCGTGCTCTTCGTAAGTTTTCCGCGTCCGAAGGGCTGCTATCCTGCGGCGCCTCTGGCGCCGCTCGGGGACGCGTCGAGGTCAGGCATGTTCGGCGCGGCCTGCCGGCCGCGCGAGACTATTGAGGAGCCACAGAGTACAGCGAGAGCGCCCGCGGCGGCGCAACACCCGATCGGTCGTTGCGCTGCCGCAGGCGGCGCCTCTGTGTTCTCTGTGGCTCCCCGTGAACCTGTATTCCGGCGCCAGCGCCGGCGCCTGGCATGCGCCTCGCGCTCAACCCTTCTGCTGCTTCTGCCTTGAGCCGGTACTTCAGGTGCCGCAGGAACGACCTCACCGGCGGCTGGGCTATGGGCCCTGGTTCTCGAGGTAGTGGATGTGCTCTTCGCATGTCGAGCGCTCAGCGCTCGACCACACCGAAGCGCTTGGTGAAGGCGTCGGCCGCGGCGAGGAGGTCGTCGTCGACCGCTGACGTGCGGTCCGGCGCGGGACCGGCGGCGACCATCTCCCCGTAGATCGCGAGCAGCCGATCCATGTGCACGTCCCGCGAGAAGCGCGCGACGCTCGCGCGGCAGCCCGCCTGCAACTTCTTCTGCAGCTCCGATCACCGAGCAGCCTATATCCTCGCCGCGAGGTCCTCTCGTCCTGCGGCCTCGCGAGGAGACCCCGTCTCGCTCGGGCCGGACCAATGCCGGAAGGCTCGCGATGTCGCTCGCGATCATCGGCAGACCCGCGAGGTAGCTCGTACAAGTCGTAGCGAGCGAGTTCTCGCACCAGATCGACGGCAGCACCTTGCACGTCGCGCGCGCGCCATGTAGCCCTGCACCTCCTGCGGCACGTTCGGCAGCACGGCGTCCGCGTCGAGTTCGAGTTCGCGAGCGCCAGCGCGCGCAGCCCGTCCAGCTCGGACCGCCGCCGACCACGAGCAGCTTCGCGTCGGCTCGCGCGCAGCACGTGGCCACGCGCGACGAGGTACTCCACGCCCTTCTTGCGCACGAGCCGTCCGACGAAGAGGACGAGCTCGCCTCGCGCTCGGCCGCGGCTCGGCGGTGCCTTCGTCCGTCGACCCACAGCGGCAACCCCTCCGTCCTGCGGAAGCCGTGCGCGCCGAGCTTGTCGGCGAGGTACCGACTCGGCGCCGTGACGCGGTCGAAGACCGCTATCGCGAGCTCCGCGCGCAGCTTCACCGACAGCACGACGCGCCCGTCGTAGGGGTAGTTCGCCTCGCACCCGTGCTCGAAGCACTTCTTGCCCGCGCCGCCCTCACAGACCGTCCCGTCGCCCCACACGCACCAGGAATTCGGGCAGAGGAGCCCGAAGTCGTGCGCGGTCAGGAGCAGCGGCACGCCGAGCTCGCGGAGGGCCGAGAGGAAGCTGACGGGGAACGCGTGCAGGTTGTGGCAGTGGACGACGTCGGGACGGAAGCGCCCGGCGAAGTCGCGGAACGCGGCGACGAGCTCGGCGTCGTCGACCAGGTTCTCGCCCGACCAGTCGGGGCGGCGTACGACGCGCAGCTCGGGCTCGTCGCGCGAGTCCTCCGGGTCGCCCGCGAACACCGCGACGTCGTGACCGCGTCGGCGGAGCTCGTCCACGAGCGTGTGCATGTAGATCTCCGCACCGCCCACGCGCGCGGCGAAGGTGTTGACCTGGAGGATGCGCATGGGGCGGGGAGCGGGGCGACGGGCACCGCCCGTCGCGGGTGCCGTCGTCGCGGCGGCCGAAGGGGTCCGTGCTCGGGTCGAGAACTCGCGGAACGCCGAGGACCGGGGTGGGGGGGGACGCCGCGGCGCACTCTACCATTGGACCGATGCGCGTCTGCTTCGTCGTCCACGGCCTCCCGCCCGAGGAGCGGGGCGGCGTCGAGCAGTGCACCGTCGCACTGGCCGACGAACTCGCGCGACGCGGTCACGACGTCGAGGTCTTCGCACCCTGGCGTCGTCCCGAGCTGCCCGACCGATCGCTGCGCCGCGAGCGCCGTCGGGACTGGCACGCCGACCGCATCAACGTGACGGCCGTGCCCGCGGACGCGCTCGCCGCCCTCGCACCGCCGGGCGTCGCCGACGCGTTCGCGCGTTTCATCGACGCGGAGCGCCCCGACGTCGTGCACGTGCAGCACGTCCTGCGCCTCGGCGTCGGCGTGGTCGACGCGGCGGCCGACGCCGGTGTCCCCGTCGTCTACACGGCGCACGACTGGTTCTCGATCACCGACCGCTACGCGCTGCTGCGCCCCGACCTTTCGCGGTTCGGTGCCGCACCGACGCCCGAGGACGAGGCGAGCTGCGACCTCGCCGGCTCGATCCTCAACGCGCGCGAGGAACTCGGCGACTGGCACCTCGGCGTGCCGCCGGAGTGGTTGCCGGAGGACGTGCGCGCGCGGATCGCGGAGACGCGCGACGGCGACCCGCTCCTCGCCGGGTTCTCCCGGACCGAGTGGAACGACGCGCTCGAGCGCCGCCGCGCGGTGGCGCGTCGACGGCGCGCGTCCTTCGAGCGCGTCGACGCGTTCGTCGCGCCCTCGCGCTTCCTCGCGGAGTGGGTCCGCGAGGCCTACGGCGGCACGTCGCGGGTGCTGCACCAGCCCAACGGCATCGACGTCGCGCGTCTCGCCGACGTCCCGCCCGTCGACGCGACGGCTCGCACGGTCCGACTCGCCTTCGTCGGCGGGTTGACCAAGCACAAGGGCGCGCACGTCCTGCTCGAGGCCTACGCGCGCCTCGGGGACCGCGAGCGCGAGCGGCTGCCGCTCACGTTGTACGGCGACTCGACGGACCGAGCCTACGTCGCGCGCATCGCGGCCCGGGCGAAGGAGCTCGGTGCGACCTGGGCCGGCGCCTACGACTCCGAGGACCTCGCGCCCGTGTTCTCCACGTTCGACGTGCTCGTCGTCCCGTCGATCTGGTACGAGAACTTCCCGACCGTCGTGCGCGAGGCCTTCGCCGCGGGTCGACCGGCGGTCGCGAGCGACCTCGGCGCGCTGCCCGAGAGCGTGCGCGACGGCGTCGACGGACTGCTCTTCGAACCGGGCGATCCCGACGCGCTCGCCGCGGCGCTGCGGCGCTTCCTCGACGAACCGGGACTCCTCGGCGAGCTCGTGCGCGGCCTTCCGGCGGTGCGCACGATCGCGGAGCAGGTCGACGAGCTCGAGACGCTCTACACCAAGCTCGCGTCGGAGCGCCGCGACCCGCGCGACCCGGGCGGCGGGCTGCCGCACCTCACGGCGCTCGGCGCGCGCTGGCGGGCACTCGACGCGTTGCCGACGCGCGAGCTGCTCATGCGCTGCACGCGCGGACTGACGCGGCTCGCCGACATCGTCGGCGGCGGCGACCTCGATCCCGCGCTGCTCGTCGCGGAGGGCGTCGGCGAGGGCAGTCGCTCGCTCGAGGAGCTGCGCGACCGCCGCGACGAGGCGGGCTACCTCATGTTCCTCATGGACGAGCGGGAGCGACGCGCGGCGTGGCTCGCCGACCGTCTCGAGGGCGTGGAGTCCGAGATCGACTGGTTGCGCGGCGAGCGCGAGGGGCTCGTGACCGCCGTCGACTTCCACGCGCGCTCGACCGAGGCGCTGCAGAAGGAGCGCGACTGGCTGCGCAGCATCCAGGAGACGCTCGAGAAGGAACGCAGCTACCTGCGCGACAAGACGCAGACGCTCGACAAGGAACGGACCTACTTCCGCAGCAAGTCGGAGGAGCTCGACCAGGAGCGGACCTACTTCCGGAGCAAGTCGGAACAGCTCGACGCGGAGCGCACCTACTACCGCTCGAAGACCGAGGAACTCGCGCGCGAGCGCGAACGCCTGGCGTCCGAGAACGCGTCGATCGTCGAGCAGCGCGCCGCGGAGCGAGCCTGGCTCGACTCCCTGATCGGCGGCCTCGAGCAGGAGCGCGACTGGCTGAAGAGCATGCTCACGAGCCGCGACGAGGAGCGCGAGTGGCTCAAGCAGCTCCTCACCGATCGCGAGGAGGAGCTCGTCTGGCTCTTCGACCAGGTGGAGAGCAACAAGTCCGACCTCGCCGAGCTGCGCCGTCAGGTCGGCGACGCCGAACGCGCCGTGCGCGAACTCGTGCAGGTCTGGACCGGCAAGGTTCCGCCGCCGGACGACGCGGGCGCCGCTGCGGAGGAGCCGAAGGGACACCTCGACAAGATCCTCGCGTGGTTGGTCGAGCACGGCCGCGGGCTCGCCGAGCAGATCGACGCCCTGCGCGCCGCGCAGGACGTCGCGCGTCGCGAACTGGACTGGCGCCGGACCGAGATGGAGCTCGCGCAGGAGGCGCTCGAGCGGCGCACCGTGGCGTGGCTCACGTGGTTCACCGGCGTCGGCAAGCGCATCGCCGCGTGGCGCGGCGAGGAGGAACGGCGATGAGCGCGAACGTGCCGGTCAGCGCCGTCGTCCCCGGGCTCGACGACTTCGAACTGCTGGAGAAGAACCTCCCGGTGCTCGCGCGCGAGATCGCCGGGACCGGCGGCGAGATCGTGCTCGTCGACGACACGGGTCGAGCCGTCGTGGAGCCGTGGGTGCGCGGCAACCTGCCCGACCTCGCGACGATCGTGCGCGTGGTCTCGCGCCCCACGAACGGCGGCTTCGCCGCGGCGGCGCTCGACGGCGTGCGCGAGGCGAAGCACGACGCGGTGTTCCTGATGAACCCCGACATCCTCGTGCGCGAGGGCTTCCTGCCGCCGCTGCTCGAGCACCTCGCCGGAGCGGACGTCCACTCGGTCGTGCCGCGGATCCTCCTGTTCGGTCGCGAGGACTCGATCGAGTCCGTCGTCGAGATCGACTTCGACCACGACGTCGCCTACGTCGAACAGCGCGCGCTCTCCGGTGAGGCGGAGAAGTTCCTCGACCGTCCGCGGAGCGTGACCTACGCGATCGGCGGGGCGATGCTGCTGCGGCGCGGACCGTTCGTCGCGCAGAAGGGCTTCGACCCGCTCTACGAGCCGTTCTACTACGAGGACGTGGACCTCGGCTTCGCCGCGTGGGCGGCGGGGGAGCGGGTCGTCTACGAGCCGTCGTCCGTCGTCGAGCACCACCACCGCGGGACGATCCGCAGTCGCGTCGACGGCGACCTCGTGCGCGCCGTGATCGAGCGGAACCGCTATCTGTTCCAGTGGAAGTTCGTGGACGGCGACGAGGCCGTGCGCCGGCACCTCGCCGCCCTCTACCGCACGGCGATCGACGCCTACCAGCGCGACCAGCGGCGCGAGCTCGTGTGGTTGCTCCTCGCGCTCGACCGGCTCGACGAACTCGAGCGCTCGCGCGCCGCGCGCCCCCGAGCCGTGCGCACCTTCGACGAGGTCGTGCGCGAGTCGGCCCTGATCGAAGTCGGCGCCCATGGCGCCGACCCCACGAAGATTCACAGGAGCCGGGGAGAATTCGGGAGACCACGCGGCGCCGCCCGAGGCGGCGCGGGAGAAGAGACGCGACACGTCGTCAGCGGTCGTCCCTCCGAGCGCCGTCCTTCGTGGTCTCTGTGTCCTCTGTGCCTCCCTGTGATTCCCCCGCGCGGCGCGGAGCGTCGCGCTGTGTTCATCCGCGCGGCCGGCAGGCCGCGCAGCACTCGAGAAGAGCACGAGGTGCGGTGCTCGGCGCCTTCGGCGCCGAAACCACGCGGTTCAACACGAAGATCGGAAGAGTGGAAGGAGAACGCCCGCGGGTGGTCCTTCCGTCCTTCCGATCTTCGTGTCGAGACCGTGTGGATCGCGCGGCGCGGAGCGGCGCGCGGGCTCAGCTCCCGATCGTCATCAGGAACTCGCCGTTCACCTTCGTGCGGCGGATCTTCTGCACGAGCATCTCCATCGCCTCGACGGGATCGAGTTCGTTGAGGACCTTGCGCAGCATCCAGACCCGTTCGATCTCCTGCGGCGTGAAGAGGAGCTCTTCCTTGCGGGTGCCGCTGCGGTTGATGTCGATGGCGGGGAAGATGCGGCGGTCGGCGAGCCGGCGTTCGAGGACGAGCTCGGCGTTGCCGGTGCCCTTGAACTCCTCGAAGATCACCTCGTCCATCTTCGAACCGGTCTCGATCAGCGCCGTGCCGAGGATCGTCAGGCTGCCGCCGTCCTCGATGTTGCGCGCGCTCCCGAAGAAGCGCTTCGGGAACTGCAGCGACGTCGCCTCGAGACCGCCGGACAGGAGCTTGCCGTCGCTCGGCGCCTCCTGGTTCGACGCGCGCGCGAGGCGCGTGATGGAGTCGAGCAGGATGACGACGTCCTCGCCGGCCTCGACCAGGCTGCGTGCGCGCTCGATCGTCATGTGCGCGACCTTGAGGTGGCGCGCCGGCGGCTCGTCGAAGGTCGAGCTCACGATCTCGCGGCGCTCGCCCGAGAGCTGACGCTCGAAGTCGGTGACCTCCTCCGGACGCTCGTCGACCAGGAGGATGATGAGGTGCACCTCCGGGTTGTTCGACACGATCGAGTTCGCGATCTGCTGCAACAGCACGGTCTTGCCCGTCCGCGGCGGCGCGACGATGAGACCGCGCTGACCCTTCCCGATGGGCGTGACGAGATCCATGATCCGCATCTCGAGCGGGTTCTCGCCGCCGCCCTCGAGCAGGAGCCGCTCCTCGGGGTAGAGCGGCACGAGCTCCTTGAAGGGCGTCCGCGAGGCGATCTCCTCGGGGTCGTGGAAGTCGACGGCGTCGATCCACGCCAGGCAGAACCAGCGCTCGCCCTCCTTCGGGGGGCGCACGGGTCCGCGCACGGTCATGCCGGTGCGCAGCGCGTAGCGCTCGACCATCGAACGCGGCACGTACACGTCCTCGTGGGTCGCGAGGTAGGACGCGTGGTGCGTGCGCAGGAAGGCGTGGTGGTCGTCGACGACGTCGAGCACGCCCTCGGCGATCACCGGGATCCGCTTCTCCATGCGCGCGACGGTCACGTCCCAGACCACGTCGCGGCGGCTGCGCGCCTCGTCGAGGTCGACCTTCTCCTTCGTGCCGAGCTCGTGGAGCTCGGCGAGGTTGAGGCCCTGGAGCTCGCGGTACTCGACCGGCGCGGGCTTGGTCTTGCGCGTCGACTTGGGCAGCGCGTCGAAGAGCTCGTCGATCTCCTCCGGCGCGAGGTCGGCCGGCACCGTGGAGTAGTCGAGCCAGATCTCGCCCTCGGCGGCGCGACGCTCCTTCTTCTCCTTGAACTTGTCGCGGTTTCTCGGGCGCTTCTTGAAGGCCATCTCGGTCGGATCCTCTTCGGGTCGGGTCGGGGGCGTCCCGCCGCGACTCGCGTCCTCGCGCGTCCTTGCGGCTGGGTGTGGTCGTGGATCAGGTGCGACGCGCCGGTCGGTCGAGCAGTCGCCGTCGCAGTCGTCGCGCGGCCTCGCGGAGGTCCGAGAGGTCGCCGTCGTTCGCGAGGACGACGTCCGCGCGGGAGCGCTTCTCGTCCTGCGCGATCTGGGTCCGCTCGCGGCGGGCGACCTCCCCGGGAGGCCAGCCGCGGTCGCGCTGCGCCCTCGCCTCGCGTTCGACGAGCGGGGCGTCGACGTGGACCAGGACGTCGCACGCGCGGGCGAGACCGTGGGCGTCGTCGTTCTCGAGGAGCAGAGGCACGTCGAGGACGACGACCGGAGCGGACCCGGCGTGCGCGAGCGCGGCGTGAATCCTGTCACGAACGCGCGGGTGGATCCAGCTCTCGAGTTCCGCGCGCGCCTCCGGGTCCGAGAACACGCGCTCCGCGAGCACGCCTCGCAGCGGTCGCCCGTCGGCGTCGAGCGCGTCCCCGCCGAACCGGGCGCGGACGAGCTCGGCGACCTCGGGGCTCGCGAGCACGGCGTGGGCCTCGCGGTCGGCGTCCACGAGGACGCCGTCCTCACCCGCGAGCTCGCGCGCGACGACCGACTTCCCCGAGGCGATCCCGCCGGTCACGCCGACGACGAGCGGTCCGCGGTCGGCGGAGCGTCCTGCGGGGGGGCGGTCGTCGTGCATCGTGGGGCGCGTGCGGGCCGGGCTCGGCTGTAACCCGGGAGGGGCGGGGAAGGTATCAGCCGGGTGGGCGATCCCGTCCCGCCGCGCACCCAGGGGCTCCGCCCTTGCCCGCGGCATCCCGGGCGGGTATCACTCCTCCCCACACACCGTCCGCCGGGGCGGTGTGCGTCCCCATCCACCCCAGGGTGGCGCCCGTCCACACGCGGAAGGCGCCGGTCCGGGGTCCGTTCCCCATCCGCTCCACCCGGATCCGCTCGGCCGCTTCGCGGTCCATGGCGTCGTCCGGGTGCGCGCCGCCTGCGCTCGTGCGCCACGGGCGGCCGTCGCCCGACCCCCAACCCGACCCTCCGAACCCTCCGCGCTCGACGCTCCGGCGTCGCGCGTCGATCGCGCTCGCGGCGAACACCGCGGCGCGTCGGCCCGAGCGGGGCACTACGAGAGAGCCCTCGACGATGAACGAACGCATCTCGCGCTCCAACCAAGGCACTGCACGCGTCGGTCTCATGTGGACCGTCGTCATGATCGTGATCACCCTGGCGTCCATCGCCTTCGGGTACTTCGCGTACGACGAGCAGAGCAAGGCCGTCGCCGCCATGGAAGAAGCGATCGCGGCGCGCGAGAAGGCCGACGAACGCGTCGTCGAGAAGGACCTCCAGATCGTCGAGATCTCGAAGAAGCTCGGCTTCCAGGGCGACTCGCTCACCCAGCCCGCGAACCCCGAGGTCGCCGCCGCGGAACTCTCGCGCCTGCGCGAGACCTTCACGGACGTGCCGTCCGACGTGACGAGCTTCGAGAAGGCGCTGCCCTTCGTGATCGCGCAGTACAACGCCGAGACCACCCGGACCGGCCAGCTGCAGAGCCGCATCACGAGCCTCGACAGCGAACTCAGCTCGGCGCGCTCGCAGCGCACGAACGACATCGCCGAGAAGGACAAGACCATCTCCGACCTCCGCAACGAGCTCGCCACGGAGCGCTCGAACGCCGAGGACCGCGAGGAGAACCTGAACTCGCGCCTCGCCGACGCCGAGCAGGCCGCCGACCAGCTCGACCGCCGTCTGCGCGACGCCGAAGCGGCGAGCGAGGAGCAGGTGCGCGGTCTCAACCAGGAGATCGCCGACCTGCGCCTGCGCAACCAGACGCTGTCCGCGAAGCTCGACATCCGCCTCCAGCGCGCCCGCGTCGAGGAGCCGGACGCCAAGGTCCTCACCGTGTCGAGCTCGCTGCCCCTGGCCTGGATCGACATCGGCAGCGACGACCGCCTCGCGCCGGGCATGGGCTTCGAGGTCCGCGCCAACCGCCTGTCGGGCACGAAGACCAAGGCGCGCGCCGTGGTCCGCCGCGTCGAGGCCAACCGCGCCGAGATCGAGCTCTTCGGCCTCGTCGACAAGTACGACCCGGTCGTCGAGGGCGACGTCCTGTTCAGCCCGATCTACGACCCGGTCGGCGAGCGCACCGCGGTCCTCGCGGGTCGTTTCAGCGGCACCTGGGACGCGCAGCGCCTCACGATGGTGCTCGCCGACATGGGCATCCGCGTGCAGGACAAGCTGACCGGCACGACCGACATGCTCATCACCGGCGGCGAGATCTACTACGACGAGCTCGGCGAGCCGCTCGAGGAGCCGATCGACCCGTCGCAGCTCCCGGTCTACGCCGAGGCGCTCAGCGCGAACATCACGATCGTCCCGATCTCCACGCTGCGCGACTACCTCCCCGCCGTCCAGTGACGGAGGCCGACGCGCGCTCCCGGGGCTGACGCCGCCGGGATCCGCGCGTCGTTCCGACGAACGAACCGGGCGCCGTCCGCGAGGACGGCGCCCGGTTCGCGTTCGGACCGACCCTCGCGCGCCGTATCCTTCTCGGCGTGATGGCGGAGAAGCAGCGCGAGGACCCCGTCGAGCAGAGCCGGATGACGCTCGGCGACCACCTCGACGAGCTGCGTCGACGGCTCTTCGTCGGCGTGCTCGCCGTCCTCGTCGCGTTCTGCGGCGCGCTCTACTTCGCCGACGAACCGGGCGGGACGATCGCGATCGTGATGCGCCCGATGAAGACGGCGGTGTCCTGGCTCAACCAGGACTACGTCGAGCTCTACGAGAAGGCGCTCGCCGGCGATCCCACGCTCGAGCGCTCGAAGTGGTTCGACTCCGACGTCGAGTCCGACCCGGGCTACCGCCGACTGCGCGATCCGATCTCGGAGACGGGGCAGACGACGGGCGTGGGCGAGGCCTTCATGACCAAGCTCAAGGCCTCGTTCTACGTGGGGCTCTTCGTCGGCGGGCCGATCCTGATCTGGCAGCTCTGGCTGTTCATCGCCGCCGGCCTCTACCGCCACGAGAAGAAGGTCGTGATGTCGTTCCTGCCGAGCGCGCTCATGCTCTTCGGCGGCGGCATCGTCTTCGGCTACTTCCTTCTGGTCCCGTACGGCTTCTACTTCCTGAACGTCCCGACGTCGGTCGACCTGCCGAAGCCGGACTTCAAGATGGACCAGTACTTCCAGTTCCTGTCGTCGCTGTGCATCGCGCTGGGCTTCGTGTTCCAGCTGCCGATCGTGATGATGGCGCTGGTGCGCGTCGGGATGCTCACGGTGCAGCAGATCTCGAAGTTCCGGCGCTACTTCATCCTGATCGCGTTCGTCGTGTCGGCCATCATCACGCCGCCCGACCCGGTCACGCAGGTGATGATGGCGGTGCCGCTCGTCGTCCTCTACGAGGTCGGCATCCTGGCCTCGCGCGTCGCCGCCAAGAAGGCGCGGGCGAGCGCGCTCGCGACGACCGGAGGGGACGCGTGAAGCGCGTCGCGGCGCTCGTGGCGGTGGGGGACGAGCTCCTCTCCGGAGCGCACCCCGACCTCGACTCGCCCTGGCTCGCGCGCGCGCTCGAGGACGTCGGCGTCGCGGTCGACCGCGTGCACGTGATCGGCGACGACGAGAGCGCGCTCGCGCTGCTGCTCGAGGAGCTGTGCGAGCGCTACCTGCTCGTCGTCACGTCGGGCGGGCTCGGGCCGACGCTCGACGACGTGACGCGCCACGCCGTGGCGCGCGCGACGGGTCGGGAACTCGTGTTCGTCGAGGAGGCCTGGCGCAGCGTGCGCGAGCCCTGGGACCGGCGCGGCGAGGAGCCGCCCGAGGCGAACCGCCGTCAGGCGCTGCTGCCGCTCGGTGCCGAGATCCTCGCGAACTCGCGCGGGACGGCGCCGGGCTTCGCGCTCGCGACGCGCCACGGCGGTCTCGTCGCGAGCCTCCCGGGTCCGCCCGCGGAGTTCCAGGCCATGGCGATCGAGCACCTGTTGCCGCGCGTCGCGACGCGCCTCGTCCGACCCGACGAACGACCCGCGACGGCGCGCGCGACCCTGTGGGGTCTCGCGGAGTCGCGCTTCGCGCAGGACGTCGGCGCGTGGATGGAGCGCAGCGCGGACCCCGAGTTCAGCGTGTGCGCGCGCCAGGGGCTCCTCGTCGTCGAGCTGCGCTCGTCCGGCCCGGGAGCCGAGGACCGCGTCGCCGCGCGCCTGCGCGACGTCCGCGACGCTTCGCGAAGCACTTCGTCTCCGCCGACCACGCACCGCTCGAGGAGACGCTCGTCGGCGAGCTCCGCGCGCGCGGTCTCGGCGATCACCTTCGCCGAGTCGTGCACTCGGCGGCCTCGTCGCCGGCGCGCTGACCGACGTCCCCGGCTCGAGCGCCGTCTTCCGCGAGGCCTTCGTCACCTACTGCGACCGCGCGAAGTCCGAGCGGCTCGGCGTCCCCGAGGAACTGCTGCGCGCCCACGGCGCGGTCTCGCCCGAGGTCGCGGCCGCCATGGCGCTCGGCGCGCGCGAACGCAGCGGCGCCGACGTCGCCGTCTCGGTCACCGGCGTCGCCGGCCCGGACGGCGGGACGCCGACGAAGCCCGTGGGCCGCGTCGAGTTCGCCGTCGCGAGCACGGACGGCGTCTTCACCGCGGGGCGGACCTTCCCCGCGGCGGGCCGCGATCGGATCCGCCGGTTCGCGGTGCACCAGGCGCTCGCCCTCGCGCTCTGGCAGGTCCGCGGTCGGCTCGCGGAGCTCGGCCTCGCACCGGCCTCGGGCTCCCACGGGTGAGAGAGCGAGGAGCGGGCGCGACCCGGGCTCCACCCTTCCGTCGCGGGCGGTCGATCGCTACCATCCTCGCCCGCCGTTACCCCGTGGTGTAATTGGCAACACAACTGGTTTTGGTCCAGTCATTCAAGGTTCGAGTCCTTGCGGGGTAACCACCACCTCCCCCGGCGCGACGGCACCCCCGACGCGACGGCGCGGTGAGGAGGAGGGGGCGGGCGGAGCGGGACGCGCCTCGGCGCGGAGGTCCCGCCGAAGGAGCGACCCTCCCATGTCGAGCAGTTGGACGCGCCTCCGGGACCTCGACGTCCGCTGCGTGCGCGTGCGGCTCGAGGTGCGCAGCTCGCGCACGGCGGCGGGGTGGGTGCGCCGCACCACGCTCGTCGCGCTCGAGGACGGCGAGGGCGGCGTCGGGATCGGCGAGGACGTCACGTACGACGGCGACGTCCACGCGGCGCGAGCGGGTCGCGAGCCGATCGACCTCCGTCACGAGGGCACGCTCGCGAGTCTCTCGCGCGCCCTCGACGGGTTCGCGTTCGCGCGCGAGGGCGAGTACACGCGCTGGGCCCTCGAGTCCGCGGCGCTCGACCTCGCGCTGGTGCGCGCCGGCCGGAACCTCGGCGACGTGCTCGGTCTCGAGCGGCGTCCCGTGCGCTTCGTCGTCTCCCAGGGCCTCGGCCGCGGTGCGAACGTCGGCGTGCTGCGCGAGGTCCTCGCCGCCGCGCCCGACGCGCGCTTCAAGATCGACTTCTCGAACGAGTTCACCGAGGCGACGGTGCGCGCCCTCGCCGACCTGGGTCGCGTCGACGTGCTCGACCTCAAGGGTCACTACCGGACGGGAGCGTTCCGCGGACCGGAGCCGGACGCGCGCCTCTACGCGGCGATCGCCGAGGCGCTGCCGGACGCCTGGCTCGAGGACCCGTGGATCGACGACGCGACGCGCGACGCGCTGCGACCGCACCTCGCGCGGGTGACGTACGACGCGCCGCTGCACTCGCTCGACGACCTGCTCGCGATCGAGCCCGCTCCGCGCTGCATCAACGTGAAGCCCTCGCGCTTCGCCACGGTGCGCGAACTCTGCGCGGTCGTCGACCACTGCCGATCGAACGGCGTCGCGATGTACGCGGGCGGCCAGTTCGAGCTCGATCGCGGCCGCGCCCAGATCCAGGAGCTCGCGTCGCTGTGGTACCCCGACGGTCCCAACGACGCCGCGCCGCCCGTCTACAACCGCCGTCCCTTCGACGGACGGCCGACGGCCTCACCGCTCGCACCGCAGGACGTCTCGGGGTTCGGGCCGAGCGCCGCCTGACCGGTCGGTCGCTCGGCGCATCGGCTGCGCGGGTTACCCTCGGACCGAAGCCGCTACCCGGCGGACCCTCCATGCGCCCCACGCTGCAGCTCCTCGTCGCGCTCGCGCTGTGCACCCTCGCGGGCTGCGGCGACGCCCCGGAGCACGCGCCGACGGGTGGGGGCGAGCGCGCGCTGCAGCGCCGCTGGGACGGTTCGCTCGTGCTGCTCGTCGTCTTCGACGCGCTGCACGCCACGCACGTCACGCACCTCGGCTACGAGCGCGACACGACGCCGAACCTCGATCGTCTCGCGCGCGCCGGTGTGAGCTTCGCGCGCGCCTACTCGACGGCTCCGTACACGCGAGCGGGCATCCCGAGCATCCACACGGGCAGATTGCCCGAGCACCACGGCATGCGATCCGGCGAGGAGAAGCTCGCGCGCGAGGAGACGACCGCGGCCGAGCTCTTCGACGAGATCGGCGCACCCACGCGCGGCGCCGTCGGCAACCTCTACGGCTCGGAGGTGTACGGCGTCGACCAGGGCTTCCGCGAGTTCCACGACCACGCGCTCGCGCTCGAGGGGCGCTCCGCCGACCTCGTCGAGGGCGGCGTGGCCTTCCACACGACTCGGGCCAAGGAGTTCACCGCGCGGACGATCGGGTGGATGGACGCCGACCCTTCCGGACCCGCGTTCTGGTACCTGCACTACCTCGAGCCGCACTACCCGTACGTGCGCGAGGGCGCGTGGCGCAAGCGCTACCTCGACCCGGACTACGACGGTGAGTTCCGCGCGATGCCGGCGGCGCTGATCAACGCCGTGAACCGCGGCGAGGTCGCGATGGACGACGACGACGTCGCCGCCGCCGTCGCGCTGTACGACGCGACGCTCGCCTACGCCGACCACCACTTCGGCGACGTCCTCGACGAGCTCGAGCGCCGCGGGCTCTACGACGACGCCCTGATCGTCGTCACGTCGGACCACGGCGAGGCGCACCAGCAGCACGGCCGCCTCGGCCACAACGTGCACCTCTACGACGAGATGGTGCACGTCCCGTTGATCGTGAAGTTCCCGAAGGGACGCGGCCCCGTCGGCGTGATCGACCGGACCGTCGTCTCGCACATGGACGTACTGCCGAGCCTGGTCGAGTGGTGCGGGCTGGCGCAGCCGCCGTTGCCGCTCGACGGCGTCTCGCTGGAGCGCGCGCTCGAGCTCCCCGACGACGCGGAACGCGAACTCGTCCTGCGCACGAACGAGGAGATCCCGGACCTCGGACTCCGCACGCGCGACACGAAGACGATCGTGGTGCGCGACGCCGAGGGGAACGTGGTGCGCACCGAGCACTACGACCTCGCGGCGGACCCCGGGGAGCGCGTCGACACCGCGTCGACCGCGGCGGCGCTCGTCGACGCGCGGCGCGCGATGCTGCTCGGCTTCGAGCGCGACTCGGCGGCCGTGCGGTCGCGGTCGGAGCCCGTCGATCGGCACGAGGGCATCCTCGAGGTGCTGGCGTCGCTCGGCTACTCGGAGTCCGGGGACGCCGTGCCGGACGCTTCGACGGGCGACGACGAGGAGTGATCCCGGCGACGCGCGCCGTCGCGCAACGCGAGGAACGGCTCGGAGCCGAAGAAGGACTCGCGCGCGTCGGCGTGCGCCGACTCTTCCGGCGTCGGATCGTCCCGTCGGAGGCGCGCGGAGAGCTCGCCCTCGAACGCGCGCACGAGCTCGTCGCCGAGCTCGCGTGCATCGACGGCGACCCCGCCGAGGTCCGCGGTGGCGACACCCGGTTCGAGCGGGTCCGCGGCGAGCTTGATCGAGCCGTGGTGGAGCACGCGACCGCGCGTGCGGCGCTGCGCCGAGCCGACACCCTTCGCGGGGCCGCTCGGCCCGCTCCACACGAGGTCCTGCGCGCACGAGCGGTGGAAGCACATGCCGGAACTCGCCCGCTCCGACGCGAGGCGCCGTTCGCCGCGCGCCCGCGCATGCACCCCGAAGCGGGCGAGAGCGGCCGCGACGATCGCGTGGACGCGGTCGTAGCTCGGCGCGACCGGGCCCGCGTACAGCGGATGGTCGATAGGAGCGGCGATCGAGAACGTCAGCTCGTTCGCGTGGTGGATCGCTCCGCCGCCGGTGAAGCGACGCACGAGGAGTGGCGGCCCGTCCGCTCCCGTGAACGCAGCGCGGGCGGGCGCGACGTCCGCGCGCGGCTGGGAGTAGCCCAGGCGGAACGCCCGCGACCAGGTGTAGAGGCGCAGGACCGGCGTCGCGCCGCCGAGCTCGAGCAGCGCCTCGTCCAGCGCCATCTGGCGCCCCGGAGCGAGGCCGTGGCCCAGGAGCAGACGCCAGTCGTTCAACCCGCGACGTACGCGTCGTAGGCCGCGGCGTCCATGAGCTCGACGCCCTCGAGGCCGTCGCCGCTCGGCTCGAGCCGGATCATCCAGCCCTCGTTCCACGGATCTCGCGAGGAGGATCTCGAGGTGGTCCTCGATCGCCGGGTTCGCCTCGACGACGACGCCCGAGACCGGGGCGTTGAGATCGGCGACGGCCTTCACCGACTCGATCTCGCCGAACGTCTCGCCGGCCTCGACGCGGCGGCCGCTCTCGGGGAGGTCGCAGTACACGAGTCGCCCTCGTTGCCGCTGCACAACCTCGACGGCGTGGTCGGTGATCCCGATCAGGACGGTCTTCCCGTCGATCTTCACCCACTCGTGGGTCTTCGTGTACTTGCGGTCGTCGGGTCGCATCTTCGTGCGCATCGTGGGTCTTGGGAGCTTCTGGGGTGCCGCGCACGGACCCTCGCCCGCGCGTCGGCCGGTTCGTGTTCCGGGGGTCAGCCGCGCGTGCGCGAGAAGAACGGCATGTCGCGCACGACGCAGGACTGGCGCTTGCCCTTGAAGTCGACGTCGACCTTCGTGCCGACGGCGGCGTGCGCGAGGTCGAGGTAGGCGCTCGCGATCGGCTTGCCGAGCGTCGGAGACATCGTGCCGGAGCAGACGAATCCGACCTCCTGGTCGCCGACGAGCAGCACCGCGCCCTGGCGCGGGACGCGCGGGCCGTCGGTCTCGAGCCCCATGAGCTTGCGCTCCGGCGCCGCGGCGATCGCCTTCAGCGCGTCGTACCCGATCGTGCCGCTCTTCTCGGGCTTCAGCGAGACGCCGAACGAGAGTCCGGCCTGGATCGGGTCGAGTTCGTCCGAGATCTCGTGACCGTAGAGCGGCATGCCGGCCTCGAGGCGCAGCGTGTCGCGCGAGCCCAGTCCGGTGGGTGCGAGGCCGTCCGCCGCACCGACCTCGAGCAGCGCGTTCCAGAGGTGCGGCATGCGGTCGGCCGGCGCGTACAGCTCGAAGCCGTCCTCGCCGGTGTAGCCGGTCCGGCTGACCTTGATCGGTCCGACGCCCGCGAACGTGCCCTCGTCGAAGCGGTAGTAGCCGAGCTTCGAGAGGTCGATGCCGCTCGCGATGCGCGCCAGGATCGCCTCGCTCTTCGGACCCTGGATCGCGAGCATGCCGAGTTCGTCCGTGCGGTCCACGAGTTCGACGTCGTAGCCGCCGCGCTGCTCCTCGATCCAGTCGAGGACGCGGGCCGTGTTCGAGGCGTTGACGACCATCCAGACGTCGCTCGCACCGCGGTAGACCAGCACGTCGTCGACGGGGTGTCCGTTCTCGCGACACACCAGTCCGTAGCGGATCGCTCCGACAGGGATCTTCGCGACGAAGCACGTCGCGATGCGGTCGCAGAAGCGCACGGCGTCGGGGCCCGTGAACTCGAGGCGCCCCATGTGACCGAGGTCGAAGAGCCCCGCGCTCGAACGCACGCGGCGCACCTCGTCGAGGATCGGACCGTACTGGAGCGGCATGTCGAAGCCGCCGAACTCGACCATCTTCGCGCCGGCTGCGACGTGGACGGCGTGGAGACTGGTGCGTGCGAGGTCGGTCACGTTCTTCGGGGGGCTGGGGCGCGGTCCGGGGGGCCGTTCGAGCGCGGCCATGCTACCCGCGCGGGGGCCCCCGATCGAACCCGTCATGTTCGCGGGGTTGCGCTCAAGGGTGCCGAGGGCCGGGGCCGACGAGTGCGCCTGGCCGTTCCCCGTGACCGGCCGGGGGGAGTGTGCCGCCATGGGGGCGGAACACGATGGCAGGGAAGGAATCCATGGATCACCGCTTGGTGATCGGCGCGGTCCTCGGTGCGCCCGGGATCGACGGTGCCGGTCAGGAATCGCTCTCGAGCGCCCTCGTTCGCGTCTCCGAGTTCGGCTCCGAACTCGTCGACGAGTACCACGAGAGCCTCGTCTCCGCCGTCTCGAACGGACACGAGAGCGTCGAACTCGCGGAGTGCATCGTCGTCCTCGGCCTGGCCGACCCCGAGATCGCCGCGCGCAGGGGGCTCGACATCCCGGGCTACGCCGCGTGGGCGGCGCGCGAACACGTCCGCGAGGGTCGGCCGGACCGTGCCGTCGCCATCGCGGAGCTCGCGACCGGAGCGGGCTGGCGCACGCCCGAGCTCGCCAAGGTCGAGGAGGTCGCCCGGACCAAGGAGCGCTCGCGCCGTCGCGCGATCGAACAGCTGCTCCTCAACGCTCGCCGCGCACACGCCGAGAACCGCATCGAGGAGGCGCGCCACCACCTGATGCGTCTGCTCGAGCTCGATCCCGAGAACAAGGACGCGCCCCCGATCCTCGCGGGCCTCGACGAGGACGCTTCGAGGCGCACGCGCAGCGGCGTGCGCTTCAAGGTCGCGGCCGTCGCCGTCGTGGCGCTCGGACTGCCGATCGGAGCGATCTCGATGGCGCAGGTCCGCGCCTCGCAGGAGTACGACCACTTCGCGCGACCCGTCGCCGCGGACCTGCTCGCGGTCGAGCGCCGCATCGACGAGCTGGAGCGCTTCGCCGACGCGCACCCGCTGTGGTGGGGCCGCGCGACGCTGGTGCAGGAGGTCTCGATCCTCACGCAGCAGCGCGACTCGATCGAGCGCGAGATCCGCGAGCGCAACGAGCTCGAGGACCTCGAACGCGAAGCCGCGGGCCGCCGCGTCGACGACGCCTACGCCGACGCGCGCACGTTCGTCGAGACGGGGCACGCCGACCGCGCGCTCGCGCTCCTCGAACAGACGCTCGCCGCAGGAGTGCCCTCGGCGTCGCAACGCGCACGCCTGCGCCGCGACATCGCCGCCATCCGCGAACTCCTCGCCTCCGGCGATCCGGTCGAGGGCGTGGGGGACGCGAGCGCGACGGAGGAGCCGCGGTGATCCAGAGGTTCTTCTCGCGGTCGCGCCTGCGCGCGGCCCGGCGCCAGCTCGCCGAGGAGTTCTCCGCCGAGAACTACGGACGGCTGATCCAGCAGCTCGCCCTCGCCGGCGAACTGCAGGCGGCGTCCGAACTCGTGACCGAGGGGCTCGGGCACTTCCCGGGCGACCGCGGACTGCTGCGCGCGATGTCGCGCATCCAGGGCAAGCTGCGCGAGTCGCGGCTCGCGCGCCTGCGCGCCGAGCTCGCCGAGGGTCCGCGCCCCGCGCTGTGGCGCGCCTACTGCGAGCAGTGCGCCGAGGCGGGCGAGTGGGAGGAGGCGGAGCGTTCGGTCGAGCGTTGGCTCGAGACGGACGAGACGGGGAGCGCCGCGCTCCTGCGCGCCGACGTCCTGACGCGCCGTTTCTTCGCCGACCGCTCGCGACACGCCGGCGAATCCGCGCTCGCGGCGATCGCGACCGCGCGCGAACAGTTGCCGCGCGACGAGGAGCCGCTGCGCCTCGAACTCAAGCTCTCGCTCGCCGCCGGCGCCTTCGGTCACGCGCGCTCCGTCGCCCTCGCCCTGCTCGACCTCGTGCCGGGCGACCGCGACCTCGAGGCGCGCTGCCGCGCGCTCCAGACGGTCGCCGACGACGCGCCCGACCTGCGGCGCGCGTTGGGACGCGTCGAGGAGACCGGGAGGCTCGCGACGGACCGGAGCGAGGTCGCCGGCGCGCCCGCCGAGGACGTGCGCCCCGCGCTCCAGGCGATCGCATCGACGCCGGGCTGCGCCGCGGCGCTGTTCCTGCGCGCCTCGACGGCGCTCGTCCAGGACCGCGCGGCGCGACCGCGCAGCGCACGGCGCGCGGTCTCAAGTCCGCGCCGCGAGCGGCGCGCGCCGTTCGAAGCCGACTCGACCTCGGCTCGCTCCGCGAACTCGAGATCGAGGGCGACTTCGGCGAGGCCTTCGGTGCCGTCGGCTCGTCCGACGCGGCGGTCGGTTGGTGGCGGCGCCCGTCGACGGCCGACGAGCGCGAGGAACTGCGCGAACTCGCCGGCGCTCCGTCGGCCGGCGAACTCGGAGGTGGCGCGTGATCGACCTGCTCGAACCGCTGACGCGCCTTCGCGGCGTGCGCTTCGTCGCCCTCGTCACCGAGGACGGCGTCCCGATCCCGGTGCCGTGCGAGGGGAGCGGCGGGCCCGACGAGGCCGACCGCTACGCCGCCGTCGCGCGCCAGTTCCTCTCGGAACTCGTGCAGTCCGTCGCGCCGCTCACCTGGGGACCGCCGGTCTTCGCGCGCGTCGGCAGCGATCGCGGCGGTGTCGCGCTGCAGCGCGTGCGCGGCGGCGCGCTGATGGTCGTCCACGGTCCCGAAGGGGACCCCGGTGCGCTGCGCCTGCCGATGCGCGCCGCCGCCGAACGGATCGAGCGCACGCTCGACCGCTTCGGTTCGAGGAACACGCCGAGCGAGGCGATCGACGCGGTGCCCGCACCGCTCCGATACCCCTCGGCGCGAGGGGAAGAGTCACACGTCCATTCGGATACGTCCGAGAACCGCGAGAACGAGTAGAGGCAGCCCGAACCCATGGTCCAGATCAACTTCGCCCAGAAGCAGATCAACGCGAAGATCGTCTACTACGGCCCCGGAATGTCGGGCAAGACGACGAACCTCGAGGTCGTGCACAAGCGCGCCCCCGAGACGAACCGCGGCGATCTGACCAGCATCAGCACCGACGGCGATCGGACGCTGTTCTTCGACTACATGCCGCTCGACCTCGGGACGATCGCGGGCATGAAGACGAGCTTCCAGATGTACACCGTTCCCGGTCAGGTGTACTACAACTCGACGCGCAAGCTCGTGCTGCAGGGCGTCGACGGCGTGATCTTCGTCGCCGACTCCTCGCCCGGCGCGATGGAGGCGAACCTCGAGTCGCTGCGCAACCTCGAGGAGAACCTGGCGGAGTACGGCAAGAGCCTCGCCTCGCTGCCGCACGCCATCCAGTTCAACAAGCGCGACATCCCCGGCGCGATGACCGTCGAGGAGATGTCGGAGCAGCTCAACCTCGTCGGCGCGCCGACTGAGGCGGTGGCCGCGTGACCGGGCAGGGCGTGTTTGACGCTCAAGGGACTCGCGTCGCTGGTGCTCAAGCACATCCAGTCGGAGTGCAGCAGTGGCCCGCGCGCGAGCCTCTCGCAGACCGGCTTCAACCAGGCGCCGCGCACCGCGCCGAAGGCGACGGCCCCGACCGCGGAGCCCGTGGCGAACGACGCGCGTCCGTCGAGCGGCGGACCTCGACCTCGCGGCGCGTCCCGAACCGACGCGCCCTGCCCCGCAGCGCGCACGGCGGATCTCGAGCCCGCGATGGCGAGCGCGGAGCCCGCGCCGCGCCCCGCGAAGCCGTCGCCCTACGCGACCAACGCGCGCCCGGCGGAAGCGCCGCGCGAGAAGGCTCCAGCCCGAGCCGAACCAACAGGCCGTCGCGAGCAAGCCGAAGACCTACACGCCCGCGGGCACGAGTGCGGCGCAGCTCATGCGCCAGCAGTCCGCGTCGCGTCCCAAGGCGCAGGCCGCTCCGGCGGCCGGCGCGCCGCAGGCGAAGTCCGGAGTGCGACGCACGACCGCGCAGCAGCCGCGAACCCAGCCCGCTCCCGCCGCGAACGGCGGCGGGATGAAGGGCAACCTCTTCATCGTGATGGCGGCCGCCGTCGGGGCCGGAGTCGCGGCCCTCGTCCTCCGCTTCATCTGACCCGTCCGTCCACCCGTCCACCCGACCCACGCCCCGCGGCACCGCGCCGCCGAGAACGAGACACCGCCATGCACGACCAGAAGCTTCGCTCCGAGAGACTCGTCTTCTACGCCGACGACATGGAGCGGCTCCACAGCGAGCTCGACTCCTTCCTCGAGCTCTCCAAGGCGCGTTGCGCCCTGCTCATCGACCGCGACGGTCACCAGGTGACGCGCCGCGGCGACGCGGTGCACACCTCGCCCGACGCGATCTCGGCACTCGTCGCCGGGTCCTTCGCCGCCACCAAGGAGATGGCCCGTCTCCTCGGAGAGACCGAGTTCACGGTCATGTTCCACCAGGGCAAGCGCGACTCGATCCAACTGCAGCTCGTGGGGGAGCGGACCCTCATGGCCGTGCTGTTCGACGACCGCACGAACCTCGGGCTCGTGCGCTTCTACGCGCAGGAGGCGGCGCTCCGACTCCAAGAGGTGTTCGAGAGCATCGTCGGACGTCGTTCGGGGGGTGAACTGGCCAGCAACTTCTCCGACGTGGGGCAGGCCGCGCTCGACGAACTGTTCTGATCCCGGCCTCTTCGAACGCGCGCCGCGCACGTCCGCGAACGACTCGCGGGCGCCGCGGCGCGCGTTCGTTCCGCGCGTTCCGTCGTGTCGTCGGACGCCGTGCGACGACGCTCGAACGTCGCTGCGGTTCGAACGACGTGTCTCCCAACGTGGAACACGCGAACGATTTCTCGCGTGTTGGGAGGAAAGGTCTTGGCGCGGAGTGCCGATGTCGCCCGTGATGTCGTGGCTGAGGCGTGCCGAAGACGCCCACCCAACCCCATCGAGTCCTAAGGAGACTCATCCCCATGGCCAAGAAGAGAAAGAAAGCCGCCAAGAAGGCTGCCAAGCGTGCGACCAAGAAGCGCGCAACCAAGAAGCGCGCCACCAAGAAGCGTGCGACCAAGAAGCGCGCGACGAAGAAGAAGACGGCCAAGAAGGCCGCCCGTCGTCGCTGATCGACGCTGACCGGTCGGCCCGCGTCCGGGCGCCTCGACCTTCGGGTACGGCGGCCGTCCTGCGACGCGCGGTGTGATCAAGCGGTTGCGGTCCTCGGACCGCACCGAAGAACGCGGCGGGTCCCCTCGGGGGTCCGCCGCTCTGCGTTGGTGCGGTGCCTTCTCTTCACGAGAAGTCGTCCGCGCGCCGTCCGAACGGCGCCTGCGGCGCCGATGATTGGCGCCGAAACCACGCGGTTCACAGGGAGCCTGGGAGGACGGGGGAGGAGCAGGTGGAACGCGACCGGCAGCAGGGACGCACCGGTGCGCCCTGAAGGACGGTTCCGTTCCGGCGTCCGCGCCTTCCCGTTCTCCGGCTCCTGTGAACCTGTGTTCGCGCGCGGCCGGTAGGCCGCGCAGCCCTCGAGAACAGCACGTGGCGTTGCGCCGGAGCCTGCGGCGCCGAAGACCACGTCTCGCGCGGTAACACGAAGAACAGGAAGGGCCTGCGCGGCGGACGGAGATCGCCCGCGGGGCGTCCTTCCGTGTGGCGCCCTTCCGATCTTCGTGTTGAAACCGTGTGCTGCGTTCCCCCGCGCGGCGCGAAGCGGCGCGCTGTGTTCCGCGCGGGCGGCAGGCCGCGCCTCGCGAGGAGCACGAGGCGCTCGCTCGTCGGCCCTCGTGGGCCTCGTGGTCCTCCCCACGCGACCGCAGGTCGCGTGGCGGGCTTCACGCACCGTCGGGTGCGCCTGTCGGAGCGACTCGACCTCGCGCGCGATGCGCTCGTCGTCGAGCTTGTCGAAGGGGCCCACGATCTCTCCGAGGGAGGCGCCGCGGAGAGCGTGCGCCAGGCACCGGGCGCGGGCTCGCGGGCCAACCGGCGTCCGCGACGCGGCCCTCGCCGCCGACCATCGACCACAGGAGCTGCGCCTTGCTCGGCATGAACGGTGCGCACCAGCGCGCGAGGAGCGCGATCCACTCGCCCGCCGTGTTGATCACCGACGCACAGCGCGCGGGGTCCGTCTTCCGCAGCGACCACGGCGCCGTGCGGTCGAGGAACACGTTCGCCGCCGTCGCGAGCTGCAGCACCTCCTCGGTCGCCCGCCGGAAGCGGAACGCGAGCACGGACTCCGCGGGGTCGGGCAACGCGCCGCACTCCTCGAGCAGGACGCGGTCGAGCTCCTCCGCGTGCGCCGGGTCGAGCGCCGGGAGCCTCCCGTCGAAGTGCTTCGCCGCGAAGCGCAGGACGCGCGTCGCGAGGTTGCCGATCTTGTCGGCGAGCCCCGCGTTGACCGTGTTCTGGAAGCCCTCCCAGGTCCACTCGCTGTCCGCCGTCTCCGGCGCGCTCGCGAGGAGGTGGAAGCGCGCGGCGTCCGCGTCGTACTCCTCGAAGAAGCGGTCGAGCGGGATCGTCCAGCCCTCGGACGTCGAGAATTTGCGCCCCTCGAGGTTGTAGAACTCGTTCGCCGGCACCTGCCAGGGCAGGACCCAGCCGTCGCGCTGCCCGTCGAGCATCGCCGGGAAGACGAAGCAGTGGAACGGGATGTTGTCCTTCCCGATGAAGTGCACGAGGCGCGTGCGCTCGTCCTTCCACCAGTCCGCGTGGCTGCCGCGCCCGGGCTCCGCGCGGCACCACTCCTCGGTGATCGAGACGTAGCCGATGGGCGCGTCGAACCAGACGTAGAGCACCTTGCCCGAGTCCTCGCCCGCGATCTCCTCGGGCACCGGCACGCCCCAGGACATGTCGCGCGTGATCGCGCGCGGACGCGTGTCGGCGAGGAGGTTCTCGAGGAACGTCTTCACGTTGGGCTTCCACTCGTGCCCCTCGACCCACGCGCCGAGGCCCTCGTCGCGCAGCTTCGGCAGGTCGAGGTACCAGTGCGTCGTCGAGCGGCGCTCGAGCGGCTTGCCGTCGACCTTGGAGCGCGGACTGCCGAGGTCGAGCGCGTCGAGCCAGCTCCCACACTTCGGGCACTCGTCGCCGCGCGCCGGGTCGTGCCCGCAGTTCGGGCAGGTGCCGACGACGTAGCGGTCGGCGAGGAAGCGACCCTGGCTCGGGCTGTAGAGCTGTTCGCCCTCCTGCTTGAGCAGGAAGCCGTTGGTGTGCAGCCGTCGGAAGAACTCGCGCGAGAACTCGGCGTGCGGCGGGGAGACGCTCGTCCCCGACCAGTGGTCGAACTCGATCCCGAGGCGGTCGAACGTCGACTTGATGACGCCGCGCCAGTGCGCGACGTAGTCCGCGGGCGACTCACCGCGCGCCTCGGCGCCGATGGTGATGGCGACGCCGTGCTCGTCGGTGCCGCACACGTACAGCACCTCCTCGCCCTTCATGCGCAGCGTCCGGACGTAGACGTCGGCCGGCAGGTAGGCGCCGACGACGTGTCCGAAGTGGATGGGGCCGTTCGCGTAGGGGAGAGCGCTGGTGACGAGGTAGCGGTGCACGCGGGGATCCTACTCGCCCGCGCGCGCGCTCCCGAGCGGCGGCGGCCCGGAGATCCGGCCGTCGCCCTTGTCCAGCTTGCACACGAGCCACGCGCCGCCGAGCGAGGCCGCCGGCAGCATGACGAGCGGGCCGATCACGGGCACGCCGAAGAGGAACGCGCACAGCGCACCGAAGGCGAGGAGCGCCGGGACGCGCCTCCGCGCGAGACCGAAGCGGCGATCGAGGCTCCAACCGCGACGATCGAGCGCGAGGTCGAGCGAGCCCAGCGCGAGGAAGAACCCGGCGCCGCCCGCCGCGATCCACGAGCCGACCACCGGCACGAGGTGGAAGGGCAGGAACAGCACCATTCCGACCAGCGCGACGCCCGCCACCACGAGGCCCTGGAGCGCGCTCCGCCCCTCGGTCGCGACGAAGGGCACGAACCACGTACGGAAGCGCGGGAGCAGCAGCAGCGCGACCACGAGCGGCGCGGCGAACATCGCGAGCGCGGCGACGCCGCCGAACGCGCCGAACGCGATCCACGCACCGAGCGCACCGAGGCTCGCCGCCGCCATCGTGATCAGGAGCCCGCGCGACTCGAACGGGTCGCCCTCCTTCGCGGCGCCGCCGAGCCAGTGCTCCTCCGCGCGTCCGTGCATGCGCGAGAGGAACGGACCGGCGAGGACCTCGAACACGATGGCGTACCCGAACCACCAGACCAGCGCGGCGACGAGGACGAAGGCGAGCACGCCGCCCGAACGCATCCACGGCAGGTTGACGACCCACTCGACCGGGGTCTCCATCCACGAGAACCAGCCCATGTCGAGGTCGACGCGCTCGCCGCCCGAGGTCCAGCTCGCGATCTCCTCCCACAGCCAGAGGAGCAGGCCGACGAGGACGAGGGCCGAAGCGACGGTCGGCGGCACGATCCAGCGCTTCACGCCGCGGAGCTCGAACAGCGCGCCGAGGCCGACGAACGGCGCGACGAGCCCGGCCGAGACCTGCTCGTGCACCGCGCGCGCGCGGCGCTCGAGACGGCGGTCGGCGGGAGCTCCGCCGCACAGGCGACAGATCGCGCCGTCGCGCGGATGCCCGCAGGCCGGGCAGGGATCGAGGGGGCTCGTCATCGGGGCACTCGGTCGGTGTGTTATAAGGCCGCAATTCGCGGGAACCGCGAGACTCCGCCAGGACCCCTCCCACGATCCGCGACGCGGCGCCGTCCGAAGCTCAGAAGAAGACCCATGCAACCCTTCCGCCAGCTCGACTTCCTCCACCTCGACACCGAGTTCACCGAGGACGAGCGCATGGTGCGCGACACCGTCCGCGCCTGGGTCAGCGAGCGCTTCCTCCCGGTCGTGATGGAGCACTTCGAGGCCGGGACGTTCCCGCACGAGCTCACGCCCGAGCTCGCGGAACTCGGCGTCTTCGGCCCGACGATCCCCGAGGAGTACGGCGGCGCGGGCCTCGACAGCGTGGCCTACGGCCTGATCTGCCAGGAGCTCGAGCGCGGCGACAGCGGCCTCCGCAGCTACGTCTCCGTGCAGGGCTCGCTCGTCATGTACCCGATCTTCGCGTTCGGCTCCGAGGAGCAGAAGCGCGAGTGGCTGCCCAAGCTCGCGAAGGGCGAGGCGATCGGCTGCTTCGGGCTGACGGAACCCGACGCCGGCTCGAACCCGGGCGGCATGCTCACGACGGCCAAGCGCGACGGCGGCGACTGGATCCTCGACGGCCGCAAGATGTGGATCACGAACGGCACGATCTCCGACGTCGCGATCGTGTGGGCGCGCACCGAGGAGGGCATCCGCGGCTTCTGCCTCCCGACGAACCTGAAGGGGTTCAGCGCACCCGAGCAGAAGCACAAGTGGAGCCTGCGCGCGTCGGTCACGAGCGAACTCGTCCTCGAGGGCGTGCGCGTCCCCGACTCGATGCGCCTGCCGCTGACGACCAGCCTCAAGAACCCGCTGATGTGCCTCACGCAGGCGCGCTACGGCATCGCCTGGGGCGCGGTCGGCGCGGCGCAGGCCGTGTTCCACGAGTGCCTGGAGTACACGAAGGAGCGCATCGTCTTCGACAAGCCGCTCGCGGGCTACCAGATCCCGCAGACGAAGCTCGCCGAGATGGCGACCCAGATCACGATGGGTCAGCTCATGGCGCTGCGCGTGGGTCGCCTCAAGGAGAAGGGCGAGATGACGCCCGCCATGGTCAACATGGTGAAGCGCAACAACGTGCACATGGCGCTCACCGCGTCGCGCGTGGGCCGCGACATGCTCGGCGCCAACGGCATCAGCCTCGAGTACCAGACGGGTCGCCACATGTGCAACCTCGAGTCGGTCTACACGTACGAGGGCACGCACGACATCCACACCCTGGCGGTCGGTGCGGAGCTGACGGGCATCCCGGCGTTCCGCTGAGCGGGTCGCCGAGCCGAGCGGCGCAGGGGCCGGCCGCACCGCTCCGCGCGAGTCTCAGACCGCGGAGCGCGTTCAGTCGATCGAGAGCGAGCCCACGCCCTTCCCGTCGCTGCGCAACAGCAGGTACGAGCCGTCCGCGTGCCAGCCGTCGGCCTCGTACACCGTGAGCACCCTGGCGCGCCCGCTGTTCACGTCGGGCGAGTACTCCATCACGGCGTCGAAGAGCGGCGAGCCCGGGACCTCGCCCTCGTAGAACGACAGGCGCTCGTAGGTCGGCTCCCGGTCGTCGAAGAAACTGGGGAGCACCGCGGGGTCGTGGCCGGGCAACGCGAGCTTGTTCTCGTCGAACACGTAGGCGTCCACCACCTCGCGATCGACGAGACCGCACTGGTCGTGGACGACCATGCGCGAGTAGTAGCCGACCGCACCGATCGCGTAGAAGACTCCCGATTCTTCGGGCGACGTCAGGGCGCCGAGTGCCTTGCCCCGGTCGATCCACTCTTCGAGTCGCTCGTTGCCGACGACGTAGATCTCGCGTTCCGTCATGAAGGGATCCCTCCAGCGGAACTGGGAGGCCTTCCTCCAGGTGAGCGGCGTGAGGTGGACCCCGAAGAGGTCGGGAACGGAGCCGAGCAGCAGCACACCGCACACGAGTGCTGCGACCCGGGTCCCGCGTTCGCGGCCGACGAGCGCAACCACCTCGCCGCCGGCCACCGCGAAGAACGGGAGCGCGGGGACCACGAAGCGCCAGAAGAACATGAAGTCGCCGCTCACGAGAACGCAGTAGGCGAGCGTCCCCCGTCGCCACCACCGTCGTCACGACGGGCCACGAACCCTCGCCGCAGCGCGTCCTCCCGACGATCGCCATCCCGGCGACGAGCACGAGGAGGAGCAGGGCCGTCGGGGTCGACAGGAGGTACGAGGCGACGTAGTCGAATCCGCGCGCGTAGTAGGCGAGCCCGACGTCGACCTTCGCACGCGCGGTGTTGGGGACCCAGTCCCCGAAGTACGCGTAGCGGAAGACGGTCTGTACGAGGAATCCCGCCACCGTCGTCGCCGTGCAGACGACGGCAGACCGGAACAGTGCCAGGTCGCGGCCGCGCAGCGCGACGACGAGCGCCCCCGCCACCACCAGGCCGACGAAGTACGGTCCGTCGTAGCGCACGACCGTGGTCGCCAGCGCGGCCCAGGCCGCGAGCCCCGTCCGTCGGTCGAGGAGGGCGTCCGCGACGAGGAAGATCGTCAGCGCGAACAGCATGGTCCCCAGTCCGCCCGTCGACCAGATCACCACCGAGGGGAACGTCGCGAACAGGACGCCGGCGGCGAGCTCGCCCGTGGTCCCCGATCGGAGTCGGGCCCGGCGCATCACGAGCAGCAGCAGGACCGACGCCGTCGCGATCTCGAAGACGCGGGTGGCCATCACGACGGGCAGGCGGAGCCACTCGATCAGCGCGGCGATCAGGATCCAGCCGAACTGTGTGTAGCCCTCGATCGGCGGGGACTCCGCGAGGTTGTAGCGGAGGCCGTGGCCCTCGGCGAGGTTGCGCGCGTAGCGGAAGGCGATGAACGAGTCGTCCGTGCTCCAGGCGAAGGTCCACGCGAGGACCAGGAGGAGCGCGAGCACTGCCACGGAGGCACGACGGCGGCGGAGCGCCTTCGAGGGGGCAGGAGTCATGGGGGGGCGACGACGGTCCGCGTCGTGGCGGCGGCCCGGCCGGCGATCCTAGCGGAAGCTCCTCGAGCGTGGTCGGCGTGCGAGCCGTGACGGACCTCTCGGTCCGTCGCGAGCCGCCGGATCCGTCCGTCGGCCTCGGCTCGCTCGCGTCGTCGCGTCGAGGAGTGCGGCGCGGGCCCGATCCGCGCTGCCCGCTCCGTAGACTCTCCGCGGGCACCGCGTCGCCTACCTGACCTCCTCGGACATGCTGCCGGGGCACGCCGAGCCGCGCCCCGACGCGTTCGAGTTCGAGCTGCAGTTCGCACCGCTCAGGGCGGCATGCGAACGTCGGGGCGCCGACCTCCGGGCCGTCGTCTGGGACGACCCCACCTTCGACCCGGCATCGTTCGACGCGGCCGTCATCGGCACGACCTGGGACTACGCCCGGCGCCTCGGCGAGTTCCTCGCAGCTCTCGAGCGCACGGAGCGGGCGACACGGCTGCTCAACCCGCTCGAGGTCGTGCGCTGGAACCTCGACAAGCGCTACCTGCGCGACCTGGAGGAGCGCGGCGCGCCCGTCGTCCCCACGCTGTGGTGCGAGAGCGCGGACGCCGCCTCGATCGAGCGCGGCTACGCGCGCTTCGGGACGGAAGAGCTGGTCGTCAAGCCCGTGGTGGGGGCGTCGGCCTGGAGGCAGGCGCGTGTGCGGCGCGGCGAGCCGCTCCCGCCGCCCGAGGAACTGCCGCCCGACGCCGCGATGGTGCAGCCCTTCCTCCCGGCGGCGAGCGGGAGGGCGAGATCCCTACGTCTTCTGCGGTCGGCGCTGGCCGCGCCGTGCGGAAGGTGCCGGCCGTGGGCGACTACCGCGTCCAGTCGATGTTCGGCGCGAGCAGGCACGTGCATGGCGACCGAGTTCGAGGTCGCCTTCGCCGGTTCCGTGCTGGAACGCGTCGACGCGGACCTGCTGCATGCTCGCGTCGACGTCGTGCGCGGGGCCGAGGGGCGAGTTGCTCGTGATGGAGCTCGAGCTCGTCGAGCCCTACCTCTACACCGAGCAGGGACCTGGGCTGGGGCGAGCGTTCGCCGACGCGCTATCCACACGCTCGCGGTCGGTGCGGAGCTCACCGGCTTGGCGGCGTTCCGCTGAGACGACCGGCGGCGCCCGTCAGTCGTCGGCGCGCGGGTCGCCGTCGTCCGCTGCGGTGCCCGCGACCCGGTAGCGCGTGAGTACCAACGTGCCGTCGATGCCGAACCCGGCGTCGACGCCGATGTCGACCAGGACGAAGTCGCCCGTCGCGTAGGCGGGCGTGGTCACGAACGCGTCGTGGAGCGGCGTGCCGGGGTGTTCGCCCGGGTAGAACTTCGTCGCGAGGTAGGTCGGCCGACGGTTCGCGAAGAACTCGATCGGCGCCAGTCGGTCGTGGCCGGGCATCGGACCTCCGCCGGGGGTCGCCGGGACGAGGCGCGCGACGTCGCGATCCACCAGCCCGAAGCGATCGTGGATCTCGAGTTCCGTGTAGTAGCCGGTGGTCCCGATCGCGCCGAGGACGATGGACTCGCCGGGACCGGTCGCGCTCGCGAGGATCCGTGCGTCGCGGATCCTGGTCCCGATCTGTTCGCGCCACGCGGAGTGCAGGCGGCTCTCCGACACCCCCGCGAGGGCCGGGCGGAATTCGACGGACTCGAACCACGAGCGCGGTGCGAGCGACGCGCCGAACGACGCCGGCACCCAGCCGACGAGCGCTGCCGCGACGAGTGCCGCTGCGTCGCCGCCGCTCGCTCGGCGACCGATCGCGACGACGGTCGAGCCGAGGACGATCGCGAGCGGCGCCACGGCCGGCACCAGGAGGCGCCACATCGGCATGAAGTCGCCGCCCGAGACGACGGCGTGCACGAAGGTCCCGAGGACGACGGTCGCCGAGACGGCCAGGAGCGGACCGTCGCGGTCCTGTCTCTCGCGCACGGCACGAACGACCGTGACGAGCGCCAGTGCGGCCGCGGTCGGGATCGCGAGGAAGTACGCGAGGACATAGTTCGCTCCGCGTTCGAGTCGCCACGTTCCGGTCCCGAGTTTCGCGCGCACGGTGTTCGGGACGTAGTCGCCGTGGTACTCGACTCGCCACCACGTCTGGAGCGCGAAGCCGATCGCGACGGCCACCCCGACGGTGATCGCGGTTCGCACCAGTCTCCTGTCGGCGCGCACGAACCCCGACGCTCCGGCACCGAGGACGATCAGTCCGGCGAACCACAGTCCGTCGAAACGCACGACCGTGACCGCGATCGTCGAGACGATCGCGAGCCCCAGGCTCCAGCTCCCGGAGGCGCGGAGCACGGCGAGTGTGGAGACCAAGATCGCGAGCGCGAACAGCATCGTCCCGAGGCCGCCGGTCGCCCAGATCGCCGACGTCGGTGCGGTCGCGACGAACAGTCCGGCGAGCAGTGCGGCGGCGCTCCCGGAGCCGCGTCGCGTCGCCGCCATCGCGACCGCGACGAGTGCGAGGAACGTCGCGATCTCGACGACGTGCGTCGCAGACACGACCTCGAGACGCAGCCGCTCGATCAGCGCGACGAGGAGCACCCACCCCAGCTGCGTGTAGCCCTCGACGGGAGGCGACTCGCCGGCGTTGAAGCGCAGCCCTTCACCCAGAGCGAGGTGCTTCGAGTAGTTGAAGGCGATGAACGCGTCGTCGGTGACCCAGGCGGACCGGATCGCGAGATACAGGGCCAGCGCGAACACCGCCGCAGTACCGGCGATCTCGAGTGCACTGCCCGTGCGCCGACGAGTTCGAGGCGACGGATCTGTAGGGGTGCTGGGTATCGCCCGACGATACCGCGATCCGCACGAACCGGGTCGAGACCGTCCGGACCGCGTCGTTCGGACCGACGACGCACGCCACGGGGAGGACGGCCATTCGGCACGACTTCCAAGTGGCGTGCACCGTCGTACGCGACCTGTCCGCGCGAACGGCATCGACCCCGGGGAGGGAACACTTCGCCGTGCCTGCGCCGCCGAGTCGGCGCGCATGTCGACGGGGACGTGCGACACCCTCGCGCTCGACCTCGGTGTGGAATCGACGGGAGTGCGGCGTTCCGCGCGGATCCGTGAGCTGCAGGGAGAATCGCTCCGGAGTGGCCCGTCGAGTCGAGCGAGACGTTTCGCTCGGTCGCCACGCTCTCAGCAGCGCACGAGGACCAACGTCCCGTCGTCGTAGAAGCCGTCGGCCTTCCTGACCTGGAAGAGCTCGACCTTCCCCGTCGCGAAGTAGGGGTTCTTCAGCATGGCCTGGTCCTCCGGAGACGTCTCGACGATCCCGAAGTAGAGGTCCGCGAGGAGGTAGGTCGGGTTCCTCTCCGCGAAGAACGTCGGATCGGCGAAGAGGTCGTGACCGGGGAGCGCCTTGCGCTCGGTGCCTCGCGGGTCGTGCAGCGCGACCTCCCTGTCGACGAGTCCGAACTGGTCGAAGATGGTGAGTCGCGAGTAGTAGCCCACCGCTCCGATCGGACCGCGCACGAGCGACTCCGACGGGTCGGTGTGGAGTGCGAGCGCGCGGCCGATCTCGCTCCAGAACGTGGCCCGGTCCGCGTCGCCTCGCAGGAACTCGAGCTCGGTCTCGTAGGGGTGCCCGTAGCGGAAGTCCAGGGCGCGCCGTAGGGACTCCGGGGTGTACACGGCGCCGAAGAGGACGGGGAGCGAACCGCACAGGAGGGCCGCGACACCGAACGTCGCCGTGCCCGTGCGACCTCGATGCACGAGCGCGGCGACCGCGTCGCCCGCCGCGATCGCGAGGAAGGGCAGGGTCGGGAGGAGGAAGCGACCCATCGCCATGAAGTCCCCGCCGACCGCGATGCAGTACGTGAGCGAGGCGACGACCACGATCGACGCCACGGTCCTCCAGGCGTCCTCGGACCTCGACGAGCTCCGGAGCGAGGGGAGGACGAGCAGCAGCGTCGCGATCGCCGTCGCAGGGACGTTGAGCCAGTTGACGAGGACGTAGCGCAGGCCTCGCTCGGCGACCCAGGGCGAGAACGCGACCTTCGCACGCGCGGTGTACGGGAGCCAGTCACCGTGGTACGAGAGTCGCCAGGCGCTCTGCGCGGCGATGGCGAGCAACGTGACGACGCCGGCGACGACGGCGATCCGGCGGAGTTCCCGCGAGCGCGTCAGGAGACCTGCGACGAGGACCGCGAGGAGTGCCCAGCCGGCGAAGTACGCGCCGTCGAAGCGGACGACGGTGACGGCGATCGCGGCGCAGGTCGCGCCGAGGAGACGGGAGCGCGCCCCGGAACTCGAAGGCCGCTCGGCGACGGCGAAGTCGACGACCAGGAAGATCGTCGTCGCGAAGAGGATCGTCCCGAGCCCGCCGCTCGACCAGACGACGATCCCCGGCGAGGTCGCGAGGAACAGCGCGGCGGCGAGTGCCGCCGGCGTGCCGCCGCGCCGCTGGGCTCGCCGCGCGACGAGTACGAGCAGGACCAGTCCGACCGCGATCTCGACGGCGCGCGTCGCTGCGACGACCGGAAGTCCGACGCGTTCGACGAGCGCCGCGACGAGGATCCAACCGAGCTGGGTGTCGCCCTCGACCGGAGGCTCGACGCCGGGGTTGAAGCGCAGCCCCTGACCTTCGGCGAGGTTGCGCGCGTAGCGGAACGCGATGAAGGCGTCGTCACCGACCCACCCGAACGCGATCGCGAGTCCGGCCTGGATCACGACCGCGGCGAGGAGGATCGCGACGAGCGACCTGCGAGTGCTTCGGGTGGACGACGTCACGGTTCGCCGGGCTCCCGCTGAGCGGAGGGAGGGTACGCGATCGGGTGCGAGCAAGGGGCGGCTTGGTGCGACCCGACTAGACTCCTCGCGTGAATCGCGTCGCCTTCCTCTCGTCCTCGGACATGCTCGTCGACCACCCGGCGCGGCGGCCCGACTTCTGGGAGCTCGACCTCGAGTACGTCCCGCTGCGCGCGGCGTGCGCGGAGCGCGGCGTCGCGCTCGAACTCGTCGTGTGGGACGACCCGGCGTTCGACCCGTCGCAATTCGACGCCGCGGTCGTCGCGACGACCTGGGACTACGCGAAGAAGCTCGACGCCTTCCTCGCGGTCCTCGATCGGACGGAGCGTTCGACACTGCTCCTCAACCCCGCCGAGGTCGTGCGTTGGAACGTCGACAAGCGCTACCTCGCGGAGCTCGAGGAGCGCGGCGCAGCGGTCGTCCCGACGCTGTGGTGCGAGCGCGCGGACGCTGCTTCGATCGAACTCGGCTTCGAGCACTTCGGCACCGACGAACTCGTCGTCAAGCCGGTCGTCGGAGCCGCTGCGTGGCGACAGGCCCGCGTGCGCCGTGGCGAGCCGCTGCCGGCTCCGTCCGAACTCCCGCCCGCCCGCGCGATGGTGCAGCCGTTCCTCGCCGCGGCCGCGGACGAGGGCGAGTACTCCTTCGTCTTCTTCGGCGGCGCGTTCTCGCACGCCGTGCTCAAGGTTCCGGCCGCCGGCGACTACCGCGTGCAGTCGATGTACGGCGCGCGCGAGCGCGCACACGTCCCGAGCGACGCGGACCTCGCACTCGCGCGCTCCGTCCTCGCCCACGTCGAGGCGGACCTGCTGCACGCGCGCGTCGACCTCGTGCGGGGCGACGACGGCACGCTCCGCGTCATGGAGCTCGAACTCGTCGAGCCCTACCTCTACCCCGAGCAGGGTCCGGAACTCGGCCGCGTGTTCGCCGACGCGCTCGTGGCGCGGCTGCGTCGCGGGTGACGCGGCGCCGAGTTCAGGCCTCGGCGATCTCCGCGAGTCGAGCGCGCACCCCTTCGAGCACCTCGTCGAGCTTCGCGGCCTCCGCGTCCTCGAGGTTGCCGAGGGTCTTCTCGCGCAGCATCTCGAGGTCGCTCTCGAGCATGCGCGCCTGCACCTCGTTGACCGAGCGCTCGCCCGTCGCCGGGTTCTCGATCACGCCGAGTGCGATCAGCGCCTGGATGCCGAGGCGCGTCACGAACATCTCGAAGGACCCGCCGAGTTCGGCGGGTCGGGCCGCCGGGTCACCGTCGCTCACGCGCGGCTCCCCTGCGGCACGTCACGCTTTCCCGCGCCGTCCCTCGGCACGATGGTCGTCCCCGACTCGCGCTTGCGGGCGTGCTCCACGGCCGCTTCGACGAAGCCCAGGAAGATCGGGTGGGGGGAGAGCGGCGACGACTTGAACTCGGGGTGGTACTGCACGCCCACGTAGAACGGGTGGTCGCGGTACTCCACGATCTCGACCAGGTCGAGCCCCTTCTCCTCGTCGACGTGACGACCCGACGCGAACAGCCCGGCGTCGCGCAGGCGCTCCTCGTAGTCGTTGTTGAACTCGAAGCGGTGGCGGTGGCGCTCGTCGATCTCCGCGCGACCGTAGAGCCGCGCCGCGAGCGAACCCTCCGTCAGGCGGCAGCTGTACGCGCCGAGGCGCATCGTGCCGCCCTTGTCCACGACGCCCTCCTGCGAGGCCATGAGGTGGATCACGGGGTGCGGCGTGTGCGGGGAGTGTTCGAGCGTGTGCGCACCGTCGAGACCCGCGAGGTGGCGCGCGACCTCGATCACCGCGCACTGCATGCCGAGGCAGATGCCGAAGAAGGGCACGTCGTTCTCGCGCGCCCAGCGGATCGCCGAGATCTTGCCCTCGAGGCCGCGTTCGCCGAAGCCGCCGGGGACGAGCAGTCCGTCGATGCCCTGGAGCTTGCCGAGGCCGTCGCCCTCGAGCAGGTCCTCCGCCGCGACCTTGCGCAGCTCGACCTTGCAGTCGTTCGCGATGCCGGCGTGGCTCAGCGACTCGTAGATCGACTTGTAGGCGTCGTGCAGCTCGATGTACTTGCCGACCACCGCGATCTCGCACGTCTCGCGCACCGAGGTGATGCGGTCGATCATCGCGCGCCAGTCGTCGAGCTCGGGCTCGGGCGCGTGCAGGTCGACGTGCTCGAGGATCAACCGGTCGAGACCGGCGTCCTGGAGCATGAGCGGCACCTCGTAGATCGTGGTCGCGACGTCGCGCTCCTCGATCACGCTGCCCGGGCGCACGTTGCAGAACAGGCTGATCTTGCGCGCCATGTCCTTCGTCATGGGCTGCTCGGTGCGGCAGACCAGCACGTCGGGCTGGATGCCGATCTCGCGCAGCTTGCCGACGGACTGTTGCGTCGGCTTGGTCTTCAGCTCGCCCGCGGCCTTGAGGTAGGGCAGCAGCGTGACGTGCACGAACATCACGTCCTCGGGCGGGCGCTCGAGCGCGAACTGACGGATCGCCTCGAGGAACGGCAGGCTCTCGATGTCGCCGACCGTGCCGCCGATCTCGGTGATGGCGAAGTCGACGTCGTCCCCCGTGACGCCGGCGTAGATCGCCTCCTTGATCGCGTCGGTGATGTGCGGGATCACCTGGACCGTGCGACCCAGGTACTCGCCGCGGCGCTCCTTCTCGATCACGGCCTGGTAGATCTTGCCGGTCGTGAAGTTCGAACTCTTCGTGAGCACGGCGTGCGTGAAGCGCTCGTAGTGACCGAGGTCGAGGTCGGTCTCCGCGCCGTCGTCCGTCACGTACACCTCGCCGGGCTGGAACGGGCTCATCGTTCCGGGGTCGACGTTGATGTACGGGTCGAGCTTCTGCAGCGAGATCTTGAAGCCGCGGCGCTCGAGGAGGAGACCGATCGCGGCCGAGGTGAGGCCCTTGCCGAGGCTCGAGACGACGCCGCCCGTGATGAAGATGTGCTTGGCCATGGGGGAGCCTTCACCCTACCGCGGCGGGCGCCGACAGTCTGCCTCGACGTGACCCTTGGTGCCCGTCCGGGACGTCGCGCTCCGGGGCTTCAGGAACGCCGGTCGCGAGCCCGCGTCCGTTCGACGAACGCGCGGTAGTCGGGTTCCGTGTCGATGCCGGCGCCGGCGTGCCGCGCGCGCACCACGTGCATCTCGCGCCCGGCCTCGAGCCAGCGCAGTTGCTCCAGCCGTTCGCTGCGCTCGAGCTCGCTCGTCCGCAGCGCGAGGAAGTCGCGCAGCGCCGTGGGCCGGAAGGCGTAGACGCCCACGTGGAGCTTGCGCTCGCACGGCTCTCCGCCGTGCCCGAGCGCGGGGACGGCGGCGCGCGAGAAGTACAGCGCGCGGCCGCGCCGGTCGGAGACGAGCTTCACCGCCGAGGGGTCGTCGGCCCGCGCGGCGGGCAGGGGCGACCACAGGGTCGCCGCCTCGACCTCCTCGTCCGCGAAGCGCGCCACGAGGTCCTCGAGGTCGAGCGGCGAGAGCTCGGGCTCGTCGCCCTGGACGCCCACCACGACCTCCCAGCGCGGCCCCTCGCGCTCCTCGAGGATCGCGAGGGCCTCGCCGACGCGGTCCGTGCCGCTCTGGTGGGCGGGATCGGTGGCGACGGTGTCGATGCCGAGGTCCTCCGCCCGCCGGACGATCTCGTCGTCGTCGGCCGCCAGGACGACGCGCTCGAAGGCGCGGCAGCGCTCGGCGTTCTGGACGGTGTGCGCGAACAGGGGCAGCCCCGTCGCGTCGAGCAGCATCTTGCGCGGCAGGCGGGTCGAGCCGAGCCGCGCCGGCACGATCGCCACCGCCGCGGGGAAGGGGGTCGGCGGGTCCGACCCCGGTCCTGCGAGGGCGGCCGGGCTCACGGCTGTCCGTGGACGGCCTTCTGCGTGGCCCGGATCGCGGCGTCGCCCTCGCCCTCGGGCACCGTCTGGAGCGCGAAGGTGTGGTTGTAGTAGTCGAGGAACACGTCGAGCATGTCCTTGTAGGCGAGCGCGTCGTCCACCGAGCCGGTGGGGGACGCGAAGTGGCTCACGACGTCCTTCCCGACGCGCACCTCGAACCCCGCGCCCGAGAGCAGCGGCCCCTCGCTCGCGCGCGAGCCGAGCTCGAGGTCGCGGTAGAGCAGGCACATCACGTCCGAACTCGTGTACTTGACGCCCGGATCGCCCGCGTTCGACTGCACCGCGAGGCGGTCGACGTGCGCGTCGCTGCGCAGCGTGAGCGCGTCGGCGCCGATCTGCTTGCCGATCACGGTGCCGACGAGGCTGATCGAGAGCGTCTCGCCGTCGTCGGGACAGGTGCTCGCGCAGCCGCTCGCGAGCGCGAGCGCGGCGACGAAGAGCGTGCGGAGCGTGGCGTGGGTGCTGCGTGCCATGGGTTCCTCGGTTGCGCGGGAGCGAACAGGGTAGCGAGCGCGTGCCGGATCCGACCGACGCGCGGGAACGTCGCGCGCGTCGCATTGACTCGGGCCCCCGCAGCGCGGGACACTCCCGCCTGCGATCGTCGCGGCGCGCGCCGCCGTCGACGCTCGCACCAGGTCACCGCTCGGCTCCGCGCGAGTCGCGGCGACGCGCTCCACGGGGTCACCGGCCCCGGCTCACGGTCAACGGCTCAAGCCAACGGGCCCGGCTCTCCCGCCGGACCCGGCGGAGCCTCCGCCCTCGAGGCGTACCGCGCGACGGTGCGTCCCGGTCCGGCGCCGGACCCTCGCCCCTGCTCCTCCCGCCGACCCCGAGCGTCCCGACGTCCGGGTTCGAGTCCGTCCTGCTCCCGCAGGACCCCACAGCGACGAACCGTCGCCGAACAGCCTCGTCCAGCGAGGCGCGCGTCCATGGGAAGCTTCGAGAAGCTGGTCGTCCTCACCGTCGTGTTCCTCTCCGCGGTCGTCTTCGCGGTCTCCTTCGACTCGTCGCCGGGTGATCCGACGAAGGGCGGCGGAGCCGAGGTCGCCGATCTCGAACCGGGGCGGAAGCCCGCGACCGAGGAGCGCTCGACCCCAGGGTCGAACGGTTCCGCGGCGCCCGCGCCGACGGTCGGCACGGACGGTTCCGCGCCGAACGGTGCCGCGCCGAAGAAGGACAACCCCTTCGGCGGCGCCGGGAACGGCGCCGGTCTGCTCTCCTCGACCGGTCGCGCGACCGAGGCCGACGGTGCGTCGGAGCTCGGTGCGTCGAACGACGACGAGGCGGCGTCGCTCACGGGTCTCCTCCCCGTCCTGCGCGACGGCGTCGAGGGCCTGACCTCCTTCCCCGGTCACCCCGGACTGCAGGTGTTCGTCGTGCGTCCCGCGGACACCACCTGGACCGGTCTGTCGGCGTACCTCTACGGCGACAGCTCCTACGCGCGGCTCCTACGCGAGGAGAACGCCGCGGTGGGCGCGCCGCGTCCCGGTGCGCAGATCCTCGTGCCGAGCCGTGTCGACGCCGAGCCGCGCACCGCGCCCTTCGAGGCGCGCGCGCCCGGTCGCCCCGCGCCGGCCGCTCCCAAGGGTGCGCAGGCCGCGCCGGTCGAGGAGCTCGCCGGCGGCGAACTCACCGGCGAGACGTACCGCACGCACGTCGTCGTGGCCGGCGACACGCTGAGCGCGATCGCGTTCCACTACTACGGGCGGGGCAGCCTCTCGACGCGGATCTTCGATGCGAACCGCGACCAGTTGAAGAGCCCCGACGACCTGCAGCTCGGGATGAAGCTGCGGATTCCCTGAGCGAGTCTGACGTGCGCTCGGCGCCTTCGGCGCCGAAGCCCACGCAAGGAAACACGAAGGGAACACAGAGGACACGAAGCACGAAGCGCCGCAGGGCGGCGCGGGGGGGACGGACGCAGGGCCGCGGTTCTCCGACCGAGCGCTCTTCATCGTGGTCTCTGTGACCTCTGCGTCTCCCTGTGAATCACTCGCGCGGCGCGAAGCGGCGCTCCGTGTGCTCCGTGGTTCCCTTCGCGCGGCCGGTAGGCCGCGCCACGCCTCGAAGCGAGCACGAACCGCCGCACGCGACACCTTCGGCGCCGAAGGCGCCGCCTCAGTTGCGCAACCCGTAGCGATCGAGCTTCTTGTAGAGGTGACTCCGCTGCATCCCGAGGTTCTCGGCGGTGCGCTTCACGTTGCCGTCGTTCTCGGCGAGTTTGCGCGCGATGAACAGGGCTTCGCTGCGCTCCTTGAAGGACTCGAAGGTCTCCGCGCGGAACGGATCGTCCTCGAGGGCGGACGGAACGGACGCCGAGCGCACCTCCGGCGTCCGCAGGCCCGGTGAGCGCTCGAGCACGCGCTCGACGTCCGCGACACCGATCTCGTCGCCGTCGCAGAACACGTGCGACGCCTCGATCACGTTCTTGAGCTCGCGCACGTTGCCGGGGAACGGGTGGCGTTCGAGCCGCTCCACCGCGGCGCGCGCGATGGTGGGGGGGCGGCGTCCGAGGCGGCGTCCGATCTCGGCGAGGAAGTGCTCCGCGAGCGGTCCCACGTCCTCGCGCCGCTCGCGCAGCGGCGGGACGCGGATCGGCAGCACGGAGAGCCGGTAGAAGAGGTCCACGCGGAACGCCTGCGACTCCACGAGCGCGGCGAGGTCCGCGTTCGTCGCCGCGACGACCGCGATGTCGACGGCGATGCGTTCGGTGCCGCCGACGCGCTGCACCTCGCGCGTCTCGAGCGCGCGCAGCAGCGCGGCCTGCGCGGCGAGCGGCATGTCGCCGATCTCGTCGAGGAACAGCACGCCGCCGTGCGCCGCCTCGAAGTGACCGACGCGTCGGTCGTGCGCGCCCGTGAAGCTGCCCTTCTCGTGGCCGAACAGCTCCGACTCGATCAGTTCGTCGGGGATCGCCGCGCAGTTCACCGCGACGAACGGGCCCTGGCTGCGCGGACCCATGAGGTGCAGGTTGCGCGCGGCGACCTCCTTGCCCGTCCCGTTCTCGCCGGTGAGCAGCACGGGGACGTCCGCGCGCGCCGCGCGCTCGAGTTCGTCGAGCACCGAGCGCCAGGCCTTCGACGCGCCGACGGGTTCGAAGCGCGAGCCGAGTTCGCTGCGCAGCCGCTTGTTCGTGCGCTCGAGGCTGCCGCGGTGGATCGCGCCCGCGACGCTGATGAGCACGCGGTTCTGGTCGAGCGGCTTCTCGAGGAAGTCGACCGCGCCGGTGCGGCAGGCCTCGACGGCCATCGCCACGTCGGCGTGCCCCGAGACCATGACGACGGGCGGCGCGTCGTGGCGCGCGCGCAGCTCGGCGAGCAGCTCGAGCCCGTCCATGCCCGGCATCTTCACGTCGGAGACCACCGCGGCCGGCCGGCGACCGCGCGCCGCCTCCTCGTCGAGCCGGGCGAGCGCGGCCCGGGCGTGGGGCGCGGTCCACACCTCGTACCCGTCGTAGGCGAGGAGCATCTCGAGGGCGAGCCGGATGTCGGCGTCGTCGTCGACCACGAGGACCGTCGGTCCGGTCTTCGAGCGGGGGGCGCTGTCGGGGCGGGGTGCGTCGGCGGGGCTCACGCGGGCGGGTGGGGGCGAATGGGGGCGAGCGGGAGGTGGAGGGGCGGGGCGAGCTTCGGTTGCACGGTAGCCTCGCGCCGCGGCGGATGTACTCGATGGACGGGTGGCGGAGCCGGGTCCGGCGGACGGTGGTCCGCTTGACCACCCTCACCCCCTCGCTATCATCCCCGCTCCGAGCGTCCCGGCCGCGGAGCCCCGTCCCGTCCAACCTGGGGTCGGTGCCGCGCTTGGCGGTGCGTCGGCGCGTCCGACCGCCCTCCTCGTCCCCGTCCGCGACCTGCGACCCTCGACCCGGCTCCGAGCGACGCCGGGACGTCCCCGAAGTTCCCCCTCTCGCCGCCGCACCGCGGACCGGCGAGCCCCCACTCCAGACAACGACCCCTCCGATCGCGGACCGATGGGTGCGCCCGTGCGCGCCCTCGTGCTCGTCGATCGAGGACGTGCCCACGAAGACCGTTCGCGACACGTCGCGGAGCGCGGACACCGCGCTGCGACGCGATTCGCATCGCTCGACCCGCGTCCATCGCGACGCGCGACCCATCCCACTCAAGTCAGAGGCAACGTCATGACCGGATTGCGCCGGACCCTGGCCCCCGCGGCCCTCGCCCTCGCCGTCTTCGCGGCATCGGCCCACGCCCAGAGCAGCGAGCTGCGCAAGCTCTTCGACGAGGGTCTGTCGCAGATGCGGCAGGGCAACGAGGCGCAGGCCCTGGCGACGTTCCAGCGCGCGCTCGCGCTCGATCCCTCCTCGGACGAGGCGTACGAGCTGTACCGCGCGACCGAGCAGGAGGTCTGGCTCCAGATGCTCGTGCGCGAGGGTCAGTTCGAGATCATCGCGAAGCGCTTCATCGACCTCGCGGACCTCGGCCGCATGGACGTCGAGAACGACCGCGACGCGATCCGCGAACTCCTGACGCAGCTCAAGGAAGGGCCCGCGCCGGTCGAGCGCCGCAAGATCGTCGCGGCGCTGCGCGCTCGCCACGGCGAGTACGCCGTCCCGTACATGATCGGCGCCCTCGCCGAACGCGGTGACGACGACTACCGCGTGATCGTGATGGTCAGCCTCGCCGAGCTCGGCAGCGCCGCGGTGCCGCCGCTGATCGAGGCGCTCGAGAGCACGGACTCCTTCCAGGCGCGCAACATCGCGCTCGTGCTCGGCAACATCGGTGACGCGCGCGCCGCCGGTTCGCTGGCCTGGGTCGCCAGCGATCCCACGCGCGACGACGAGGTCCGCCGCGCGGCGGGCATGGCGCTCGAGAAGGTCGGCGGCGGAGCCGAGGGCGGTGCCGCCTCCGCGCTCGTGGGCGAGGGCCTCGCCTACCTCAACGGTCGCGACGAGGTGCTCGCGTCCTACCTGCTCTCGCGCGTCATCTGGAACTGGGGCGGCGGCGCGCTCGAGCCGGCCGCGGTCCCGCACGACATGTACGCGCCGGAGATGGCGAAGAAGTGCTTCCAGCGCGCCCTCTCCGCCGATCCTTCGAACCTCGACGCGCGCGCCGGCTTGGTGCGCTCGACGATGTCCGAGAAGATCGAGCTGATCCACCGCATGATGGTCGAGGACGACCAGTGGATGGATCTCGCGCTCGCCGTCGAGGAAGGCATGCTCACGGCCTACGCCGCGGGTCCGCAAGCGATGGAGCGCGCGCTCGAGAGCGCCACGAAGGACGGTGACATCGGCGCCGCCACGACGCTCCTGCGCTACTACGGCGACGCGTCGGCCGCGCCGACGCCGGCGATGCTCGCCGCCCTCGGCAGCGCCGTCCCGCAGATCCGCGAGGAGGCCGCGATCGCGGTGGCGAACAGCGCCATCGCCGGCGGTCGTCTCGCCCTCGACCCGCGCGTCGTCGAGCACCTCTCGACCGCGGCGGGCCGCGCCATCCAGCGCACCGCGCTCGTGATCGACCCCGACGCGCGCCGCAACGCCGCGCTCGTCTCGGCGCTCGAGGCGCGCGGCATCGCGACGGCCTCGGCCGACCGCGGCACGCTCGGCCTCGCGACGCTCCGTCGCGCGGGCGGCTTCGACGTCATCGTCTGCGCCGACGTCCTCCCGGACATCACGACGCAGCAGGTCCTGACGGACGTCCGCAACGACGCGCGCCTCGCCGCGACGCCGTTCGTCGTCGTCGCCTCGGACGCGGAAGCCGCCGACGAGCTCTACTCCGACCGCGCGCAGGCCATCGTCGCCGGTGCCGACGGCACGGACGCGATCGTGGACTCGCTCGAGGAGCGCGTGAACATCGACCGCATGGAGGCCGACGATCTGTCGCAGCGCTCGGCCCAGGCCCTCGCGGACCTGGCCCGCTGCAACGTCGACGTCACGGCCGCGGAGTCGAGCCTGGCCTCGACCCTCGAGTTCCGTCCGGACAGCGTCACGATCCCGGCCATGTCGGCCCTGGGTCGCGCGGGCAGCTCGGCCTCGGTCGAGGGCCTGCTCGGCGTCGTCACCGACGGCGATCGTTCCGACGAGGCCCGCATCGCTGCGGGTCACGCGCTGGCCTCCGTCCTGCGCCGCACGGGCGGCATGTCGGAGGACGCCTACGCGTCGCTCTCCGGGCTGATCACCGACGGGGACGTCAACCTGCTCGTCCGCCACGCGGCGGCCGAAGCCCTCGGCGCCCTGCGCCTCGGCGACTCGCAGCGCGCCGCCGCGCTGCGCGCGGTCGAGGTCCAGGTCACGGAGTGAGGCGACCCGGACGCCGTCGTCCGGCGTGGGCTTCCACGCGGTAGCCTCCCACGCAGACGACGGCGGTCCGCCACGAGGAAACGCGCCGCGCGGAATTCGACTTCCGCGCGGCGCGCTGTATTCTTCTCCACCTCGAACGATCGCGCAGCCGATTCCGTCGGCGCGCCACGTCCGAGCGCAGGCCAGAGTAGCTCAACGGTAGAGCACTGCTTTCGTAAAGCAGGGGTTGTCGGTTCGAATCCGATCTCTGGCTCCATCCAAGCGAGGGCCGCGACCAGCCGAAGCGCCGGTCGCGGCCCTCGTTCCAATTCAGGTTCGAGTTGCTGTGCGCGGCGCCTTCGGCGCCGAAGGCCACGCAGGAAACACGAAGGGAACGGCAGAAGGGACACGAAGAGCACGAAGGCGCCGCTTCGCGGCGCGGACGCAGGGACCCGCGAAGCGCATCCAGGCCCGCGGGTCCTTCGTCCTTCCGTGTGTCCGCCGCCGAAGGCGGCGCCTTCCAGTTCTTCGCGTTCTTCGTGTTCGATTCGCGTGGGTCGCGCGGCCGGTAGGCCGCGCCGCGCTCGAAGGAAGAACGAGGCGCTGCGCTCGGCGCCTTCGGCGCCGAAGACCACACAGTTTCGACACGAAGGGAACGACAGGAAAGGACACGAAGAACACGAAGGCGCCGCTGCGCGGCGCGGACGCAGGGACCCGCGAAGCGCATCGAGCCCCGCGGGTCCTGCGTCCTTCCGTGTGGTCCGCCGCCGAAGGCGGCGCCTTCCGGTTCTTCGCGTTCTTCGTGTTTCGATTCGCGTGGGTCGCGCGGCCGGTACGCGCCGCGCCTCGAAGGAAGATCGAGGCGCCGCGCTCGGCGCCTTCGGCGCCGAACCCACACAGAAACACGAAGGGAACGGCAGAAGGACACGAAGATCACGAAGGCGCCGCTTCGCGGCGCGGACGCAGGGGCCCGCGCGTCCGTGTGTTCCTTCTCTGTCGTCCGCCGCCGCAGGCGCTCCGTGGCTCCGTGTGCTCCGTGGTTCCCCACGCGACCGCAGGTCGCGCAGGAATCACGAACCGACCGACGCGAAGCCCTTCGACTCGAGTTCACGCTCGATCGCCGCGCCCTCGCCGGCCGCTCGCGTCTCGATCAACACCTCGATCTCGACCGAGCCGACCGGGATCTTCCACCCCGCCCGGAAGTGGCTGATGTCCACGATGTTCGCGTTGTGGCGAGCGAGCACCTCGGCCATGGCGAGCAGGCGACCCGGCACGTCGGTCGTGCGCAGCCGCATGGCGTGGTAGCGACCGGCGTTCGTGAGGCCCTTCTCGATGACCCGCGCGATCAGGTTGAGGTCGATGTTGCCGCCGCACAGGAGCGTGCACACGCGCTCGCCGGGACCGATCCGGTCCGCGAACAGGGCCGCCATCCCCGCCGCTCCCGCACCCTCCGTCACGACCTTGGCGTGTTTGATGCCGCGCACGATCGCGTCCGCGATCTCGGCCTCGCTCACGCTCACCATGTCGTCGACGTAGGCGTGCACGAGCGGCCAGGTGTTCTTCCCCACGCGCCCCACGCGGATCCCGTCCGCGATGGTCTCGGGGTGCTCGACGCGCACGGGCTCGCCCGCGGCGAAGCTCCGCGTCATCGGGTTCGCGCCCTCCGCCTGCACGCCGACGACGCGCACCGAAGGGCGCAGCGCCTTCACGGCGAGCGCGATGCCGCTCACCATCCCGCCGCCGCCCGTCGGGACGACGATCGTGTCGACCTCGGGTAGGTCCTCGAGGATCTCGAGACCGATCGTGCCCTGACCGTGGATGACGTCGAGGTCGTCGAAGGGATGGACCATCTCGAGGCCCTCCTCGTCGGCCATGCGCCGCGCCGCGTCCCACGCTTCCTCGTAGTGTCGGCCGACGAGTCGGACCTCGCCCCGAGCGCACGCGTGCGGTCGACCTTCACGACCGGCGTGGGCTCGGGCATGACGATCACGGCGCGACAGCCCGTGAGCTTGCCCGCCAGCGCGACCCCCTGCGCGTGGTTGCCGGCGGATGCGGCGATGATGCCCCGTGCGCGCGCGGCGGGATCGAGCACGAGCACCTTGTTGAGCGCGCCGCGCACCTTGAAGCTGCCCGTTCGCTGAAGCGTCTCGAGCTTGAGGTGGACCTCGCGGCCCGCGGCCTCGCTCATCGCGTAGTTGACGACGGTCGGCGTCCTCACGACGTGCGGCGCGAGTCGTTCGGCCGCTGCACGGACGTGGAGGAGCGCCTCGGCCGGCGTCTCGGGGACCTCGGGGCGGTGGGGGGAGCCGGCGGTCATGCCGACGATCACACCGCGCGCTCGCGTCGCTGGCAAGGGAGCGCTCGCCGCCGCGGCGTGCGGTGCCGCGACCAGCGGGAAGCCGCGGCGGACGCGTCGCCGCCTGCCGCGCGCTTGCGCGTAGGATGGCCGCATGACCCACTACCTCGTGCTCGGAGCGGGGCGTCAGGGGACGGCCGTCGTCCACGACCTCGTCGTCCACGGCGGCGCGACCGCGGTGACGTGGGTCGACTCGGACGACGCGCGCCTCCAGACGTCCATGCGCCGGATCGGTCGCGCCACCTCGTTCGAGGCCATCCGCGGTCGTTCGCTCGACGCCTCGGACCGGCGCGCGCTCATGCCGCTCTTCACCGAGGCCGCGGTGTGCGTCAACGCGCTGCCGTACCGCTACTCGTTGGCGATGACGCAGCTCGCGCTCGAGGGCGGCGCGCACTACCTCGACCTCGGCGGCAACACGCAGATCGTGCGCGAGCAGTTCGAGCTGCACCGCGCGCACCCGCGCGGCGACGACGTGGTCGTCCTGCCCGACTGCGGTCTGATGCCCGGGCTCGGCAACCTGCTCGTCGCGCTCGCCGTCGACGAGCTCGGTCAGTGCGAGAAGGTCGAGGTGCGCTGCGGAGGTCTGCCGCAGAACCCGAAGCCGCCGCTCGACTACATGCTCGTGTTCAGCGTCGCGGGCCTCACGAACGAGTACTTCGGCAAGGCCGAGGTGCTGCGCGGGGGACGCGTGGTGCAGATCCCGACGTTCACGGAGCTCGAGAGCTTCGACGTCGACGGGGTGGGGCGCGTCGAGGCGTTCATCACGTCGGGCGGTCTCTCGACGACGCCCGAGACGTTCGCCGGGAAGATCACCGAGCTCGACTACAAGACGATCCGGTACCCCGGGCACTACGCGAAGTTCAAGGTGTTGCTCGAGCTCGGCCTGCTGGGCGAGGACCCGATCCGCGTCGGCAAGCAGGACGTCGTGCCGCGCCATCTGCTGCACGTCCTGCTCGAGAAGAACCTCGCCTTCCCCGGCGAGCACGACGTGACCGTCATGTCGATGCGCGCGACGAGTCGCGACGGGAAGAAGCGCCTCGAGGCGGACCTGCTCGACCGCCACGACCCGCGCACGAACTACTCGTCGATGGAGCGGACGACGGCCTTCTCCGCGACGGCCTGCGCCGCCATGGTGGCGCGCGGCGACGTGAAGCTCGGACCGGGACCCCTCGAGACCGCCATCGATCCGCACGTCTTCCTCGACGAACTCGCGGAGCGCGGGATCGAGGTGCAGGTGCGGGAGGACTGAGGGCGCGGCGTCGGCGCGACGCCCTTCGGGCGGCCGTGTCCTCCGTCGCCTGCCGCGCCTTCGAGGTGGCGCGCGGCCTTCCGGCCGCGCGGGGCGGCGCCGCCGCTTCGTGCCGCGCGGGGAACCACCGAGCACACGAAGCACACGGAGAACACCCCGGGGCATCGAGCCCTTCGTGTTCCTTCGTGTGCTCCGTGTTTCCGCGGCCCGCGGGGCCGCTGTGTCCTCAGGCGCCGAAGCGCCGTTGGTTGCCGTGTTTCCGCGGCCCGCAGGGCCGCCGTGTCATCCGGAGCCTCGCCCGTTCTCAGCCCAGCTTCTTCTGCAGCTCACCCGACTCGAACAGCTCGAGCATGATGTCGCTGCCGCCGATCAGCTCACCGTCGATGAACAGCTGCGGCGTCGTCGGCCACCCGCTGAAGGCGACGAGCGACGGGCGGATCGCCTCGTCCTCGAAGATGTTCACGACTTCGAAGTCCGTCCCCGTCCGGTCGAGGATGTCGATGGCGCGGGCGCTGAAACCGCACATCGGCTCGAAGCGCGTGCCCTTGGCGAACAGCACGACGCGGCTGCCCTTGACGGTCTCCTGGATCTTGTCCTTGTTCCACATGGTGTGAGGTGTCGCGCTCGTCGCGCGGACGTTCGGTCGTCGGTGTCGTGCGCGCCCGTCAGTTCGGGACGCGCGTCTTGATCTGGATGGCGTGGATCGCCGCACCGAGGTGCGCGCCGCAGGCGGCCTGCACGATCTTGTGCTGTTCGACGAGCGACTTGCCGGCGAACACCGGTGAGGTCACGTCGACGGCGAAGTGGTCGGAGGTCCCCGTCAGGTCGCGCACCTGCACCTGCGACTGCGGGATGGTGCGCTCGAGGAGGTCCTTGAGCTGGGTGGTCGAGAGGAGCACGTGGATCGTCGTGTGTGGCGTTCGTTCGGTTCCCCGCGCCCTCGTTCGAGTTCGTCGGAGCCGTGCGCGAGCCCGAGAAGGTAGCACGCCCGACGACCGGGACGTCCGCCCCGGAGAGGCCGCGGGGCTACCATGGGGGCGACGGCTCGCCTCCGATCCAGCGCGATGATCACACTCTTCGGAACCGCGGCACCGCCGCAGCTCGGTGACCAGCTCCTCGAGGTCTTCGGCCGGATGCACCCGCTGCTCGTGCACTTCCCGGTCGCCCTCCTGCTCGTCGCCGCCGTGCTCGAACTCGTGCGGGCCGTGCGCCCCGGCGAAGCGGGTCGGCGCGCGGTCAACATCTGCCTGCACCTCGGCGCGCTCGGTGCGGTGGCCGCGGCGGCGTCGGGGTGGGTGTTCCAGGACTTCAAGCAGTCCACGGACGCCTACGTCGAGGTCCACCGCTGGACGGGCGTCGCCCTCGCCGGCGTCGCCGTCGTGACGTCGGTCCTCGCGATCGTCGGACTGCGCAAGGACGCGGGCCCGATCGTCGTGCTCCAACGCCTCGGCCTGCTGGCGTGTGCCGTGCTCGTCGCCGTGACGGGCCACTTCGGTGCCGAGATGAGCTGGGGCGAGGGCTGGCTGACCGAGCCGCTGCAGCGCAAGGCGAAACCCGCGCGCGACGCGGACGAGGGGACCCCCTCCGGCGGCGTCGACGAGGCGGAGCAGCACGAGGGCTCGAGCGAGGATGCGAGTTCCGCGAAAGCGCTCGATGCGACGCCCGTCGTCCTCGCGACCGTGTACGAGGCGCGCGTCGCTCCGCTGCTCGAGGCGAAGTGCTTCGAGTGCCACGGGCCGACGGGCAAAGCCAAGGGCGAACTGCGACTGCACGACCTCGCCGAGGCGAACGACGCGTACTTCAACCTCGACTTCGACGCCCTGATCGTCCCGGGTGACCCGGACACGAGCGCGCTCGTGCACTTCGTCGAGCTGCCGCGGACCGACGACGACGTCATGCCTCCGGACGAGGAGGAGCCGCTCGCGCCCGAGGAGATCGCGCTGCTCCGCGCCTGGGTCGCGGCGGCGAAGGACTTCCCCGCGCTCTTCACGCTCACCGAGGACGCGCTCGCCGCCGCGCCCGGGGACGACGGGGCGACGCAGACTGCCGCCGCCGCGCCGGAGGATCCCGGCGCGTCGCGCGTCGTCGTCACGAACATCGGGGTCGTCGAGGCGCCGATCGTGCCGGCGATCGGCGCCGCGCCGCCGAAGAAGGAGGAGCCCGCGCCCACGCCCGAGGTCTCGGTCGACCTCCCGCCCGGACCGACGCCGGCACCCGCACCCGCACTCGACGTCGCCGCCGCGCGCGAGGCGTCGCTCGCCGTCTTCGCCGCGCGCTGCTTCGACTGCCACGGACCGGACGTCGCGAAGCCCAAGGCGAAGCTGCGCGTGCACGACCCCGCGAACTTCGTGCGCGACGACGACCGCCTCGTCGTGCCGGGCGACGCGCTCGCGAGCGAGCTCTACGAGGTGCTCGCGCGCTCCGCCGACGAGAAGGGGCACATGCCGCCCAAGGGCGAGCGGCTCACCGCGGAGCAGCTCGCCGCGGTCCGTGCCTGGATCGACGGTTCGAAGGACGACGCGGACTTCGTCGGCGGTTCGGCGGGCGACGACGCCGTGGCCGCGCCGCAGGTCGAGGAGGAAGGGCACGAGCCCGCGGCGCGCGACGCCGTCCCGCTCGACACCGATCCCTATCCCGGGTTGCCCGCGCTCGAGGACGCGGCGTTCGCCGCGGTCGCCGAGCTCGGCGGCGAGGCGCGCCGCGTCGCCGCGAACACGAACGCGGTCGAGGCGGTCTTTCGTTACCGCGAGGGGACCGTCGGCGACGACCTCGCGTCGCTCGAGCCGTTGGCGTCGAGCCTCGTGTCGCTCGACCTCGGGCGCACCTCGGTCGGCGACGACGCCGGCGCGTGGATCGCGCGCTGCACGGAGCTCCGCCGCCTGCACCTCGAACGCACGGCGGTCACCGACGCCGTCGTGACGCAGATCGCGTCGCTGCCGCACCTCGAGTACCTCAACCTGACGGAGACGGCGGTGGGGGACGGTGCGGTCGACGCGCTCGCGAAACTGCCCGAGGGCTGTCGCGTGTACCTGTTCGGCAGCGCCGTCACCGACGCGGGTCGTGAGCGGCTCGCGGGGTTGCGCTCGGACCTCGTCACGCCCTGAGGTCGTTCGCCGCCCGCGACGACGGTCACGCCCGCCGCAGCCATCGCCGCACGAACACCGACGCGGCGTCGGCCGCCAGCACGAGCACGACCGACAGCAGGATCAGCAGCAGCATCTCGTCGTAGTAGAGCTTCGAACGCGCGTCCTGGATCGAGTAGCCGAGCGTGCGGATGCCGAGGATCCCGAGCACCGTCGCCTCGCGCACACAGGTCTCGTAGCGGTAGAAGACGTAGAGCAGGAGCCTGCCGAGCGCGAGCGGGAATCCCGCGGCGAAGGCGAGCTGCGCGCGCGTCGCACCGGCCTGGCGCAGCGAACGCAGCGGCCCCGCCGGGAGGTTCTCGAGCGTCTCGCTGTGGAGCCTCCCGAGGATGCCGGCGTTGTGCATCGCGAGCGCGAGCACGGCGGGCCACGCCGACGACGGCAGCATCGCCATCAGGAGGAACGCGAGGACGTACTCGGGCAGCGCGCGCAGGAGGACGAATCCGAGGCGCACGACGCGACGCAGCCAGCGCCAGCCCGCCGTGTCCGGCGCGTCCGACAGCGGGTCGCGCGTCGCCAGCGTCCGCGCGCCGAGCGGGGCGACGAGCGCGGCGAACGTCCCCGCGAGCACGATCGCGAGCACCGCGAGGTTGAACGTACGCCAGGCGTCGCCGAGGCCGCGCGTGTGGACGAGCGTCTCGCGCACCCACTGCGCGAACACGCCCCAGTCCCACGGCTCGCCCTGCAGCGGCTCCGGTCGGAGTTCGCCCAGGAAGCGCGCGACGTTCCGGCGCGACGCCTCGTCGAACAGGAAGCGCGGGAACAGGTCGCCGGCGATCCAGGCCACGACGCCGAGGACGCCGCACAGCACGAGCGACACGCGCAGGTAGCGGTTGACAGGGCGGCGCCGCCGCAGCTCGGCGACCCGGGCGAGACGCGCCGCGTCGTCCGCCGTGATCGCGTGCGACGCACTCACGCGACGAACCTCTTGCGCAGCCCGGCGCTCCACGCCTCGAACAGGAGCACGAGCGCCGTCATCGCGTACACGTACGTCCACACCTCGCGGTAGGCCAGGTCGTTCCACGCGAGCTGGAGGTCGTAGCCGAGCGTGGGGATGCCGAAGAAGCCCATCACCGCGGCGGAGCGCAGCGAGCACTCGAAGCGGTAGAAGGCGTACGCGATCACGTTCGACATCGCGCCGGGGACGAGGCCGAGCACGTACTCGCTCGCGCGACTCGCGCCCATGGCGCGCAACGCGTGCGCCGCTGCGCGCGGCTCCTCGTCGACCATCTCCGCGAACACCTTCGCGAGCGTGCCGCCGTAGGGGATCGCGATGGCGAGCGCCGCGGCGAAGGGCGTCAGGCCGAAGGCCGCGAGGAACAGCACGGCCCACAGCAGTTCGTGGACCGAGCGCATCAGCGCGATCACGAGTCGCAGCGCGGCCTGCACGGATCCGCGCGCGGCGCGCCGCGCGCCGCGGCCCCCTCGATCCTCCCACCAGGCGTCGCTCGAGAACACGCCGAGAACCGCGCCGAACACGAGCGCGAGGCTCATCCCGCCCGCGGCGAGCAGGACGGTGCGCCACGCTCCTTTCGCCACCTTCCAGAGGAACGGTTCGAAGTCGGGGTGCGCCTCCTGGTAGTCGAGCGCGGGGCGCAGTGCCGTGCCGAGGAAACGCTTCGCCACCTCGACGCCGGACGCGCTCGGGACGAGCCCCGAGGCCGGCGTGTCGAGCACCGCGAGCGCGAGCAACGCGAGCACGACGAGACCGAGGAGCACCGCCGCGCGTCGACCCGGTGCGCCTCCTCGCAGCCGCCGCGCGCCGTTCGCGTCAGGCGCCATCGCGAAGGAGGTCGTCGCCGCCGGCGAAGGCGTACAGCGCCTCGAAGCTGCGAGCGTCGACCTCGCTCGTCGCGCGGTCGAAGGCGACGCGGCCGTCGCGCAGGCCGACGAGCCGCGGGAAGAACTCCCGCGCGAGGTCGAGGTCGTGCAGCGACACGACGAGCGTCAGGCCCCCTTCGCGCGCGAGTTCGACGAGCAGCTCGACGACGGCGCGCGCCCGAGCGGGGTCGACGGACGCGACGGGCTCGTCCGCGAGGAGGATGCGCGGCCGCTGGTAGAGCGCGCGTGCGATGGCGACGCGCTGCTGCTGTCCGCCGGAGAGCGTGTCGGTGCGCTCGAACAGCTTCTCGGGGATCCCGACGCGTTCGAGCAGTCGGTGCACCTCGAGGACCTCGGGGTCGCGCGGCAGGAAGACGGAGCGCAGTCCGCCGAGCAGCGAGTGCTCGCCGATGCGGCCGACGAGCACGTTGTGGCTCGCGCGCAGGATCGGCACGAGTCCGAGCTGCTGGTGCACGAAGCCGATGCGGCGCCTCAGTGGACGCAGACCCCGCGCGCCGCAGCGCGCGGGGTCCGTGCCGTCGATCTCGACGGTGCCGGCGGTGGGTGCGAGCCCGCCGCCGAGTACGCGCAGGAGTGTGGTCTTCCCGCTCCCGGAGGGGCCGACGAGCGCGACGAGCTCACCGCTCGCGATCTCGACGTCGACGCCGCGGAGCACCTGGTGCCCGTCGAAGGACACCTCGACGGAGCGCGCCAGGAGTGCCGCGTTCGTGGTCAAGCGTCGTTCGTCCGGGTCGCGGGAGGACCGAACCCGTCAGCGCACGAGGCCCAGGTCCTCCGCGAGCTTCACGAGCGGCTCGAAGTCGGAGTTCTTGGCCTCGACGAGTCCCTCGGGCCGGTTGATGGCTTCGAGCAGTTTCGGGTCCTTCATGGCGAGGAGGGCCCGCTGCAGCTTCTCGAAGCCGTCCTTGCCGAGGATCTCCGTGACCTCGGGGCTCGCGTTCCAGGAGTAGTCGGGGTACTCCGGCGTGATCCAGATCACCATGCACTTCTCGGGGTCGATCTTCTTCGCCGCGAGGTCGCGGTCGTAGGTCTTGAAGTCGATCGCGCCCGCCATGACGGCGCCGCTCTGGACCATCTCCCAGGTCTTGTCGTGGGAGCCCGAGTACTTGTTCTCCTGATCGAAGAATTCCGCGGGCGACTTGCCGGTGGCCTTGCGGATGAAGTGCTCCGGCATGAGTCGACCCGAGGTCGACGTGGCGCTGCCGAAGGTGAAGCTCTTGCCCTCGAGTCCCATCGGGAACGCGTCGGACGGTTCGACGCCGGCCGCCGGGTTGGCGATGAAGTAGCTCTTGTACTTCGGGTCGTCGACGCCGAAGGCGAGGGCGCGTGCACCTTCGACGGCGCGGCGCGCCTGGACGCCGGTGAGGCCGCCGAACCAGGCGAGCTGGATCTGGCCGTTCTTGAACATCTCGACCGACGCCGTGTAGTCGGCGGCCGGGACGTACTCGACGGGGACGCCGAGTTCCTTCGAGAGGTAGTCGGCGACGGGTTGGAACTGCTGGATCAGGTCCTTCTGGTCCTGCGCGGGGATCGCGGAGAACCGCAGCGTCTTCGTCTCGGTCGCCTCCGAGGAGGAGCAGGACGAGACGGAGAGGGCGGCGCCGATCAACAGCGCCGTGAGGAACGTCTTCATGTCTCGGAATCTCCACCTTCGTTCTGGGTGGAGCCGTGTCGGGGACGGAGGTCGCCGGGGAATGCCCGGCGGCGAGTACTCGGGGGGCGAGGATAGCCGCTGGCCGTCCCTCCCGTCGCGGTGGGGTGTGCTTCTCGGGCCCTGGGTCCTTCGTTCCCGCGGCAGCGGACGCGAGGCGTCGTGCTCGCCGCCCCTCGTGCACGGGGTCGAGGGGGAGACACGAAGGCCGCCCGCAGGAACGGGTGCGCCGACTCCGGGCGGGAGCTCCCCGACGGACGAGCGGTCGACGACCTCTCGGTCAGCGTTCGTCGGGGATGTAGCCGAGGCCCTTCAGCGCGTCGACGTCGGTGCTGCCGCCGCTCCGTTCGATCCGGTCGAGCGGCAACCAGCTGCGGTCCTCGCGCAAGCGGCGCCGGAGCTCGTCGTAGACGTCGGGGAACTCGTCCTTCCGGTCCACGAGTCCGATCGGGTCGCGGTCGAGGTCGTAGAGTTCGAACTTGGCGTCGTGCAGCGCGTCGAGCCACATCAGCTTGAACCTGCCGGCGTAGGCCGCGAACTGCGCGATCTCGGGGTCGTGGTGGTCGCGGTCCTCGACGTAGACCACCCGGTCCGCGGGCACGTCGACGCCGCTGAGGTCGACGCCGCGCGAGTCGTCCTCGCGCGGCGGGAGTCCCGCGAGCGAACGGACGGTCGGCGCGACGTCGATGCCGCTGACCGGTGCGGCGATGCGACCCGAGCGCGGCGACGGACCGGGCAGTCGCAGCAGGAGCGGGACCTGTACCTGCGGCTCGAGGATGTCCTCGTGCTCGAAGCGACCGCCCTCGCCGAAGGCCTCGCCGTGGTCGGCCGTCACGATCACGGCGGTGTTCGAACGGTCGAGGTCGAGCGCGTCGAGGAACGCGGCGACCTTCGCGTCGAGGTCGTAGAACTCGGCCTCGTAGAGCGCGCGCAGGCGCTCGCCGTCGGCCTCGGTCAGCGGCTGACCCGGCGGCCAGTCGCTCGCGCGGTTGGCGAAACCCGTCGCGCGGCTCGCGACGTCGCCCTCGCCGAAGAGGCGGCGCGCCTCCTCGCTCGGGAGGTACGGCCAGTGCACGTCGAAGAGGTTGACGAAGCAGAACCACGGCCGCCCGTCGTCCTGGGCGACGAAGCGGCGCGCTTCCTCGAGCACGCCGTCTCCCGGTCGCTGGAAGTCCTCGATCCAGTGCGGACGGCCGTCGTTCCACAGCGGCGAGCCCTGTCGGACGAGCACGGCCTGGACGTCGTGCACGAGCGCCCACAGGTGCGTCTCGCTCGCCGGCGGGTCGACCTGGTCGCCGTACGCGTCGAAGCCCTGCGCGATCCCGGTCGTCCCGCGCAGCACGCCGGTGCCGACGAAGCCGCCCGTGCGGTAGCCGTGCGCCTGCAGCTCCTGCGCGAGCGTGACGCCGCCCTCCTCGGGCACGCTGCGCGTGTCGAGCAGGCGCGCACCGTGCTCGCTCGGGTAGCGTCCCGTCAGCATCGAGAGGTGCGACGTGAACGTGAAGTGCGTGACGGAGCGAGCGTTCTCGAAGACCAGCGCGTCGTCGGCGAACCTCGCGAGGTGCGGCGTCGTCTCGCGCTCGCCGCCGAGGAACGAGAACGACGGTCGGCGCGCGGTGTCCCACACGAGCAACAGCACGTTCGGCGCGTCCTTCGGGGCCTGCGGCCGCGCGGGCCGCGGCTGTCCTCCGGGAGGGAGGAACGCGCCGCACAGCACCACGACGACGAGCGCCGCGCGACGGCCGCGGGAGGTGCGCAGGACGCGCGCCGCGACCCACGCGAGGAGGGCCGCCGTCGTGACGAGCGCGAGCCCCTCCATCCACGGGCCGGGCGAGCGCAACGCCGACGTGTTGCCGCCGATCGACGTCGCGGCGTCGAGCGCGACGTGCATCAGCACGGGGCTCGCCGCGAACGCCGCGATCCAGACCGCGGCCGGGACCGGCGAGTCCTCGGAGCGCCGGACGAAGCGCATCCGCGGCACGAAGCGCACCGCCGTCCGAAGGAGCGCGCCCGCGAGCAGCGCGGGCACGAGCCACAGGGCGAACGCCTCCACGAGCAGCGTCGGCGACGCCGGCCGGTGGGGGTGTCCGAGTCGCGTCGCGACCGCATCGAACGAAGCGACGAGCGCGGCGGCGGCGAGCGACTGGACGAGGAGGCGCATGGGCGGGGCGGAGCTCGCGCGGAGCGTCGGGCGAGGATAGCGCCGTGGGGCGCTTCGGCGCGCATCCCCGGCGCGCGCGGTCCAGGTCGCGGAAGTCGCGGCGCGTCGCGCTGAAGGAGCGGCGCCCCGCGGCGTACAGTGGCGCTCGCCTCCGCGAGGTCGACATGAACACCAGGACGATCGGGATCGTGCTCGCCGCGGCGTGGGTCGCCGCGCTCGTCTGGCTCCTCGCCGTGTGGGGCGGTGACGACGACGCGCCGGGTCGCAGCGACGACTCGGGCGGCGGCGACGTCGCGCTCGACGCCGCGTCGGACGCGCCGTCGGGGACGCCGCAGGAGACCGGTTCGGACGCGAACGCGGCCGACGGCGGGAACGGGACGGCGACGGCGCCCGGCGAGTCCGAACCGACGGTCGGGGCCCAGGGCGTCGCGCCGCCCGAGGTGGTGGAGAGCGATGTCGACCCGCCCGCTCCTCCGACCGAGCCCGACGCGTACGAACGCAAGGTCCTGAAGTCGGTCTTCGACCCGCTCGAGCGTGCGAGCGAGCGCTACGCGAAGCACGAGTCGCTCGACGAGTCGCGCCTGTTCGGCGAGGACCAGGAGTCGAACCAGGCCGCGATCGACGAGCTGCTCGACGCCGCGATCGAGGCGCTCGGGATCTCCGCCGTCAACGAGACGCGCTCGCGGCTGCGCGAGATCCGGGACTCCGTCGACGCGGCCGAGGACCGCCTGTCGCGCGACCGCGAGGCGCGGCTCTCCGCGCCCTTCGAGAGCGAACTCAACGCGGTCGAGAAGCCCTTCACGACGACGCGCGAGGACTACGACTCGCGCATCCGCGACAACGAGGAGGCGATCGCGCGGCTCGAGCGCGAACGCGTACAGCTCGAGGAACGGTTCGTCGACGAGCTGCGTGGCATCGGGCTCGACATCTCGCGCGAGACCGCGCGCGGACTGCTCTCGACCGTGTCGGGCGAGGACTTCGTCGAGATGTGCGTCGTCTTCCACAACGTGCGTCTCGTCACGGTGCGGCTCCAACAGCTGACCGAGGAGGCCGGCGAGTCGCTCGACGTGGCGAAGCGCTACTACGGCTCGTACGTGGTGCTCGTGCGCATCCTGGACACGATCCAGAAGGACTTCGTGAAGCGCGTGCGCGACGTGCAGATCCCGCGCCTGCAGGAGTACGGCGAGCGCGCGCGGGAGAACATCGTGCAGGCGAAGCGCAACGCGAAGACAGGCGGCGACCCGGCGATCGCCGAGCAGAACGTGCGCTCGAACCAGCTCACCCTCGACGCCTGCCAGGCCTACGTGCGCTACCTGCAGGACCAGGCCGCGGCGGTCGAACGCCAGAACGAGGCGCTGCAGCCGCGCCTGCGCGACGCGATGAACACCTACGAGACGGTGCAGCTCTCGAGCCAGGTCGCGAACGCGATCCGCGAGGCGCGCCGCAACTTCGCGGCGCTCCTCGAGCTCGAGGTGCCCGACCTCCGAGGCTTCGAGAACGTGGAGTTGCAGCAGGAGTTCGAGCGCCTGACGGATCGCCTGCTCGAGCCCTGATCCGAAGGGAGACGAGGCTTCTCTCGAACGGCGCCTGCGGCGCCGGGATTCGCTCACAGAGGAACAGGAGGAAAGGGAGGAACGCCCGCGACGTGGGTCGATTCGCAGTCGACGACTCCGACGACCCGTCGTTGCCGCGAATCGCAACGGTTCGTCGATCACCGGATCCGTTCAACCTCCCCGTCCTCCCCGGCTCCCTGTGAACATGTGTGGAACGCGCGGCCGGTAGGCCGCGCGCGTGCCGCGATGCGCGTCGTAAGGTCGTGAGCACGCTTCGGCGCGTCCTCTCGGTCACAGAGATCCCCACCGCGCGCCTTTCATCTCCGAGCCCCGGTCGAGTACAACCTCGCGCCTGATGTCGGGGCAGGGGGGAGCGAGCGGATCGAAGGGCGTGCTGCAGCTGGCGTGGCCGCTCGTGCTCTCGTTCACGCTGCGGGCCACGTTCACGCTCGTCGACCGCTTCTACGCGGGCACGCTCGAGGGACTCGAGGACGCCTCGCAGGCCGCCATCGGCCTCGCGCAGCCCATCGAGTTCCTCATGATCGCGTGCTGGGTCGGCGCGTCGAACGGACTCACGTCCAAGCTCAGCGCCGCGATGGGCGCGAAGCAGAGCGAGAAGGTCGACCAGCTCTCCCGCGCGGGGATGCTCGTCAGCACCGCGCTCGCCGTCGCCTTCCTCCTCTTCGCCGCGCTCCTGTGGTTCGCGCCGACGATCGTCGCACCGAGCGCCGCGCCCGACGTCGTGCGCCAGTTCCAGATCTACGCCTCGGTCGTCGTCGGCGGCTCCGCCCTCACGACCTTCTGGTCCATCCTCCCGGACTCCGTCGTCAAGGCGCACCACGACACGGTCACGACGATGTGGGCGGGCATCCTGTCCTCCCTGCTCAACGTCGCCCTCAACACCCTCTTCGTGTTCGTGTTCGAGTGGGGCATCTTCGGCATCGCTTTCTCGACGGTGATCGGGCGGCTCGCGGGCCTCGTCTACGCCTGGCTGCGCGCCGCGGCGCACGAGCGGCGCCGCAGGGCCGAGATCGGAGCGGGGGAGCCCGGCCGCTTCGACAACGCGCTGAAGGAGATCCTCGGCATCGCGATCCCGTCCGGACTGACCTACGTCCTGATGGCGGTCGAAGGGGCGATCATCAACGAGATCCTCCGCCGCGGCGACGACCCCACGGTCGACCTCGCGGCCTGGTCCGTCTACGACGGCCTCGGGCGCAGCGTCCTCATGCCCGCCATCGCGTTCGGCGTCGCGATGCTGCCGCTCATCTCGCGCCGGCGCGCGGAGGGGCGCGGCCACGAGCTGCGCCGCGAGCTCCGCATCGCGATCTCGGTGGTCGTCGGCTACGCGCTCCTCCTGGTCGCGCCGTTCTGCCTCTTCGCGCACCACTGGCTCGCGGAGCAATTCGTGAAGGACCCCGCTGCACTGGATCGCGCGGCGACGGGGATCCTCTGGCTCCCGCTCGTCGTCGTCTTCGCCGGTTCGACGCTCGTCGCGCGGCCCGCGTTCGACGCGCTCGACCGCGCGAAGCTCGGACTGCTCGTCAGTGTCGCCCGGAGCCTCGTGCTCGCCGTCCCGTTGACCTACCTCGGCGGCCTCGTCGCCGCCTGGCTCGGGTACGTCCGCATCGAGGGCTACTACGCGGGATCGGTGGTGGGCACCGTCGTCTCGTGCGCGCTGGTGTTCGGCGTCGTCCTGCGCCTCGGCCCGTTCAGGCGCGGCGGCGGCAGAGCGTCCTGAAGCGACGGAGGAACTCGCGCGAACGCACGTCGTCGCGCTCGAGCCCAGCGAGGATCGCCTCGACGTCGTGACCCTTCTCGCGCAGGTTCGCGAGCCGCGCTTCGACGTAGCCGCGCGTGATCGCGGCGTCGAACTCGGGGTGGAACTGCACGCCGACCGTCGTGGGACCGTAGCGCACGGCCTGGTGCGGGTCGTGCGCGTTGCGCATCAGCACCGCGGCTCCGTCGGGGAGCGCGAGGACCGACTGCGTGTGGCTCTCGTAGACGACGAGCGGGTCGGGGAGCCCTGCGGTGAACGGGTCGTCCGCACCGCCCTCGGTCGCCGTGACGTGACGCGCACCGATCTCCGTCCCGCGCGGGTTGTTCGCGACCCGTCCGCCCAGCGCCTGGGCGAGCAACTGGTGTCCGTAGCAGACGCCGAGGATCGGCAGGCGACCGTGCGCGTCGCGGACCCACTCCTCGAGGCGCACGCTCCACGGCTCGCGGTCCGTCACCATCGCCGGCGAGCCGCTCAGGACGGCGCCCGCGAACCGCGTGGGATCCGGCGGCTCCGCGCCCTCGTCCACCGCGAACACGACCACCTCCTCGTCGAGACCGCGCGCGAACCACGCGTCGAAGTCGCCGTGGACGGCGCGCACCGCGGGCTCGGTGCGTCCGCACAGGACGACGGCGATCGGCATCTCGGCGGGGGAGGTGTGCACGGCGGGATGATCGCAGAGTCGGGTGCCGACATGGAAGCGGGCGGACGACCGAGGTCGCCCGCCCGCTCCGCGCCTTCCCGGTCGAGGGCCGGGGTCAGAACAGCAGCGTTCCCGACTGCTTGTTGCTCGAGGTGAGCGGGAACGCCGGCGCGAAGTAGTTCAGGCCGGCCGCCTGGAAGTAGATCTTCTTGCCGATCTGGAAGCCGCTGAGCGGGCCCGTGTCGAAGGTGTAGTACCCCTGCGCGGGGACCACCGGGCCCTGGTACACGATGTTGATGTCGAAGAAGTTGTTGCCGATGTCCAGCGTCACGACGCCCGGCAGCACCGACGGCGTGTCGGTGAACGACAGGACGAGGTAGTTGAACCAGTCGATGGGAGACCCGACCGTCACCTGCACCCCGAGGGCCTGGACGATGAAGCCCGGGTCGGAGTTCTTGAGGTCGATCACGAGCGACGTGTTCGGCACGATCGAGATGTTCCGCGACGCCGAGTTCGTCGCCGTCTGGACCTCGATCGGGTAGATGCCGAGCGCCGGCATCTTGTCGACGGTGACCTTGATCTCGGTGTCGCTGACGAGGGTGTACTGGGGCGGGAAGCCCGTGAGCTCGACGCCTCCGAGGAGCACCTTCGTCAGACCGCTGAAGCCCGTCCCCGTGACGGTGACCGTCGTCGGCATGTCGACGCGGACCGCCTCGAGCACGTTCGGGGTGATCGACGAGATCGAGACCGGCGAGGGCGGCGCGATCACCGCGTAGTTCGCGACCTCGTCGCCCGCCTTGTCGAGGTTGAGTCGACCGTCCGAGACGACGTCGCCGTTGAGGTTCGGGACCACGTCGACGTTGTCGAGGATCATCTGCTTGAGCAGCAGCGCGGTGCCCGACGGGTCCGTGTCGAACTCGTCCTTGAAGTCCTGCGAGGCGACGGAGTGCAGCCAGGCGACCGCGCCGGCGACGTGCGGCGACGCCATCGAGGTGCCCGAGAGGTAGGTGTAGCCGCCGCTCGAGTTGCAGCTCCGGATGTTCTCGCCGGGAGCGCCCAGGTCGATGGTGTTCGGGCCCCAACCCGCGAACGTGCGGACGTCGTTGTGGTTCGTGTTCGTGACCGAGATCAGCCAGTTGCTGGTGCAGGCCGTCGGCACGTCACCCACGTTGTCGACGTTCACGTTGTCGTTGATCGTGGCGCCGCAGCTCAGGACCCCGAGCGAGCCCAGCGCGTTGTACGCGTTGTTCCACGGGGCGTAGGCGCCCGAGCTGCAGTTCGCGTAGTCGATGCCGAAGCTCGAGTTCGTCGAGACGACGTTGGCGCCCTTGGCGCCGTTCGTGGCGATCCAGTCCTGGCGCAGCTTGTAGACGTAGTTGTAGCCGGCGACCGCGGTCGACGTCCCGCCCGAGGCGGCGACGTACATCAGGCTGACCTGCCAGTTGACGCCGCAGACGCCCTGTCCGTTGTTGCCGCGCGCGCCGACGATGCCGCTCACGTGGCTCGCGTGCGTGTCGTTCGGGATCGTCCCGTCGTTGCCGTACACGTCCCAGCCGTACTTGTCGTCGACGTAGCCGTTGCCGTCGTCGTCGACGCCGTTGCTGCCGTTGATCTCCGCGGTGTTCTCCCAGCGGTTGGGGAGCAGCTCGGAGTGCGTGGTCTGCCCGCCGCCGTCGACGATCGCGACGACGAAGCTCTTGCTGCCGGTGCCGCGGTCCCAGGCCTGGGGCGCGTCGATGTCGGCGTCGTTCGTGCCGCCGGTCTGGCCCGTGTTGTTCATGTTCCACAGGCTCGTCCACAGCGAGTCGTTCGGCGTCGTCGCGCGCGACTTCACGAGGTGGTCGGGCGACGCGTACTCGACGTAGGGCCGCGCGGAGAGCTCCGCGATCGCGTCGGGGACGCGCGTGCCGTCCTCGATCACGAGGAGGAACATCCCGAGCGCGTCGAAGATGCAGGAGTCGACGCGGTAGCGCGGGCTCTCGAGCAGCGTGCGGGCCACCTCGACGTCCGGCGCCCCGTCGAGGTCGACGATCACGTGGTCCGTGACGTAGGGCGTCGTGCCGCAGAGCAGCTCCTCGCGCGCGTCGCGAGCCGTCTCGAAGGTGTGCTCGAGCTCGAAGCGCGTCGGCGGGACGACCTCGGTCGCCCGGAGGTCCGTCGGTTCGTCGGGGGTCGGTCCGGCGGGGCGGCCCTCTTGGAGCCCGGGGAGGACGAGGAGGGCGGGGGCGGCCGCGACGACGGCGGCGAGGTGGATGGCTCTCATGAGGGATCGGTCGTGCCGGTCGCGGGGCAGAGCGAGTCGGCGGTCGTGCCTCGGGGCAGGTGGTGACGATGCGCGCGCGGCGACCCCACGGTCGCCGCCCGGCCTCCTCTAGACTCCCCGTCCGGCCCCGCTTGTTCCGTTGACCGACCTCCCTTCCGACCCCGTTCCCGATCGCCGGGAGGCCCGTTTCCCGTGGCGGACCTGGAGCCGGTTGGCGCGCCCCGAGGCCGGGACCCTGCTCCTCGGCCTGCTCCTGGTCGGGATCGGGTCGACCTCGACGCTCGTCTTCCCGGCGGCGATCGGGCTCCTCGTCGACGGAGCGGGGGAGCGGTCGGCCGCGACGCGCGGGGCGGCGGCCCTGCTGCGGCCGCTCGTCCGGAGCGAGGACGGCGGCGTGTCGCTCGAGCGCCTCGGGACGCTGCTCGTCGCCCTCTTCGCCCTCTCGAGCGCCAGCCTGGCCCTGCGCTACCTGCTCCTCTCGAACGCCGGCGAACGCATCGTCCTGCGCCTGCGCCGCGATGCCTTCGACGCCGTCGTGCGGCAGGAGCCCGCCTGGCTCGACCGCAACCCGACGGGCGAACTCACGAGTCGCCTCACCGCGGACTGCACCAAGGTGCAGGGCGTCCTCACCGACGGTCTCGTCGGCGGCGTGCGCTCCCTGTTCGTGTCGGCGGCGGGCATCGCCCTGCTCCTCGCGCAGAGCCCCGGTCTCACCGGCGTGATGCTCGCGGGGCTCCCGCCGGTCTGTGCGCTCGCCATGGTCGTGGGCCTGCGACTCGGAAAGCTCTCGAAGAAGGTGCAGGACGCCGTCGCGCGCACGAGCGACGTCGCGGAACAGCACATCGGGCGACTCGTCACCGTCCGGCTGTTCGGGGCGGACGCGCGTGCGAGCCGCGTCTACGCGGCGAGCGCCGACGAGGTCGCGCGCGCCGCCTTCCGCCGCAACCGCTGGGGCGCCGGACTCACCGGCGGCGCCATGTTCGGCGTCTACGTCGCGATGGGAGCCGTGATCTGGTTCGGCGCGCGCTGGATGGAGAGCGGCGCCCTGACGCCCGGCGATCTCGTCGCGTTCGCGATGCTCTCCGCGTTCGTCGTCGGTGCGCTGACCGAACTCGTCGGGTTGTTCACCGAGGTGTCGAGCGCGCGCGGCGCGACCGCGCGGCTCGAAGAACTGTTGTCGCGCGAACCCGAACTCCCCGCGAGCGGCAGCGTGCGCATCGACGACTGGCGCGGCGACTTCCGGCTCGTCGGCGCGCGCTTCGCCTACCCGACCCGGCCCGACGTGCCGGTCCTGCAGGGCTTCGACCTCGAGGTCGGACCGGGGAGCATGGTCGCGCTCGTCGGACCGTCCGGCGGCGGCAAGAGCACGGTCGTCTCGCTCGTGACGCGGCTCTACGAGCTCGACGCCGGCGAACTCTCGTTCGGAGGCGTCCCCGCTCACGACGTCGACGTCGACTGGCTGCGTTCGCGCGTGGCCGTCGTGCCGCAGGACCCGGCGCTGCTCTCGGGCACGCTGCGCGAGAACCTCCTGCTCGCGAAGGAGGACGCGACGGAGGCCGAGATCGCGAGGGCCTGCCGGTCCGCGCGCGTCGACGCGTTCGCGACGGAGTGGCCGGACGGACTCGGGACGCGCGTGGGGGAGGGCGGGCGACAGCTCTCCGGCGGCCAGCGCCAGCGCGTCGCGCTGGCCCGCGCGCTGCTGCGCGACCCCGCTCTGCTGATCCTCGACGAGGCCACGAGCCACCTCGACGCGGAGAGCGAGCGGCTCGTCCAGGAGGCGCTCCTCGAGGTCGAGGCGGGGCGGACCGTCCTCGTCGTCGCGCACCGACTCGCCACGGTCCTGCGCGCCGACCGGGTCCTGGTCGTCGTCGAGGGGCGCGTCGTCGAGTCCGGCGAACCGTCGCAACTCCGTGCGGCGGGCGGGATCTTCGCGCGCTGGCTCGAGTGGCAGTCGACGGATCCGATTTCGACTTCGGACGGGACGGAGCGATCCTCGATGGACGCTCCGTGATGGGCGACGTCCCCGCCGAACACCGCGTTCAGGGTCGCTCCACCGGCTGGTCCTGGCGTCTGCCCTGGATGCTGTCGGTGGCCCTCGCCACGTCGGCGTTCCTCGCGGCCGTGCAGCGGCCCACGATGCAGGCGCGCTGCGGTCCGGCGCCGGTGCGCCTCGTGGCCCCGACGGACGCGGAGTCGGACGCGCTCCGAGACGGACTGCAGGAGCTCAACGCGCGCATCGCCGATCTCGGTCGCGCGCTCGACGAGGGCGACGCGCTCGCCTGGAGCACGCGCGTCACGGACTTCGACCTGCCGCTGCTCGGCTGGCGCGCCTGGCCGGAACTGCGCTACGGCGGAGAGGTCGTGCTGCCGAGCGGTGCGAGCGTGCACGGTTGGCCGGACACGACGTCGCTCGGACTCGGACTCTCGGGTGTCGACGCGCAGAGGTCGCCCGAGATCGCGCGCGCCCTGCTGACGCGGGCGCGCTCGACGGCGCAGGGGTTGGCGCGGGCGCTCGTGCGCAGCCGCGGCTGATCGGGGCGCGGACTGCGGAGTCCTTGCGTCTCGTCTCGCGCCACAGGTCCATCCTTCCACGCGACCTGCGGTCGCGTGAAAACCACAGAGCACACGGAGCACACGGAGCGCCGCCTTCGGCGGCGGACCACGGCGCGGCGCTTCGCGTCGCGCGGATGATTCACAGGGAGCCACAGAGGACACAGAGACCACGATGAACAGCGCTCGGTCGAAGAACCGCGGCGCATGCGTCCCGTCACAACTCTCCGCGCCGCCTCGGGCGGCACCGCGTGGCTCTGTGTTCTCCGTGTCTCCTGTGAACTTCGTGTTCCTCGGCGCCGAAGGCGCCAGCGCAACACCTCGTGCTTCCTTCGAGGCGCGGCGCGGCCTGCCGGCCGCGCATCCACGCGGATCGAAACACGAGGACGCGAAGAACCGGAAGGCGCCGCCTTCGGCGGCAGACCACACGGAAGGACAAGGGACCCGCGGGGCGCTTCGCGCCGCAGGTGCCCGCCGCGGAGCGGCGCCTTCGTGTTCTTCGTGGTCCTTTCCTGCCGTTCCCTTCGTGTTGAAATCGTGTGGTCTTCGGCGCCGAAGGCGCCGCGCAGCACCTCGCGCTCTTCTCGAGGCGCGGCGCAGCCTACCGGCCGCGCATCCGCGAATCGAAACACGAAGAACGCGAAGGACCGGAAGGCGCCGCCTTCGGCGGCGGACCACACGGAAGGAACGCAGGGACCCGCGGGGCACATCGCGCCCCGCGGGTCCCTGCGTCCAGCGCCGCGGAGCGGCGCCTTCGTGTTCTTCGTGGTCCTTCTGCCGTTCCCTTCGTGTTTCCTGCGTGGTCGCGGGCGCGGAACGAGGAGAACCACCGGGCTAGCATGTCGCCATGCCCCTCGACCTCCGCCCCAGGCGTCCGCTCCTCGTCGGTGTCGTCCATCTCCGCGCCCTTCCGGGCGCGCCCGGCTTCGACGGCGACCTCGACGGGGTGATCGCAGCGGCGGAGCACGACGCCGCGGCACTGCGCGAGGGCGGAGCGGACGCAGTGATCGTCGAGAACTTCGGCGACGCACCGTTCTTCGGCGAGGCGGTCCCCGCGGAGACGATCGCCGCGATGGCGGTGGCGACCGCGCGCGTCGCGGGCGTCCTCGACGGGCTGCCCCTCGGCGTCAACGTCTTGCGCAACGACGCTCGCGCCGCCCTCGGCATCGCGGCGGCCGTCGGCGCGGCGTTCCTCCGCGTCAACGTGCACTGCGGTGCGGCGGTCACCGACCAGGGACTGCTCCAGGGTCGCGCGTCGGAGACCGTGCGCGAACGGGCGCGCCTCGTCCCGGGCGCACGGATCCTCGCGGACGTCCACGTGAAGCACGCCGTTCCCCTCGGCGGCGGCGACCTCGTCGACGCCGCGCGCGACACCTTCCTGCGCGGCCGCGCGGACGCGCTCGTGCTCTCGGGTCGCGCGACGGGCAGCGCCGGCGACCCGCGCGACGTCGAGCGCGTGCGCGAGGCGCTCCCCGACGCCTCGCTCCTCGTCGGATCCGGCGTCACCGCCGAGAACGCCGCCGCGATGCTCGCCGCCGCCGACGGTGCGATCGTCGGCACCGCGCTCAAGCGCGAGGGCCGCGTGTCCGAGCCCGTCGACGTCGAGCGCGTCCGGCGCCTGCGCGGCGCGTTCGACGCGGTCCGCGCTCGTTGAGCTCGGGGATCAACCCGGCGCGCGGAAGAGCTTCGGCTCGAACGTCGCGAGGCTCTCGCAGGCCGTGATCTCGACGGACGTGGCGCGCGCCCCGATCTCGCGGTAGCGCGCCGGGACGACGAGGCCACCGAACGACTTCCACTCGTCGTACTCGTAGCGTCGCTCGGCGACCGCGTCGCTGAAGCGCATGGCCTTCGGGAGCGCGTCGTCGCCGAGCGAGAGGACGCAGAGCTCGCCCGCGTCGTCGAACAGGACGAGTTCGCCCTCCGCGTTCGTCCGCGCGCCGACGTCGCGCCGCGTCGCGAGGTCGTGGAGCAGACGGAACGACGAACGCCGTTCGCCGAACTCCATGCGCGCGACCTGGACGTCGGGGAGCACCACGAGCGTCCCCGAGATGAGGAGCCAGGCGTCGTCGCCGACGACGCCCATCACGCGGTCCCCCTCGGCGACCTTCTGGTCGATGTGCGTCAACGCGCCGTCGAGGACGCGGGTCGCGACGGACTCCGCGGTGCTCACACCGAGCTCCGTCGTCGTCCGCGCCGTCGCCGCGACGCGCACCGCACGGACGCCGCTCAGCGCTCGGCGCCGCCCGCCGCGCGCAACAGCGCCTCGGCCTTCGCGCGACCCGCCTCGGTGCTGCGCTCGAAGGCGCTGCGCGAGAGGTCGACACCGTCCTCCGGAGCCGTCGCGAGCACGCGGCCCACGACGAACGCGGACGCGTCCCACTGCGCGGCGAACAGCGCTCGGAAGGCCGCAGGTTCGAGAGCGAGCGCCGCGCGCCCCACGTCGTCGGGCGACGCACCGCACTGGAGCAGCGCCTCGGCCAGCGCCGCCGCGTCGAGGCTCGCGTGCGTCCGCAGCGTCGTGCCGTCGAACGACGCGGTGCAGCACTCCGCGATCGCGTCGTCGTCGAAGCCGATCGCCGCGACGTCGTCCGCGAGCGCGACGAGTTCCTCGGGCGAGTCGCCGCGAAGTTCACCGGGAGCGCACGCGCGACCCGCGCGAGAGGTGTGCGCACGGACGCGCTCCCACAGCTCCGCCTCGTGCGTCGCGAGCAGCTCGAGCCCGACGATCCAGGCCGCGAGGTCCTGCGCGTCGGGCGAGAACGCGGGTCCGAGCGCGACGCTCGCCCCGGCGGCGTCCGAGGTCGGCGCGCAGGGCACGAAGTAGCGCGTCCCGGGGTCGACCGCCGCGCGGAACCACAGCGAGGCGTGCGACGGGACGTCGGCCGAGCTCCAGCGTTCGATCTCGCCCGCGTCGTCCGCGGGCAGCGTGCGCGCGCCGACGAGACGCGTTCGACCCAAGAGCGCCTGCGCGCCCGCGCCGTCGAGCGTCGCCGTCTCCCGGCGTAGCACGCCGCGCAGCGCGGCCGCGAGTCGCGCCTCCTCGCTCGTCGTCCGGGGCGCGCCCTCGAGCAGCGGCTCGCCGCGGGGGCCGACGCGGCGGAACGTCGCCGACGAGTCGTCGCCGCGGACGAGGGCCTGGTCCCCGAACACGAGCGTCGCCGTCGCGCGAGCGCCGTCCGTCGCGACGGGCTCGGCGGTGGAGGAGAGCGGGAACGCGGGAGCCGCCGCGAGCAGAAGTGCGCCGATCATGCGCACAAGCTACCCGCGGCGGCTCCGTCCGGTACCGATCGCCGTCGGTCCGTGCTCAGGGCACGAGCGTGAGCGCGACGGGCGAGGTCGCGCCGCTGGCGACGCCGAGCGTCGTGTCGAACGTCGCGGCGGCGTGGACGAGCGGCAGCCCCACGAACACCGCGGGCAGCGGCGGCACCACGAGGCGTACGTGCGCGTCGCCCGCGGCGTCGAGCAGTCCGAGCGAGCCCTGGTAGAGCGGCGAGTTGGCCGCGTCGATCGAGAACTGCGTGAACACGTCGAAGTTGAGCGGGAGGACGTGCCCTCCGGTGAGCGGCGTCCCCGGGCTCGTGCCCGACACGCCGCCGACGAGCAGGTAGACGTGTCCTGCGCGCGAGGCCGGTGCGTCGACGTGGAGCGCGCCCGCGCCGCCGGCGGAGACGGAGAGCTCGTCGGGCCCCTGCGCGAGCGACGGGAGGTCGTAGCGCTCGAGCGTGCCGTCGGTGCCCCACACGCCGGTCCGGCGCGCTCCGGCGATCCACAGGTGACCCTCGTCGTCGACGTCGGCGTCGACGTACTCGCCGCCCTGCGGCTCGTCGAGCACGACACGACCGAGTTCGGTCCCGCTCGCCCCGTCGAGTACGGCGACGAACCCGCCGGTCGTCGCGAACTGGTCGCCCGTGACCACGATCGCGGCGACGCGTCCGCCCTCACCGAGAGACACGAGTTCCCGCGCGCGCGCGATCGACTCGTCGAGCGTCCGCTGCCAAGCGAGCTGGTGCGACTGGACGTCGTAGGCGAACACGTGGGCGCGCAGCGGGTCGACCTGCGACGCGCCGCGGCCCTCGGCGAGCACGTGCACGAAGCGTCCGTCGGCGGACGCCTCGACGTCGACGCTGCGCGGGGAGGCACCGGGCGCCGTCGTCGATCCCGCGATCCACTGGAACTGACCGTTCGACGCGTCGAAGGCGCCGAGCCGCGAGCCGTACCCCGTCGGCGACTGGTAGATGTCGGTGAGGTACAGCGTGGCGCCGTCGGGCGACAGGGCGAGCGCGTCCTGCACGTCGCCGAAGAACGTCGCTCCACCGAGCGTGGACCGCGAGACCAGCGTGTTCGGCGTGAAGAACACGTTGCTCGACGGGAGCGACTTCGACCACACGACCGCGCCCGAGGTGTCGCGGCGCGCGAGCACGAGTTCGTCGATCGCCGACGTCGGGTTCGAGGCGTGGTAGAGCTCGTACGAAGCACCGCTCTGGGGGTCGACGACGAGGCCGCGCGGCGTGACCGAACCGAAGTTGAAGACGCCGGAGAGCAGTGTCGTCGACAGGACGGCCTGCCCCGTCGTCACGTCGAGGATGCCGCGGCTCCCGAACGTCCCGCGCGAGAGCCAGTGCACCTGCGTGCTGTCGTCGCTCCACGCGAGCAACGACGTGAGGATCGTCGTCGCCGGGACGTGTTCGGCGACGAGCGCCGAGGTCCGGACGTCGAAGACCGAGATGCCACGCATGCCGATCGCGACGTTGCGCTGCACGGCGAGCAGGCGCGCGTCGGGCGAGAGCGCGACGTCGAAGGCGTCCGCGGTCGGCGCCGCGATCGGGAGTTCGAACGTCGACACGACCTGACCGGTCGCCGTGTCGCGTCGCTCGATGCGGATGCCGGCGGTCTGGAGCCCGTCCTGGTACCACGACTTCCAGCTCAGCACGTGCGCGCCGTCCGGCTCGATCCAGACCCGCCCCACGACGTCCGCCGTCTCGGGCAGCTCGTCGTCCGTGGCGATCGAGTAGGCGATCTGGCCGCCCGCGTCGACGCCGTAGCGCGGATCGTCGCCGAGGGAGTCGTACTGCGGGACGTGCAGGCGCGCGTAGCCGCCGAAGGCGAGCGCCGCGCCCTGGACCATCGCGCTGTCGAGGAAGAAGTCGTCCGCGAACTCGCTCTCGACGGCGACGCTCGTGAACGTCGCAGAACCTCCGGTCGAAGGATCGACGCCGACGACCTCCACGACGTTCGGCGCGCCGAAGGCGTCCGGCGTGCGGTGGACGTGGGCGAACAGCCGCGAACCGTCCGGCGCGAACACGAGGTCGAACGGCTCGTCGAGCGAACCGGTCTGCGGGAGCACCACGGACCAGTTCGACGCGCCCGTCGCGACGTCGAACGACTGCAGCGCGACGTCGTCGTTGCTCGGGAGGACCGTCGTCAGCCAACCCGCCGCCGCGACGTCGGCGACGGTCGGCGAGAGCTCGAGGCAGGTCGCCGTGAAGTCGACCGGCGTGCTCCAGACCTCGCTCCCGTCGCTGCTCGCGAGGCGACGGATCGGACCGAGGGGCGAACCCTGCGGGAGCACGTGCGTGATCACGAGCACGCCGCTCGAGTCGGCGGTCGCGACGGGCCGCGAGACGACGTCGGTCACGCTCGGCGTCGCGTAGGTCGTGACCCACTGCTCCGTGCCGTCGGTCGTCGACCAGGCGCCGACGTTGCCGTCGGACGTGCCCCCCGAGTACGTGACGAACGAGACGAACACGAGGCTCCCGTCGGGCGCGACGTCGAGCGACTTCGACTCCGTGCTCTGGTAGTACTCCGACGGGTCGTAGCCGAGCCTCGTCGTGGTCCAGTCGACCTGTCCCGTCGCGGTGTCGATGCTGCGCAGGCGCATCTCGCTCTGCGTCGCGATGGCGAAGTCGAGTCGCAGGAGCCGGGTGCCGTCGGGCGAGACGACGAGAGCGTCGACGTCCGAAGCGAGGTACGGGTCGCCGTAGGGGAGCTGCGCCGTCGTGCGCCACAGCTCCGCTCCGTTCGTCGTGTCGTACGCGACGACCTGGTCGAGTCCCGGCGCACCGCCGATCGACGGGGTGCGCAGCACGGCGAAGGCCGTCGCGCCGTCGGGCGACAGAGCGACGGCGAGCGCCGTGTCCGCGCTCGGATCGTCGACCCGCCACAGCGTCGTCGCCGTGGTGCGCTCGACGCAGCGAACGAAGGCGAGCCGGACGGAGCCGGCACCGACCGCGTCGTCGCGGATCTGACCGACGGTGACCGCGACGGTGCCCGCGGCGGCGGTGTCGTTCCCGCGCGACCGACCCTGCGCCGTCTCGGCGTGGACGACGGTGGTGACGAGCGTCGGGTCGTCGGTCTGCGCCGGGACGGCGGTGAGCGAAGCGAGAGCGATCGTGTGGGCGAGGACGAGCACGGCGGTTCCTCCGGAAGGGGACGATCCCAGGCTAGTCCCTGACCCGGCCCGCAGGGGCCTTCCGTTCCGTCGTGTCCGCCGTTCCCGTTCGCGGTCCCCGCCGAGGCGCGTCAGGGGACGAGCTGCAGCCCCACGGGTTGCGTCGCGACGCTCGCGGTGCCGCTCGCCGCGTCGAAGGCGACGGCGGCGTGCACGAGCGGCAGACCGACGAAGGCGGCGGGCAGCGGCGGCACGACGAGGCGCGCGTGCGCGTCCCCGAAGGCGTCGAGCAGTCCGAGCGAGGCCTGGTAGACCGCCGAGTTCGCCGAAGCGATCGACCAGTCGGTGTACGCGTCCGTGTTGAGCGGCAGCGTGAGTCCGCCCGGCAGCGGCGTGCCGGGCGACGTGCCCGAGACGCCGCCGACCACGACGTAGACGTCGCCGGCGAGCGCGGCCTCGAGATCGACGTGCAGCTCGACCGTGCCGCCCGTCGCGACGGAGACCTCGTCGGGTCCCTGGAGGAGCGGCGGGAACTGCCAGCGCAGGAGGGCGCCGTCGGAGTCGTTGAGCACGTCGGAGCGCGTGCCGACGGTGTGGACGACGCCGGCGTCCGCGAACGCGGCGTCGACGAAGTGGGCGCCCGCCGGCTCGTCGATCTCCGCGCGCGAGAGTTCCACGCCGGTCGCGGCGTCGAGGATCGCGAGGAGTCCGCCCTTCCCGCCCTCCGGCCGCGTGCCGCGCGAGGCGACGACCGCGAGGCGCGAACCGGACGCGAGCGAACGGAGCGTCCGGACCTCACCGAGTTCGTCCGCGAACTCGTGGCTCCAGAGCTGTGCTCCGGTCGCCGCGTCGAGCGTGACGACTTCCGCGCGCAACGGCAGCAGGTCGCCGTCGAAGTGACGCAGCAGGACGTGTACGGATCGACCGTCCTTCGACGGAGCGAGGTCGACGATCTCGGTCCGCAGCGCCGGAGAGGCCCCGATCGGCGCGACCCAGAGGGCCGCTGCCGTGGGCGCGGCGGGCGCCCCGAGCACCAACGTCCCGACGGACGGCGACGTCCATCGCTCGGGACCGTAGAGCACGGACGAGTCGGCGGAGAGGGCGATGCGGCGAACGAGCCCGCCGAAGACCACGCCCCTGCCGTAGGGGAAGAGCGTCCCGACGACGTCGCCGCTCGAGACGACGGGATCGACGTGCGCGGGGGCGGTGAACTCGTACTCGACGGAACCTGTCGCGTCGACGCGCGTGAGCAGGTCGATCGGTCCCGAGGCGAGGCCGTGCCTCCGGAGCAGGATCGCCGCGCCGTCGATCGGGTCGACGAGGAGATCGGCGTGCAGTCCGAACGCGATGCCGGGCGGCAGCGTCACGCTCCGCGACCACTGCTGCGTCCACGTCGCCGCGTCGACGGAGACGACCTCGGAGGTGCTCGGACCGGACCAGTACACGAGGGCGCGACGAGTCTGCGCTCAACCCACACACTTGCCCGCCGAGGAGAAGTCGTCGTCGGTGTGGACCGTGCTCCCGGTCGCCGCGTCGACGACCGAGAGCCGCCAACCCGTCGCCGTCCGCTGCTCGATCGCGACGAACCGGCCGTCGGGCGACAGGGTGGCGTCGTGCTCCGACCCCAGGGACGTCGTCGAGGAACGTCGTCGAGCTGATCGACTCCGTCGCGGCGTCCCTAGCACGTCGAGCCGCACGCCGACGACCGGCGCGGACCTCCTGTGACTCGTGGTTCGTCCAGGTCGTGACCTGGCCCGCCGCCGGTCCGAACCACACGCGGCCGTCGCGTCCGTCGCGGTGGGCATGCGGTCCTCGTCGAAATCCTCGGAGAGCGGCGTCCCATCGGCGACGAGGTGCGTCGAGGTCAGGACCTCGTCCGCGAGCGTCGTCCTCGAGCCAGGACGTGAAGTGCACGAGCGCCGTGGTCCGGCTGCAGACAGCTCCACCCGGCGCATCGTGGACGTCAGAAGGCCAGTCCTCCTGCGGCCACGAGTTCTGCACGTCGGCGAGGTGTTCGTGTCCTCCCAGATCGTCGCGCCGTTCGACACGTCGAGGCACCAGAGGTTCGCGTCGAACTCGGAAGGCGCGGCATCGCCGTGGAGCCACGAGACGACGATCGAGGTGCCGCCCCGGCCGTAGCCGATGTCCGTCGCGACTGCCCATCCCACGGGGTCGCTGCGCGTGTCCGACAGCAGGACCGCGCCGGTCGCGAGAACCGACCTCGCGGACCTCGAACTCGTGGCCGAAGAAGCCGAATCCGGCGCTCGTCGTTCCCTGCGATCGCGAGATCCGTTCCCGCGGGAGAGGGCGACGGCGCGCCAGGTCGAAGGCCGTTCGGTACGGATGCGATCGAGGCGCCCGTCGACGGATCGAACGTGAGGATCTCGCCGACAGGCGGCGAACCGAACTCCGTGTACGCGTCACGACGTGCACGCCGGTGCCGTCCGGACGGACGATCGGCGGGGCGGCGTCACGGAACCCGCTCCGTCGAGCGGACTCCGCCAGACCTCCGCGCCGTTCGTTGCGTCGAACGCGGCGAGGAACGCTCCGTTCGGCGCGACCGTCGGAACGCGAGAAGACCTTCGTCACGTCGACGCTCAAGGACCATGAACTCCGTGCGGCAAGAGCCCTGCGCGACGGGAGGCTCTCGCCGTCGACCGGGACCGCCCACCTGGTCGCGCCGTTGCGGCGTCGAGGGCGACGATCCAGCAGGGGATCCCGGTCGCCGGGAAGCCGGCCAGGAGGTCGCGCACCCGGAACTGGTAGAGGGTCGCACCGTCGGTCGAGACGGCGAACGACGTCACCCAGACGTCGAGAGCGAGCGCCGGCGCGGGTGCGCCGATCGAGCGCCACAGCTCGTCACCGGTCGCGGTGTCGAGCGCGATCACGCCGTCGTCGTACACGGACTGAGCGGTGTTGGTCGTTCGTACCGTCAGGTACGCGACGGTCGAGTCCGGTGAGAGCGCGACGGCCTCCGCGTACTCGTACGACGGGTCGGCGCGGCGCCAGCGCTCGCTGCCCGTCGCGCGGTCGCGAGCGATCGCGAACGTGGGCTGCGTCGCCTGGCCGTCCTCGGAGCCGCGGTACCCGCCGACCTCGACGAGCACGTCGGCTCCCGCCGCGACGTCGTACGTCCGCGTCATGGCGGGGATCGTGTCGGTGTGGCGGACGTCGTGGACGAGCGTCGGCTCGTCGCCGACCTGCGCGGCGAGCGGCTGGACGAGCGGCTGGCGCGGACGAGAGCGCGAGAGCGGCGAGCACGAGCATGGAGGAGCCTGGGACGGGTGTTCCGATCCGGGCTCCATCGGCCGAGACGTCGCTCGACCGGACACCGCCCGCGCGACCGCCGACCGGGGGCTCCCCCTGGGACGGACTCCGTCTCAGACCGCCCCGATCTCCGCGAGCTGCCAGCTCCGCCGCGGCGACCGCCGCCGAGTTGCCCGCGAGCTCGCGGTCGACGGCGTCGCGGTAGCGCTCGCTCTCGTCGAGGAACGCCTCCAACACCTCCGACGTGAGTTCGGTCCAGGCGATCGCGCGACCCGCGCCGAGGCGCTCGAGCCGGTGACCGTTGATCTCCTGCTCGTACTGCCCGATCTCGGGCAGCGCGAACGGCTTGCCGAGGTAGAGCGCCTCGCCGAGGAGCTGGTTGCCCGCCGACGCGACGACGGCGCGGCGCGCGGGCGAGGGCTTCGATGAAGCCCTGTTCGCTGATCGGTTCGAAGGTGATCGCTCCGCGCGGTTCGCGCTCGCCGAGACCGAAGACGCGGACGGGCAGCGGCGCGGCGGCGAGCGTCGCGAGCACGTTCTCCTGCACCTGCCGACGGCAGTACTGCGACGACGTGGTCGCCGAAGCCCGGCGTCGCCGCGAGGATCGGCGTGCGCAGCATTTGAGACCGACGAACGTCACGCGGTCCTCCACGCCCGGGAGCGGATCGGGTCGAACGACGACGAGATGGTGTGCCGCTGACCGTGGTAGAGGAAGCGGTTGATGCGCGCGACGAACGCGCCGCGGTGCTGCAACTTCTTCGGCAACCAGGAGAGGTCCGAGAAGTTGAAGAACGACTGGTGGTCGAGCGCGACGTAGGGGACGCCGGCGCGCTTCGCCGCGCGCGGACCGCCCGGGTCGTAGTCCGTGAGCAGGAGGTCGGCGCGGTGGTGCCGCATGAGCTCGGCGAGCTCGCGGTCGATCTGCGGCAGGGCGAGGGCGTAGCGCGCGACGAGTGCCGCCGTCCCGAGCTGCGACACCTTCTGCTTCCGGTCGTAGGCGAAGCGCAGCCCGGGGATGCGCTGCACGCGGACGTCGCTCGCGCGGTACGCCTTCTCGAGCAGTTCGTAGGCGTCGCCCGGCGCGAGCAGCGTCAGTTCGTGCCGCTCGCGCAGGTGGTCGGTGACCGTCCGGACGCGCGTCGCGTGCCCGCGGCCCTCGCCGGCCATCGAGTAGAAGATGCGTGCCACCGCGGGGAGGGTATCTAAGGTGCTTCGGTGGTCGTCCTCGCGGCGACGCGCTCAGGCCTCGGCTTCCTCTTCCTCGAACTCGAGGACCTTCGTCTCGCGCACGAGCACCGCTTGCGCCTCGTCCGCGGCGCGCGCCGCACAGATGCTCGGCCAGTCGAGGATCTCGAGCCGGCCGTCGTCGTGTTCGACCAGCGCCGTGCAGCTCTCCACCCAGTCGCCGTCGTTGGCGTAGAGGATCCCGTCGATCTCGCGGATCTCGGCGCGGTGGATGTGGCCGCACACCACGCCGTCGAAGCCGCGCTTCTTCGCGTGGTGGGCGAGCTGCTGTTCGAACTCGAAGATGAAGTCGACGGCGTTCTTCACCTTGTTCTTGAGGTACTGCGACAGCGACCAGTAGGGCTTGCCGCGCACCTTGCGCCACCAGTTGTAGACGTGGTTCACGCGCAGCGCGAACTGGTAGGCGTGGTCGCCCAGGATCGCGAGCCACTTGTGACCGTGCATCACGCCGTCGAACTGGTCGCCGTGAACGACCCACAGGCGCTTGCCGTCGACCGTCGTGTGCTCGGCCTCCTTGACGAGCGAGATGCCGCCGAAGTCGTAGCCCACGTAGTCGCGCAGCGCCTCGTCGTGGTTGCCCGGCACGAGGACGACGTTGCCGTCCTTGCGCGCGCGCTTGAGGAGGTGCTGGACGACGCGGCTCTGCGCGGCGTTCCAGTAGGGCGAGCGCCGCAGGCGCCACCCGTCGACGACGTCGCCGACGAGGTAGAGCGTCTCGAAGTCGTGGCGCTTCAGGAAGTCGATCAGGAGTTCCGCCTTGCAGCCCCGCGTGCCGAGGTGCAGGTCGCTGATCCAGATCGTGCGATAGCTGTTCTGTCGTCGACCCATGTCGGTGTCGTGCGAGCACCCGACGAGCGGGTGCGTCCTACGGCGCCCGGTCCCGGTCGAAACCGCATCTCCCGCGGTCCGGAGCCGCCCTCCCCGCGCTCTACATCGCACATCCCGGGGGACGCGCGGTCGTCGACTTCGCGCGCGCGCCGAAGTTTGTCGTCCCCCTTGCAGTCCCTTCACCGCGGGGCCCCGGATCGAGTTCCCGCGGCGCGTCGCCGCGTCCGTAGGCTGCGGCGGTGTCGACGACGATCGAGCGGGCCTACGTCACCGGGGCGTCGAGCGGGATCGGGCGCGAACTCTGCCTCCGACTCGTCGAGCGCGGTTGCGAGGTCGTGGCCATCGCGCGCCGCGAGGAACGGTTGCGCGAGCTGGCGGAGGCCTGCCGAGGTCGCACCGGCACGTTGCACGTCGAGACGCTCGACGTCGCGGACACCGACGCCGCGCGCGCCTCGGTGTTCGCGTGGGACGATCGACTGGGAGGAGCGGAGGGGCGCGGCCTCGACCTCGTCGTCGCGAACGCCGGCGTCGGGCTCGGCGAACACGCCGCGCGACTCCCGTGGACCGACGTGCGGCGCACGTTCGAGGTCAACGTCCTCGGTGCGACCGCGGTGCTCGTCGCCGGGCTCGAACGCATGGCGCCGCGCGAGCGCGGGACGCTCGTCGGGATCTCGAGCCTCGCCGGGACCGGAGGAATGCCGTCGAGCGGCGCCTACTCCGCGAGCAAGGCCGCGCTCTCCGTCTTCCTCGAGACGCTCGCGATCGACCTGCGTGGCAGCGCGGTCCGGGTCGTCGACGTGCAACCGGGCTACGTCGTGAGCGAGATGACGGCGGACGCCGAGCACCCCCTGCCGTTCCTGTGGCCGACCGATCGAGCGGTGCGCCGCATCCTGCGCGGGATCGAGCGCGGCGCACCGCGCGTGCGCTTCCCGCTCGGCGTCGCGCTGCCGCTCGCGCTGCTCGACGCCGCGCCGCGTCCGGTGTGGCGCGCGGTCATGGCCCTCGCCGGACGGGCGTCGCGCCGCGATCGGGGGTGAGCCGCGGCCGCACGTCGGCGGAGCGATCAGGCGCTCACTCGCTGAGACGCTGGAGCAGCCGCATCAACGCGTCGTGCGACACGCGTCCCGAGATCCCGTCGAGGAACTGGCCGCGCGCGTCGGTGACGATGACGAACGGCAGCATCTCCGCGCCGTCGAGCTTCATCGCCAGGGAGTCGATCTGGTCGTCGCCCTCGTCGCAGTCGGCGGCGAGGCACACGTAGCGTTCGCCGAGGAGCTTGGCGACGTCCTCCATCGGGACGACGTTCTGGACGAGCGCGCGGCAGTTCGTGCACTTCGCGCGACCGTACTCGATGAAGACGAGCTTCTCGTCGGCGGTCGCCTCGCGCAGGGCCTCGGCGAGGTCCGTGTGCCAGTGGACGGCGCCCTTGTCGTCGAAGTGGGGGTGGTTGGAGTCGCTCATGGTCGGCCTTTCGAGCGGAACATCATGGTGCCGCGACCTCCGTCCGCCAAGCGTCTCCCGCCGCCTCCGGTCCGAGGCCCCTCCGGGGGCCCGCGCGGTCAGGCCGGACGACCCCAGAGGAAACCCTGTCCGTACTCGACGCCCATGTCGACGAGGGCGACCAGGTCGTCGCGCGTCTCGATGCCCTCGGCAACGACCTCCGCGCCGAGACTGTTCGAGACCGCGAGCAGGCGGTCGAGGAAGCGCCGCTTGTCCGCGCCGTGCGCGAGTCCGCCGACGCAGCGACGGTCGATCTTGATCACGTCGGGTTCGAGCAGCGCGAGGCTCTCGAGACAGCTCCGACCGAAGCCGACGTCGTCGATGGCGATCTTCACACCCGTGCTCGCGCGCAGCGCAGCGACCGGCTCCTGCGGGTACGACGGATCGCCGATGATCTGCTGCTCCGAGGTCTCACGATGCAGTACTGCTCGGGCGAGCGGTCCTTGGGCAGCGAGTCGAGCAGGTGCGCGACCGGCACGTCGATCATCGTCGACGGGAACAGGTTGAGGTGGCAGTGCACGCCGGGTTCGAGCCGACTCGTCGCCTCGAGCCCGCGGCGGAAGCACTGGTGGTCGACCAACGTGAGCAGGTTGTTCTCGAAGCACAGCCGGAAGAAGTCCTGCGGCATCGAGAACGGCTCGCAGTCCGCCCCGGCTCAGGAACTCGTAGCCGGCGACGCGCTCGTCCACGAGGCTGTGGATGGGCTGCTTCACGGCGCGCAGCGTCGCGCCGGACCGGAACGCGGCGAGGTCGCTCGTTCTCCGACTCGTCGCGCGCCTCGCGCGGGCGGTCGGTGTCGATGGCGACGCGGTTCTTGCCGGAGAGTTTGCCGTCGCGCACCACCATGCGGCACTGCACCGAGCAGCAGCTCGACCGAGGGTGTGTCGGAACGTCGGCGAGGCCGATCGACGCCGTCGCGTCGAGCTTCCGTCCTCGGCGCGAGGGCGGATTCGCAGGCTGGGCGCGTCCGCTCCGCGACGGCGCGCCCCTCGCGGAGGTCGGTGCGCGGCATGAGGACCAGGAACTCGTCGCCGCCCGATGCGGAGCGCGTAGTCGCCGCTGCGCAGGCTCTCGCGTAGGACCCGGGCGGTCTCGCGCAACGCGTCGCCGACCCCGTGGCCCAGCGTCTCGTTGACCGCACGGAAGTCGTCGAGGTCGACGAGCATGGCGGCGGTCTGCGTGCCGTCGTTGCGCGCCCAGTGCAGGACGCGCGACAGCACCTGCTGCATGCCGCGGCGGTTGAGCAGGTTCGTGAGCGGGTCGATCTGCGCGAACTTCGTGAGCTGCGCGTGCGCGACGCGGAGCTGGTTCCTCACGATCGCGAGCTCGTGCTCGAGTCGGCGGCGCTCGACGGCGGCCGCGAGCAGCCGCTCGAGGAACGGCGCGGACAGACCGGGGAGCGGCAGCCAGCCGACGACGCCGCGCGGGACCGCGCGGTCGTCCGGGTCCTCCGACTCGTGGAGCGCGAGCACGGGACGCTCGGGCGCCGTCGCCGCGATCTCCGCCGCGGCCGCACCGCGGTGCGGCTCTCCGACGACGGCACCGACGAGGACGGCGTCGTGCCCGCCGTTCGCGAGCACCTCGCGCGCGGTCGAGACCTCGGCGAGCGCGTCGACGTCGAACCCGCCGCGCATCTCGCGCACGAGCGCGGACACGCGCTCACGCAGCGCTCGATCGCTCGTAACGACGAGCACGCGCCTCGCGGGTGCGCTCGACTTGCAGGGCTCGGTCGCCGGGCTCATGCTCTTGGATCCCGCCGATCGGTGGACGGGTCGGGTCCAAGGCTAGCCAGGGGGGACCTCCCGCCGCCCCCGATCGATCTCCCACCCGGTTCGCAACTGGGAACCTCCGACGCCGTGGAACGACCTTCCCAGAGAGGACCGCTCTCGTCCCTGTTGCTGCTCGTGCTGCTCGGGGTCTCGCTCGTCGTGTTCTCCGTCGGCGTCGCGCGCCTCTGGAGCCTCGTCGTGCCGCCCTCGCGGACCTTCGACCCGGACGCCACCGCGCGGACCGTCGCACCGCGCGGGGACCTCGGCGCCGACGAGGCCTCGATCGTCGACCTGTTCCGGCGCGCCTCAGCCTCCGCCGTCGCCGTCGCGGTCACCACGGAGACGTCGACCTTCTACGGCGGGCACCACGCGGTCCAGTCCGGGACGGGCAGCGGCTTCGTCTGGAACGACGACGGCGTGATCGTCACGAACCACCACGTCGTCAAGGGGGCGACGCGTTGCCTCGTGAAGCTCGCGGACAGCGAGCCGTACCTCGCCACCCTGATCGGCAGCTCTCCCGAGCACGACCTCGCCGTGCTGAAGATCGACGCGCCGCGGAGTCGGTTGCGGCCGATCCCGATCGGGAGCTCGGGCGACCTCGAGGTGGGTCAGAAGGTGTTCGCGATCGGCAGTCCCTTCGGGCTGGAGCAGAGCCTCACGACCGGCATCATCAGCGCGCTCGGACGCATCGTGCAGAGCGAGGACGGCGAGGTCATCTCGGGCGTGATCCAGACCGACGCGGCCATCAACCCGGGGAACTCGGGCGGTCCGCTGCTCGACAGCGCGGGTCGACTGATCGGCGTCAACACCGCGATCGCGACGGAGTCCGGCGCGTTCAGCGGAATCGGCTTCGCGATCCCCGTCGACACCGTGAACGTCGTGGTGCCGCACCTCCTGCGCACGGGCAAGCCGCCGCAGCCCGGACTCGGCGTGTTGATCGACCGGGTCCGTCCGGATCCCGGCGTGTGGATCGAGACGGTGATCGACGGGTCGCCGGCGGCGCGGGCCGGACTGCGAGGAACCATGTTCACGGGCATGGGGGACACGGTCCCGGGCGACCGGATCGACGCGGTCAACGGCGAGAAGGTGCGCAATTTCGACGAGCTCCGCGCGGTGCTCCTGAGGTACGACGTCGGTTCGACGGTCGAGCTCGACATCGAGCGCGACGGAGAACCGATGACGGTGCAGGTGGAACTCGGGAGTCTCGAGTCGCGCGGGGAGCGTCCGTGAGCGGCGGGCAGTGGCTCGCCGTCGCGTTGGGCGGCGCCTCCGGTGCGCTGCTGCGGCACGCGACGATCGGAGCCTGCATCCGCCTCGGCGCGGCACCCTTCCTCGGTACGCTCGCGGTCAACGCGCTGGGGTGCTTCGCGATCGGCTGGATCCTGACCTGGGCGGAGCGCACCGGTGCGCTCACGGAAGGAGCGCGCGCCTTCTGGATGGTGGGCCTCATGGGCGCCTTCACCACCTACTCGACCTTCGCGGCGGACACCTTCACCCTGGTCGAGACGAAGCACGCCGTCCTCGCCGTCGTGAACGTCCTCCTGCACCTCCTGGTCGGTGCAGCGGCGCTGCTCGCGGGTCGTGTGATCGCGTCCTGACGACCGCGACGGACGGAGCGCTGCGCGCGGCGCCTTCGGCGTCGAAGACCATGCAGTTCACAGGGAGCCGGGGAGGACGCGGAGATCACATGCGGGTGAAACGGGACCGGCAGTAGGAGAGCAACGGTGCGCTGGGATGGACGGTTCCGGTCCGACGTCCGCGTCGTCTCCCCGTCCTCCCCGGCTCCCTGTGAAACCGCGTGGTTCCGCGCGGCACGAAATGGCGCTGTGTTCCAGGCCTCGGGCGCGGCCGGTAGGCCGCTGCCACGCCCCCGAGACGTGCACGAGCTGCTGCAGGCCTTCGGCGCCAGACGACGGCGGCGACTCGCGTCCCTCGCTTCTCGACCATCGCGCGGACCACCGGGGCCGCGCCGCGGTCAGCGCGCCCCGGCCTCGACGGGCTCCGCGAGCTTCGGCTCGGGACCACCGAGGCGGATCCGGTCGGGGCTGTCGAGGGACATCGCGTAGCCGCCGCGCGGGTTCGGCTCGAGCGTCCCGGTGAAGACCAGGTAGTTCTGCACGAACTCCTGCTCGGCGCGCGCGCGCAGGTCCTCCATGTCGAACGCCGCGAGGCGCTCGCGCGGGATCAGGATGCGCGTGGCGCGCGCCTTGTCGCCCGTGCGCAGCAGCAGCGTCCGACTCCCGTCCTTCTCCTCGAAGATGCGATCGATCGACCCGAACACGTGCACCGTCGCGCCGCCCTCGCAGGCGTAGGCCGCGAGCTGGACCTGGGCGGGCAATTCCGCGTCGACGTCGATCACCGGGTTCGCGGCGTGCCGCGCGCGCGCGGCGTCGATCGCGGCGGCGCGCGCGTCCCACCACGGCAGCAGTCGGTCGTAGGGTCGGCGCACCTCGGGCTCGTCGGGCGTGCGCGGCCGGTTCGTCGCGGGGTTCCAGATGCCGAGCTGTTCCGCCCGCGCCGCGCGCTGCGCCGCGACGAACGCGTCGTGGTACACGCTGCTGTTCCCGTACTTGTTGAAGTACGGGCTCTTGCCCATGCGCACGAGCAGCACCTGGTAGTCGACGCCGTCCGGCAGCACGACGTGGCTCAGCAGACGGCCGTAGACGTCGCGCTGTTCGAAGCCGTCCGGGAACATGAGTCCCACGCGCACCTTGCCGTCGACCGTGCAGTACTCGGGGAAGAAGTGCTTCGCCCACTGCGCGCAGGCCTCGCCGAACAGCGTCTCCGGCTTGGTGGGGGAGAGCCCCGCGTTGCCCGAGAGCTTCTCCTCGGTGTCGACCGACAGCAGACGCAGCTTCTCCTTCACCCCGTTCCGCATCACGTGGACGGTGTCGCCGTCGATCACGTCGACGACCTCGAAGAGCTCGTCGGCCGCGAGCGGCGCGCGCCGCGTCGAGACGACGGCGGGGTCCTCGAAGAAGCGCGCGTCCGACGCGTGCTCCTGCGCCGCGGCGAGCCGTTCCGCCGGCCGCTCCTGCGCGGCGAGCACCGGCGCGAAGGGCGCCGCGAGTGCGAGGAGGAGGGCGAGGACGCGGACGTTCGTGGATCGCATGGTCGTGGCGCGGTGGCCGGCCCGCGGGCCGCGTCGAGGGGCGACGACGATACCAGCGCCCCGGCGCTCCGCGGGTCACGACACCACGGTTCGCGGCGCGTCCTCGACGAGGACGAGTTCGCGCGCGTCCTCGAGGGGCTGGCGCGACTCGATGCCGCGTCCGAGCGCGCGCGCGATCTCGGCCGCCCGTTCCCTCGGACCGAGCGCGATCACGGCCGATCCGGACCCGGAGAGCGTCGCCGACCACGCGCCCGCCTCGAGCGCGAGTTCGAAGGCCTCGCGCGCGCCGGGGACCAGCGGGAGGCGCGCATCGACGTGGAGATGGTCGAGCGTGCCGTGCGCGACGAGCTCGGCGTCGCCCTCCCGCAGTCCTTCGAGGAGCGCCGCGAGCCGACGGGGCTGGTCCGCGGCGTGCGCGAACGGCACGCTCGCGGGGAGCACGGCGCGGGCTCGGGCCGTCTCGAGCGTCGCGCGGGGCCAGGCCGCCGCGAACCCGATGCTCGCGTGCACGGGCTGTCGCAGCGTCCGCCACCCGCGCTCCGTCGCGACGGAGAGCACGCAACCGCCGAGGAGCGACGCCACCGCGTTGTCGGGATGCCCCTCGAGCTCCACCGCCGGTCCGACGAGGTGCGAGCGGTCCGAAGCGTCCGCGCCGGTCGCGAGCGCGGCGCCGAGCAGCAGTCCGGCGGCGACCGCCGCACCGCTCGATCCCAACCCGCGAGCGACCGGAATCTCGCTCGCCACCTCGACTTCCACGTCGAGCGGCGCGCCGCGGAGGCCGCGACGGATCGCGCGCACGAGCAGGTCGTCCGTCCGCGGCCAGTCCGCCGGGGCCGAGGTCACGCGGACCTCTCCCGACCCGGGGCGCGCCGACGCGCCCACCTCGAGGTGCAGCGACAGGCACAGCCCGAGCAGGTCGAAGCCCGGACCCAGGTTGGAGGTCGAACAGGGGACCCGCACCGAGGCCGTGCGGTTCCGAGCATTGGGTGCGGAGTCGGACATGGGGGAGGCCGGGGCGCTGCACGCCGCGCGGAGCAAGGGTATAAACGCCGGGCCTCCGTGCCGCGTGGTCCGCGGGACGGAACGCGCTCGGAGCAGCGCGATCGAAACCATGGTCGAGATGGACGAAGCCCGCCTGGAGCTCGAGCACGAGCGTCTCTCGTCGCGCCTCGCGACGATCCCCGGCGTCGAGTTGTTGCCGAGCCACGGCTCGTGGGTGCTCATGCGAGTCCCGCAGCCCGAGGCCTTCGCCACGCGCCTCAACCGCGAGCTGTTCGAGGGCGCCGTCACGCTGCCCCAACATCTCGAGGGGTCGATCCGGATCCCCGTGCGCAGCGCGCGGGAGAACGAAGCGGTGTTGCGCGCCGTCGCGAAGGTGCTCCGCGCGCCGAGTTCCGACCTCGACGACGACGGCGACGGCGACGAGTGATCGCGACGCGGTCCTGTCGACCGAGCGCGCGGAAGCGCGCGCGCGCCCTTTCGCAGGTTCCGACTTGGATCCGCCGCGACGTCCGCGGATCATGTCGACGGAGCACGTGCCCCTCCGGCGCGCGAACGAACCCATGAGCAAGACGGCGAACGAGAAGCGGGCGGATCGGAAGGGTGGGAGCGGAGGTCGCGGGCGCGCCGTGCCCGAACTGATCGTGGACGACGCGAAGTCCTCGCGCTCCGGCGGGAAGGGCGGCAAGAAGCGCGCGGCGAACGCCGCCAAGAAGTCGGCGAAGAAGTCGGCCAAGAAGAAGAGGGCCGCCGAGAAGAAGTCCGCGCGCAAGGCCAAGCGCGTGTTCACCGCCAAGACCGCCGACCGTCACGAGCTCTACCAGCTCGCCGTTCAGTCGCCGGAGACCGACGTCGACTTCCTCGTCAAGACGTTCAAGAAGCTCCGCCGGACGCAAGCCCGTCCACCTGCGCGAGGACTTCTGCGGAACGGGCTACCTCATGGCGGAGTGGGCGCGCCGCTCGCCCGGGAACACCGCCGAGGGCTACGACATCGATCCCGACCCGGTGGAGTGGGGCAAGGCGCGCAACTTCGAGGGCATCGAGGACCCCTTCGCGCGCGTGCACTTCCACCTCGAGGACGTGCGCGAGCCGAGCCGTCGCGCGCCCGAGGTGCGCACCGCTCCGAACTTCTCGTGGATGATCTTCACGGACCGCGCGACGCTCCTCGACTACTTCCGCGCGGTCCGCGAGGACCTCGCCGACGACGGCGTCTACATCCTCGACATCTACGGCGGCACCGAGGCCGCCGAGGAGATGGAGGAGATCCGCAAGATCCCGGAGGGCTTCGAGTACGTCTGGGACCAGGTCGCCTACTGGCCCGCCACCGGCGACTACCTCTGCCGCATCCACTTCCGCTTCAAGGACGGCACGCGGATCAAGAAGGCCTTCGAGTACCACTGGCGTCTCTGGAACCTGCCGGAGGTCGTGGACGTTCTCCGCGACGCCGGGTTCAGCCAGGTCGACAGCTACTGGGAGGGCACGGACGAGGACGGGGTCAGCGGTGACGGCGTGTTCAAGAAGCACGCGAAGGGCGAGAACTGCCCGGCCTGGGTGACCTACGTCGTCGCCCAGAAGTAGCGGGAGGGGGCGGTCCCGTCCCGTCGGACCCGGCGGAGGTACGCTCGAAGGGGGTCCGTCCACGACGCGCTCCCGCTCGATGTCCCACCGTTCGATCACCACGACCTGCGCCCTCCTCGTCCTCGCCGGGACGGCGAGGGCGCAGCTCGTCGGGCCCCCCGTCGAGATCGGCACCGGTCTCCCGACGACGTCGGAGGCGAGCGGCATCGCCTGGCACGAGGGCCGCGAGCAGTGGATCGTCGTCGGCGACGAAGGCTTGCTCGCGGCGCTGTCGCCCGGCGGCGCCGTGCTCACCCAGTGGAGCGTGCCCGGCGACCTCGAGGCGGTCTGCGTCGCCGACCCCAATCGCGACCGGGTCTACCTCGCGCGCGAACAGCCCGACGCGGTGCTCGAGTTCGACCTCGTGACGGGGACCGTGCTGCGCGTGTTCGACGTGTCGGCGTGGTTCCCCGGCCCGAGCAACGACGGCGTCGAGGCGCTCACCTTCGTCCCCGACGCGAACGACCCCGAGGGCGGACTCTTCTGGGCCGGCTCGAGCCTCGACGGGACGGTGCACCGATTCCGACTGCCGATCCTCTCGAGCGCGACGTCGAACCAGGTGCTGCACGTCGACTCGTTCGTCCCGTCGAGTTCGAAGGAGCTGCGCGGTCTCGATGCCGATCCCGTGGCCGGCGTCGTGTACGCGCTCTACTCCGACCCGCCCGCGGTGCGCGTGCTGGGCCCCTCGGGCAACACGCTCGCGAACTGGCCGGTGCCGGCTGCACCCGGCGGCGCCCGAGCGGAGGGCGTCGGCGTGCGCGGTTGCGAACTCGCGCTCGCGGAGGACGCCGGTCGCTCCGGGATCTCGCGCGTGGAGCGCTACTCCGGCGTCGACGCGTTCAGCCCGTGCCGCACGCTCGAGGCCGATGTCGCGGGCGTGTCGGTGATCTTCGGAGGAGCACAGCACCTCGTGCTCGACGCCGGACCCGCGCGCGCGGGCGACGTCTACCTGTTCCTCGGCAGTCGCACGCTCGGCAATCCGGGGATCGTCGACGGCGACCTCGTTCTGCCGCTCGTGGTCGACGACTACTTCCTGCTCACGCTCTACTCGGCGGGGCCGCCGGTCCTCGACGGGTTCTTCGGTGTGCTCGACGCCCAGGGGCACGGCTCGGCGACGATCGCCATCCCGTCCCAGTTCGGACCGGCGGCGGCGCTCCTCGGCAAGCGTCTGCACCACGCAGCGGTCGTGTTCGACCTGGCCGCGCTGCAATTCGTCCACGCGAGCAACCCGGTCGCGCTCCGCTTCACCTTCTGATCCGGACCGGGTCGAGGCGGGGGCGGGGTGAGAAGGGTCGTTTCTCACCGTGCACGGGGCGGACGCCGCGCGGTCGCGCCGCACACCGCGCGAACGCCTAGCGACGCGTTGCACTCCTGGATCCGTGCGTCGACCGAGGTTGAGGGCGGGACGAGCCTCCGCTATGGTCGCCGTCCTCCTTCCCGCGGAACCGACGTCCGTCGGCGTCCTCGGGCGGACTCGGAACACGACACCGGCGCTGGACACGTCGCCCGGGTCGCCACCACGACGATCGACCCACACCCGAACATGGCACAGCTCAAGGGCAGCAAGACCCACCAGAACCTCAAGGACGCCTTCGCGGGCGAGTCGCAGGCGAACCGTCGCTACCTCTACTTCGCCAAGCAGGCCGACGTGGAGGGCTACCCCGAGATCGCGGGCAACTTCCGCGAGACCGCCGAGGGCGAGACGGGCCACGCGCACGGTCACCTCGACTACCTCAAGAAGGTCGGCGACCCCGCGACGGACCTGCCGATCGGCGACACCGCCGCGAACCTGAAGGCGTCGGTCGCCGGCGAGACGCACGAGTACACCGACATGTACCCGGGCATGGCGAAGACCGCGCGCGACGAGGGCTTCGGCGAGATCGCGGACTGGTTCGAGACGCTGGCCAAGGCGGAGAAGTCCCACGCGGGACGCTTCCAACAGCTCCTCGACGACATCGGTTGAGGAGCGGCGCGCGCGAGACACGTCGCGCGCGATCCCGTGCGACGCGCGCCGCACCGTCACCGACGCGCGGCGCGCGTCCGCATGTGAGGGGCCGGTCCGACGGAGGAACCCTGTGAACGACCACGGCGAAGGAGCGGGGCGCGACCCGCACGCACACGGCTCGTACGACGAGATCGATCCGTCGCAGCACCGCCGTGCTCCCGGTCAGGAGCTCGTCTCGTACATGCCGAGCGACGGGCTCACCTACGACCCGAAGGACGCGAAGTACTGGGTCGAAGGTGCGCTCGCCAAGGAGGTGACGCGCGCCTTCGAGATCTGCCACGGGTGTCGCATGTGCTTCAAGTACTGCGACAGCTTCCCGAAGCTGTTCGACCTCTTTGACTCGAAGCACGACGGTGACGTGACGAAGCTCGACCGCGCCGAGACCGACTCGGTGATGGACGATTGCTTCCAGTGCAAGCTGTGCGAGGTGCAGTGCCCGTACACGCCGCGCGACGGACACGAGTTCCAGCTCGACTTCCCGAAGCTCGTGCACCGCTACCAGGCCCAGCGCGCCAAGCGCGAGGGCCGCGGCCTGCGAGCCAAGGTGCTCGGCGACCCCGACCGCGCCGGCGCGATGGCGCGCGCCAGCTTCGGGCTCGCGAACGTCATGAACCGCAACGGCCTGCACCGCTGGTTCATGGAGAAGGTGCTCGGCGTGCACCGCGACAAGCTCCTGCCCGACTTCGCGAGCGAGACCTTCGAGACCTGGGCCGAGCGCGAGGGGCTCGTCCCCGCACAGCCCGAGGGCGAGGCGGTCCTGTTCCAGACCTGCTACGTCCAGCACAACGAGCCGCAGATCGGGAAGGACACCGTGGAGGTCATGCGCCGCAACCAGGTGCGGCTCACCTGCGCGAAGGGACTCGAGTGCTGCGGCATGCCCGCGTGGGAGTCCGGCGACCTCGACGGTCTGCGGCGGCGCGCGAAGAACAACCTCGACCGGCTGATGCCGTTCGTCGAGCAGGGCGCCAAGGTCCTCGCGATCAACCCGACGTGCTCGATGATGATGCGGCGGGAGTACCCCGAACTCGTGGCGCCCGAGGACGCGGAGCGCGCGAAGCGCCTGTCCGAGGCGGTCATGGACCCCAGCGAGTTCCTGTGGTCGATCCGCAAGGAGGAGCGCTTCGACGAGGACTTCGCGAGCTCCCCGGCGGCGCAGGGCGAGGACGGCTGCAAGGTCGCGTACCACGCGCCGTGTCACCTGCGCGCGCAGGGCGTCGGCTTCAAGGGTCGCGACCTCCTGCGCAAGCTGCCCGGCGTGACGCCGGTCCTGACGCAGGAGTGCTGCGGTCACGACGGCACGTACGCGATGAAGACGGAGGGTTTCGAACCCAGCAAGCGCATCGGTGCGAAGGCCTTCGAGGGCATGGCCGAGGCCGAGGCGGAGGTCTGGGTCACCGACTGCCCGCTCGCCGCGATCCAGTTCGCGCAGCACGCCGGCCGCAAGCCCATGCACCCCATGACGGTGCTCGCCAAGGCGTACCGGGGCGAGCCCTTCCGCTCGAGCGATAAGAACGACGGAGGTCGCGAGAGATGAATCGAGTGAGCGTCGATCAGATCCTGCCCATCGAGAAGTACGAGGCCGTGCGGCCTGCGATGCAGCAGCGCGTGTGGTTCGAGAAGGCGCGTCGCCGCGTCCACGTCGGCGAGCACCTGACGTTCCTGTTCGAGAACGCCGAGACCGTGCGCTACCAGGTGCAGGAGATGCTGCGCATCGAGCGGCGCTCCGCTCCCGAGGACGTCGCGCACGAGGTCGCGACCTACAACGAGCTGATCGGCGGGCCCGGCGAACTCGGCTGCACGCTCCTGATCGAGATCGACGACCCTGCACTGCGGGCGACGAAGCTCGCGGAGTGGCTCGAGCTCCCCGCGCACCTCTACGCGAAGCTCGCCGACGGAAGGCTCGTGCGCCCCGTCTTCGACCCGCGCCAGGTCGGCGAGACGCGCGTGTCGTCGGTGCACTACCTGACGTTCCCGGTGGGGGACGTCGCGCCGGTCGCGATCGGCGCGGACCACCCGACGCTCACCGCCGAGACCGCCTTCGCGGTCGACCAGCACGCCGCGCTCCAGTCCGACCTCGACGCCGCCCGCGCCTGAGTCGAACGGTCGGGGCGCTCGACCGTCCGCACTCGTCCGTCCTATGCGCGGGTGTGCGCTGCGGCGCGAACCGGTGCTGGTATCCTCCGGGTCCGCCGCAGCTCCACGATGTCGATCGCACTCGCACTCGCCCTCGTCCTCCTCGCGCCGGCGACGCCGCGCGCCGACGACCGGTCCGTCCTGTTCCTCGGGAACAGCTACACCGCGGTCAACTCGCTGCCTTCGATCGTCGAGGCGCTCGCCGTGTCCGGCGGGCACACCTTCACGAAGGACTCGAACACGCCGGGCGGCAACACGCTCGGCGCGCCGCAGGGCGGCGGTCAGCCGCACGCGACGAACCCGACGTCGCTCGCGAAGATCGCACAGGGCGGTTGGGACGCCGTGGTGCTCCAGGACCAGAGCTACCTCCCGACCATCCCGGACGCACTCGCGGCCTGGTCGATCCCCGGAGCGGTGTCGCTCGCGGCGTCGATCCACGCGGCGGAGCCCGCGGCTCGCGTCGTGCTCTACCAGACCTGGGGACGTGTGAGCGCGAGCGGTCCGTTCTGCGCGGGCGCGTGGTGCAGCCCGGCGTTCCCGAACTTCGACGCGATGACCGACGCGCTCGCGGCGGCGTACGAGCAGATGGCGGTCGCCGCAGGCGCCGAGGTCGCGCCGGTCGGACTCGCGTGGAAACGCTACCTCGCCGGTCCCGCGCCCGTCGCGCTGCACCAGCAGGACGGGAGCCATCCGACGCTCGCGGGCAGCTACCTCGCGGCGTGCACGTTCTACGCGGTGCTGTTCGACGAGAGTCCGGTCGGCCTCGCGCAGGACATGGGACTCGGCGCTCAACTCGCGCTCGACCTCCAGACCGCGGCGTGGGACACGGTGCTCGCCGAGTCGTGCGGGACGACGCAGACGGTCGACGGCACGTTCGACCTCGAGCTGCGCTCGGGCGGTTCGGTCGGTGCGCTCGTGCGCTTCGCCGTCGACGGACCCTTCGCCGCCTCGCCCGTCGCGGTCTTCGCGTGCGCGGCACAGGGTGCGCAGCTCCCCGTGCCGGGCGGCGTGCTCGGGATCGACCTCGCGAGCGTCGTGCTCGGACCGCTGTGGTCGACGAACCACGTCCCCGGCGTCGGCGTGCAGTTCGGCTTCGTCGTCCCGAACCTTCCGTTCCTCGTCGGGGCGAAGATCCACGTCCAGGCCGCGTCGTTCGAGAACGGCGGCCTCGTCCTCTCCGACGCGCTGCTCTGGCGTCCGTGCCCGTGAGGCGCGCGCCTCGCGGCCGGTCCATCCGGGCCACCGCTCCGGTCGAAGGAGTTCACAGAAGATGATCATCCAGGTGCGGCGCGCCGAGACCCGCGTTGGCCGCGGGATCGTCGATGCCCTCAGAGCCGAGGGCGTCCACGAGGTTCGCGTCGGCGACGACGGACCGGAGGCGTGCGACGTCGTGCTCGATGCGGGCCTGCGCCCGGCGGGGATCGACGCGGTGCGAGCCGCGCTCGAGGGCGGGAGCCACTGGGTCGACCTGTGCTGGCGCCGCGGTTGGGCGAGCGAGGTCGCCGCGCTCGACGAACGCGCGCGAGAACTCGATCGCGCCGCGGTGTGTTCGGCCGGTGCGTTCTGCGGACTCACCGATCCCTTCGTGCGCGCCGCTTCGGAGAAGCTCGTGCGCACGAACGAGGTCCTCCTCGGCGTGGCGGCGGGCGATCCCGGCGAGCTCGACGAGGAGAGCTTCGCGATGCTGCTCGAGGACCGCGACCGCACGGTTCGCATGCTGATCGGCGGGGAGTGGAGCGAACGCCGCTTCTTCGGCGACACGCGCACGTTCTTCTTCCCGAAGCCCTTCGGCGACCGCCAGGGCTCGAACGTCGACGTCGTCGACCTCGAACACTTCACGGGCAAGGGCGTGCGCTCGGCGAGCGTGCGCCTCACCGTCGCGCCGCCGAGCGGACTCGCGCTCAAGGCGGCGCGCGCCTTCCTCGCGCTGGCGCATCGCGGTCGGATCCGCGAGCCGGAGCGCAAGCCCGCGCGCGTGGCCAGCTGGCTGCGTCGTCTCGGCGGCCGAGGACCGTGGTGCCTCGGGATCGTGGTGCGCGGGCTCGGCGACACGCGACTGCCCGTCGAGTCGCGCACGGCGTTCGCGCCGCCGAAGGGTCGTGCGGAGGTGCTGAGCGTCGCTCCGGCGCTCGAGATCGTGCGCTCGCTCGCCGAGTCGCCCCGTCCCGGAGCCGGTCCGCCGAACGGTCGGGTCGCGGCGAAGGACCTCGAGTCGCGCCTGGCGACGTTCGGCGTCGGGATCGTCCGCGGCGACCTCGGCGGATGGCGGGGCGAGGCGGTGCCGAGGAGCTAGAGGCCGGGCCTCCAGGCCGGCCGACTCACGCTCGCACGCGTCGTTCGGCTACCGTTGCGCGGTCGGCGCGCCACCAGACGGCGCGGCGACTCCCACCCCAGAGCGGACGATCCGTCCGTCGAGGAGCGCCACCGTGCACGTGAACCCGTCCGCCACCGAATCGCACCGCATCGCCGACCTCGAGGCTCGACTCGCGCGACTCGAACGCAGCGCGACGCGCGCGAGACGCGTCGCGGCGGTCTGCGGCGCCGCGCTCGGTCTGTCGCTGCTCGGCGGGTTCGCCGCGCTCGACGCTCCCGGCGCGGCGGCGCAGGAGCAGGACGGGAAGAAGGAGCAGAAGAAGGAGCCCGGCGCGGAGCAGGACGGCGAGAAGGGGTCGGGCGACGAGCCCGCGCCGGCCGCGGAACCTCCGAAGGCCGACGACGCGCCCGCCGCGGAGGACGAGGAGATCGAGCCGCTGCGCGAACTCGTGCTCGTCGACGAGAAGGGGCGCCGCCGCGTGTGGCTCGGGACGCGCCCCGGCGGAGCGTGCGGGTTCGGGCTCTACGACCAGGCGGGCGCCGTGCGCTCCGAGCTGTTCCTCTCGGGCGACGGCGACGCGCGCCTCATGTTGAGCGACCGCGCGGGACGGCCGCGAGCCTTCATGGGCGTGGCGAGCGACGGTTCGCCGCTGCTCCGACTCGCCAACGCGAAGAGCGAGTCCGTGCTCGAGGCGGGCATCGACGCGCGCGGTGCGACACGCCTCCGACTCGTCGACCCGACGACGGGGCGCGTCGTCGAACTGCACGTCCTCGACGACGGACGACCCGGGATCGAGCTCTCCGGTCGGACCGGGATCGAGCACCTCGAACTCGGGCTCTCGAACCTCGACGAGCCCGGCCTGCGGATGCGCGACTCGCAGGGGCGCGTCATCTTCGAGAGGCCCTGATCGTCCGGGCCCCGCGTCTCCGCCGAGGCGTGGCGCGGCCCAACGGCCGCGCAGAGGAATCACAGGGAGCCACAGAGGACGGGGAGACCACGCAGCGCCGCCATCGGCGGCGCGAAGAGAATCGTCGAACCGATGCGCCGTCTCGACTCGTGGCGCAGTGACAGTCGTCGCGTCCTCTGTGTTCTCCGTGTCTCCCTGTGAATCTGCGTGGTCCTCGGTGCCGAAGGCGCCGAGCACAGCGCCTCGGACGACGGACCGGTCCTCAGGTCACGCGACCCGCGAACTCGTCCGGACGTCGCACGGTCCGGAGCAGCACGAGCACGGCCCCACCGACGGCGCCGCAGAGGAGATCGAGCATCGTGTCGTCGAGGCCGCCCTGCGCACGCGTGAGGTCGAGGCGGTCGGTGGTCCACTCCGCGAACTCCCAGAAGACCGCCGCCGTGCACGTCGCCAGCCACGCGACGATCGCTCGCAGTCGCGTCGAGAAGGGAGCCGCGAACGACTCCAGCGCGACGTCCGCGAACCACATGAAGGCGACGCCGCCCGCGACGTGCATCGGCACGTCGAGGTCCGGGTACGGCCGATAGAGCTCGAGCACCTTCGAGAACAGGAGGTGCAGGAGGAACACCGCGAGCGGCGCCGTACCGCCGCGGACGAGCGTGCGGCGCAGCGCGTGTCCGAGGCTCGGCTGGGCGCCGTCAGACACCGGCCGACTCTGCCGCTCGCACCGCGGCTCGCGCATCGCGACCGAGGACCGCACCGATCGCGGTGAGGCACGTCGCGACGTTCTCGGGCGTCGCGCCCGCTCCCATGGTCCCGATGCGCCAGGTCGTGCCCTTCATCGGTCCGAGTCCGCCGCCGATCTCGACGCCGTGTGCGAGGAGGAGTTCGCGCCGCAGCGCGGCCTCGTCGACGCCGTTCGGCACGCGCACCGCGGTCAGCGGACGCAGACGGTGGCGTTCGAGCACGGGGAGTTCGAGGTCGAGTGCACGGAGCCCGGCCCACAGCGCACGCGCCACGCGCTCGTGCCGCGCGAAGCGCGCCTCGAGACCTTCCTCGTGCACGAGCCGCAGCGCCTCGTGCAGCGCGTACAGCATGTTGATCGGCGCGGTGTGGTGGTACGCGCGGTCCTTGCCCCAGTAGCTCTCGATCAACCCGAGGTCGAGGTACCAGCTCTGCACCTTCGAGGTGCGCGACGCGAGCCGCGCCAGCGCGCGCTCCCCGAAGTACACCGGCGCGAGTCCCGGCGGGCAGGCCAGGCACTTCTGCGTGCCGGAGTAGAGCGCGTCGATGCGCGAGGCCTCGACGTCGACGGGGCGTCCGCCGAGCGTCGTCACCGCATCCACGACGAACAGCGCGCCGAGCTCGTCCGCGAGGTCGGCGAGGCCTTCGAGCGGTTGCTCGACTCCCGTCGACGTCTCGCCGTGCACGACCGCGAGCAGGCGGTACTCGCGCCCCGCGGCGAAGGCGCGCAGCGCCTCGACGTCGAACGCCGTGCCCCACTCCACGTCGAAGGCGTCGACGGTCGCACCGGCGCGTTCCGCGACCTCCGCCATGCGTGTGCCGAACACGCCGGCTCGCACGACGAGCGCGCGGTCGCCGCGCTCCAGCAGGTTCACGAAGCAGGTCTCCATGCCCGCCGAGCCCGTCGCCGAGATCGCCGTCGTGCGCCCGCGCCGCGCGCCGAGCACCTCGGCGAGCATCGACCGGATCTCGTCCATCGCCGCGAGGAACGCCGGGTCGAGGTGCCCGATCGTCGGCAGCGCGAGCGCCGCGAGGACGCTCTCGGGGACCGGCGACGGGCCGGGGCCGAGGAGGAGACGGCGGGGGGGGCGGAGGGGCTCGCGCTGGTGCATCGCTCGGTTCGAAGGTCGGTCGGAGGAGCCGGCGGGTGCCGGCGCCGCGCAGTGTCGCACGGCCGAGCGCCGCCGCGCCCTGGAGTCCGCGTCGGGGCGCAGGTTCGGACACGGGCGGAGCGCGATCGCGTGCTTCGCTGTCCTATGCTCCTCGCATGGCGAACTCCCCGCACGTCGTCGACGTCGACACCCGCAACTTCACCGCCGAGGTCCTCGAGCGCTCCCAGGAGGTGCCGGTCCTCGTGGACTTCTGGGCGGAGTGGTGCGGTCCCTGCCGCACGCTCGGTCCGATCCTCGAAAGGTTGGCGGACGAGATGGGGGGCGCGTTCCGCCTCGCGAAGATCGACACGGACCGCCAACCGGAGATCGCGCAGAGCCTCGGGATCCAGTCGCTGCCGACGGTCAAGCTCGTCCACCGCGGCGCGCTCGTCGACGAGTTCATGGGAGCGCTCCCCGAGGCCCAGGTGCGCGCCTTCCTCGCGCACCACGGGATCCGCAAGCAGGGCGGCCTGCTCGAGAACGTCGAGGCGGCGCGCGCGCGCGGCGACCTCGAGGGCGCCGAGAAGCAGCTCCGCGACCACCTCGCGGGCGACGCCGCCGAACCGCCGCGCGAGGAGGTCGAACTGGCCCTCGCCGAGGTGCTGGCGGAGAAGGGCGACGCGGTGGGGGCGAGGGCGGCGTACGACGCGCTCGTCCCGTCGATGCAGGACTCCGAGCGCGGACGGGCACTGCGCGCCGGACTGGCCCTCGCGGCGGACCGGGCGAGCGACGACGACCTGCGCCGACTCGCGCTCGAGGCGACGCAGCGGCCCGACGATCTCGCGCTGCGCATCCGTTACGGCAAGGCGTTGGCGTCGGCCGGGAAGCACGAGGCCGGGCTGCGCGTGCTCATGGACACGGTGTACGCCGACCGCGACTTCGACGAGCAGGCCGCCCGCAAGGCGATGCTCGAGATCTTCGACGCACTCGGCCCGGAGCACGACCTCGTCGCGGACTACCGGCGCGAGCTCCAGATGGCGCTCTTCGTCTGATGTGCTCGAACGACGCCTACCGAACGGACGCACCGGTCTACGGTGAGCGCGACGGCGCGCGCGTCTTCCTGCGCGGCGGCATCCCGGCGGACCTCCCGGCGATCGAGGACGACATCGAGACGCTGGCCGCGTTCCACGACCGCGCCGCGGCGTGGCGCGACGTCGGCGACGACGAGTTCTTCCGGGTGCGACCGAACGGCTCCGACTGGTCGCCGGGTCAGCACCTCTTCCACGTGTGCCTCGCGAACGAACTCGCGCTGCGCAACGTCGAGATGATCGCGGAGGGGACGAGTTCGTTCCTGGTCGAGCGTCCCGCGCCGGCGCTCCTCGCGCTGCTCGTCCTCTCGACGGGCTCCATGCCGCGCGGCGTCGGTCGTGCGCCGCGCACCGTGGTCCCGCCGGCGCGCCCCGACCCGTCGATCGTGTGGGACACGCTCGACGGGAACGTCGCCGCGCTCGCTCGGGTCCGAGCCGACCTCCCGCGCGTCCTCGCGGCGCGCGGCGCGGTGCGCCACCGCGAGCTCGGGCCGCTCGGCGCGGCGCACTGGGTCCGGTTCGCGGCGCTCCACGGCTGGCACCACGCCCGGATCGTGGACGAATTGCTGGCGGCCTGAGTCCGCCCCGAGCTGGCGGAAAGTCCCTTCGGGGAAGGGGTTGCGTGGCCGCTCAGGGCCTCCGGGGGACGTCGCTCCCCGCGTTCCCGAGTGATCGCGAGGAAGGGGTCAAGGCAGCGGCGGTCGCGCGGTCGATGAATCGGATTCCCCGAGCCGCGACTCCCCCCGGCCGCGACCCCGAACCATCCCCGTGCAACCGCAGACACCCCACCGCCCCCTGGGCGAGATCCTCATCGAGCAGGGTGTGATCGACGAGGCCGGCCTCGCGAAGGCGCTCGCGTACCGCCGCGAGAAGGGCGTGAAGCTCGGTCAGGCACTCGTCGAACTCGAGATCACCACGGAGTCGGCGATCTCCGACGCGCTGAGGCGCCAGGGAAAGGTCCAGTGGATCCACCTGTCGCCCGCCATCCTGAACGTCGGACTCGCGAACGAGCTCGAGGAGGACCAGGCGCGCGACTTCGGCGCCGTCGTCGTGAACCGCATCGCGGGGATCACCACGGTCGCGCTCGAGGACCCGACCGACCTGCCGACGCTGGACGAGATCTCCCGTCTGTTGCGCACGCGCGTCTTCGCCGTCCACGCGGACCCCGAGGAGATCCGTCGCTGTCAGGACTCGGTCTACGCGTCGAACTCCGAGCCGACGGTCGAGATCAAGGACATCACCGAGGACGAGGACCTCGAGAACGAAGAGGTCTCCGGCGAGCAGGTCGTCCGCATCGTCCAGAACTCGATCGAGCAGGCGTTCGCGACCGGAGCGAGCGACATCCACTACGAGACGCGCCGCGAGGACTTCGTGGTGCGCTACCGCATCGACGGCGGTCTCGTCACGAAGCTGACGCTGCCGCGCTCGTGGTCGCGCTCGCTGATCGCTCGCATCAAGGTGATGGCCAACATGGACATCGCCCAGCGCCGCCTCCCGCAGGACGGTCGCGCGCAGATGGAGATGGGCGGTTCGCGCGTCGACCTGCGCATCGCGACGTCGCCGTGCCTCTACGGCGAGGTCGCCGTCATCCGGATCCTCGACGGCGGGCGCAAGCTGCGCAACCTCGACGGTCTGGGCTTCGACGAGCGGCAGCTCGCGGACCTGCGCAGGATGATCTCGAACAAGGACGGGTTCGCGGTGGCGACCGGTCCGACGGGCTCCGGCAAGACGACGACGCTCTACGCGCTCCTCCAGGAGGTCAACACGCCGGACAAGAAGATCATCACGCTCGAGGACCCCGTCGAGAACCACCTCGAGGGCGGCACGCAGATCAACGCCGACGCGCGCTCCGGGATGACCTTCGCCCGCGGTCTGCGCTCGATCCTGCGCCAGGACCCGGACGTCGTCCTGGTCGGTGAGATCCGCGACCAGGAGACCGCGCACATCGCCATCGAGGCGTCGATGACGGGGCACCTCGTGCTCTCGACGCTGCACACGCTCGGTACCGCCGAGACGATCCTGCGGCTGATGGACCTCGAGGTCGAGCCGTTCATCCTCGCGGACGCCCTGCGCGGCGTCGTCGCCCAGCGACTGATCCGGCGCGTCTGCGAGCAGTGCTCCGAGGTCGTGCGGCCACAGGAGATGCACGCCGACCTCCTGAAGAAGACCAAGCTCGTGACCGAGGACTTCAGCTACCGCAAGGGTGCGGGCTGCGAGTACTGCTCGGGCACGGGCTACCGCGGTCGCGTCGCACTCTACGAGGTGATGAGCGTCAACCGCGAGCTCGGCGACGTCATCCGCCGCTCCGGCAAGACCGGAGAGATCCGCGAGGTGATGCGCGCCCACGGCGTGATGACGCTCGCCGAGGACGCGCTGCGCAAGTGCAAGCAGGGGCTCACGACGATCGAGGAGATCGTTCCGGTCCTGATCCAGGTGCTCTGAGGGACCTCGACCGATGAAGACCATCCTGTTCGTCCACGACTCGCAGTCGAGCCCGGCGCCGCGCCAGCACTACCTCGAGGTCTCCGGGTTCCGCGTGATCTCCCTGAAGAGCGCGCACGAGGCCGTGCGGGCGATCGGACAGAACCGTCCGGACATGCTGCTCACCGACGTCCTCGTCGAGGGCATGAACGGCTTCGAGTTGTGCGCCGAGGTGCGCAAGCAGCACGACGCCGCGACGCTGCCCGTCGTGATGTTCTCGGGCATCTACAAGGGGCGCGCCTTCGTCGAGGAGGCGCGCAACGTCGGTGCGCAGGCCTTCCTCGCGGCGCCCACCAATCTCGACGAGATGATCCGCACGATCAACGACCTGTTCGCCGCGGCGGAGCAGGGCGACGGGGCGCAGGGCGCGGCCTCCGGGCGCAAGGCCGGCTGAGCCAAGCCGGCGCTCCGACGCGGGTTGCGCGGCGCCGCCGAGGGCGGCCGCCGCGATTCGCGGGCGCTCCTCAAGAGGCGCGTCGGACCGCGTCGAAGTGAAGGACATCCGCGGTCCAGGGAACGCCCACGCGGGCGTGGACGCGGGTCGGGCAGGGGTGCCCGTGGGATCGGGAACACGGAGCGGGGAAGGCTCCGAGAGGCAATGCCTGTGAGGGGAAGAAACCGAGCCTCGGGCGGCTTTTCGCTGCTCGAGCTGATGTTCGCCATGACGATCCTGACGGTCGGGGTCATGGCGGCGTTCTCGAGCCAGATCGGTTCCGCCGGTCTCATGCGCACGAGTCGCGAGACGCAGACCGCCGTCGCCGACCTTCGCGCCGCGATGGAGGACCTCCTCACGCGGACGCCCGACTTCCTCGTCGAGCACGCGAACAGTCCGTACCGACCCGGCGAGTCCGTCGCGGCGTACGAGGACCTGCACCTGTCGGAGCAGCGCATCGTCGCGAGCTACCCCGAGTACACGGCGGGCGACGACGTGCCCGACCCTCTCGCGGTCGTGCTCACCTGCACCTGGGAGGACTTCGAGGGTCGCGAGCGGAGCCTCGCGCTCAGGACGGTGCTCAGCAAATGAAGCCCATCGCACACGGAACGCGAGCGAGGAGCGGCAGCGCCGGTTTCACGGTGCTCGAGCTCTCGATCGGCAGCCTGGTCCTGCTGCTCTTCGCCGGGACCATCGTCGAGACGGTCACCGCGATGCGGAACGGCACGCTGTCGACCCGCGTTGAGGACCGCGCGCAGCAGAACTCGCGCCGCGCGCTCGACTGGATCGTCGAGGACCTCGCCTACTCGGGTCTGGTCCAGAGCGACGGGCGCTCGTACCCGCTCCACTTCGACGACGGGGACGTCGACGCGGACTACGACCTCTACGGGCTGATCGACCACGAGCCGGCCGTCGAACACTCGACCTCGGGGCGCGACGACTTCGGGGTGAACCGCGAGATCGTGTTCCTCCACCCGGCCGACGCCGACGACGACGGCGTACCCGACGTCGCGGACGTCGTGGCGGGACAGCTCGTGTGGGACACCGCCCAGCCCATCTCGTACACGCTCGAGACCGACGACTCGGGGACGAACGTCCTCGTGCGCCGCGTCGGCAACACGGGCTCGCGCGTCGTCGCGCGAGACGTCGAGCGCATCCGGTTCCTCGACTCGAAGGACACCGGGTACCAGATCCCCTTGGACGCCGTGCGGGTCGAGATCCACTTCTTGATGTACGACCAGCACGGCCACGCCTATCGCCACCGCGCGGAGACCACCGTGCGCATGCGGAACGGAGCGTCGACATGATCGTCCGGGAGAAGTCCTGCCGCAACGGCAGGCGAGGCCTCGCGATGGCCTCGACCGTCATCACCATCTTCACCACCGGTGCCCTCGTGGCCGTGAGCGTCGTGCTCGCGTCCTCGCAGGACCGCGCCAGCCAGGTCGAGCGCTACGACACCGAGGCCGAGTACCTCGCGCGCGGCGCCCTGCAGATCGCCAAGCGCCAGGTGCAGGAGAAGCTCGCGAACTGGGAGTGGAACGAATTCTTCCCGGCCGGCAGCTACAAGGCCTACACCGCGACGGTGGGGGACCAGGACGTCGACTACTGGGTGAAGTCCATCGACCTGGTCGAGATCATCCCGAGCTGGGACGCGACCGGGACGCTGACCTACTACCTGCCGCTCGAGATCACGGCGCGCGCCGCGATCGACGACAGCGTGTCCGTGCGGAGCATGCTCGTCGCTGCCGCGGCGACGCCGGTCTTCCAGTTCGCCGTCTTCTACACCGGCGACCTCGAGATCAGCAACGGCCCGAACATGACGATCGGCGGTCGCGTGCACAGCAACGGGGACATCTACATGAGCCCCAACGGCAGCACGCTGACGGTCAACACGAACTACCTGCGCGCCAACGGGGACATCTACCGCGGCCGCAAGACGAACTGGGACGCCTCGAACGGCACGGTGAAGATCCGGCGCTACGTCGAGAACCCGTTCGACATCAGCGAGCCGCTCGTCTACGTCGACATGGCGACGAAGGGTGAGCTCCAGGCCGCCGGCATCTCGAACATCAGCGGCTACGACAGCAACTTCACGTCGGGCTACGACGCGAACGGCGACGGCGACTTCGACGACGTCGGCGACTTCCTGCCGTTCCTCGCGGGAGCGCTCGAGAACTGGGGCTCGCCCAGCGGCTACACCGGCGAGGGCGGCTACACCGTCCTCACGGGTGAGCACGGCATCGGCGAGGCGATCACTCCGGACATCGAGTCGATCGCGGCCTACGAGGAGTTGCCCGGCGGGACCGGCGGCAGCTTCGACTTCGACGAGAGCACGGGGACGTACGTCCCGGTCGCCGCGGGCACCGGCAAGTACGACAAGGGCTTCTTCCACGCCAACGCGGGCCTGAAGATCATCGTCCAGCCCGACGACTCGCTGATCGTGTACGACCCGTTCGGCAACGACGTCACGAGCACGCTCGTCGGCTCGGGCGCGGTCACGCTCGACGAGATCTACGACGCGCGCCAGGCCGAGGGCACCTCCGACAAGGTCCAGGTGGCGGTCGTCGACGTCGCCAAGCTGAACGCCTCGGGCTACTTCCCGTACAACGGTCTGCTCTACTGCGCCGACCTCGACGCGGAGCCCGGCCTGAAGTGCGGCGGCCTGATGATGAAGAACGGGACCGAGCTCGCCGCGCCGCTCACGGCGGTGTCGCAGGGTGCGGTGTACGTGCAGGGCGACTACAACACGGTCAACAAGAAGGGTGCCTCGGTCGTCGGCGACGGCGTCAACCTGCTCTCGAACGCGTGGAACAACACGAAGACGAAGGGCAACCTGCCGAAGGCCTCCGACACGACCTACAACATGGGCATCATCACCGGGAACCAGGACTCGGTGAAGTCGACCGGCACCTACAACGGCGGTCTCGAGAACCTGCCGCGCTTCCACGAGGACTGGGGCAGCAAGAAGGCGATCATCACGGGCTCGCTCGTGTGCCCCTGGAAGAGCGCGCTGTGCGACGGTCAGTGGGTGTACGGCGCGGACCGCTACACCGCGCCGCAGCGCATCTGGAACTACGACACCGACTTCAACAACTTCGCCAACCTCCCGCCGTTCGCGCCCTTCGCCGTGGTCGGCCTCGAGGTGGCGGACTGGAAGGGCCGTCTCCCGGGCGCGAACTGACGTCGTGCGGAGGACGGGCCCGCCGAGGCGGGCGGGACGGGGCCGGTGCGCGGAGACGTGCGCCGGCCCCGGTGCGTTCGAAGAGCCGGGGTCGCTCGACGGAGGGACTCAGCCGCGGAGTCGCGCGAGCGCGTCCTGCAGCGCGGCGACGTCGTGCTCGCGCTGGGCCCGGTCGGCCTGCGGCGTGCGCAGCCTCGCGACGAGCGACTTGACGAGGTCCATGTCCTCGCGGCGCTGCGCGGCGGCGGCTCGGCGCTCCGCGCCGATCGCGTCGTCGTGCGCGGGTTCCTCCGGGGGCTCCGTCGCGTCGCTCGCAGGAAGCGTGTCGCGATCGTCCTCGGCCGCGACGGCGACGTCCGCCGTCCGCGACGCGTCGTCGATCGCGTCGACGACCACCTCGTCCGGGAGCGCGGCGGCGGGCGCCTCGACGTCGCGGGCCTCGTAAGTCCCGTCGAGGTCTCCGCGCTCGGAGCCCTCGTCGTCGAGCGCACCCGACGCGATGTCCGCGACCGCGACCTCCTCGCGGACGTCGTCGTCGTCCGACGGTGCGGCGTGCGCCGCCGCGACCTCGTCGTCGTCCTGCCGGAGCGCGTCGTCGTCGACGAGGACGGTCTCCGTGGACTCCGGTTCGTCGTTGAGGAGCGCGGCGAGGTCCGCGTCGTCGAGGTCGCCCTGGTCGTCCGAGGCGAGAGGCGGAGGCGCGTCGACCTCGGTCTCCGCCTCGGCTTCGTCCTCGACGAGCGCGGCGTCGAACGCCGGCTCGAGGTCGGGGGCTTCGTCCGCGACGACCCCGGCCGCGATCGTGTCCGGGTCCTCGGCGAGGGTCTCGCTCGCGACGTCCTCGACGTCCTGGACGCCCCCCGACTCCTCGGCGTCGAGGTCCGCGAACTCGAAGCCCTCGTGTTCCACCGCGTCGCTCACGGTCTCCTCCGCGGCGTCCGCCCTCGTGAGCGGGTCCGCCGTCGCCGCGCGGTCCGCGGACGCTTCGACCTCGTGGCTCCACGTCTCGGAGCGCGACGTCCCGCTCGGCTCGGGAGCGCTCGCCGCCGGCGCCGCGACCGGCGCCGCCGGTTCCTCGGCGACGGGCTCGTCGGTCGCGACGGACGGCTCCTCCTCGTCCTCGGCGAGCGAGACCGCGAGCGCTTCGAGCTCCGCATCGGCGTCCGAAGGCTCGATCACGACGACGGGCGCCGCCTCGACCGGATCGGGGCCGTCCGTCGTGAGGTCGACGATGCGCGCGAGGTGCTCCTCGAGGTCGCCGAAGTCGACCTCCGCGAGTCGACCGCCCTCGGCCCGCGCGCAGGCGAGCTGGACGCGCAACTCGGAGACGAGACGCAGCAGGTGCGCCTCGGCCCCCGATCCGCGCACCGGAGGACGGGGCTCCGACGCACCGACGCGCAGGTGCCGCAGGAAGTGCAGCACCACGAGGGCGCCGAAGGCGCCTCCCAGGCCGAGCGTGGCGAGGGTGAGGATCCCGAGGGTGAGGGGCGACATGGGGAGGGACGCCCTCGTTCTCGGCGTCGCGGAGCGCGGCGCGAGCGAAAACACTTCCGACCTCGTCGGCGGTGCGAGTGTTCGCGGACCGAGGGGCGCGCCCCGAATCCTCGGGTTTAGCTCGATCCCGGTCCGCGCCGAGGTCGAGAGGTCGCGAGTCGCGGAATCCCCCGCTGCCGAACGATCCCCATGAGCGACGCGAAGGAACTCGAGATGTCGAGTCTGGAGGCGCAGCTCTGCGCGCTCTACGCGGAGAAGCAGCGTCTCGAGGAAGAACTCGGAACGTCCCAACCCGACGACCTCGTCGCGCTCGTCGACGACCTCGGAGCACGCATCGCGGAGCTCGAGTCGCAACTCGACGGCGACGCCGAGTGCGCCGCCGCGGCGCAGGCCGCGTCGGAGTCGTTGCGCGAGAAGGTGGCCGAGCTCGAGGCGCGGATCACCGCGGAGCGCGAGTCGGCGTCGGGCGAGGGAGCGTCGCGGCGGTCGCGCATCGAGGAACTCGAGACGATGCTCGAGGGCGAGCGCGCGCTCACGCGTGCGGCACGCGAGGACCTCGCCGTCCAGCGTTCGACCGTCGCCGAGCTCGAGGAGCGCGTCGCCGCCGGAGAGGTCGCGGCGGACGAGGCGCGCGCCGACGCCGAGCGGATGCGCGCCGAACTCGACGCGGTGCGAGCCGCCCTGGCCGAGTCCTCGACCGAACGTGACGCGGCGCGGGCTTCGTCGGCGGCGGCCGAGGAGGAGCTCGCGCGAGCGAACGCCGAGATCGCGTCGCTGCGCGTCGAGCTGGACGAGGTCCGCGAGGCGCTCGGTGCCGAGGCGGCTTCGGCCGCGGCCGGGAACAGCGCGTGGGAACTCCTGCGCGCGAAGGTCGCGCGTCTCGAGGCGTCGCTCGAGTCCGAGGCGAGCGCGCGGACCGCGGCGCTCGCGGACGTCGAGTCGCTGCGGACGGAGCTCGCCGGTGCGCGCGCCGATGCCGCTGCGGCGACGGCGGCGGAAGAGGTGCTGCGTGCTGAGAACGAGGTCGCTCGCGACGCGGCGGACGAGGAAGTCTCGCGCTCTCGCGCCGAGCTCGACGCGCTGCAGCGCGAGCTCGAGGAGACGCGCGCGGCGCTCGCGACGGAGTCGGCCTCCGCGGCCGCCGCGAACGGCGCCTGGGAGGCGCTCCGCGCGAAGTCGGCGAGGCTGCGGTCGGAGCTCGAGAGCGAGACCCAGGCGAAGGACGCGGCGCTCGCGACGCGGACGCACTCCGTGCGGAGCTCGAGGACGTCGCGCGGGAGCACGAGGCCGAGGTCGCCGCACACGCCTCGACGAAGGACCGGCTCGACGAGGCGCGCTCGTCGATCGAGTCGCTGCGCGCGGAGCGCGTCGAGCTCGAGGAGGCACTCGCCGGTCGAGTCGACCTCGCACGCCGCGGTGCGCGAGGAGCTCGTCGCGGCGGAGGCCGTCGCCTCGTCGCTCCGCGACGAGCTCGCCGACGCGGCGCAGCAGCTCCTGGCGGAACGGGCCGAGCACGACGCCACCCGCGAACTCGTCGATGGATTGCGCGCGGAGCTCGTCGAGTCGAACGTGCGCTACGCCGACTTGAAGCCGCCGGGCACGCCGCCGCGCGCACGGCGTCGAGCGAACTCCGGAGCGAGCTCGGGAGAGTACGGGACGAAGCGCAGGCGCAGCGTGCCCGCGCCGACGAGGCCCAAGGGCGCCTCGCGGAACGCGCGGACGATCTCGACGCGGCGATCGCCGAGTCCGCCGCCCTCCGCGAGCGCATCGGCGAACTCGAGGACCGGCTCGCCGCCGAAGCGGAAGCGGCGAGCGGACTGTGGGACGAAACGGAGTCGTTGCGTCGCGACCTCGTCGCGGCGGGCGCCGCGGCGGACGAGCTTCGCGCGCGACTCGAGTCCGTCGACTCCGAACGCGCCGAACTCGTGAGCCGGTTGGCGCGTGCCGACGAGGCGCAGGGGCGCGCGGACGAGGAGTCGGCCGCGCTCGTGGAGCAGCTCGCCGCGTCGCGCGAACGCGTCCAACGAGCCTCGAGCGTCGGCTCGCCGAGGTCGAAGCACGGGCCGCGGATCTCGCCGAGACTCGTTCCGAACTCGAGGCTCGCAACGGCGAACTCGCCGAGGCGCGCGCCGCGATCGAGGCCTCCCGCGCCGAGGTCAACGTGATCCGTTCCGAACTCGAGGCGCGCGACACGGAGATCTCCGAGGCGCGCCCGAGCCTCGAGTCGTCCGCCGCCGACCTCGCCGAGGTCCGCTCCTCGGCCGAGTCGCGCATCGCCGAGCTCGAGGCGCGTGCGAACGACCTCGAGTCGCAGCTCGCGACGGAGAGCGCGGCGTACGCGGCGGCCGGCGAGGACGTGCGCGCGCTGCGTCGGGAACTCGCCGAGGCGCGCGCGTCGCTCGCCGAGTGCGAGTCGCAGCTCGAGGCCGCGGCGTCGGACGCGAGCGCGACCGCCGCCGAGGCCGCCGAGGCGCGCGAGCGCGCCAACGAGCTCGAGCGTCGGCTCGCCGAGGTCGAGGCGCGGGCGGCGGATCTCGCCGGGACTCGTTCCGAACTCGAGGCTCGCAACGGTGAACTCGTCGAGGCGCGCTCCGAGATCGACGCCTACCGCGCCGAGCTCACCGAGACTCGTTCCGAGCTCGAGGCGCACGCGAACTCGCCGAGGCGCGCTCCGCGGTCGAGGACCGTGACGCCGAACTCGCCGAGGCGCGTTCCGCGATCGAGGTGTACCGCGCCGATCTCGTCGAAGCTCGCACCGAGCTCGAGTCGGCGGCCGCCGAACTCACCGAGGCCCGCTCCTCGGCCGAGTCGCGCATCGCCGACCTCGAGTCGCAGCTCGCGACGGAGAGCGCGGCGTACGCGGCGGCCGGCGAGGACGTGCGCGCGCTGCGTCGGCAGCTCGCCGAGGCGCGCGAGTCGCTCGCCGAGTGCGAGTCGCAGCTCGAGGCCGCGGCGTCGGACGCGAGCGCGACCGCCGCCGAAGCGAGCGAGGCGCGCGAGCGCGCCCTCGAGGCTCGAGCGTCGACTCGCCGAGGTCGAGACGCGGGCCGCGGATCTCGCCGAGACTCGTTCCGAGCCTCGAGGCCAAGCGCGCCGAACTTACCGAGGTGCGCGCCGAACTCGACGCGGAGCGCGCGGAGCACTCGGAGGCGCGCGCCGAACTCGAAGGACGCGACGCGGACCTCGCCGACGCTCGCACCGCCATCGATGCACGCGACGCGGACTCGCCGACGCACGCGCGGCGCTCGAAGCGCGCGACGCGGGCTCGCCGCCGGACGCACCGAACTCGAGGCCGCGACGACCTCGCCGACGCTCGCACCGCCATCGAAGCGCGCGACGCGGACCTCGCCGACGCCCGCGAGGCGCTCGAAGCGCGCGACGCGGAGCTCGGCGCCGGACGCACCGAACTCGAGGCCCGCCGGTCGGCTCGCCGAGGCGCACGCCGAGCTCGAGGCGGCCGCCGCCGAACTCACCGAGGCCCGCGCCGCCGCGGAGGCTCGCCGCGCCGAACTCGAGGAGCGCGCGACCGATCTCGCGTCGCAGCTCGCGGCCGAGTCCGAGGCGTCCGCCGCAGCGGGCGAGGACGTCCGCGCACTGCGCCTGGAACTCGCGGAGGCGCGCGAGGCACTCGCCGATCTCGGCGCCAGGCTCGCGGCAGCCGACTCGGACGCGCAGGCGTCCGCAGCCGACGCCGCCGACGTGCGCGCGAGGCTCGTCGAACTCGTGGAGCACCTCGCCGAGTCGGAGGCGCGGAGTGCCGCGCACGCCGAGAGCGCCGCCGCTGCGGCGAGCGAGAACGAGGGGCTGCGCGCCCGCGTGACGGAACTCGAGGCCCGGGCGGACGCCGTCGCGGAGTTCGACGACGGCTTCGGCGAGGCGGACCTCCTGCGCGTCGAGATCGCCGAACTGGTGGCCGAGAGGGAGGCGTTCCTCCTCTCGGTCGAATCGAACAGCCTGGACGACGTCCGGGACCACCTCCAGCAACTGATCGGACGCACGGCGTCCCGAGAGGACGAGATGAACGCAGAGAACGAGTTCGACGACGTCGAGAACACCATCGAGGACGCCATCGAGATGGCCGGCGAGGTCGCCGACGGCGTCGATCGGCCCTCCGACGCGACCGTGGCCGACGCCGCCACCGTGGCGCACGACCTCCGCACCCTGGCCGAGCAGCTCAAGGACTGCTTCGAGCACTCGAAGGTCACCTTCCAGGGACGCCTCAACGGCGGCCAGTGGAAGCTCGAATGCGACAACGGTTGATGCCGCGATGGAACGCTTCGGAGACTCGCTGTACGAACACGCCGCGCGCATGGCGGAACGCGGCGACCTGTCGATCGCGCCGACGCTCGCCGAGCTGCCCGGCCTGACCGAAGCGGAGCGCGACGCGCTCGACTTCGGGCTCGTCCAGCTCGACGACGACGGGACGGTCCTCGCCTACAACCGCACGGAGTCGGAGTTCACGGGCCTCGAGCCCGAGGACGTGGTGGGGCGCCACTTCTTCCGCGACGTCGCGCCCTGCACGAACAACCCGCTGTTCCGCGGCGTGTTCGAGCGCGGGCTCGCGGAGGGACGGCTCAACCACCTGTTCCCGTACACCTTCTCGTACCGCATGCCCTCGACCAACGTGAAGGTGCACCTCTACCGGGACGGGGCGACGGGCACGAACTGGCTCCTCGTGAAGCGCATCTGATCCGGAGCCGCGGGTCCCTCGCGCCGCGCGACCCCGAGCGAGTCGGGTCGCGCGGCGCTTGCTATTCTCTGCACCACACCACGGCCGGACCTCCGGCGAGTTCCACGTGTCCCGCGAAGCCGCACCCCAGGAACCCTGCGTCCGTTTCGTCCATCGCGGACGTCCCGCCGACGTCGCGCGACTCGACCGCCCGGTGCTCCTCGCGTTGATCGCGACGGAGGAGGAGTTCGACTGGGACGGCGAGTTCTCGCCCTCGGCGACCTCGACGTCGGCGATCGACGCGCTCCCGGTCGCGCAGACCCTGCTCCGTCGGCACGGTCTCGTCCCGACCTACGCGCTCGACCACCCCGTCGCGTCGCAGCGCGGCGACGTCTTCCGCGCCTGGGCCGACGCGGGGGAGTGCGAGATCGGTGCGCACCTGCACCCCTGGGTCAACCCGCCGCACGTCGAGACGGTGGGGGGGACGCACTCCTTCCCCGGGAACCTCGGGCCGGCGATCGAACGCGCGAAGCTCGAGGAGCTCGTCGCGACGATCGAACGCGGCACGGGACGTCGCCCGTTCGTCTACCAGGCGGGACGCTACGGCATCGCGCCGCACACACCGTCGACGCTCGCGGAGCTCGGCTTCCGCGTCGACACGAGCGTGGCGCCGCCCTTCGACTACACCGACGAGGGCGGGCCGAACTACGCGCACTTCCCGAACGGCCCCTACTGGCAGGACGGCGTCGACGGTCTGCTCGAGGTGCCCGTCACGGGCGCGTACGTCGGCAGCCTGGCGAGGACCGGCGCGTTCCTCTACCCGAAGGTGCGCGGCGAACACATGGACCGGCTGCGCGTCGGTGGGGTGCTCTCGCGCTTCGGCCTGCTCGAACGCTCGCGGCTCTCACCCGAGGGTCACGACGCGCGCGACATGAAGCGGCTCGTCCAGCACCTCGCCGCCCGCGGGAACCGCGTCTTCACCTTCTACTTCCACTCGCCGACCGTCGCACCGGGCTGCACGGAGTACGTGCGCGACGAGCGCGAGCTCCAGCGCTTCCTCGACGAGTCGGATCGCTTCCTGTCCTGGTTCCTCGGCGAGTTCGGCGGCGAGGCCTGGTCGTACTCGCGCCTCTACGAGACGCTCGCGCGGTAGCGGTCGACGGCGTTCTTCGCGCCGAACACGAGGCGCGGGACGAGCCGCGGCAGCGCGAAGGACAAGGTGGTGCACGGGACCAACGAGGCGCCCCAGTCCGACTTGTGGCGCGTGAAGCCCTCCATGAAGTCGTAGCGTCGCGAACCGCGCTCCTGGAGGCGTCGGACCATGACCGCGCGGAGCTGGGTGCCCGGGCGCTCGGACTCGAGCGTCGGGTCGTAGCCCTCCTGGATCTGGTAGTACGTCTCGCCGCGCAGGACGCCGAGCTGGGTCGCGATCGTGCGGCCGTCGCGGACGAGGCGACAGAACGCGAGACGACCCGTGCGCGACTCCTCGGGGAGGAAGGCCGAGTAGAACGCGCGTCGGCGACCGTCGACGAAGCTGCCGGCGACGCCGCGACCGCTCCAGCGCCTCGCGTGCAACTCGTAGAGGTCCGCGAGCCACGACTCGAGGTCGTCGCCGTGCTCGAACCACTCGAACGACGCGTCGGCCGCGCGGCGGCGCCGGCCTGCCGGACCTTGCTGCGCATGCGCGACCGCAGTCCTCCGAGGTACAGATCGAAGTCGTCGCCGAGCCGGGCGACGCCGCAGCCCGCGGGTGCACCACGGAAGGGGAGGCGGCGCCGCGTGGGTTCGGCGCAGAGCGCACTCGAGGAACGGCGAGTCGCCGCACCATGGCGACGAGTCCGGCGTCGAGCTCGCGCTGCGCCGCGAGGAGGTCAAGAGCAGCGCCGCCCTCGCGCGCTCGCGACCTCGGACGCACGGCACGTCCTGGTAGTCCGTGTCGAACGAGCCGTCGGCCAGGAACTGCGCGCGGCGCAGCGCGAATCTCCCGCGTCGCGGCTCGCGCTTGAAGGAGCAGGGCGATCGGCTGGCCCGAGTCGTCGCGCGCGCGAGCCGTGTGAACAACTCGGCGTCCGGGGCGAACGAGCGGAGGTGCGCGAGCACCGGTCGGGACCGTTGCAAAAGAGGGTCGACGCCGCTGCGCTCCAGGGGCCGCTCCACTCGGCGCGCACGCCCTCGAGCGCCTCGATCGTGTCGAGGCGCTCCACCGACGGCTCGGCCTCACTCATCGTCGGTGAGGTAGCCGAGGGCCTGCAGCTGCTGCGTTCGTCCGCGAGCGTGCGCTGGACGCCGTCGCGGAGCCCCATCGACTCGAACTTCCAGTGCGCGTCGAGCTTCTTCGCCATCGCCGCGACGCGCTGTTGCTGGGCGCCGAGGTCGTCGAAGAGGTTGCGCTCCTCGCGCGGGAGGTCATTCGCGAGATCGTAGAGCTCTTCGCCAGGATACTTCCCGACCGGGCGGTAGCGGCTCTTCAGCGTGAGGATCGTCTTCCACGGACCCTCGCGTACGCCGCGGAGCACGAACTGCGGGTCCGTGCTGTGCGCCGCTCGACGAACTCGTTCTCGATGAACTCGATCTCCAGGCGTCTCCGCGCCGGACGTCGTGATCGCGGGCGCGAGCGAACGCCCGTCGCCAGCGACCCTTCGCCTCCGGAGGACGTTCGCGAGGTCGAGAGAGGTCGGGGCGACGTTGACCGTGCTGACCGGCTGGCGACACGCCGAGCAGCGACGCCGGTCCGTGGAAGATCAGCGGGACGAAGACCTCGGCCTGGTAGATCGAGAAGCCGTGCTCGAAGGGCCCTTCTCGTCGAACTCCTCGCCGTGGTCGGACGTGACGGCCATCACGGTGTCCGTCAGGCACGCCGAGCTCGTCCATCGTGTCAGGCAGCTCGCCGAAGCCCTCGTCCGTCGTCCGCACCTCGGCGTCGTAGAGGTCGCGGCCGACGAGCTTGCGGCGCTGGTTGTGCACGACGAAGCCGTGCGACTGCGCGAACTCCTTCCGCCAGCGCGCGACGGCGGCGAGTAGGACTGTGCGGATCGATGTAGTGGACGTAGCAGAACCAGTCCTGGTCGGCGTTCGCGCGCAGCCAGGCCTCGACGTGACGGTTCATCTGGAACACGTCGTTCGCGTACTTCCAGTTGAACTGGTGGCGCGTCGTCGCGATCAGCACACGACCGAACATCGACTCGCGGATCGAGGCGTTCGTCACGGTGTCCTCGACCGGCGCGTCGAAGTACTCGTCGAAGCCGCGGTCGAAGTCGAAGATCTTCTTGACGTTCGGGTTCGAGACGAAGCCCGCCGTCGCGAAGCCCGCCGCGGAGAAGGCCTCGGCGAGCGTCGAGAGACCCTCGGGCGTACGCAGGCTCGAGCCGTGGTGCAGCGCACCGTGCCGCGAAGGGAAGAGCCCGGTGAGAAGGGACGCCGTCGACGGCTTCGTCCACGCCGCGGGGCTCGAGACGTCGTCGAAGACCGTGCCCTCCGCCGCGAGCGCGTCGATGCGCGGCGAGGTGCCGCGGTCGTACCCGTAGGTCCCGAGCGCGTCCGCGCGCAGCGTGTCGATCACGACGAGCAGCACGTGGCGCGGACCCTCGCCGGTGCGGTGCCCCTCGAGTTTCGGGTACGACGGCTCGGCGGGCGGCGTCGAGCCGTCGGCGAGTGCGAGGGCAAGGATCGATGTGGAGCCGACGAGCAGGAGCGCCATCCGAAATTCGACAGCGTCCACGAGTTCGGAAGGAATCTTCGACAGGGGCGATCCAACGATCGACCGAAGTAGGCGACCGAGCGGGGCCGCGAGGAGCGGTAGGGCGATTGCCGCCGCGACGATCGCTCCGAGCGACGTCGGCGACGCGAGTCCGCTCGACGTCGCGGAGAGCAGCGCGCGCCACCCGTCCGACGCGAGCGCGCCGAGCAGTCCGGCGCCGGCTCCGGTCCAGGCGGGGTCGCAGCCGCGCGCGAAGGGCAGCCTCTTCGAGAGACCCGCCGCGACGAGGAGCGCCGCGAGGGGCGCACCGACGCCGACCAGGTTCAGGCCGACGAGTCCCGCCCCGCCCAGGAACGGAACGAACTCCTCCGCGAGGACGGCGCCGTGCCGCACCCAGATCCACAGGGCGCCGGCTCCGCACCACAACACGCCCCAGGCGCGGCGCGCGTCGCCGCGCGCCAGGACGACGCCGAGCAGCGCGAGCAGGGCCGCGGTCGCGCCGAACCCGACGCTCTCGACGGCCGTGCGCTGGACGAAGGCGGAGAGGCGCTCGCCGAGGTGCGAGGGCGCCCCGCTCTGGAACTCGCGCACGTGCGTCCGCGTCGCGAGGTCGAACGCGGCGAGGGCGCCTCCGACGAGCCAGGCGACGAGCGCGCCGCGCGACGCGGCTCTGGTGACGACGGCCATGTTCGGCGGGGGAGTCAGGTGAGGTCGAGGCCGCTCCTCGGCACGGCCCTCGGGAACGCCGCGGCGAGCTCCTTCGAGATCGACACGTGGAACGGACGACGATAGCCCCTTCCCCGGAACGTGCCCACGGCGTGGAAGTCGAGCCGTGCCAGGCCCGCGCGCGACACGTCCTTGGTGACGTGGGCGTAGCCGACGAGCCGGCGCATGCCGCGGGCCGCGAGGTCGGCGAGGACGAAGCGCATGCCGGCCTGGTAGAGCTTCTTCCCGCGGTGGTCGGGGCTCGTGTAGGCCTTGTAGATGAAGACCTCGTCCTCGGCGAGGGCGCGCTTCACGAAGCCCGGGACGTTGAGGTTGCGCGGGTTGATCCACATCGTGAACACGGCGACGCCGTCGTGGCGTCCGACGACGAGTCGGTGGCCGAGTTCGAGGCGTCGGCGGCCGTGCTCGCGATCCGCGGCGCCGAGCTCGGTGTGGTGCTCCGTCATCGCGGCGACCTCGTCGGGCGCGGCGAACGCGAACTCGTAGCCCGCCGGCGCGACGAACTCGCGGTCCTCCTCGCGGACCTCGCGCACGAACACGTCGAAGGTGTCCCACACGACGTTCCAACGGACGCGGGAGGCGAATCGACGGACGGCTCCGATCACGCGCGGATGATACGAGCCCTCGGGTCCGTCACCCCGCACTTCCCGTCGCGCTCGCGCGGCGATCGGCGACGGTGCGACCGCACGGTCCCGACCGGCCGGTCGACCGGGCTCAGAGTCCGACGCGGATCTGGCTCGTCCCGCCGACCGTCCCGATGCCGTTGGGTTCGATCGGGTCGAAGCTCGCCCAGGTCAGGTCGATCATCGCACCGAGGCCCGTGAACTGCGGCAGTGCCGGCAGGTCGAACGTGATCGGCGTCACCGGCACGCCGAAGGGGTCCATCAGGTTGAAGAACCCGAGGAACGGCGAGGCGCCGGCGATCGCGTCCAACCAGAGCGTGTCGAAGTCCTGCCACAGGACGCGCGTGTCGGCGACGTTGCCGCCGAGCGCGGAGATCGGGAAGCCCGTGAGCTGACCGAAGCGGCTCGGCACGACCAGGAAGAGTCGGTTCGCGTCGCCGGGGCTCTCGAGGTGCAGCGTGTTCCCGCCGCCGAACTGGAAGAGCGCCGGGACCATGAACGGGTCGTCCTCGAGCGCGACGGTCGCCGTCGCGGGGGGCAGTGCGCCGTCGACGCCGTGCTCGTAGACGCACCACCCGTCGAGGACGAAGAGGCTCGCGCCGTTCGCTCCCGCCACACCCGGTCGTCCGGGCGCGACGAGGACGTCGCGCGGGGACGTGTAGTTGCCGGCGACGAGCGAGACGGTCCGCGTCGCTCGGTCGACGACGTGCACGCGACCCGACGTGTCCGAGGCGACGAAGAGGTCGCCGTCGCCGTCGAAGCCGATCGCGCGCGTCGCACCGGAGAGCTCGAAGGTCTCGTAGTCCGAGGGCGGCCAGTGGTTCGCCATGACCGGCGACGCACCGAGGTGGAGCCTCAGGATCTCGCCCAGGGACTTCGGCGTTTCACCCTGCGCGACGAAGGCGTCGCCCGTCGTCGGGTCGAGCGCCGCGCCGCAGGGGTTCCACGGAGCGGCGAGTCGCGTCAACGAGCCGTTCGACAGCGAGAACAGCGAACCGACCCCCGTGCTCGTCGGCGCCGCGTCGAGCAGATAGGTCCCGCGCGTCGCGTCGTGCACGATCTCGCGCAGGTCCGCGATCTCGTCGAGCGGGTCCGCGAAGACGACGGACGCCGCGTAGCCGCCGAGCGCGTCGAGCTCGTACACCGTCCCCGCGGCCTCGCCGACGAGGAGGTCGCCGCTCGACTCGACCGCGATCGCGGAGAGGTCGCCGGCGAGTCCCGACACGGTGTCGGCGATCACGCTCGGGGCGCTGCCGTCGAGCGGGAACGCGACGACGCGCGTCGCGTCGGTGACGGCGACGAGGCTGTTCGTCGAGGGGTCGTGCGCGAAGGCGACGGGGCGACCCCACTCGGGTCGGACGTACGACAGGAGCTTCCCGATCCCGGGCGCGTCGCGGTCGAGCAGCGTCGGAGCCTCGGGCGCGACGCCCGGGATCTCGTGGAGTCGGTTCCACTGCGCGACGTAGAGGCTCCAACCCGTCGGGCTCGTGAGCGCGTCCGTCGAACGGGCGATGGCGAGGCCGCCGGGGTTGCCGAGGTAGCCCGATCCGATGCGTCGCGTGCGCGACGTCGCCGGGTTCCAGACGAGCACCGCGAACTCGTCCTCGGCCGACGTGTAGATGCGCCCCGTGGCGTCCATCACCATGTCGCCGTCGCCGTGGTTCTCCTGGTTCGACCAGTTCACGGCGGTGAAGCCCGGCAGGTCGTCGAGCGTCCCGTTCACCTCGTTCACGACGCCGACCGTCCCCGCGAAGCCCGTCGAGTTCCACTCGTTCGCGAGCAGGCGCGCGCCGAACGGGTCGGCCAGCACGCCGCGCGTGTCCTCGACGGCGATCATCGACGACCACTGGCCCGCGGGGTCGATCCTCGACACCAGCCCGAAGCTCCAGGCCTGTCGGTCCGAGAGGTACAGCGTCCCGTCGCGCCCGAGCAGCAGGTCCTTGCCGACGACGACCTGGTCCGAGGGATCCGTGAAGTAGGCGCCGACGACGGGAGGTCCTCCGCCCTCGACGACCGTGTACACCTGTCCGAAGCGGGTCAGCGCGAAGATCGTCCCGTCGGGCGCGACCTCGAGGCCCTCGACGCGCGAGGTGAGGCCGTTCGCGCTCGTCGCGACGGTCGTCTTCGCGAGCGAGGGCAGGGCGATGCGGTCGATGCGGTTGTTCGAGCCGAAGACGTCGCCGCCGACCAGGAGTTCGCCGTCGAGGTCGGTCGCCATGTCGTTCGCGTTGAAGGCGAAGGAGACGATCTCGGTGCCCGTTCCGGGCACGGCGCCGAAGTCGGTGGCCAGCGCCGGTCCGGGTCCGTCGGCGATCGCGAGTTCGCGCAGCGTCGACGTGTTGCCCTCGACGAGCCACAGGCTCGAGCCCATGCCCGTGGACGAACCGGCGATGGCGAGCCCGCGCACGTTGCCCGCGAAGCCCGAGATCGTCGTGGTCGAACCCGTCGACCGGAACCAGCGCTTCACGGTCGTCCCCGCGGCGTAGTAGCAGTCGCCGCTCGCCGTCATCGCGACGTCGCCGTCGAGGTTGGCGACGGAGAAGCCGCTCGCCGACCCGATCGGCGTCACGACCGGGGCTCCTTCCGCGTCCTGCCCGAGGATGTCGAACTGGCCGACCGAGTCCGTGAGGAAGAGGTTGCCGGTGACGGGGTCGGTCGCGCCCGCGATGGGGGAGCGGCCGACGAAGAAGTAGGCCCAGCGCGATCCGTCCGCGCTCATGCGGGCGACGCAGCGCGTGTCGTTCGACACCGTCTTGCAGGGCACCAGGAAGCGCCCCGACGGATCGATCAGGAGGTCCGTCGGTTCGCGCACGAGGTACGCGTCGCCGTAGACGAGCTGCGGCACCCCGGGCACCGTCCCGACCTCGTAGATCGAACCCACGGAGTCGATCACGGCCGCGGAGCCCGTCGCGAGCGACACGCCGGCCACGAGCGTCTGCGCGAACTGACCGGGCGCGGCCAGCGTCGTCGTCGACCCGCTCGTCGTGATCTCGAGCACGTCGCCCTGCGTCGTCACGACGAGGAGGTCGCCCGCGGCGGTGACCGAGAGGTCGACCGCCTTGCCCGGGAGGGGGAGGACGGTCTGCGCGGCGGCGGGAGCGATCCAGGCGAGCCCCGTGGCGAACACGAGGCCGATGGACCATGAAGGAATCGTGGGCAGTCTCAAGGTTCCACGCGCCGTGGGATCGCGCTCACCGATCGGTTGGCCTCCGGCGTAGCCTTGGGCAGGGAAGTGTAGCCCCGGCGCAGCGGACCTGCGGGTGCCGCTGTTTCGGACGGGCGCCGCACGACCCGGTTCCGGCGCAGCCGGAGCCCCCATTCAAATCTCGTCCCAGCAAGGGTTTGCGCACCATGACCCTCGACCCGGACCTCGTGCCGCTGCTGCGGCGTGCCCTGCGACGCACGCGGAGCGGCCACCTGCGTCTCGACGGAGCGTCGGGCGAGGACGGCGCGGCGGAGGCGGGCGGCGCCCGCGGCCTCCACACCCTCGAGGTCCGCACGGGGACGGTCGTGGGGGTCGACGGTCGCGACGTGTTCGTCGAGTTCGGGCCGCGCTTCCAGGGCGTGTGGCGCATCGCCGAGGGCGACGCCGCACCGCGCGAGGGCGAGCGTCGTCCCTTCACGCTGCGCGGGACGGAGGAGGGCCTGTGGGTCCTCGAGCTCCCCGGCGCGCGACCCATCGAGTCGTGGCGCTCCATGCGCGTCGGCGCGTTGGTCGAGGCGCGCGTGATCGCACCGCACCCCTTCGGTCTCGAACTGCGCGTGGGCGAGCTGCACGCCTTCATGCCGTACTCGCAGCTCGGTCTCGGGCGTCGCATCGACCCGCGCGGGCTGGTCGGGCACCGCATGACCTGCGAGGTGCTCGCCGTCGAGTCCCACCGCCAGCGCATCGTGCTCTCGCGCCGCCTCGCCACGAGTCGCGAACGCGAGCGCGGGCTGAAGCTCGGCGACGTCGCCGTCGGTCGCATCGTCAGCGGTCGTGTCGCGAGGCTCGTGCCCTACGGGGCGTTCGTCGACCTCGGTCCGAAGCTGCGCGGGCTGGTGCACGTGCGCGACGTCGCGCACGATCGCATCGGTCACCCTTCGGAGCGCGTCGAACTCGGGCAGGTGGTGGAGGTGCTCGTGCTCGGCGTCGAGCGCGGTGGGCCGCACATCTCGCTCGGGCTCAAGCCTCGAGCCGGACCTGCTCGAGGTGCTGCGTTCGCGCCTCGCCGACCGTCCGGTCCTGATCGCGCGTTCGCACGGTCGGACGCCGAAGGGCGTGTGGTTCGACCTGCCGGGACGCGTGCGTGCGTTGGCGCGCGAGTCCGGTTCGGTGGGCTCGACCCGCGCGCGAAGGAACTCGCGACGGGCGCGACGCGCGCGGTGCGCCTCGTCGCGTCGACCCGGTGCCGCTGGTCGACGTTCCGCCGACGACCGTCGACGGTCGTCCCCTCGTGCTCGAGGACGCGCTGGTCCCCGACGAGTCCGGCGCCGACGGCGACGTCGGTGACGGGGCGCCTCGCGCAGCTCATCGGTCGAGCGCTGAGGGCGGGCGGTTCCATGTGATCGGTCGTCCGTCGCGAGGCGCTGCGCGCGGCGCCTTCGGCGCCGAAGTCCACACAGGAAACACGAAGGGAAGACGGAAGGACCACGAAGAGCACGAAGGCGCCGCCTGCGGCGGCGCCGGAACGCTGGGACCCGCGGAGCGCATCGCGCCCCTCGTCCCTGCGTCCTTCCGTGTTCCGCCGCCGAAGGCGGCGCCTTCGGTTCCTTCGCGTCTCTTCGTGTTTCGATTCGCGGGTCGCGCGGCCGTTGGGCCGCGCCATGCCTCGAATCGAGCACGAGGCGCTGCGCTCGGCGCCTTCGGCGCCGAAGCCCACACATTCTCGACACGAAGGGAACGACAGGAAAGGACACGAAGAACACGAAGGCGCCGCTGCGGCGCGGACGCAGGACCCGCGGAGCGCACAGCGCCCGCGGGCCCCGCGTGCTTCCGTGTGGTCCGCCGCCGAAGGCGGCGCCTTCCGGTTCCTTCGCGTTCTTCGTGTTTCGATTCGCGTGGGTCGCGCGGCCGGCAGGCCGCGCCACGCCTCTCGGAACGACGACGCTCAGCGCTCGTCGTCGTCCTCGACCTCGTCACCGTCGGAAGGCACGTACCCGAACTCCTTCAGCATGTCGAGCGTCGACGTGTCGCCCCCGAAGTCGCGCGGACGGACCTCCGCGGCGAGCTTGCGCCACTCCTCGATGCGATCCCGGTAGCGCTTCGCGATCTCCGTCTCCGTCGTCACGAGGTTCTTCCGCGCGCGCGGGTCGCGCTCGACGTCGAACAGGGCCTCGCTGCGACGGTCGCCGCCGACCTCGACACCGTAGAGGTAGAGCATGCGCCCCTCGCGGATGCCGTACATGTCGCGCGGCCCGGCTCCGCGCCAGTCGCCGATCGCGGTCGCGAGCAACGCCCGCTCGGCCTCGCCGCCGCGGTCGTGGAACAGGTTGGGTCCTGTGATCGTGTGCGTCGTCGCACGGTCGACGCCGAGGAGGTCGAGCGTGGTCGCGGCGAGGAAGCGGTTCTGCACGAGGTCGCCGACGATCTCTCCGCGCGGAACTCCCGGACCGGCGGCGAGCAGGGGGACGTGCGTCGTCGAGTCGAAGAGCTGCGTGCCGTGTCCGAGCCGGCCGTGGTCGAGGAATTCCTCTCCGTGGTCGCTCGTGAGCACGAACACCGTGCGACTCGACGCTCCGATCTCCTCCAACGTCTCCGTGATGCGGCCGACCGCGCGGTCGACGTCGAACACCTCGGCGTCGTAGAGCACGTGCGCGTGCGCGACCCAGTCGACCCACTTGCGGCGCTCCGCGGGCGCCCGGTCCGCTCCCTTGCGCCGCAGCGCCTCGAGCGTCACGTCGTCGAAGTCCGGCGGGTCGACGATGCCGAACTTCTTGCGCACGTCCTCGGGCGGGTCGTAGGGGCCGTGCGGATCGGTGAACTGGAGGAACAGGAAGGAACGGAAGCGGCTGTTGTCGCGGATCCAGCGACAGACGTCGTCGGTGACCGTGCTCGCGCGCTCCCACGAGGTCTGCTCGAACGTCTCGAAGCCCTGGTCGAAGTTCTTCGCCGCCGAGACCAGCGGGTTCATCGACCAGGCGCCGGTCGTGAAGCCCTCCCGCTGGAGCCGTTCGGCGAGCGTCTCCCAACGTTCCGCCAGGAAGTTGTGCTCGGGAGCGTCCACGCCGTGCTCCGGCGGCGTCAGCGACGTGAGGAGCGAGGCCGTCGAGGGCCAGGTCCACGAGCTCGCCGAGTACGCCTTGCCGAACGTCGTCCCGCGCGCCGCGACCGCCGCCATGTTCGGCGTGCGCCCGTCCGGCGAGGGTTCGTACGCGTCCGCGCGCATCGTGTCGATCACGACGAACACGAGGCTCGGTGCGAGGCGCGACGACAGGCTCCGTCGACCCGTGGTCGGGATCTCGACCAGCAGGTTCGCGAAGCCGCAGGTGAGTGCCTCGGGCACGAGCGAGCCGTCCGTCGTGCTCGTCTCGAGCACGACCTGTTCGACGCCGGTGAGATCGATCTCGCCCGAGATCCACTCGCGCACGTCCTCGCCGCCGTCGTAACCGAGGCCGTCGGGGCCGCCGCGCGAGAGGATGCGTTCGAACACGACCTCGCCGTTCGCGCTCGCGCGGAACACGATGGCGCGATCCGGTCCGAGCTCCTTCCAACCGTCCTCGGCGATGGCGACGGCGAACGAGAGTCGCGCGCCGGCGTCCGACCACTCGAACGGGACGTCGACGCGGACCTTGGAGGGGGGGAGCATCACGAGCGCCGGTCGCGGACCGCCGTCGAGCGACGTGATCGTGGTCGGGACGAACGTCCCGGGCTCGACGGGCCGTTCCGGACGCTCCTGGAGGACGCGGTAGAGCGACGGCGTCTCGATCACGCTCAGCTCGGTGTGCCAGCGCGCGAACTCCGGACGCAGCGCGTCGTAGCGGACTCCCACGCGGTCCGCGGCGAGGAACGCGAGCGCCGCCGTCGCGGCGACGGCGATCGCCCCGACGAGGAGGTTTCGCGCCCGCAGCGCGAGGCGCAGCGCGAGAGCGCCGGCGACCGCGACGGCGAGGACCGCGCGGACGGCGTCCACATCGGTCCCCTCGGACGGCCAGAACGAAGGCCCGGCGGGGTGCGGCCAACCGAACTGCGTCGCGAACACGAGCACGGCGCCGACGACGAGCGCCGGGACGCGCCGCCCCGCCGCGAGCGCGAGCAGTCCGGCGACGAGCCCTCCCGCACCGGCGACGAGGATCGAGCGCACGGGATCGTCGAGCGAGACGGCCGAGAGCCGGCTCTCGAGCCCGAGCAGCGTCGCGCCGCGCGCCGCGGCGGCCAGGGCGGCCGCGTCGAGCGCGCAGCAGTCCGGGGACGAGCCGGTCCTTCGCCCGACCCAGGACCCGTTCCCCGCCGACCTCGTCCGATCCCGTCATGGTCGCCCGGAGTCTACCGGCGGGGCACCGCCCGAGGCTCACCACGCGCGCGCCGTCGCCCGGACGAAGGAGTAGTAGAAGACCGCGTTGGGGTCGCGCGAGACGTTGCGCAGCTCCTGCTTCATGCCCTGCACCGTCTCCGCGGAGACGCGGCCCGCGGCGAGCAGTCCGTCCGCACCGGAGAGCAGCAGCTCGCTCCAGAACTCGATCATCTCCGCGCGCTCCACCGGCGTGCGGTTGTCGAGGTGCATGTTCTTGATCTCGGTCCGGATCTCGCGGAAGCCGACGGCCTGGAGCAGGTTCCCGAGCTTCGCGCCGACGAACGGGTCGCCGCCGAGCTCGATCTGGTGCTCGTTGAAGGCGAGCCAGTAGGCGACGGTGTTCGGGCTGTAGGGGTCGAGGAAGAACGTCATGTTCTGGACCTCGGTCACCGCGACGTGCGCGCCCGCGGTGAGCACCCGGCGCACCTCGCCGAGGATGCGAGCGGGGTCGGCGACGTGTTCGAGGATCCAGCACAGGAAGGCGGCGTCGAAGGTGCCGCCCTTGTACTCGAGCTCCGCCGCGTCCATCAGCGCGAGGTCGAAGCGCCCAGCGGCGACGGGCAGCGTCTCGAGGTACTCGCGCGCGCTGCCGAGGTTCGCCTCGTTGGCGTCGACGCCGGTGACGCGCAGATCCGGGTAGCGGCGGAGGAGGATCTCCGTCTGCGCGCCGACGCCGCAGCCCACCTCGATCATGTTGCGCGAGCGAGCGAAGGGCAGCCCCTCGTGCACGCGCTGTTCCATGAAGCGCGCCTGCTTCCGCAGCCGTTCGCGCTCGGTGTCGGTGAAGCCGTGCAGGTAGCCGCGGACGCTCTTCTTGTCGGTGGACATGGTTCGGTGGAGGGGGAGCGCACCAAGGATACTTCGAGAGGTCGGCACGTTCCGTTCGAATCGCCACACAGCGCGCCGCTCCGCGGCGCCTGGATTCACAGGGAGCCGGGGAGGACGGGGAGGAACGCAGGCAAGTCGTTCCGCAACTCGACGACAGCGGCGATCAGTTGGTACCGCGTACCGCAGCGGCTCGACCACCACCGGCATCGGTCGACCTCCCCGTCCTCCCCGGCTCCCTGTGATTCCACGTGTGGCGGCGCTCAGCCCTCGCCCCCGACGACGTCCTCGACCCGCCCGCGTCCGCTCGTCCCGTCCGTGAACTCCTCCACGAAACGGTCGCGCACGGCGAGCGGCACACGAACGGTCTGCACCACGTCGGACTCGTAGGTGCCTCCGAGCGCTTCGCCGTGGTGCGCGCGCAACAGCGACTCCACGAGGCCGCTCGCACCGTACGCGTGGCGGAGGCGCAGCGTCGCGAGGTGGGGGCGGCGCACGAGTTCGCCGGCGTCGAGCGCGGCGCCCGCGGCGCCACCGTACGCGCGCACGAGTCCTCCCACACCGAGCTTCGTCCCGCCGAACCAGCGCGTCACCACGACCACGGCGCCCTCGAGCTCGCGCCCCTGCATCTGCCGCAGGATCGGCGCACCGGCGGAGCCCGCGGGCTCGTCCGCGTCGTTCGAGCGCTCGTCGCGTCCTCCCGCCCCGAGTCGCCACGCGAAGCAGTGGTGGCGCGCGTCGGCGTGGAGTTCCCTCTCGGCCTCGACGACCGCGAGCGCCTCCGAGCGCGAGGCGACGGGCGCGGCGTACGCCACGAAGCGCGAGCCCTTGATGCGCGGGATCTCGTGGCGCACGGGTCGCGCGAGCGTCACGTAGGAGTCGGCGTCCGCCACACCGACCCCGTCGTCAGGAAGCGAGGCGCGCCGCGCGCCTGCCGCCGTCCTTGGGTGGACCGCTCGACAGCATCACGGCGATCGGACGCGTCGTCTCCGTGCTCGCGAGCACGATCTGCAGCGTCGCCATCAGCGGCACGGCGAGGAACGCGCCGACGACGCCCCACAGCGCCGTCCACACGACGACCGACACGATGATGACGAGGGGCGAGAGGTCGAGCTCGCGCCCCATGATCTTCGGCTCGACCACCGAACCGACGATCGTGTTGATGGCGAAGTAGAGGATCGCCACGACCACCGCCGTCGTCCAGTCGTCCTGGATCGCGAGCGCCGTGACCGTCGGGAGCGCGCCCGCCACCAGGCTCCCGAAGTACGGGATGAAGTTGAACAGGAAGGTCAGCAGACCGAACAGCAGCGCGTAGGGGAGCTCGAATCCGCGACAGACCGCGTACCCGAGTGCTCCGGTCGCGAGCGACGTGAGCGTCTTGATGCCGATGAAGCGCTGGATGCCCTTCCCGATCGTGTCGAGGATGCGCGAGGCGTCCTCGCGGCGGTCACCGGCGACCGCCAGGATCTTCCGTCGGAACACGGCCTGCTCCGCGAAGATGAAGAGCATGTAGATCAGGACGAGGATGGCCGTGCGGATGAAGGCCAGACCCGACCCGAGGAACTCCTGCGCCATCTTCTCGGCGCGACCGCTCTGCTGGATGTCGTCGAGCTCGGCGAGGACGAGCTTCTTCACCACGTCGGGCAGCGAGGACGACTGCACGCGCTTCTCGATGCCGGCGACGAGTCCCGCGAAGGCGGGTTCGTCGACCTTCGGCGCGCCGGGGTCGGAGTCGCTCTCGCTCTCGGCCGCGAGCGGCGGCGGCGACTCCTCGCCGATGAAGGCCGCGACGTTGCGCTGCGCCAGGAACAGGCCCTGGAGCACGAAGTAGAACAGGACGGCCGCCATCCCGAGGACGCTGACGAAGTGCGGGATGTGCAGACGCGCGAGCAGCCGCACGAGCGGCGACAGCATGCTCGCGAGGAGCAGCGCGATCACGAGCGGCTGGACGATCGGCGCGCCGACCTTCAGCACCCACCCGAGCAGGATCGTCGCGACGATGCTGACGGGGACGAGGATGGAGCGTCCGACTTGAGGCATGTCCGGGCCCGACGAGCGCGCGGCTCCGGGCAGCCATGAGGCTAAGGACGGGCGCAGCGGGATGCGAGTCGGAGTCCCTCGCGTCCGCGCGCGGCCCGCTCGTGCTCTCCCGAGTGCGACGACCGAGGTCCTGGGTCTCGCTCCCCACCCGTCACGGGCAGACGCCGAGGTGGAGGCCGTTCGACAGGTCGAGCAGGGTGCTGGCCGGCACCAGCGCGGCGGCCTGGAAGTAGAGCTGCACGCCCGCGAGCGTCGGCGTCGGCGGGACCGAGTAGGTGAAGAAGGCCTCGCCCGCCGGGTCGGCGGCGACGATGAACAGCTGGAAGTTGACCGACGGGTCGACGAGCAGGTGCTGACCGAGCCCGAGGTCGAGGTCGGCGGGCGCGCCGGAGAGACCGACCACGACGGCGGTGCTCGGCGAGCACCCTGCGACCTGGAGCGCGCCGGGGAGTCCGAGGCGGGCCGGACACGCCGTCGCGAGTTCGAGCGTGTTGCCGGGGTAGCCCGTCCCGTACGCCTCGATCGGGCAGAGGTCGGGCGGACCCGCTCGCACGATCGCGCGGAGCTCGGCCACCGTCGTGTACGCGTTCGTCCCCCCGGGCACGCCGCGCAATCGGATCTGTCGCCCGACGCGCGGGTCGAACGTCAGGTCGAAGGGCTCGTAGGAGAGCGTGCCGATGCCCGTCCCGCGGAGCGGCGGCGACACCGCGAGGTTGTTCACGGGAACCCACGCGTCGGTGTCGCGGAAGCGCGTCTCGACCGTGAGGCTCTCGAACCAGCCGCCGTCCTGGAAGTGCAGGCCCTCGCGGAAGTGCATCGCGCTGAAGACGTAGGGCCGGTCGAAGACGTAGCCGTACCAGTCGTCGCCCGCCTGGTCGCCGCCGTGCAGCGAGGCGTACTGCGCGAGTTGGCTCGCGCTCCCGACCGCGGGCTCCGTCCCGTCGCGGATCACCTCGAGGTCGGGGGCGCCGTTGCCGAGCGACGTCGGCGGCGAGAGCTCGAGGATGCGCGCCGTGATCGAGCCCTCGAGCGTCGCGTCGCGCGTCTCGCCGACCGGGTTCGGGCGCAGCGCGAGGACGCGCAGCTCGGCCGCCGAGACGTAGCCGACCGTGCCTCCGGGAACGCCGCGGACCCGCACGCCCACGCCGGCGACCGGCGCGAAGCGCAGGTGGTACGTCGTGAAGTCGCTCCCGAGCGGGGCCGTCGGTCCCGTGGGGTAGGGCGGGTCGATCGCGAGGTCCGAGACCTCCTCCCACGCGTCGCCGTCCGAGACCTCGACGGTGATCGTCTCGAACCAGCCGCCGGCCGCGTCGACGACGCCGCTCGTGAGGTCCATGCCGACGAATCGGTCGTACGGTCCCGGCGCGTCGACGAGCGTCCAGCCCAGGTGGTCGAGGTCGCCCTGGTCGCCGCCGTGCTCCGTGTCGAACTGCGCGAGGAGCGGCGCCGCTCCGCCCGTCGTCACCGTGTCGCGCAGGACCTCGGTGTCGGTGTTGCCGCCGCCCTGCGGGACCGGCGGTACGAGCGTGTCGAGGCTCGACGTGAACGTCGCCGTGCCCGTGACGTCGACGACCTGGTCCTCGTCGTAGATCCACAGGCGCGCGACGCTCGTCGCGCCGGCGACCGTCGTCCCGCGCAACGCGACCTCGTGGAAGATGAGGTCGCCCGAGTCGCCGTGGTCGGCGATCTGCGCGACGAAGGTCGGGCCGCTGCCCGCGCCCGCGTTGGGGTGCGCGTGCGTGTTGTGGTGCAGCGTCACGTCCCACGTGAGCGCGACCGGGTTCGGACCGTCGAGGTCCGTGCCGCTGCCCGTCAGGAGCACGTCGCTCGGCGTCGCGACGGTGTGCCCCTGGAACGGGCTCGTGATCTCGACGAGCGGGGCGGTCACGCCGACGAGGACCGTCACCTCCTCGGTGCGCGACAGGCCGAGCGGGTCCTCCGCCGTGACCTCGGCGGTGAAGACGCCGTCGCTCGTGTAGGTGTGTTGCACGACGTCGAGCGTCGTCGTGAGCGGCGCGCTCCCGTCGCCGAAGTCGTAGGTGAACGTGAGAGCGTCGTCGTCGGGGTCGCTCGAACCGCTCGCGTCGAGCGTCACGAGCAGCGGCGCGGGGCCCGGGACGGAGTCGGCGTGGACGACGACCTCCGGGCTGCCGTTCGTGCCGTGACGCAGACGCCACAGGTGCCCCGGCGTCCCGTCGCCGTCGAGGAGCTGCACCACGTAGAGCTCGCCGCTCACCGGATGGCGCGCGAGGTCGACGACGTTGTCGAAGCCGTGCGCGAACTCGCGCACCTCCGTCACGGCGTGCGACGCGTCGAGGCCGATCGTGCGGATCCAGTCGTAGCCGTAGTCGGCGAAGAAGAAGAGCCCGTCGTAGCTCGCCGGGTAGGCGCCGCCGCCGAGGTAGAACTCGCCGCCGACGCTCGCGCTACCGCCGAAACCTGCGTTCGCGTTGCCGTCCTGGTCGTAGCTCGGCGTCGCGGGCGGGAAGAGCGCGTTCGGGTTCGAGCGCGACCATGCGAGCAGCGGCGCGCGCAACGTGCCGGCCTTCGGGTCGCCGCAGTCGAGGTATCCCAGCGGGTTGGGCGGCTGTCGGTTGAAGATGGAGTACAGCGGCTGCGGGTCGGGACCCTCCGCGCACGGCCACTGGAAGTTGAGTCCGGGCGCGTCGACGAGGTTCAGCTCCTCGAAGATGTTCGAGCCGACGTCGCCGCACACGAGCAGACCGGGGTCGCCGAGGGACGGGTCGCTCGACCCGCTGCCCGCGAGGTGCGCGAGTCGGTAGGGGTTGCGCAACCCGAGCGCCCAGACGCGCGAGGCGTTGCTCGCGGGGTCGCCGTCGTAGAACGGGTTCGACGGCAGGCCGAGTCCGGTCGCCGGGTCGATGCGCAGGATCTTGCCCGACAGGCTGCGCAGGTCCTGCGCGCGGAACGCGCCGCTGTCCTGCACCTTCGGAGTCGGTCCCTTGAGTCCGGTCGACGGGTTCACGACGTCGTCGAAGCCGCCCGCGTGGTTGCCGCCGGGGTCGAGTCCTGTGTACGCCGCGCCGTCGCCCGCGCTGACGAGGAGCGTGCCGTCGTCGGCGAACAGCAGCGTGCCGGGCGAGTGCGAGTCGTCGAGGCTCGCGATCGCCGTCGGCGCCGTCCCGTCGGCGAGCCGTTCGCCGAGCAGCACCTCGCGCGACGAGAGGTCGGCCACGATCTCGTTCTGCCCGTTCGTGACGGCGTGCATCCGTTCGAGCACGCTCCACGAGTACTGGCCCTGGTAGTCGTAGGGCAGGTTCTGACCGAGGATCGGCGACTCGGTGTAGAGCAGGTAGACCCAGGACGTCGCGCCGCCGTCGGGCACGAAGCCGGGGTGCAGCGCGATCCCGAGGAGGCCGCGATCCGCGAACGAGTTGACCTCGGCGTCGAGGTCGACGAAGGGCGTGCTCTGCGCCGTCGTCCCGTCGTGCACGAAGACCTGCCCGTACTTCTGTGCGACGAACAGGCGTCCCGACCCGTCGAAGACGAGTCCGACCGGTCGCGCCCAGGGCCCCGCGACCTCGAGCAGCTCGAAGTGGCTCGGGAGGTGCACCTCGCCCTCGTGCCGTGCGAGCACGGGCGGGGCGAGGAGGAGAAGAGCGGTCGCGATGCGGATCGTGCGAGCGGACATGGGACGGATCGGGGAGAGGTCGCGGGGAGCCCGTGGGGTGCGGCCCGGACCCGGCGCTCCCCCGATTGTGCCCTCTGCCGGCGGGACGGCCAGCGCGGACGCGGTGCACGGGCGCGGCGCTGCGACATAAGATCCGACGCCGAGGAAGGACGCGTGGTTCCCGATCCAGACGAGCGGCCTCCCGGCGACGGAGGCGAGGAAGGCGCTGCGAAGCGTCCGATCCTCCCGGACGACCACTGGAGCCGAGCGCGCGCGGAGCGCAACGCGGACACCATCGACTACCTGCGCGAGAAGTCGCGCGCGCCGGGGGTCGCCGAGGGCGGCTCGCACCGCAACAGCTACTGCCTGCAGTGCGGCGGCGTGATCCCGCTCGAGTACGACAGTCGCGAACCGGCGGACGAGGACGCGAAGGTCGTGTGTCCGCACTGCGGAGCCGTCCAGGAGTCGCGCGTGCGCGCGATGTTCAACTGGGTCGAGCTCGACCAAGTGCCGAGCGGCGACCTCGCCGCGCTCCTCCCGTGGATCCTCGGGATCGGCGTCGTCCTCGCCGCCGCGCTGCTCTACGCCTTCTACGGCTGAGGAGCGGCCTCCCGTGCCGCGCTCACGGACGGTCGCGCAGCACGGCGCCGCGCGAACCGTCGAGGAACCGACCGTCGTCGTCGAACAGGAGTCGCAGTCCGAGCGCGTCGTCGCCGGTCTCGTCCCACTGGAAGTTGGCGCTGTAGGTGTCGGCGAGAGGGACGCTGACGCCGAACCCGAAGCCGTCGGTCCGGCGCCACAGCCACAGCAGCTCGACGCCGCGACCCTCGGACTCGCGCACGAGTTCGGGAGCGCCGAGTCGGTCGAGGGCCGCCTGCATGTCGGGCCGTGCGGCGAGCGCCCACTCCTGTTCGGTGTCGGCGAGTGCGAGCCCGGCGCGCGACCCGCGCCAGCTCAGCTGCACGCACGAGCCGAGCGCGCACGCGAGCACGAGCACGAGTCCCGAGCGCACGGCGCGCCTCACGGGAGTTCCCACTCCGCAGCCGCGGCGTCGAAGCTGCCTGCGGCCTCGGTGAGGCGACCGTCGGCGTCGAAGAACAGCCAGACGCGGTCGCTCTGCGTGTCGTCGTTGAGCAGCCCGACCACGATCAGGAAGAGGCCCGCGCGCTTCGTCTTCGAGAAGCGGTAGTGCCAGGCGCTGCCGTGCCCGAGTTCGACGACGTCCTGCGGCGCACCGAGCAGGCGCACCGCGTCGTTCGACGTGCTCGTGCCGACGACGAGTTCGCCGAAGGCCGAGGCGTCGAGGGGCCGGTCGGTCTCGGCGCGCGAGACGAAGCAGCCGGGGAGCAAGGAACACAGGAGCAGGAGAGCGGTGCGGCGCATGGCGCGAGCTTGAGCGCACCGGCGTCGGCGCGCAAGTCGCGCGCGCACTCCGGTCCCGTCAACCGAACAGCTCGCCCTGTTGCTCCTTCGTGACGCGCGGCAGCACGGGTTCGGGCGCGTCGTTCGCCTCGATGCCGCAGCGCCGCGCCGCCTTGCGGAACAGGTCGACGGCGAGTTCCCAGCGCGGTCCGCTGCCGACCATGCGCTCGCCGAAGGCCGCGCGACCCGCGCGGTGCGCACCCGCGTCCCGCAGCGCCGACTCGACGCGCTTCGCCGCGTCCGGCAGCCGTTCGGCGAGCCGACGCGCGAAGATCTCCTCGACGGGTCCGGGAAGGCGGAGGAAGGTCGTGAAGGCGCGCGTCGCGCCCGACTCGGCGGCGCACTCGACGAGTCGCGCGACGTCGCGGTCGTTGAGTCCGGGCACGAGCGGCGCGAGCGAGAGTCCGACGGGGACGCCCGCGTCGGCGAGTGCGCGCATGGCTCGGAAGCGTGCGGACGGCGAAGGCGCCGCGGGCTCGAGCGCGCGCGCCACCTCGGGGTCGGCGAAGGGGATCGAGAGGTAGACCATCGCGCCGCTCGTGCGCGCGATCCGAGCCAGGACGTCGGCGTCGCGCCGCACGAGCGCTCCCTTCGTGAAGACGAGCACCGGCTGCCGTCGCACCGCGCAGACCTCGAGCAGTCGACGCGTGATACCGAACGACGCCTCGAGCGGCTGGTACGGGTCGGTCACGCCCGAGAAGCACACCACGCGACCCGCGAGGCGCGGCGCGGTCAGCTCCTTCGCGAGCACCTCGGGCGCGTTCGACTTCACGAACAGCACCGACTCGAACTCCGCGTCGGCGTCGAGTTCCAGGTACTCGTGGGTGGGGCGCGCGTAGCAGTAGATGCAGGCGTGCGCACAGCCGCGGTACGGGTTGACCGCGTGGTCGAACGGGATGTCGGGACTCGCGTTCGACGTGACGACGGACCGCGCGCGTTCGAGCAGCACGCGCGGCCGTACGGGCGGACGTTCGCACAAGTCGTCGCCGTGCTCGCCCTCCCACGGGTCGGCCCAGTCGTCGCAGGGCTCGAACGCGTCGTGCGCGTCCACCGCGGATCAGTTCGCGCCGATGAACTCGATGGCTCCGCCCGGGAGCAGGTACACGATCACCATCTCGCCGCCGGCGACGGTGGGGACGTGCTTCGAGTCCGCGCCGTAGACGACCCAGCCCGGCGGGTGCCCGTCGAACGTGGGTTCGCCCGACAGCGCGAAGCACAGGTCGATCTCGCCGTTGGGATGGCGGTGGAGCGGTCCCGGACCGCTCATGTGGACCACGTCGATGCTGTAGCCGTGCGTCTCCGGCCCGGCCTTGGCGACCCGTCCGTACTTGACGGGCAGCTCGCCGCGGTTCGCCACGGCGCCCTCGCGCAGGAGTTCTCGCAGCCTTTCCGAGATCCGGAGCGCCTCCGGCCCGGCGGGGGGGAGGAGGCGCTCGAGCTCGCGCCGGGCCTCCTCGGGGCGCGCGACGTCCACGCTGCGGGCCAGTTCGACCAGTCGTTCGAAGATCGGGTCCATGGGCGTTCTCGACAGTGGCGGATCGAAGAGCCTACCCTCTCCGCCGAGAACGGCTCGCACTCGGACGCACCAAAGGATCCCCTCGGACGCGCGGACCTGCCCTTCGCGCCGACGTGTTCGAAGCCGATCATGCCCAACACTGCGAGTGCCCGGGGCCGGAGCAGCGCTCCCTCCCCCGAAGACGCCGGACCGCGCAGCGGTCGCGCCGCCGAGGGCGGCACCGATCCCGGGAGCGAACCCGGACACGTCCCGCCGGCGACGCGCGAGGAATTGCTCGCCGAGTTCGGCGAGGAGTACCTCTCGATCCAGTCGCTGTTCCGCTTCTGCTTCGTGCCGACGGGACGGCTCACGTTCCTGCGCGACCTCGCGGTCGAGGAGGCCTGGGGCGAGAACGGTTTCGTGCTGCTCAAGTACCTCGCGGTGCACGTGCGGCTCGCGATCGAGCAGGGCACGTACGTGTGGAACGGCGACCAGCTCGTGATGACGGCGGGTCGCCTCACGACGCCGAACGGCGTGCCCATCTACCTCGGGCTCGTCCGCAACCAGGACCCCGGGCAGAACCCGTGGGTGCTGAACTGGGTCGGTGAGCGGCCGAGCTGCTCCGCTCTCCCGGAACCGCCGTCGTTGCCGGAGTGGCCCGAGTTGCGCGCCGACGCGGAGATCGTCGTCGCCGCGGAGCTCAGCGACCCCGAGCGCCGCGCGGACATCCCCGCACTCGCCGGACTCACGCCGGTCGCGCAGTCCTGCGCGATCGCCGGCGCCGTGCACTGGGCGATCCACCGCGGACTCGCGGTGCGACAGCTCCACGGCGGCTCGCGCGGCTACTTCGTCCCGCTCTACCTGCGCGGACGCGACGACCTCACCGAGGTCCCCGACGCCGCGGTCCCGCTCGTCGGGCTCGGGACGCGCATCGTCGCGCGCGCCGTGCTCGACCCGCACGTGTGCTACTCGCCGGCGCGCGCACTCGTCGATCGCTGGGAGCAGCTCCCACCGTGGCTCGTCGAGGCCTGGCACGCGCGCCTCGACGACGACGAGGACGGTCCGCGCGAGGACTGACGCTGCGGAGGGCGTCGCGCCCTCAGGCGCCCCGCGCGCGACCGCGCCGAGATCGAGCGCCTCGTGCGCGGGCCCTCCGAGCGCTCGTACCCGTCCTCGACCCGCTGTCGGCGCGCGCGGCCCCCGGTCGTTGGATCCGAGGGACGCGCGCGGTATCCCTTGTGACCGGCGCCCCTGGTCGGGCGCGTCGCGCGGGCGGCTGCGGCCGTTCCGCGACGCACCGCCCCGGCGTCCACGAGGTTCCGTCGAGCCGTGCTCCATCCGAGGGTCAACATCGAGCGCACCCTGCGCGCGCTCTTCGCCGTGCTGTGCCTCGCGACGGCGCTCGCGCCGCTCGCGCGCAGCGGCTTCGACGGCGACGACCTCGACCTCCTCGCGCGCGCGAGCGGGCACACCGCGCGGGACCGCGTCGCCGCGGCGGCGGCCGACCCCTCGGCGCGCCCCGGCCGTCCGATCCCGCTCGGTGAACTCTCGCCGCTCGAGGTCATGGACTTCCTCGGGAACGAGGAGGGCGGGGACGTCGGCTCGCTCCTCTCCGGATACTCCGTCGCGCTGAGCCAGCGCCTCTACGGAACCGGCGACGACGGGCCCTTCGGTGTGTCGTCGGCCGTCTGGTACCGCGTCGAGAACCTCGTCTGGCTCGTGGTCGCGGCGCTCGGGACGTGGCGATTCCTCTGGAGGATCTATCGACCCTGGGTCGGCAGCGACCAGGCGTCGCGCGCGTCGTCGGCCGCGGCGTTCCTGTTCGTGCTGCACCCCCTCGCGGTGCCGTCGGTCGCCGCGCTCGACGGGCGCGCCGACCTCATGGCGCTCGCGTTCGGCACGTGGGCGGCGGCCGCGTTCCTGCGCGGACGACAGGAGCGCCGCTACGGGTTCGTGTACCTCGCGGGCGTGCTGTGCCTGCTCGCAGGGCTGTGCGGTCAGGTCGCGCTGATGCTGCCGCTGTGCATGGCGTTGGCCGAGGTGTTCTCGTCGTACCGCTACCGACCGCTGTCCGCGCGAGTGCGGACGGCGATCGTGACGTTGCTCGTGTTCTCGGCCGTCGTCCAGCTCAACACGTTCATCGTCGCGATGGTGACGCGGCACGGCTACTACCCGAGCGTGTGGGTGACGCTCCTGCGGCTCGGCGGGATCGACGGAGCGCTGCGCGCGTTGGCGCTGTCCGTCGAGAAGGTCGGCGTGCTGCTGCTGCCCGCGAACCTGGCGACGCTCGGGTTCGCGGGACTGTTCGGCGCCGGGATCCTCGGACTCGTCGCGCTCCAGCCCGCGCTCATCGCCGCGCGCACCGCGCCGCGACTGTGGGGCTGGACGCTCGTGTGCTGGGCCGCGGCCGTCGCGGTCTCGCTCTCGTTCGGCGTGCACGAGCGCGTCCGCCTCGACGGTCTCGCGACCGCGCGCACGCTGCTCCCCGCGACGATCGCGATGTGCGCGGGGTGGGGGCTCGCGGCCACGGCGTTGCCCGGACTGCGACGCATCGGCGTCCCCGCCGCGCTCGCGCTCGGCTTCTCCTTCCTCGCCCACGGCAACGCCGTCGCGTGGGAGCGCGCGTCGACGGAGTACGCGCGCTTCCAGCGCTCCGTGCGCGACCGCGCGCCGAGCAGCGGCACGCTGCTCGTCGTCGACGCGCCGCGCCGCGTGGCCGGCATGGACCCGATCGGAGCGGGACTGCCCTGGATCCTGCACCCGCTGTTCGACCCCGAAGCGGCGTGGCCCCCGGCCGTCCGCGTCGTCGACGTGGCGGGTCCGGCCTTCGGTCACCTCGTGCGCTCCGGTGAGTTCGATCGTTGGCGCTCGGCGGGCCTGCGCGTCGCCGTCCCGGACGGCGACGGCTCGTATCGCTTCGTCGACGTCGCCGACCGCGACGGCACCGTCGATCGACTGGAGTGGAGCGACGCGCTCGCATCGCCGCTCGCAGCGATCGATCCCGTGCGCGCCGCCGTCCTCGAACTCGAGGTCGCGGGGCCGGGGGCGCGAGAGGGTGCGCGCGCGAGCTGGATCGGCGGCGCCGAGGACGGCTCCGCGCCGATCGCGACCTGGTACGACCGCGCGGAGGACGGACACGCCCTGCTCGACCTCGCGGACCTCACGGCGTGGGTCCTCGCCGGGACCGTCGAACGCGTGCGTCTCGAGGGTCTCGATCCCGAGGGGTTGTCGGCGCGGATCGTCCCGGAACTCCCGCTCGTCGACCGTTCGGGAGAACTCGCGGCGACGGACGGCGGCGACTGGACGTTCGGCGTCCTGCGCGACGTCGGAGCGCGCGGCAGCGTGAGGCTCGACCTGCTCGACCTCGCGACGCTCGACTCCTTCGAGGTGGACGGCCGCGTGGGCGCGAACGGGACGATCCGGTTCGACCGCCCGGTCGCCGCCCTCGACGACCTGCGCCGCGCCGCGAACTCGAAGATCCACTACGAACTCGTCCACGTCGCGCGGGACGGGAGCGTCACGCGGACCGGCGGCCTCCTCCCCGAGGAGTTCCTCGGCCGGCGCCGCTGAGAGCGACGTGGACGCGACGAACCGACGAGAGCCGAGGACGGCGACGAGAGCGACCCCTTGATCGACATGCCGAGCGAACCCAGCAAGACCCTCGAGACCTTCCCGAACCCCAACCCGGAGCGCGACTACGAGATCCGCTTCGAGTGCCCCGAGTTCACGTGCCTGTGTCCGCGCACCGGTCAGCCCGACTTCGCGACGTTGCACATCGAGTACGTGCCGGACGGGAAGTGCGTCGAGCTCAAGAGCCTCAAGCTCTACCTGTGGTCCTACCGCCAGGAGGGCGCGTTCCACGAGGCCGTCGTGAACAAGATCCTCGACGACCTCGTCGCCGCGACGAGTCCGCGATCGATGACGGTCGTCGGCGAGTTCTTCGTGCGCGGCGGCATCGCGACGACGGTCGAGGCGCACCACCCGTGACCGCGCCCGAACGCGTCACGTGGTGAGTCGTTCCGCGAGCAGCGGCAGGACGATTTCGTAGCGCTCGTCGATGCCGCGGTGGCCGCCCGCGTGCTCCTCGTGGCGGCAGGGGATGCCGAGTTCGCGCAGGCGACGGACGAGTCGCCGCGCGCCGAACTGCAGGTTGAACTCGTCGGCGCGTCCGCACTCCACGTGCAGGAGTTCGAGCGAGCGCAGCGCGTCCGCGTGGTGTTCGCAGGCGACGAGCGGGTCGAAGGCGCGCCAGCGCTCGAAGACGTCGACCCGGCGCTCCGCGTACTCGAGGTCCATCGGCAGGTCGAAGCCGAGCGGCGAGTCCGGGTTCGGCGAGTAGCAGGCCGACATCGCGACGACGTCGAGGATCGCGTGCCCGTCGCCGCCGAGGTCGTGCGTGCGCTCGAACTCCTCGAGGAACGCGCGGACGTCGCCGCCGTACTTCGCGAGTCCGCGCGCGGCCGCGAGCATCTCGCCGCCGTAGCACAGCTCGAAGTCGCAGTCGCCGGAGATCGACGCGGCCGCCGCGAAGACGCCGGGGTGGCGCATCGCGAGGTGCAGCGCGCCGAAGCCGCCCGACGACTTCCCGCACCGCGCGCCGCCCGGGGAGCGCGTCGAACGCCTCCTCGACGAGCGGGAGGATCTCGTGCACCACGTGGTCCTCGTAGCGGCCCGTCGCGCTCGAGTTCACGAACTGGCTGCCGCCGAGCTTCGTGAAGCAGTCCGGCATGACGAGGATCGCCGGGCGCGAACGACCCTCGGCGACGGCGCGGTCGAAGCGCTGCGCGACGCTCGCGTGCCAGGGGTGCGGTTCGAGGTACTTGTGGCCGCGTCCGGTGAAACCGGAGAGCACGACGACGACCGGGAACGGACCGTCGCCGGGCGGCACGTAGACCGGCAGCTCGCGGACGTGCGGGTCGCCGAGCGCGTTGTCGGCGAGGACCTCGCTCGTGAGGACGCAGATCTCCGCCCTGCCGGAGAATCCGGTGCGAGCGAGGTCGGGGCGCACGATGGCGGCGCGGGACGTCGTCATGGGTTCCTCCGTGGTCGGTGACCGGGCCGGCGCGTCGAACCGTATCCTCTCGCGCCCCATGTCCGAAGTCAGAACACGCTTCGCGCCGAGTCCGACCGGCGCGCTCCACATCGGCGGTGCGCGCACCGCGCTCTTCAACTGGGCCTACGCGAGAGGACGAGGGGGGCGCTTCGTCCTCCGCATCGAGGACACCGATCGCGAGCGTTCGCGGCGCGAGCACGAGGACGCGATCCTCGAGGGCTTCCGTTGGCTCGGCATCGACTGGGACGAGGGGCCCGACGTCGGCGGACCGTACGGACCGTACCGGCAGAGCGAGCGGCTCGAGCGCCACCACGCGATCGCGCAGGAGCTGCTCGCCGACGGTCGCGCGTACCGCTGCTTCGCGACGCCGCAGGAGCTCGACGACCTGCGCGCGGCGCAGGAGGCGCGCAAGGAGACGCCGCGCTACGACGGCCGCTACCGCGACCTGCCGCGCGAGGAGTCGGACCGCCGCGCCGCGGCGGGGGAACCCTTCACCGTGCGCTTCCGCGTGCCGGAGGGCGAGACGACGATCCGCGACTCGATCCGCGGCGACGTGCGTTTCGCGCACGCCGAGCTCGACGACTGGATCATGGTCAGGACCGACGGGTCGCCGACCTACAACTTCGTGTGCGTGTGCGACGACGCCGACATGCGCATCACGCACGTCGTCCGCGGCGAGGAACACCTCGTCAACACGCCGAAGCAGGTGCTGCTCTTCGCGGCGCTCGGCCTCGCCGCACCGCAGTACGCCCACCTGCCGCTGATCCTCGGGACCGACGGCAAGAAGATGTCGAAGCGGACCGGCGACACCGCGCTGGTCGCGTACCGCGACGCGGGCCATCCCCCGGAGGCCGTCGTCAACTTCCTGTGTCTGCAGGGCTGGTCGCTCGACGGCGAGCACGAGGTCTTCGACCTCGCGACGCTCGTGCGCGAGTTCGACGTGGAGGACGTGTCGAAGGGCGGGTCGATCTTCGACATCGACAAGCTCTCGTGGCTCTCCGGCGAGTACCTGCGCTCGGAGCCGCTCGACCGGACGCTCGACCGGAGCGTCCCGTTCCTCGAGCGCGCGGGCCTCGCCGACGGTGCCGCCGTCGAACGCGATCGTGAGTGGTGGCGTCTCGCGATCGAGTCGATCCGCGAACGCGTGCGGACGTACGCCGAGGTGCCGGCGAAGCTCGAGTACCTCTTCGCGCCCGACGAGGAGGTGCCTTTCGACCCCGCGGCGGAGGCGGGCACGCGCAAGCACGCCGGGGCGTCGACCACGCTCGCCGAACTGGCGCAGTTCGTCCCGACGATCCCCGACGCGAAGTGGAGCCGCGAGGAGCTGCCGGCCGTGCTCAAGGCGTGGTGCGCCGAGGGGGGACGGAAGGTGGGAGCGGTGTTCCAGCCGGTCCGGACGGCCCTCACGGGCCAGGCCGGCGGCCCGGAACTCGCCGACGTGTTCGTCCTCCTGGGCCGTGACCGCGCCGTTACGCGCCTGCGGGCCGCAGCGGGCAGACTTGGGTCGTGAAGCCGGAGGTGGCGCGCGCAACGGTGACGGCACCGTTCGCTCCACCGCCCTCGCGCTCCGATCGACGCTCCGTACCGCGAGCCCGCGCCGGCGAACCGCCGTCGCCGAGAAAGCCCACGAACGACATGAAGAAGACCATCCTCACCGCCACGTTGCTCGCCCTCGGCGCGCTCCCGCTCCACGCCGCCACGACCCCGGTCGAGAGCCTCCCGAACGCCGCCGCGACGACCGCGGCCGCGACGAACGACGCACCGAAGGTCGATCCCGCCACGATCCGCCGCCTCCGCGAGGCGGCCAAGAACGGCGACGAGAAGGCGAAGAAGGCGCTCGAGCGCATCCGTCGCGCTCGCGCCGGGAACGGGCACGGTGACGGACCGAAGCCTCAGCCGCACCCGAAGCGCCGTCGCGGCGGTCCGCCGGTCACGCCTCCGCCCGCGCCGCAGCCTCCCGTCACGCCGCCGTCCGGCGGACCGGACGGTCCGGTGCGCCGACGCGGCTGAGCCGCGCGACACGGCGGCGCGACGATGCCTCGCCGAGGGCGACGTTCCGAGAGGACCGTCGCCCTCGGTGCGTTCGTGGAGCGCGTCGTCACGACGCGACCGTTCGCTCGTCGCCCGTCGTCCGTCCGCGACTTGGCGCGCGCGACGCGTACCGCTCGCTCCATGGCGGCGCTCCTCTCCTCGTCACGCACACCTGCGCCGCGTAGTCCACGCGTCGCGCCGACGTCGGTGCGACGGAGCGAGGACGACACCTGCGACGGCGACGTCGCAAAGACCGAGGAACGACATGAAGAGGATCACGATCATCGCCGTCGCGCTCGCGACGCTGTTCAGCACGGACGCACTGGCCCAACGCGTGGGCGGTGGGCCCGCCGACCTCGGAGGGCGGCGCGTCGAGCGTCGCATCGAACAGCGCGCGGACGCGCGGCAGGAGCGCGTCGACTTCGGGCGCCACGCGCGAGGCCGCGCCGTCGACGAGAGACGGCACGCCTCGGGGCACGGCGCGGCGCTCGAGGGGACGTTCGGCGTCCGAGGGAGGTCCTTCGGACGGTGGGGCCGCTTCGGCGGTGGAGCCCGCGTCCTCGGACATCGCGCGATCGGCGGCGCGCGGAACCCCTTCGGCCCGCGGCTGCGCGACGCTCGCGACGGCCGGTCGGGGCGACTCGCGCCGCACGACTTCGGCGGTCGGCGTGGATCGGGCCGGACGGAACGTCCGGGTCTCCGCGGTCCGCGCCCCGAGGTCGACGGACGGCGCGGCGGCGCGGCAGGGGAACGCGGACGCGGTGCGAAGGCACAGGCGGGTTCGCGGCGCGTCTGAGACGGATCCAGGGGGGAGCGGGGCGGTCGCCGATCCGGGCGGCCGCCCCGCTCGCGTCGAGGCACCCGTCAAGGGCTCCCGGTCGGCGGTCGATGAGGATCCGGGATGTCGGGAGGCGACGGAGCAGCGAGGCTCGGGGCCGAGGAGTCGGAGTCGTCCGAGGCGTGCCAGCACTGTCGCGCCTGGATCGGCGCGCGACTGCGGCGCGTCGACGACGGTGAGGACGAGGAGCGGGCACGAGCGCACCTGCGGGAGTGCATCGAGTGTCGGCTCGTGTACCGCGAGCACATGGCTGCCGCGGCGCGCATCGGCCGGGCGGCGATCGCTCGCGTCGACGCCGTCCCGTCCGGGCGCGGCGGTCGCGACCCGTTCGGTTCGCTCGGACGTCGGCGCGGACTGCTGGTCTGGCTCGCCGTCTGCGCCGTGATCTTCGGTGTGACGCGGGTCGGTCGCGGGTTGCGCGGCGATCCGACGCTCCCCGTGCAGTGGATCTCCGGCGAGGTGTGGGTCGGGGGCGAGCTCGTCGGCGCCGAGTTCGGGCCGCGCACCGGACTGCGCGGCGACCTGATCCAGACGGGGAGCGACGGTCGCGCGAAGGTCGTCGCCGACGACGCTCGCATCGAACTGCGACCGGGCACGACCATGCTCGTCGAGAGCGCCGTCGGCCGTCGCGTGAGATTCGTCGACGGCGTCGTCGACGTCGAAGGTGAAGCGAACGTCCGCACGCCGTTCGGGATCGTCGACGTCGACGGTGCGTGCACGCTGACGCTGGACGAGTCGCGTCTCGACGTCGAGTGTGCGAGCGGTT
>JAWKUH010000003.1:0-254484 GCA_041398665.1 Planctomycetota bacterium | reverse complement strand
GGAGCAGATGCCGTGTTCCGCCCCGATCTTCGCCAGTACCTCGGCCTGCTCGAGGGTCGCGCCGACGAGGCTCGTCATCGACGAGGGCGTCGCCTCGCTCGCCGCCTGCATCGCCTCGCCGCGCAGACGAACGAGGCGCACGGCGTCCGCGAAGGAGAGCGAGCCGGCGCACCAGAGGGCGGTGTACTCGCCGAGGCTGAGACCCGCGGTGAGCGACGCCTTGCCGCGCGAGTAGCCGCGCGACTCGAGGACGCGCACGATCGCGACGCTGGTCGTGAGGATGCCGGGCTGCGCGACGTCGGTGCGGTGCACGTCGTCACCGCCCTCGAAGCAGATCGTCGAGAGCGAGAAGCCAAGGGCCTCGTCCGCCTCCTCGAAGGTCGAACGAGCCTCGTCGAAGGCTTCGTACCAGGCGCGCCCCATGCCGGGGACCTGAGCCCCCTGGCCGGGGAAGAGAATCGCTTCGTTCATGTTCGTCGTCGGTGCGTCGCCGCGCGAGCGTCGCCGCGGAGCGCGCCGCTCACCACTGCACGAGAGAGGCGCCCCAGGTCATGCCGGCACCGAAGGCCACCATGACGATGTACTGACCGGGCTCGATCCGGCCGCTCGTGACGGCCTCGTGCAGCGCGACCGGGACGGTCGCGGCGGAGGTGTTGGCGTAGCGATCGATGTTCACGACCACCCGCTCCGGCGGGATGTCGATGCGCTCGACCGCGGCATCGATGATGCGCTTGTTGACCTGGTGCGGCACGACGAGCGCGACCTGGTCGAGGGGGATGCCCTCGACCATGCGCTCGATCAGCTCGCTCATGATCCCGACCGCGAAGCGGAAGACGTCACGGCCCTTGAGCTTGATGTACTGCGCGCGCTCCTCGAGCACGCGCTGCGACTGCGGCATGAGCGAACCGCCGCCGCTGATGATGATGTTGTCGTAGGCCGTCCCGTCCGCACCGAGCTCGGAGCGCACGATGCGCATGCGCTTGCACGCGTCGAAGGGACGCAGGACGGCGGCGCCGGCCGCGTCGCCGAAGAGGATGCAGCTCGTGCGGTCCTCGAAGTCGATGACGCGACTCAGCGTCTCCGCACCGATCACGAGCACCTTGTCCGCGCGTCCCGACGCGACGAGCGACTCGCCGACGTGCGTCCCGTAGAGGAAGCCCGTGCACGCCGCCTGGACGTCGAAGGCGATCGCCTTCTTCGCGCCGAGCCGCCCCTGGAGCAGGCACGCGGTCGAGGGGAGCGGGTAGTCGGGCGTCAGCGTGCCGACGATGATCGCGTCGAGGTCCTTCGGGTCGACGCCGGCCGCCTCACAGGCCTGGATCGCCGCCGCCTCCGACATCGTCGACGTCGACTCGCCCTCGCCGGCGAAGCGACGCTCCTTGATCCCCGTCCGCTGGACGATCCACTCGTCGGAGGTGTCGAGGTTGCGTTCGAACCAGTGGTTGTCGACGACCCTCGGCGGAACGAACATCCCGGTTCCGGCGATGCCGACGGCGCGGAGATTGGTCATGGGTCGTGTCCTCCGAGGAAGTGGTTCGTCCGCTCCCGAACGTCGCGGAGCGGTCGCGTCGGCGCGCGCGCCGCGCGGCACGGAACGCGATCGGGCGCGCACCGCGCACCCGACGGCGCACACTTTGCCCCAAGGGGACCGCCCGCCGCAACGAGTGCGACCCGGGAGGTGCCCCGGAACGGGGTCGCGGCGCCGGATCGGGTCCGGACGCGGTCGGCCGGCGGCACCTTCCGTCCACGGCGCCGACCTTCTGCAGCGCCGCGACGGGCTCGGCCTCAGGCCGTGACGCGCGCGAGGCCTTCGACGATCTGGTCGTTGACCCCCGCACGCATGGCGCGAGCTGCGACGTGCAGCGCGTTGCCGACGGCCCGCGCGTCCGATCGTCCGTGGCCGACGACGACCGTCCCGGCGACGCCGAGGAGCAGCGCTCCGCCGTACTCCGAGTAGTCGACGCGACGGCGGATGGAGCCGATCACCTCGTTCGCCCACTCGGCGCCGCGCCGCCCCAGCTCCTTGCCGAACATGCGCAGGAGGTGCGTCGCGAGGCCCTCCATCAGCTTCAGCGCGACGTTCCCGGTGAAGCCGTCGGTGACGACCACGTCGACGGGTTGCTCGAACAGGTGGTTGCCCTCCACGTTGCCCCGGAAGTCGAGTTTCGACGCCGCGAGCAGCTCGTGCGCCTTCTTGGCGAAGTCCGTCCCCTTCGACGACTCCTCGCCGATGTTGAGGAGTCCGACGCGCGGCTTCGCCTGACCCAGGCAGCTCGCCGCGTAGACCGAACCCATGAAGCCGTACTGCACGAGGTGCTCGGGCTTCGGCGCGACGTTCGCTCCCATGTCGGCGAAGGTCAGCGGCTGTCCGGTGAGGTCGAGCGTCACGAAGATGCCCGGCCGGTGCACGCCTTCCAGGGTCCCGAGCCCGAGCGTCGCGGCACCGACGCAGGCGCCGGTGTTGCCCATGCTGACGAAGGCGGACGCGCGGCCTCGCTTCACGGCCCCGACCGCCACGGCGATGGACGAGTCGGGCTTCGCGCGCAGCGCCTGCGCGGGCGACTCGTCCATACCGATGACCTGCGTCGCCGGCACGATCTCGAAGCCCGGGTTGCCGCCGCGCGCCGCGAGTTCGGCCTCGATCGCGGCGGGGTCCCCGACGAGCAGGATCGTGCTCGGCTGGAGGGGCTCGACGTCGACACTGGTCGCGTTCGGGTCGGCGCTGCACGCGGCGAGCGCGCCGCCGATCACGGCGGCCGGCGCGTCGTCGCCGCCCATGGCATCGAGAGCGATGCGGTGCTCCATCGTTGGCCGCGGCGGTTCGCCGCGCATCAGGGGACGCACCGTCGTGATCCCGCGGGACCGGCGACGGATCGAAGCTCGGCCGCGCGCCTCCGCGCGGAGTCGAGGGGACCGCGAGCTCCGCAGGTGCAGACGTGGCGAGGCGGCCTCGGGCCGCCCCTCGTCGCGCGCGCTCGCGATCGTCCCGACGCGATCAGAAGTCGGTCGGCGGACGGACCTCGAAGCCGCCCTGACCGCCCTTCTCGAGACCGTAGTGGGTGTCGGTCTCGAGCAGTCGGTGCGGGAGACGCGCCACGCCCGTGCGCGGATCGCGCGAGAAGTTGAGGCGCTTCAGCGCGAGGTGCGACCGGCGCAGACCCTTGCGGGACTTGGAGTGACGTCGTTTCGGATGCGGCATGGCAGTGGCCCGGAGAATCGAGCGGAGGAAGGTAGCGACGTCGCTCCCGCCCTGTCAACGGCGGTGCGCCGTGGACGCACCCGCGGGAGAGCGTCGGCCCGGCGCCGGTCAACCCGCGCCGAGCGCCTCGCGTTGGTCGGCGAGCGCCTCTCGGACGCGAGCCGGCGACTCCCCCTGGCCCTGGGCGGAGTCCGGTCGCCCGCCGCCGCCGCCGCCCAGGAAGCCCGAGAGGCGCTTCGCGAGGTCGCCGGCCGCCAGTCCCGCCTCACGGGCCGCGCCCTGGACGAGGATCACGAAGGGCACGCGGTCGCCCTCGCGGCCGAGCAGGGTCACGGCGAGGTCCGGAGCGAGCGACTTCACGCGGCTCCCGAGCTCGCGCAGCGTCTCGCGGTTCGCGCCCTCGAGGTCGAACGCACCGACCTTGAAGCCGTCGCGCTCCCGCAGACCGCTGCGCACCTCGTCGAGCAGACCCGCCACGTCGGCCTTGGCCGCGGCCTGCGCCTTCTTCTGGAGTTCCTTCACCTTGGCCTGGAGCGCCTCGATGCGCGGCGCGACCTCGCCGACCGGCGCCTTGAGCGTCGCGGCGGCGTCGCGCAGGAGGCGCCGCTGACCTTGGATCGCGCGCACCGCCTCGTCGCCGGTCACCGCCTCGATGCGCCGCACGCCGGCCTGGATGGCCTGCTCCGAGACGATCAGGAACGGTCCGATGTCGCCGGCCGCGCGCACGTGCGTGCCGCCGCAGAGCTCGAGCGACCACGACCCCACGCCGACGACGCGCACGCGATCGCCGTACTTCTCGCCGAACAGGGCCATCGCACCGCGCGACTTCGCGGTCTCGATGTCCTCCTCCTTCGAGTCGACGCCGGCGTTCTCGAAGACGTGCTCGTTGACGATCGTCTCGATGCGCTCGAGTTCCTCGGGCGTGACGCCCTTGGGGTGCGAGAGGTCGAAGCGCAGTCGGTCGGGCCCGACGTACGAACCCTGTTGCGCCACGTGCTCGCCGAGCACCTCGCGCAGCGCGCGGTGCAGCAGGTGCGTCGCCGTGTGGTTCTTGCGCGTGCGGTCGCGGCGGTCCGCGTCGACGCGCGCGACGACGGCGACGCCGTCGGTCGGGACGCCCGCGAAGGCGCCGAGGTGGACCACCACCTCGCCCATGCGCTGGGTGTCCTCGACCTCGAGACGGAAGGACCCGTCCTCGGCCTCGATCGTGCCGGTGTCGCCGACCTGGCCGCCGGACTCCGGGTAGAACGGGCTCGCGTCGAGCACGAGGGCGCCGCGCTCGCCGTCCGTGCGGATCGCGCGCAGCGCCTTCGCGCGGAGTTCGACGGCGTCGCCGCCGACGGCGTGGTAGGTCGAGCGGGTCGGCGGCAGACCTTCGAGCTGTTCCGCCGAGAGGATCTGCTTGAAGCGGCCCTCGGACCGGCTCGCGTCGCGGTGCTCCTCCTCGGCGGCGCTCCAGCCCGCCTGGTCGAGTTCGAGGCCGCGCTCGCGCGCCATCAGTTCGACGAGGTCCTTCGGGAAACCGTAGGTGGCGTAGAGCTCGAACGACTCCGCGCCCGCGAGCGTGCGCGCTCCGCCCTTCGCGATGCGGTCGGCGAGTTCGTCGAAACGCACGATGCCGCGCCCGAGCGTGCTCGCGAACGCCTCCTCCTCCGCGCGGACGATGCGCGCGACGTGCTCGGCGCGCTGCGCGATCTCCGGGAAGGCGGGACCCAGGATCTTCGCGACGGTCGGGACGAGGTCGCACAGGAAGGGCTTCTCGAGTCCGAGCGTCTGACGCCCGAACCTCGCGGCACGGCGCACGAGTCGGCGCAGCACGTAGCCGCGCCCGGTATTGCCCGGCAGCGCGCCGTCGGCGATCGCGGAACTCACCGCACGCACGTGGTCGGCCGCGACGCGCATCGCGATGCTCACCTCTTCCGACGAACCGTAGGGCTTGCCGCAGAGCTTGCCGAGCACCTCGAAGAAGGGCTGGAACAGGTCGGTGTCGTAGTTCGAACGCGTCCCTTGCAGCACGCCGAGCACGCGCTCGAAACCCATGCCCGTGTCGACGTGCTTCGCCGGGAGCTCCTTGAGCGAACCGTCGTCGAGGCGGTTGAACTGCATGAACACGAGGTTCCACAGCTCGATGAAGCGCTCGTTCCCCGCGTTGACGCCGATCTTCCGGTCGGCGCCGTCCTTCGGGTCGCAGGCGTCGCCGCGGTCGATGTGGATCTCGAGCACGGACCGCAGGGACCGGTGTCCCCCATACTCCCAGAAGTTGTCCTTGCGTCCGAAGCGCAGGATGCGGTCGTGCCCGTGTCGGTGCACTCCTTCCAGAGCTTCTCCGCCTCCTCGTCCGCCAGGGAGTCCGTCCTTCTCGTCACCGCCGAAGACGGTGACCCACGAGCGCTCCTTCGGGAGCCTCCAGACCTCGGTCAGGAGTTGCCAGGCCCAGGTGATCGCTTCGCGCTTGAAGTAGTCGCCGAACGACCAGTTCCCGAGCATCTCGAAGAACAGTGGTGGTACGTGTCGACCACCTCCTCGAAGGTCGTTGTGCTTGCCCGACACGCGGATGCACTTCTGCGTGTCGACCGCGCGAGTAGGCGCGGCGACCGGTCCCGAGGAACACGTCCTTGAACTGGTTCATGCCGGCGTTCGTGAACAGCAGCGTCGGGTCGTCCAGCGGGAAGACGGGGCTGGACGGCACGACGCGGTGCTCGCGCTCGGCGAAGAAGTCGAGGAACTGCTGGCGGACGGACTCCGCGGAGGGACGCTGGCTCATCGGCGCGTGGGCCGGACCGACCGGGATCGCCGGACGGTCGGGACTCGATGTCGTGGATGCGGGGTGCGGCGGGAAGGACCTCCCGCGCGCGCGTGCGAGCCGACGATTGTCGTCGGCACCTCGCGCGTTGGAAGTCCCGTCCGTCGGAAGTCGCCGTCCGATCCTCGCCGCCGGGAGGCCCTCGGGACAGGTACTCGGGACAGCCACCGGGAAACGTAGCGGCGGGACGAAGCGGGGCCGCGCCGTGCGCTCGGTGCGCGGCGCGGCCCCGGAGCGAGCGGTCGGCGTCGCCGCCGCTCACCCGTCGTTCCGTCGATCGTTCGCGGGTGTCAGTCGTCGGACGAGGTGGAGGCGTCGTCCTCGGAGCCGCCGCTCCCGAAGCCCGGCGCGAGCTTCGTGCGCACGAGTCCGTCGAGCCGCTCCGCGAGGTCGGGATTGTCGACCAGGAACTGGCGCGCCTTCTCGCGGCCCTGACCCAGTCGGATCTCGCCGTCCTGCGGGTCCTTGTAGGAGAACCAGGTGCCCGACTTCAGGACGTCGCCGCTCTGCATGCCGAGGTCGAGCAGGTCGCCCTCGTAGGAGATGCCGCGCGCGTAGAGGATGTCGAACTCGACCTTCCGGAAGGGCGGGGCGATCTTGTTCTTCACCACCGTGACCTTCGTGCGGTTGCCGACGACGATGTCGCCCTCCTTGATCTGCCCGATGCGGCGGATGTCGCAGCGCACCGACGAGTAGAACTTGAGCGCGCGACCGCCCGTGGTGGTCTCCGGGCTCCCGAACATCACCCCGATCTTCTCGCGGATCTGGTTGATGAAGATCACCATGCAGTCGGACTTCGCGATGATCGCGGTGAGCTTGCGCAGCGCCTGGCTCATGAGGCGCGCCTGGAGACCCACGAAGGAGTCCCCCATCTCGCCCTCGATCTCGGCGCGCGGGACGAGCGCCGCGACGGAGTCGACGACGATCACGTCGACCGCGTTCGAGCGCACGAGCGTCTCCACGATCTCGAGCGCCTGTTCGCCCGTGTCGGGCTGGCTGACGAGCAGGTCGTCGAGGTGCACGCCGAGCTTGCGCGCGTAGGACGGGTCGAGCGCGTGCTCCGCGTCGACGAAGGCGCAGATGCCGCCCTCGCGCTGCGCGTTGGCGATGACGTGGAGGGTCAGCGTCGTCTTGCCCGAACTCTCCGGCCCGTAGATCTCGACGATGCGTCCGCGCGGGAAGCCCTTGCCGCCGAGCGCGATGTCGAGGGACAGCGAGCCCGAGCGGATCCCGCGGATCTCGCGCACGAGCGTGCCCTCCCCGAGGCGCATGATCGCCCCGGTGCCGAAGCTCTTCGTGATCTCCTGGAGCGCGGCGCCCAGCGACTTCTCGCGCTCCGCGAGCTGCTTGGCGCGCGCCGGATCGATCGGCGGGTCCGACTTCGCGGGGCTCTTCGCACCGCCCTTCGTCGCGGTCGATGCGGCGCCCGCGTCGGCCTTGGCCGCCGGACTCGGGGCACCGTTGGCGGTGCTGCTGGAAGCGGTGTCCTTGTTCTTCGTCGTGCTGCTCATGGCGTGCTGCTCGCGGGCTCGTGCCCGTTCCGTCGTCGGTTCGTCGCGTCTCGGTCGTCGCGCCCTCGTCGTCGGCTCCCGCTCCGCCGGATCGCCGGCGGCCCCCATCGTCGTCCTCGCGCGCTGGGTCCGGCGCGACGGAGTCGGGAGCCGTCCCGCCGCCGCGCCGAGGTCGGAGCATAGGCGCCCGGAGCCGGCCCGAGGCGCGCAAAACCCGAACGGATCGCGAACGGACCGGAACGGGGACGGGCGACCGCCGCCGGGGCCCGGGAATGACCTGGACCGGCCTCGGTGGTGTCGCCCGAACCCGACTTTTTCGGGTGGGGCCGGTTCGCGCGGCCCCACACCGGTCTCACAGGCTGATCAGCCCGTGGAGCTCGTTGAAGCGGTTCTCGATCGCCGACCGGCCGACCTTGGCCAGGCTGTCGATCGAGAACGACTCGACGCAGTAGGAGGCGGTGACCGTGCCGTAGAGCATGGCGCGGCGCAGCGTCGCGGGGTGCGTGTTCTGGACCGCGGCGAGGTACCCCATGAAGCCGCCCGCGAAGCTGTCGCCCGCACCGGTCGGGTCGACGACCTGGTCGACGGGGTACGCGGGCAGCGCGAACTGGGTGCCCTCGGAGATCAGGAACGAGCCGTGCTCGCCCTTCTTCAGGATGCAGAACTTGGGGCCGAGCTTCAGGACCGCCTTGGCCGCGCTCAGGAGGTGCGACTCGCCGGTCAGCATGCGCGCCTCCTCGTCGTTCAGCACGAGACCGTCGACGCGCTTCAGGAGCGCGAGCAGCTCGGGCCGCGCGATGTCGATCCAGAGGTTCATCGTGTCGGCCACGACGAACTCCGCGTTCTTGCACTGGTCGAGCGCCTTGGCCTGGATCGCCGGTGCACCGTTGGCGAGGAAGACGAAGCGCGTGTCGGCGTAGCGCTCCGGCACCTTCGGATCGAAGTGCTCGAACACGTTGAGCTCGGTCGAGAGCGTCGTGCGCGTGTTCCAGTCCGCCTCGTAGCGACCAGCCCACCGGAAGCTCTTCCCGTCGGCGATCTCGACGCCGGCGGTGTCGATGCCGACGTGGCGGAACTCAGCGAGACGCTCGTCGGGGAAGTCCGTCCCGACCACGCCGACGAGGCGCACCTGCGTGAAGTAGCGCGCGCTCATCGCGAAGAACGTCGCGGAGCCCCCGAGCGCGTCGTCGCGGCGGGCGTAGGGCGTCTCGACGGAGTCGAAGGCGAGGGTTCCGATGACGAGCAGGCTCATGGGTCTCTTCGGGGGTTCGTTTCGGCAGCGGGGGCGGAAGGGCGCGACGCGACGCGGGTCGCGCGCGACGCAGTATGGCAGCGCTCGCCGCCCGCTCCGAGGACGCCGCGCCGGAAGAGTCGCGCGGCGCGGAGGTCAGGCCGCTCCGGAGTCGGGCTCGGCGGCCGACGCTTCGGCGGCGCGAGCCGTCGATCTCGCGCCCGGCGCGAGGAGGTAGAGACCTCCGGCGAGTCCGAGGATCAGCTGGCACAACCGGAAACCGACGCTGACCGCGACGCCCAGCGAGGCCGACGCGCCGATCATGTTGAACAGGTAGCCGTAGACGGCCTCGCCGAGTCCCCAGCCGCTGGGCGTGATCGGGATCGAACTCACCATGTTCGCGACCGGAACGATCGCGAGGTAGTCGAAGAAGCCCACGCGCTCCAGCGGCACGCCGAACGCGATGCCGAGCGCCATGACGCCGACGATCGCCCAGAAGTGGTTGCCGAGCGACAGCAGGAACGCCCACAGGAGTTCCGTCGGCTGACGCTTGTACGAGACGACCGCGGCGTCGAGGCTCTTGAAGCGCTCGGCCATCGGCAACTTCTCGAGCAGTCGGTCGAAACGCAGCAGCTTGCGCACGCGACGGCTCGTGTACACGAGCGAGCCCGCGAGCATCAGCACCATCACGATCGGTACGTAGAACCGCAGCGGCGCGTACTGCTCCGCGAACAGCACCACGACGCTCGCGAGGAAGGCCAGCGCGAAGAGCCCGAGGAGTCGGTCCACGACGACCGAGACGAGCGCGTCGGACCGGCGAGCGGGGTTCTCGCGGACGGCGAGTACGGCCTTCACCACGTCGCCGCCGGTGAGGCCGGGCATGACGAGGTTGAAGAACAGGCCGAGGTAGCTGAGGCGGAACGCCGCGAGCCACGTCGCGCGGCAGCCCGCGCGGTTGAGGAGGCGCCACCAGCGCGTGGTGGCGAACAGCATCGCGACGAAGAAGCACGCGAGTGCCCAGCCGAGCTTGGCCGGGTCGACGCTCGAGAACACGCGCGGCATGCCCGGGGTGACGTCGGGGCGGACGCCGGGGAGCGCGGAACCCTCGAACTGCCAGACACCGTTCTCGTCGCGTTCGAGCGCGACGCGCGCGAGGTCGCGCGGGCACCAGGACGGCGTCTCGCTCGGGAAGGCGCCGGCGTCGACCACGAACTCGACGCGCTGACCGCGCCAGTCGCCGACGACCTCGCCCTCGATCTGCACCTTCTCGACGCGCTCGCCCGCCTCCTTGTCGCCGTGCTTCAGGACCAGCACGTCGCGCCACGGGAGGAACCAGAGCACGACGCCGAGCAGCGCGACGCCGACGATCGGCTGCAGCCAGCGGCGGAGTCCGTTGCGCGCCGCGCTCACGGTCTCGCTCCTCCGTCCGCCGCGGCGCGACGCTCGTCGAGCCACGCCTCCCACTCCTCGTAGCGCAGCGTGTCGAGGCCCGAGCCCGAGACGCGCGCGAGCGCGCGGCACGCCACGGCCGGGACCGCGCCGGCCTCGAGGTCGAGCGACGCCGCGCGGACGAGGAGTTCGAACCAGCGCTCGCGCGCCTCGCCCTCGTCGTCGCCCTCGGGGAGGCCGTGGTCGGCGACGTGCTCCAGGGCCGCTCCGAGCACGTCGACGCGCCCCGCCTCGAATGCGCGGCTCGCCGTGGCGAAGGCGCGCGCGGGATCGATGTCGAGCACCGCGTCGACCGCCTCGGCCGCGACGACGTCCGCGCGGTCGTCGAGCGCGCGGAGCAGCGCCGTTCGGCAGGCCTCGCGCATGTGGGCGCGCGCGGCGTCGCGCAGGAGTTCGGCGGTGTCGCCCGACGCCGCGCGGGACAGCAGCGACAGCGCGCGCACGAGGCGCCGCGTCGTCGCGAGCTCGAGCTCCCGCGCCGGCCAGCGCGCGAGCACCTCGCGGATCCGCGCGACCTCGTCGAGTCGGACCGACTCCACGAGCGCGCGGAGGTCGTCGCGCAGGCGGGCTTCGTCGTCGGCGCTCTCGACCGCCTCCGCCTCGGCCGCGTCGGTCGCGTCGTCGGTCGCGGATCCGTCGTCGCCCGCGGTGCTCGGGGCGGCGTCCCTCCGCCGAGGTGTCGGCGGCGTCGTTCGTCTCCGCCTCCGCCCTCGTCGCGAGGTCGACGTCGCCGAGCTGCCGCGCGGCCCGTCCGAGCAGTCGGACCGCGACCGCGCGCTCCACCGAGGGGCGCGCGCTCGTCGCCAACCACGCGCCGATCTCGACCTGGACCGCCAGGGTCCCGAAGTCGTCGGGATCGAAGTGTTCGAGGGCGAGCAACTCCGAGAGGGCGCGCCGGCGCGGCCGCGTCACCTTCGAGGCTCCCTTCCCCTGCGGACCGACGTCGCCGTCGAGCGCCGCGAAGATCGAGGCCCCCGAGAAGGCCTCCCGGACGGCGTACTCCGCCCCCGACATCACCGCCGCGACGGGCTGCGGCGCGCCGTCCTCCGCGTGGAGGTGCCGCAGGTTCCAAGCCGTCGAATCGACGGACCGACAGCTCGACGCGAGCGCCGCGAGGGCCACCGCGAAGGCCGCCGCAGCGCGGGCGGGAGCGTTCACGGCGGAAGTCTAGCAGCCGGATCGGGCGGAGCGTCGCGTCGCGCGCGCCCGTCCGTCGCGTCGCGCGCGTCCGTCCACAGCCCCCGCCCGCCCGGGGTGGACCGGCGCCGCGCGCCGACGGTTACCGGTCGCTCGCGGTTTTCTCGCGCGGCTCGCTCGACGGTGCGGGAGACGCGGGTCGCGAGTCGTGCACAGCTCCTGCGCGGTGGCCTATGATGCTCGCCGCATGACCTTCGTCGCCGCCCTCGTGCTCTTCCTGCTGGCCGTCGCCGTCATGGCGGTCGGGCTGCTCCGCGGTCGCCGGCTCGCCGGGTCGTGCGGCGGGGTCGATCGGCAGGGCAAGGCGATCGGAGAGTGCGTCTGCGGCAAGCCGAGCAGCGAGGCGTGCAACGCCGACCCCGAGACGCTCGAGCGGATCGCCGAGGAGCGGCGCCGCGAGCGCGACCGCGACCCGATCGGCGCGCGCTGAGACGCGGGACCGTTCCTCGCCGGACCGTTCCTCGCGGGACCGACCCCGAGGATCAGTGCCCCGCGGCCTCGACGAAGGCGTCGAACCCGCTGGTCGCCTCGCGGTCGAAGCCGCCGTCCTCGCGCCGCAGGTAGATCATCGCCTCGACGTCGCCCTGGTCCTCGAGCAGACGGATCCCGTCGCTCCCGAGGACGGCCAGCGCGGTCGCGAGCGCGTCGGCTCGGGCACAGGTCGGCGCGACGACGGAGGCCGAGGCCACGTGCGTCGCGATCGGTCGGAGGACGCGCGGGTCGAACAGGTGCGACACGAGCTCACCGTCGACCTCGCGCGCGTTGCGGTAGTCGCCCGAGGTGGCGAGCGCGCGCTCGGACAGCGCGAGGACCTCGGCCGCGCGGCCGCCCTCGGGATGCGAGGGGTCCTCGACGCCGACACGCCAGGCGCCGCCGCCCGGACGCTCGCCGCGCACACGTACCTCGCCGCCGACCTCGACCAGGTGGTTCGTCGCACCGGCGGCGACGAGCGCGTCGCTGACGCGATCCACGGCGAAGCCCTTCGCGACGGCGGAGAAGTCGATCTCGACTCCCGCCACGTCCTTGTCGAGCACGGGGCGCCGATCGACGAGGTGTTCGAAGCCGACGAGTCCGTGCAGACGGCGGAGTTCGTCCGCGTCCGGCGCCTCGCCCTTCGCTCCCCCACCGAAGCCCCAGGCCTTGACCAACGGTCCGACCGTCGGGTCGAACGCTCCACCCGTCGCGTCGTGCGCGCGACGCGACACGTCGAGCACCTCCCACGTCGCCTCGCCGAGCTCGACGCCGACGCCTGGCTCCGCCGCGTTGAAGCGCGAGACCGCGGTCTCCGGACGCCACGTGCTCATCGCGTCGTCGACGCGCGCGAGCTCCTCCTCGACGACGCGCCGCAGTTCGCGCGCCTCGTCGCCCGAGAACGGACCGTCGCCCGCGACGACGACGCTCCACGTCGTCCCCATGCTCGTTCCCACGAGTCGGAGCGGCTGCGACGGAGCGACGCAACCGCGCACGGCCGCGACGGCGGCGAGCAGCGCGATCAACACGACGGCGCCGCGCACCCTCGGGAGGGCACGCGGCGCCTGGTTCGTCGTCTCGGTCGGGCTCACCCGCCGAAGTCGTCGAGGTCGATCATCTCCGGATCGACGCCGAGGTCGTCGAGCATCTTCAGCACCGACGAGTTCATGATCGGCGGACCGCAGAGGTAGTACTCGATGTCCTCGGGCGAGGAGTGCTTGCTGAGGTACTCGTTCAGCACGACGTTGTGGATGAAGCCCGTGTAGCCCTTCCACTCGTCCTCGGCCTTCGGTTCGGACAGCGCGATGTGGAACTCGAAGTTCGGGAACTCGCGCGCGATCGCCTCGAAGTCCTCCTGGTAGAAGATCTCGCGCTTGCTGCGCGCGCCGTACCAGTAGGTCACCTTCCGGTCCGTCTTCAGCGTCCGGAACATGTGCATGATGTGCGACCGCAACGGCGCCATGCCGGCACCGCCGCCGATGAAGCAGCACTCGCGCTTCGTGTCCTTGAGGTGGAACTCGCCGAAGGGGCCCGAGATGAGCACCTTGTCGCCCGGCTTGCAGTTGAAGATGAAGGACGACGCCTTGCCGCCGGGGACGTCCGGGGCGGAGCGCGGCGGCGGACTCGCGATGCGGACGTTGAGCATCACGATGTCGTCGCCCTCGGCCGGGTAGTTGGCCATCGAGTAGGCGCGCTCGACCGTCTCGTCGTTCCAGGCCTTCGAGTCCCAGACCTTGTACTTGTCCCAGTCCTCGTGGAAGCGCTCCTCCACGTCGAACGAGTGGTAGTCGAGGTCCTTGTAGGGCGGGATCTCGATCTGGACGTACTCGCCGTTGCGGAAGTCGATGCGCTCGCCCTTCGGCAGGCGCACCTTGAACTCCTTGATGAAGGTCGCGACGTTGTGGTTCGACACCACCTCGCACTCCCACTTCTTCGCGGAGAACACCGAGGCGGGCACCTCGATGTGCATGTCCTGCTTCACCTTCACCTGGCAGGCGAGGCGGCAGCCCTCCTTGGCGGCGGTCCGGTTGATGTGCCCCTCCTCGGTCGGGAGCACGCCGGTGTTGCCCTCGGTGATGACGACCTTGCACTGCGCGCAGGTCCCGCCGCCGCCGCAGGCCGACGGCACGAAGAGCTTGTTGTCGGCGAGCGTCGCGAGCAGCGAGCCGCCCTGGTTCACCTGGAGCGCGTGCGCCTCGTCACCGTTGACGACGATGCGCACCTTGCCCGTGGAGACGAGCTTGCTCTTCGCGACGAGCAGCAGGCCCACCATCGCCAGGACGACGAAGGTGAACATGGCCACTCCGAATCCGATGGTCGTGAGGTCCATGGTTCAGTGTTGATTCGGTGCCGGACGTCTCAGAGCTGGATGCCGCCGAAGATCATGAAGCCCATGGCCATGAGCCCCGCCGTGATGAACGTGATGCCGAGCCCGCGCAGACCCGGCGGCACGTTCGAGTAGCGCATCTTGAAGCGCACCGCGGCCAGCGCGACGATCGCGAGCCAGAAGCCCACGCCCGAGCCGAAGCCGTAGGCCACGGACTGCGTCACGGTGTACTCGCGCTGCACCATGAAGAGCGACGCCCCGAGGATGGCGCAGTTCACGGCGATCAGCGGGAGGAACACGCCCAGCGCGCCGTAGAGCGCCGGCGAGAACTTGTCGATCGCCATCTCGACGACCTGCACCACCGCGGCGATCACCGCGATGTAGGCGATGAATCCGAGGAACGACAGGTCGATCTCGGGGTGCCCCGCCCAGGCCAGCGCACCCGGCTTCAGCAGGTAGTGGAAGACGAAGGCGTTGATCGGTGTCGTGACCGTGAGCACGAAGACGACCGCGATGCCGAGCCCCATGGCGGTCTCGACCTTCTTCGACACGGCCAGGAACGAGCACATGCCGAGGAAGAAGGCGAGGGCCATGTTCTCGGGCCCGATCGCCTTGACGATGATGTTCACGTACTCCATCGGATCAGGCCTCCTCCTGCATGGACGGCGCCATGCTGCGCTGCACCCAGATGAAGAGGCCGATCAGGAAGAACGCGCCGGGCGAGAGGCCGAGCAGTCCGTTCGGGACGTACCAGCCGCCCATGTTCGCGGTCTCGAGCACCGGGAAGCCGAGGATCTTGCCCTGGCTCAGGAGCTCGCGGAAGAAGCCGACGTACAGCAGGATCGCGCTGTAGCCCAGGCCGTTCGCGATGCCGTCGAGCGCCGCCCGCCCCGGCGGGTTCGCCATGGCGAACGCCTCGGCCCGCCCCATCACGATGCAGTTCGTGATGATCAGTCCGACGAACACCGAGAGCTGCTTCGACAGCTCGAAGGCGTAGGCCTTCATCACCTGGTCGGCGACGATCACGAGCGACGCGATGACCGCGAGCTGCGTGATGATCCGGATCGAACCGGGGATGTAGTTGCGCAGGAGGCTGATCGCGACGTTCGAGCCGGTGAGCACGAGCGTGAGCGCGACGCTCATCACGATCGCCGTGTCGAGCTTGACCGTGACCGCGAGCGCGGAGCAGATCCCGAGCACCTGGAGGGTGATCGGGTTCTTGAGGTGGATCGGATCGATGAGGATCCGCTTGGTTTCCTTGTCCATGGTCCGAACCTCAGGAGTTCGTGCGCTGGGCCTTCAGGAACGTGCCGTAGCCCTCGTCGCCGAGCCACAGCTGGATCATGCTGTTCACGCCGTTGGTCGTGATCGTCGCGCCGCTCATGCCGTCGACCTGGTGCGAGGGGTCGGTGACCTGGCCGTGCTTCTTGACCTCGAGGATCATCGAGCCGTCGTCGCCGTAGATGCGCTGGCCCGGCCACTGGGCCTTCCAGTTGGGGTTGTCGACCTCGCCGCCCAGGCCCGGCGTCTCGCCGTGCTCGTAGTAGGTGATGCCGACGACCTGCGAGCCGTCGTGCGCGACCGCGAGGTAGCCGTAGAGGATCGACCACAGGCCGTACCCGTGGATCGGCAGCACGTAGCAGTCGACCTCGTCCGTCTTGACCGCGATGACCTGCAGGTAGCGGGGCAGCCCCTTCACCTGCGTCTTCTTGAGGTCCTTCGGGACCGCGGCGACGAGCGCGTCGTCCTTCAGGTGTTCCTTCGCGAACGCGATGGGGTCGAACTCCTCCGCGCTCGCGACGCCGACCTTCGAGAGGTCGGTGACGACCTCGCCGGTGGTGCGGTCCACGACCTCGTAGGAGACGCCGCCGCCCGGTTCGAAGTAGTGGTTGACCTCGTCGGGAGCGGGGTGCGCGTCACCGGCGATCACGCCGGCGACCTTGAGGACGTTGATGCGGCGGTCGAGGAGCTTGTTCGCGTCCTGCATGTCCTTGAGGCCGACGGCGGCGAACGACACCACCGCCGAGCACACCAGGCAGAGCGCGAGCGCGAAGCCCAGGATGTAGCCCTTACTGAACTCCAAGGCGCACCTCCCGACGTCGGATGTTGGCCTTGACCACGTAGTAGTCGATGAGCGGCGCGAACACGTTCATGAAGACGATCGCCAGCATGATCCCCTCGGGATAGGCCGGGTTGATCACGCGCACCAGGATGGTGAGCAGTCCGATGAGGAAGCCGTAGATCCAGCGCCCCGCATTGGTCTGCGCGGCGGAGACCGGGTCGGTCGCCATGAAGACCGTGCCGAACAGGAAGGACCCGACGACGAGGTGCCAGTGGAACTGCACCGCGAGGTACGAGTGCGCGTCGGCGTCCGCGCTCGTCGAGTGGACGAGGTTGAACAGCAACGTCATCGCGACCATGCCGAGCATCGAGCCCGCCATGATCCGCCAGGACCCGACCTTGGTGAAGATCAGGACGAACGCGCCGAGGAGACAGGCCACCGCCGAGGTCTCCCCCATCGAGCCCGGGATGAAGCCGAGGAAGCACTGCCACCAGGAGTAGGCGTAGTGCGACACGTCGGAGCCGTAGGCGAACATCGTCGCCAGCGGCGTGGCGCCCGAGAACCCGTCGACCCAGTCGCTCTGACCGGCGATCCACACGAGGTCGCCCGAGATCTGCGCGGGGTAGGCGAAGTAGAGGAAGATGCGGCCGGTCAGCGCGGGGTTGAGGATGTTCATCCCCGTACCGCCGAAGACCTCCTTGCCGATCACGACGCCGAACGCGATGCCCAGCGCGACCTGCCACAGCGGGATGTCCGGCGGCAGCGTCAGCGGGAACAGCAGCGACGTCACGAGGAAGCCCTCGTTGATCTCGTGCTTCCGCACCACCGCGAACACCGCCTCGATCAGGCCGCCGACGACCACCGTCACGGCGTAGACCGGCACGAACGACAGAGCGCCGAGCCAGAGCGCCTTCGCGAAGTTGACGTCGAGGGGACCGAGCCGCGGCTCGCTCGCCGCGCGGATCTCCTGGTAGCCCGTGTTGAACAGGGCGAACAGCACGCACGGGAGCAGTGCGAAGACGACCGTGATCATCGCCCGCTTGAGGTCGATGCCGTCGCGGACGTGCGGTCCGCTCTTCGTGCGGTGCCCCGGGGTGAACAGGAAGGTGTCGGCAGCCTCGTAGAAGGGGTAGAGCTTCTCGAACTTGCCGCCCTTCTCGAACTGGTGCCCGACGTGGTCGAGCAGGTTGCGCAGGCCCTTCACGTCAGCTCTCCTTCTCGATGCGGGTGAGCATCTCGCGCAGCCACTCCGTGATCGGCTGCTTCGAGACGTCGACGAACTGGCACAGCGCGAGGTCCTCCTCGGCGAGCTCGAGCGCGCCGAGCTGCTCGGCGAGCTCGATGTCGCCCGTCGCCAGCGCCTTGACGAGCTGCGTCGGCAGCACGTCCATGGGCATCACGGCCTCGTACTGCCCGAGCGGGACGATCGCCCGCAGGCTGCCGTTCGTGTCCGTGTCGAGCGAGAAGCGCTTGCGCACGAACTTGTCGAACAGCGTGTTCGTCTGCGTGTAGCGCTCGTCGATCGGCATCGCCCAGGCGAGCAGACGGCGCTCGGGATCGTCCTCGAGCAGCGTGACCTGGTTCGCGTAGCGACCGAGGTAGCCCGTCGGCGTGCCGGGCGAGGAGTCGCGCCCCTCGAGCACCGAACCGCTGACGGCACGCAGGCGGCGCGCGTCGGCCTCGCCGCGGAGCAGCGCCTCGGTGCAGGCTCCGCGCTGCGTACGCACGAGTCGCGGACGCACCGCGGCGGGACCCGTGATCGCGACGACCCGCTCGTGCGGCACGCGGCCGCTCGAGAGGAACGCACCGATGTCGGCGACGTCCTGGTAGCCCACGTGCCAGGCCGAACGCGCGTGCCCGACGGGGTGGAGCTTGTGGATGTGCAGGCCCGGCGTGCCGGCGGGGTGCGGACCCGCGAAGACGACGGTCTCGACGCCGGCGGGCGTCGCAGCGCTCCAGTCGTCGCCCGGACCGACGCACAGGTACGTGCGGCCCTCGGTCAGTCGGCGCAGCGCGTCGAGGCCCGTGCGGAACGCGTCGGTGCGACCCGCGAGCACGTCGAGCGGACGCGGTGCGAGCGGTCGCGTGTCGATCGCGGTGACGAAGATCGCAGCGGGAACCGCGTCCTTCGCCGGGACGCGGTCGTAGGGCCGCTGGCGGATCGCGCTCCACAGGCCGCTCTCCTGGAGCGAGGCGCGCAGCGCGCCGACGTCGACACCGTCGCCGGGGCGCGGTGTCGCGAAGGTCTTCGCGGTGTTCTTGCCGTCGCGTTCGACCGTGATCGACAGGACGGCGCGGCGAGCCCCGCGCTGCACCGAGACGACCGTCCCGCTGGCCGGCGACGTGTAGACCACGTCCGGGTCGCGTCGGTCGACGAAGAGGGCCGAGCCGATCTCGACGCGGTCGCCCTCGGCGACGAGCGGTCGGCACTTGAGGCCGTGCGACTCGGAGGGGACGAGCCCGACGCGCGCGACGTCGAGACGTTCCTCCACCACGTTCGACGTCGGCGCTCCTTCGATGGGGAGGTCGAGGCCGCGTCGGATCTTGATGACGGGCATGCTGACTCTGGCGGTGCCGTGGGTCGCGGGAGCTGCTGCGCGCAGGGAAGTGGGGCCGAAAGCGCCGAGCATGGTAGTGGCGTCCCGTGCGGACTCCACTCGCCTGCGCGGATCTTCTCGCTCCGCGGACCGCGGATCGGACGACTCGACGCCGACCGCTCGCTCCGACTTCGCGCGGCGAGCGCGCCCGGAGGCGACGAACTCGCGCGTGTTCCCGCCGGCTCGCGGTCGCCCGGACCGCGTCGTCCGGACGGGATCCCCGTCCAGCCGTGGAGGGCGACCGCGACGTCCCGTCCGCGGTGGTCCGACCGACCTCGACGGACTCGGCCGACCCGCGCGGCGCGAACGGGAGCGAACCGTCCGTGAAGGCGCCGAAGGGGTGGGCCGACGGCCTGCGGGCCCGCCCCGGGGCGACGGCCTCCGACCGGCGGAACCCGTTCGGTCGTCGTGGGCGCGCGATGCGACGCGCATGCGGCCCGCGAGGTTCGGTCCGCGCGGGACACGCGGGGCCCGGGGGTCCCGCGCGGTGAAGGGGTGCGGTGAAGGGGTATGGAGGCGGCGGGAATCGAACCCGCGTCCTGGAACTCGCCGAGCCGCGGCGTCTACGTGCGTATCCCCCGATTTGGATCTCGACCCTCCGACGCCCGGGGGCGGGCTGCATCGGGTCCAGCCTCGGTGAAGTCTCGTCGCGTTCCCCAGAGGCGCAGGGCGGCGACCAGCCCGCTGTTGGCGTTCGCGCAGGGCCGCGGGCACTCCCCGCGCGAACGGCTACCTAGAGATCAGGCAGCGAGTGCGTAGTTGTTGGCAAGTAATTGCCGTCCCGAGATGTTGGCGGGGTGACTCGGGGTCCCCGGCACGCGACCGTGGACGACGTCGAACCAGTCGAAACCAGTGCGCCCCCGTCCGAGTTGGACGGAAGGAGCATAGCACCGGGCGCGCCCTTCCCCCACCGCTCCCTCCCGGCGGCTCACGCCTCCCGACGCTGCCGCCCCACCGCGCGCCGCATCTCCTTGCGGTCCTCGCGCTCCCGCTCGGTCTGGCGCTTGTCGTGGAGCTTCTTGCCGCGGACCAGCGCGATCGAGCACTTCACGAGGTGTCCCTTGAAGTACACGGCGAGCGGAACGGTCGTCACACCCTTCTCGCGCACCGCCTTCCCGATGCGCTCGATCTCGTGCGCGTGCAGGAGGAGCTTGCGGACGCGCGTCGTCTCGTGGTTCTGCTTGTTGGCCTCGCGGTACTCCGGGACGTGGGCGCCCACGAGCCAGGCGTCGCGCCCCGAGACGCGCACCCAGGCCTCCTGGATCGAGCCCTGCCCACCGCGCAGGCTCTTCACCTCGGAACCCAGGAGCGCGAGCCCCGCCTCGAACTCCTGCAGGATCTCGAAGTCGTGCCGCGCTCGCCGATTCGCCGCGATCACGCGGACCTCCCCCTCGTTCCTCGCCACGGGCGGGAGCATAGCCGCACGCGGCTCCGGCGTTGACCCGCACGCTCCGCGACCCTACCTTCTCCGCCTCCTCACCGGCCCGGGTGGCGGAATTGGTAGACGCGCATGGTTCAGGTCCATGTCCTCGCAAGGGGGTGGGGGTTCGATTCCCCCCTCGGGCACCACACGGCGAAGGGCGCGCACGGCGCGCCCTTCGCCGTGTGGCGTTGAGCGACGGTCGCGCCGCGCCGCGAGAGGCTGTGCTGCGAGAGGCTGTGCTGCGAGAGGCTGTGCTGCGAGAGGCTGTGCCGCCAGAGGCCGAGCCGCGAGAGGCCGTGCCGCGCGCGTCAGAAGCTCCCGTCCTCCGGGTAGTTCGCGACCGCGACGACGAACAGCACGAGCGCGCCGAGCGCGACGGCGAGAGCGATCCAGGCCCACAGCGGCACGGCCCGTCGCGCGACGCCCGGGGCGTCAGCGCGCCCCCGGCGAACGGTAGACGAGGACCGCGCGGTGCCCCATGTCGCCCGGGAGGTCGTGCTCGAAGACCGTGTCCAGGAAGAACCCGAGGCGCTCGGCCTCGCGCTCCGCGGCACGCATCTCGCGCGACCACGAGGGACCCTTGAACATCACGAGGTCGCTGAAGGAGTGGCGCACCTTGCGCAGGAGGCGGATGTTCTCGCGCACCGAGCTCAGCGCGCGCACGAACACGACGTCGACCTTGTTGCGCGCGAGCCACTCCTCGCCGCGCGCCCACACCGCCTCGGCGTTCTTGAGGCCCATCTCCCGGATCGTGCCGGCGATGAACTCCGCCTTCTTGCGGCGGGTCTCGACCATCACGACCTTGCAATTCGGCTCGCACAGCGCGGTCGGCATCCCGGGGTAGCCCGCACCCGACCCGAGGTCCATCGCCTTGCGGCCGAGCAGCGGCAGGAGCCGCGTCGCGCGCCACGAGTCGAGGTAGTGCTTCACCGCGATCTCGTCGGCGTCGTAGATCGCCGTGAGGTTCAGCCGCCGTGTGCCCTCGAGCACGAGTCGCGCGTGCTTCGCGTACTTCTCGAGGACGCCGTCGAGCACGGCCTCGGACGAGAACGCGCGCTCGAGCGCCGCGTGCAGCTCGTCCTCGGAGGGCAGCTCTCGCGTGGCCGAGTCCGGATCCGGAAGGTCCTCCTCCTCGTCCTCCCCGTCGTCCGCACCCTCCGGCGCGGTCGGATCGGTGGCACCTTCCTCGGGGGCACCGCTCTCGGCGGACCCGTCCCCGGGGGCGCTCGACCCGGTCTCTCCCGAGCCGGGACGATCGTCGTCCGCCTGTTCGACTTCGCTCGGGAGCATCGGCGGAAGAGGGTACTTGGCGCGGACGGACCGTCGCAAGCGACGCGCTTCCAAGTGCTCGCGATCGTCCGTCGGATCGGTCGGAACCGACTCGGGGTCGCGGCGCGTCCCGTTCTCGTCCCGCCCCTTCCGGAACTCTCCCCCGCGGCCCCCACCGCCGATCCGGGACGGCCCCCTGCCTTCCACCCACGACCCCGCAGCGGACGTCCCCGATGTCACCCGCCACCCGCTGGACGCGGAGCTTCAGCCTCGTGCTCGGCTTCGCGCTCCACGCCGTTCCGTGCGCACTCGCGCAATCGCCGAGCTCACCGCAGGTCGTCGCGAGGACGTCGATCGGTCCGCAGGGCGGTCCGACGCTCCTCCGCACCGTTCTCCCCTTGCCGATCGGTGAGAACTGGTTGTTGCCGCCGGGGACGCTCTCGCCCTTCTCCTTCCGCGCGGGCGGCGACGTCTTCCAGACGCAGTTCGTGCCCTGCCGTCGCCACTACGACGGGTCTCCCGCCTCGATCGAGCTGACCGCGTGGTGCCCGCGCACGATCCCGGCGAACGAGCCCGTCGAGATCGTCCGCACGACGCCGCCCTACGTCGACCCCGGGATCCCGAACCAGACGATCGGACTGTTCCTCGCGGGCTTCGGTTTCCGCGTCGACGGCGCGGACGGGCTGGTCACCGAACCGCTGAACGGACTCGACGGCGAGATCACCTTCGGTCCGTCGACGATCGAGATCGAGCACGGCGGACAGCTCGCGCAGTACGGCGGCTACCGCTACTGGTTGCGCGCACTGCGCAACGCGCCGCTCCTCGAGCTCGACTTCCTCTGGCACAACGGCGACACGACGTCGCCCGATCCCGACATCCGCTTCGATCTCGCGGCGTTCGACCTCCCGCCGGGTTGGCGCGCGTTCAGCGTCGTGCCGCGCCCCGACGTCCACCTCGACGCGACGCCGACCGGCAACCGCTTCGTGATCGCGGACGGCGGCGTCAACACGCTGCTCCAACTGCACGAGCACCACGTTCGCCTCGTGCTCTACCCCGACGGTTGGCAGCAGGCCGCGGAGCGACTCGCGACCTACGCGGGTTGGGGCGTGTGCCTGCCCGACGGCGGACTGTGGTCGTTCTGGAACAGCTCGACGCCCTGGTACACCGCGCACGGGACCGCGCTCCCCGTGATCTCGAACTTCACCTACCAGACCTTCGTCGACCGCGTCCGCGCGGAGTGGTCGTCGACCCGGACGAAGCTCCTCACGGGCCAGCAGTTCTCCGGTTCGCCCCACGGGAAGCTCGGCTGGCTCCACATGCGCGGCACGCCCTACGGCGGTCCGACCGGCGGTGACCTGCTCGAGTACACGCCGGGGTTCGAAGCGGTGCGCGCGGGCGTGCCGGAGGGGCTGCTCGACCACGTCGCGAAGATGTGGGTCGACTCGAACCGCGGGTCGTCGAGCCTGTTCGACGCCGTCGGCGACCCCATCGACCTCGACCTGTACGTGGCGATGAAGCAGCTGCAGGACGAGCTCGACTTCCGCTTCGAACTCCTGCCCGAGGCCGTCGGCGAGGGCCACACCAACCGCTTCATCCAGGACGAGGAGTGGTTCGGGTTCTCGACCGCGGGCGACCGCTTCTCGAGCGATCCCGGCGCGGCGCCGTACGAGGCGACGCTGCGGAGCTACGGCTCCTACGACGCGCAGCACGGCGGGCGCTACCTCAACGAGCCGCTCGTCCTCGCCTCGATGGCGAACGACCGCATCGCCAAGCACATGATCGTCGCGCGGGCCGCGGCGAACCGTGCGGACAACTGGGAGGGCGAGGGCGACGGCCACCACGCGCGCTACGGCTGGTTGCTCGACCTGGTCCAGCAGTTCCCCGCCGAAGGCTCGGGCGCCGGCCGCGCCGAGGGGTGGAACCTCGACATCGCCTGCGAGGCCTACAGCTTCCTGCCGGCCGGCGAACGTCAGTGGCTCAACCGCTTCATCGACACCGTGGTCGACATCATGGTGTGGTCGCAGGTGCCGATGGGCTTCGTCCAGGTGACCTGCGAGGGCAAGGCGGCCTGGAGCGTGACGCCCGGCGGTTCGAGCGCGCCGGAGTACCGCTGCGCCGCGCAGCCCTACGAGGGCTGCATCCAGGTCAACGGACTCGTGACGGCCGCGATGTTCGTCTACCCACCGGGGAGCCCGCGGTGGGTGTCGTCGCAGCGCTGCCTGCTCGACCTCGTTCGTTCGCAGGCCTGGGCCTGGCACCCGAGCGGCGGCAAGACCTGGGGCATCATCGCGCTCCGCGAGAACGAGTCGGCACCGCTGTACCCCACCCAGTTCGACGTGCCCGCCGACGGCAAGGTCGACTTCAGCTCGTACTACCTGCGCGGACCGCTGGCGTACGGCGCGTTCGCCGCGTACCGGCTCGGCGACCTCCAGGGTCTCAAGGACGTCGTCGCGATCACGAACGCGTACGCCAACGGGAAGCCACTGATCGACAAGATGCAGGAGAACTACCTGCAGGAGCTCGGGATGAAGGCGCACCTGTGGTGGGTCGCGGAGGCGGTGCCCCAGGCGGTGCTCGACGCGATCCCGCTGCTCTGAGCGGTCGAGGCCGGGAGCGGCTCGAGCGCTCCTGCGGCCGCCCCGCGCCGCCGCCGTGCGCTCGCCGATCCCGGTCGACCCGCGGGCGGCGGCCCCCGTCGGCGATCGCCCCGGAGCAGCGGACGAAGGACGATCCGACGGGGCGCGCGGGCTCGCTCGTACGTCGGACGGACGGGAGCGACGCGGCGAGCGCATGGACCGCCGCGGTCGCGCCCGCTACACTCCGCCGCCTCGAAGCGGGGCGTCCACGCACGGACGCCGCGCTCCGACGCGGATCGCAACGCCAAGGGCAGTAGCTCCTAATCGGTAGAGCGAACGATTCCAAATCGTTAGGTTGGGGGTTCGAATCCCTCCTGCCCTGCCATCCCGCGCTCGACGTTCGAGCGACCGGCGCGAAGGCGCTGGGCGATTCGCTCGGAGGACGGGTCGCCCGGAGAACACGGACGATGGGCGCGCGCGCCGTCCGCGACGGTCGAGTCGCGCGCGATCGAGTGCCACCCGAATCGAGATCCACACGAGGCGTGACGACGGAAGGTTCCGAACCCGGTGGAGCGAGTCGCGGTCGACGCGAGGCGACGACGGCGCACGAGGCGTTCGGCTTCGGGGCGGGCGTCGACGCCGATGGTCGGACTCCCGGGCAAGGTCGTTCGAGGAACGGCCGCTCGAGCGGCCGCGACGCGTCCGGCGGTGACGGCGGAGCGGGAGAGGCCGAGGCGACGCGTCCGCGCCGCTCGCGGCGCCGTGGCTCGCGGAGTTCCGCCGTCGATCCCGGCGGCGACTCGGACGGCGGCAGTTCGGACCGCGGTGGCTCGGACCGCGGTGAGAACGGACGCGGCGAACGCGCCTCGGACGCGCAGGAGAGCGACCTCTCGCGCGACGCGGAGAGCGGCGGCCGCCGTCGGCGCTCGCGCTCCGGCCGCGCGCGGACCAGGCGACGACGCGAGGACGCGCCGGGCGGCGACGCCCGGTCCGCGGACGACGAGGACGACCTCCTGCGTCGCGGCGCGAGTCGCCGGCGTCGACGTGGTGCCGCGACCGAGAGCCGCGGCGAGGCGGCCTGGCAGCCGCCGTCGGAGATGCGCGAGGCCTCCGCGGTCGACTTCGTGCATTCCAGGCGCTGCGACGAGCGCGGTGCACTCGTCGTCGAGGTCGACGTCCCCCGCCGCGACCACCTCGACCCGAACGCGCTGCGCGTCGTCAGCCGCCTGGCCCGCGCCGGCTTCGAGGCCTACCTCGTCGGAGGTTGCGTCCGCGACCTGCTGCTCGGCCGCCGCCCCAAGGACTTCGACGTCGCCACCGAGGCGCACCCGCGCGAGATCAAGAAGCTGTTCCGCAACGGCCGCATCATCGGTCGTCGCTTCAAGCTCGTGCACGTCGTCTACGGCCAGGACGTGGTCGAGACGTCGACGTTCCGCGCCGCACCGAAGAACCAGCTCGGCGAGTCGGGCGACGACCCCACCGTCGACGACCTGATCATCCTCGACGACAACGAGTTCGGGACCGCCGCGGAGGACGCGCGCCGGCGCGACTTCACCATCAACGGCCTGTTCCTCGACCCGATCGAGGGCGAGATCATCGACTACGTCGACGGGCTGGAGGACCTCGAGAACAAGCTGCTGCGGACCATCGGCGACCCGCGCGTGCGCATCGCGGAGGATCCCGTGCGCATCCTCCGCGCGATCAAGTTCGCGTCGCGGCTCGGCTTCGGGATCGAGCCCGCGACCGCGCGCGCCATGGAGGAGCACGCGCCCGGACTCGCGCGATCCGCGGCGCCGCGCGTCGTGGAGGAAGTCGTCCGACTCCTCGCGTCGGGTTGCAGCGCAAAGTCGTTCGAACTGCTCGAGCGCTACGGCGCGCTGCCCGTGCTGCTGCCCGAACTCTCCGCCTGGGCGCGCGGCGCGGCGGACGAGGGCACGACGTGGTCCGTGCTCGACGCGCTCGACGAGCGCATCGCGCACGGCGAGGTGCCGTCGATCGCGTTCTCGCTCGCCGCGCTCTTCGCACCGGCCTTCGTCGAACGTTGGGAGCACGAGGGTTCCCCGGAGGCCGGCGACGCCGAGGCCGTCGGACTCGCGGCGCGGCTGCTCGCGCCGCTCTCCCAGGTCGCGCGACTCTCGCGGCACGACGTCTCGCGTGCGAAGCGCCTGCTCGCCAACCAGCGGCGCTTCGTCCAGTCGCCGTCGCGGCGCTTCCGCCCGCTCGTCTTCGTACACTCCCCCGAGTTCGAGGAGTCGCTCGACCTGCTCGCCCTGCGCGTCAAGGGCGGCGACGAGGACCCCGAGCTGCTCGACCGCTGGCGCAACCGGGTCGAGGAGGCGCGCGACACCGACCCCGAGGTCGTCGAACGCGAACTCGGCAAGCGCCGTCGCCGCCGTCGACGCCGCAAGTCCTCGGGCGGCGGATCCGGAGGTCGATCCGACTCGGCGCCGGACGCGGGGTAGGATCGAGACGACGCGGTCGCTCCTCCGGAGGCGCCGGCGGCCCGCTCGGGCCGCGTCCGGCCCTTCGATGCGCGAGGAGCGACCGCGGCATCCCCCCTCGGCGCCGTTCGGATCCGGTCGGCGGGACCCGATCTCCGCCCGGAGCCCTGCGCGCCGCACCCGCGGTGCGGCATCATGGTGCGGCACCATGGTGACGATGCTCCAGTTCGCGTGCGCGGCGCTCGCCGCACTCACCGCCCAGGGCCCGGGGCCGGCGCTCACCGAGCGAACGACGGACGAGCCGGCGACCGCGATCGAGGATCCGACGGACGCCGAACTCCTCGGGGTCTGGTCGAAGCTCCCGGCCGACCGTCGCCGCGAGGTCGTCGACTACCTCGAACTCGACCTTTCGCACGCCGAGACGTTCCAGCTGGGACTCGCGCGCTGGGTCGTGGCGGGCGCGGGCATCGATCCCGGACTGCTCGACGACGCACCCGCGGCCGTCTGGTTCGACCCGGTCGTGCACGCCCCGGCGCAACCCATCGAGCGCACGTTGCTCGACCCCGACTCGAAGCGGGCCGAGAAGGTCCGCCGAGCGATGCGGGCGTCCTTCCCGGAGCGTGCGTCGGAGGTCGCGTACCGCTACGACTTCGGCTCGCGCGAGGTCGTGCGCGTCGCTTCGCCCGACGACCCGACGCGGCGGTTCCACTGCGCGCTCGCCGGTCTCCCCGCCGACTGGGACCTGGTCGAGGCGTTCGTGTGCCGCGCGCTCGACGACGGTTCGCAGACGACCGTGCACGCCGCCTTCGCCCACCTCTACACCGAGCGCGACGGTGCGGCGCACCCGGGCATCACGCTCTACGACGCGTGGTGCTCGGGCACCTCGATCGAGATGCCCGACGTCGACTGTCTGGGCATCCTGCACACCGTCGCGAACGACTGGACGTCGTGGACGGCGCCCGTCCCTGAGCCGCGGCAGGCGCCGCTGTACGACCGCATCGGCGCGTGGTTCGGCGACGCGCGGCGTCAGCGCGGCCTGCGCGAGGCGCTGGCCCGGTGCTACCTCGAGGCGGACCCGGCGCACCGCGACGGGTACACTGCGGGCAACGACACCGGATTCCACGCCCTGTGGGACCGGCACTCGTCGGTCCCGAGCGCCCTCGCAGAGGCTCTGCCGGACGCCGACGGCTGGTCCGCGTTCCTCGAGCGCACCAACGCGGAGCTGGCCGACGACCGCGCGTTCTGGCGCAGCGGCGAGGTCCGCCGGACGACGCTCGCGAAGGATCGCGACTTCGTGCGCCGGCGCCTCGTCGCCATCATGAAGGACCTCGAACTCCTGCCCGCCGCACGAACCGAAGGGAGCGGCGGCGGACGCTGAGACGCTCCGACCGATCCAGCTCCCACGTACACCGAAGCCGCGGCGCATCGCCGGGGCTCCCCCCCTCTACCCTCGACCGATGACCACCCAAGACCTCGAGAAGACCGCCCGCGCCCTCGTCGCGCCGGGCAAGGGCATCCTGGCCGCCGACGAGAGCGCGCCGACCATCAAGAAGCGCTTCGACTCGATCGGCGTCGCCTCGACGGAGGAGAACCGCCGCGACTACCGCGAGATGCTCTTCACGACGCCCGAGTCGGAGAAGTACGTGTCGGGCGTGATCCTCTTCGACGAGACGCTGCGCCAGAACGCGAGGAACGGGAAGTCGCTCGTGTCGATCCTCGAGGGCAAGGGCGTGATCCCCGGCATCAAGGTCGACACCGGCGCGAAGAACCTCGCGGGTCACCCCGGCGAGAAGGTCACCGAGGGTCTCGACGGACTCCGCGAACGGCTCGCCGAGTACAAGCAGCTCGGAGCGCGCTTCGCCAAGTGGCGCGCGGTCATCACGATCGGTGACACGATCCCGAGCCGCACGTGCATCGAGGTCAACGCGCACGGCCTCGCGCGCTACGCGAAGCTGTGTCAGGAGGCCGGCATCGTCCCGATCGTCGAGCCCGAGGTCCTGATGGACGGCGCGCACACGATCGAGCGCTCCGAGGCCGTGACGAGCGAGACGCTCCACGTCGTCTTCGGCGAGCTGCACCGTCAGGGTGTGTCGCTCGAGGGCATGCTCCTCAAGCCGAACATGGTCCTGTCGGGCTACGAGTGCCCGCAGCAGGCCGGCGTGCAACAGGTCGCCGAGGCGACGGTGCGCACGTTCCGCCGCCACGTCCCCGCCGCCGTTCCCGGCATCGTGTTCCTCTCGGGCGGTCAGTCCGACGAGGTCGCGACCGCGCACCTCGACGCCATGAACCGCATGGACGCGTCGCTGCGTCCGTGGCAACTGTCCTTCTCCTACGGCCGCGCGCTGCAGGCGCCGTCGCTCAAGGCCTGGGGCGGCAAGCCGGAGAAGGTCGCCGCGGGTCAGCAGGCCTACCTCCACCGCGCGCAGTGCAACGGTGCCGCGCGCCACGGGAAGTACGACGCCGCGATGGAGGCGAAGGGCGCGGGCAGCGTGAAGCTCGTCAGCCAGGACTGAGAGGCCGAGCAGGAATGGCTCGGCCCGATCAACCGAGCCTCTCAGATGCTGTTGGCACGACCGCTGACGCGGTCGGCGCATGTCCCTCGCACCCCTCGGCGTCACGACGCCTCTCCAACGAGAACGGCCGGTCCTCGCGGCCCGGCCGTTCTCACCTTCCCACCGTGTTTCGCGGCGAGTCGGGTGCGGAGCGTGGGCGCGCGGCGCTCACTTGAAGACGTAGACGAGCGTACGCCGCGATCCCGCCTGGTACACGACGCGTCCCGTCGTGAACCAGTCGCCGGGGATGCCGCCGTCGAAGGCCTTGTCGATGGACTGGGCGACCTCTTCCGGGACGTCCCAGAAGACGATCATGTTGCCGTTCCCGGTGAGGTCGGGCGTACCGTCGCCGTCGCTGTCGAAGCCGGGGACCCAGCTCCCCGCGTCGAGCGTCGCGTAGAGTCGCGTGAGACCGAACGGGTTCGTGTCGTCGGTCGCGAACGGACGCTCGAGGTAGGGACCGGCCCAACCGGTGTACGTCTGCGGCGAGGTGAGGTCGCGGCGGCTCGCGGCCTGCGTGACCTCGAGCTCCTCCGCGTAGCGACCGGTGTCGCTGTAGTGCGTCACCGCGGCCTTCTCGACGTTCTTCACGAGCTGCACGAGGCGCGAGGCCTGACCCCGCTGCACCGCACTTCCCGAGCGGAAGCCGACGACGCCGACGAGGATGGCGATGATCGAGATCGCGACGATGATCTCGAGCAGTGAGAAGCCGGCGCGGGCGCGGCGGGCAGCGGAGAAGGGACTGGGGGACATGTCGTTGGGGGCGTGGGGACGGGCGGGGGGGCACCAGGGGGACCCGTTCGACCGGGGTCCCACGGCGGAAACATGCGTCGGAGGTGGATCGACACCGTCGCGAGCCTCGACTTGAGCAGGGCCCCGACGAATCCGAGTGTTTTCCCTCGGTGGGAGGGACAGCCCGGGCCGAACGGTCGCGACGCGACCCGCGGAGTCGGACCCACGCGCGTCGCGGGCCCTCCCTGCAGCTTTTCCTTCGGTCGACGGCTCCGAGCAGCCGATCTCCGAGCGGGCTCACCCTGCCCGTTCCCCGCATGTCCCCCATCCCCCGTTCGCGGAGGAGTGCCGTCGCCCCGACGCGCGCCTCCGTCGTCGCTCGTGTCGAAGCCGACGCGCTGGACCTCGTCTGGCCCGTCGGCGCGTCGTGGGAACACGCCCGCGCCCGACTCGAGTCGACCTGACCCGACGTCGTCTCCGACGCCCTGCGCGACCTCCTCCGCAACGGGCCCGGCGAACGCGCACGGGTCGTGCTCGCCCTCGGCGAACACGCCTTCACGACACAACAGATCCTCCTCGGCGCGATCCCGGACCACGAGGTCGGAGCGGTGCTCGAACGGAGGGCCTCGGTGCTCGCGAAGCTCGAGCTCGGGGAAGTCGTCTGGTTCGCACAGCGACTCGCACCGCCGCTCGCGGCGTCTCGGGACGGCGCGCAGGACAAGGAGTCCAACTGGATCCTGCACGCGCGCCCCCGCCGCACGCACCTCGACCTGCTCGCGCGACTGCGCGCCGACGGCGTCCGCGTCGTCCGGACGATCGCGGTGGCCGACGCGCTCCCGAGGATCCTCGGCAGCACGGCGGAGGGCCGCGTCCTCGTCGCGCACGACGACGGACGCCTGCGGACGTACCTCGTACGCGACGGCGAGCTCGTGCAGACGAGTCGGCTCGAACTCAGGCACGACGACGCGAGCGCGCTCCACCTCTCGGTGGTGCAGGAGGTGCGCCAGGTCGCGGCGTTCTGGGCCAAGGGCAGCCGCGGAGCCCCGCTCGTCGAGATCCGCCTCGTCGGACTCTCGTCCGAGGAGACGGAGTCGCTCGCGACGCCGCTCTCGATCGCGGCGCAGGGCGCCGAGGTCACGGACGGCGGCTCCTCCCCCACCAACTCCGACTACGACTCGGGGGCGGCGAACACGAAGGCCATCGCGGCGGTGGCGAACACGGCGCGCGACCTCTCGCTGCCCCTGCCCGTGTCGAGGCCGCGGGCTGCCGTCGTCACGGTCGTCGCGACGGGACTCGCCGCGCTCGTCGGGCTCGCGAGCGCGAACCACTTCGACGGCGCTCTCGCGGAGCGCGGCGCCGAGATCCGATCGCTCACGGCGAACACGCGCGACCTCGAGGCGTCCGAGGGACGACGCGCTGCCTTCGAACGTGCGCGCAGCGAGTTCGGCACCGCTCTCACGAGCCTCGCGACCCTCGCGGACCGCGGCGTGCCGTTCGAACGCGTCCTCACCGACGTGATGGCGTTGTGCGGACCGTCCACCCACTTCGAGCACATCGCCTTCGCGAAGGCCGACGACGGCGTCTCGGTCGCGCTCGAGGGATCGATCGACGCGGGACTCGCCGCCGCCACGGCGACGCTCGACGCGCTGCGCACGCGACTCGCCCGCGACCCCGCCTTCCGTACCGTCGAGGTCCAACCGTCGACGCGCGTGCCGGAACCCGGCGAGCCCGACGGGCTCGCGTTCACGGTCGTCGCCACCTACGCCGGAGGTGCCCGTTGAGGTCCGGTGCCGACAACTTCGGCGGGCGTCCGAGCGTGAAGCAGCTCGCGCCGCTCCTCCCGGCCGCGCTCCTGCCGCTGTTGCTGGTCGGCTTCTCGATGCGTCCCGCCGTCGAGTACGGAGGCCTCGGCTCCGACCTGCGCGTCGCTCGCGAGCGCGCGGAGCGCGCGACCGACCTGCGCAACTACCTCGCGACCTTCGGCGAGAGCGGCCTCCCCACGGCCGAGTACCGGAGAGGTCTCGGACTGCTCGCGTCGCGACTCCCGCTCGGCTTCGAGGCGACCGACTTCACGACCGCTGCGTCGGATCGGCGCGCGGACTCGACGTCGAGCCTCGGGAGCATCGCACCGGGTCCTGGTGCACGCCCGGTCGCGCGGTCGGTGACCTCACGGTGCACGAAGCCGTCGTGACGGTCGAGGGGCGCGCGTCTCGACCACGGCTCGCTTCCTCGCCGAACTGCACCGACGCGGACAACCCGTCGGTGTCGTCCGCGCTCGACTCGAGGCGCTCGAGTCGACGAAGGGCCGTTACGGGTTCCAGCTCGAACTCGCCGTCTTCCACCTCGCCGCCCCCGCGGCGGACTCGGAACTCGATCCCGAGTTCGCCGACTGATCGCGAGGCACCTCCCATGCTGTTCCAGAAGATGACAACCCTCGCCGCCGCGCTCATCTCGGGCGCGGCCGTCGTGTGGATCCCCGCCTGCTCGGGTACGAACCGCTGGAGTGTTCGGCCAGGACTGACCGAACGTCGCCGGCACGTTCGACCCGGCGGACCTCGACGTGGTCCTCGATCCCTACGCGGGACGTCGGACGACGCCGCCCCCACGGCCAACTCCGGTGCAACGACGGACATCGCCTCGGTCCTCGCGTTCCTCGAGGGACGCGAGACCGCCGCGCAACGGGACCGACAGCGCGAACGTGCGACGGCGGAGATCGAGGGAGCGACCCCGACCGACGAGGTCGCGGAGTTCCTCGCGACGAACCCGATCCTCGCGCTCACCGTCGGCTCGCGCGGCGCGACGGCGCTCCTCGGCGACCACCTCGTGGAGGTCGGCGACGAACTCCTGGGCGGCCGCATCCGCGTCCACGCGGTGGACCGCGACGGCGTCGTCGTCGACACCGAGACGGGACGCATCAGGATCCCCCTCCGGAACCGCGGCGCGCGCAGCTCGTCCGGTCCGAAGACCGCGCAGTCGGCCGGGGAGGGCAACTGACATGCTCGTCGCACGCACGAACGTCGCGCTCGGCCTGCTCTCGGCCGCGCTCCTCGCGACGGCGCTCCAGAGCTGCCGCAACTCCGCCATCCGCGTGCCCGAGAGGGACCCGCGCGCGTTCCGGAGCCTCGAGGAGAGCCCGCTGCTCCTCGACATCCCCGAGGACGAGGAACTCGCGCCGGCCGAGCGCCGATCGGAGGGCCTGCACATCGCCGACGACGAGCGGCTCCTCGTCGAGTTCCCCGGCACGCCGCTGCGCACCGCGCTGGCGTACATCGCGACCAACGCGGGCGTCACGATCCTCTCCGACGAGAGCATCGAGGGCACGGTCGAGGCGCGCTTCGACGACGCGACGCTCGACGACGTCCTGCAGACCCTGCTGCGACAGTACGACCTGGCTCTGCTGCCGGGCCCCGGCAACGTGTTCTTCGTCGAGCGGATGGACGACCCGTCGATCGTCACCGACTTCGTCCAGCTCGTGAACGTGCGCGCCGAGGACGTCGCCGCGAACCTCGCGCTCCTCGTGCAGGACGGCGCGCGCGTCATCGTCGACGCCGACCGGAACCTCGTGTGCGTCGTCGGTTCGCACGCCGACGTCGCCGCGGTCCGTCGCTACATCGACCACGTCGACACCCTCAAGGACCAGGTCCTGCTCGAGGTCCACCTCTACCAGGTGACGTACGACGACGGCTTCGACTTCGGCTCCGTCGTGGACTGGCTCAGCCACGCGAACGGCGACGCCATCCAGCTCACCTCCAGTTTCGCGCAGACCGGCGACTTCACGGCGACGCTCACGACCGACGGCGACTTCTCGGTCGCCCTCGATGCCATCCGTCGCTACGCCGGACTCGAACTCGTGAGTTCGCCGCGCGTCCTCGCGGTGACGAACACCCCCGCCACGGTCGACGTCGTCCGCGAGATCCCCTACATCGAGACGACGAGCACGACGACCGGAACGACGGGCGGGACGGGCTCGGTCGTCCAGGAGTCCGTGCAGTTCAAGGAGGCGGGTCTCAAGCTCACGATCACGCCCTCGATCCAGGAGCACGGCTACCTCCAGGTCACGATCGCGCAGTCGATCGCCGAGGAGGTGGGCCGTTTCAACGACATCCCGATCGTCGACACGCGCTCACTCGCGACGCAGTTCCTCGTCCACGACAAGGAGACGATCGTGCTCGGCGGACTCGTGCAGGAGCGCCACGACGAGGAGCGCCGCGGCATCCCGCTGCTGATGCACCTCCCGGTGCTCGGGCAGCTCTTCCGCTCGGACTCCGACGCCGTCTCGAAGCAGGAGCTCCTCGTGTTCGTGACGCCGCGCATCCTGAGCCCGCGCCAGGCCGCCGCGCTCGCGCCGCACTTCAAGAGCGAGTACCGCGAGCGTCGCTCGGACCTCGACAGCAAGGTGCTCGCGCCGGACGAACTCGGGACGCTCGTCGAACCCGACCCGAAGGACTGACCCGTGGAAGCGCACGACGCACCGAAGCGACTGCGCCTCGGCGAGGCCCTGATCTCGCAGGGCCTGCTGACCGAGCGACAGCTCCAGATCGCGCTCGAGGAGCAGAAGCAGGCACACCGGCCGCTGGGCGAGATGCTCGTCTCGCTCGGCTTCGTCCGGCCGCGCGACATCGCGGCGCTCGTCGCGGAGGAGCTCGGCCTCCCCCTCGTCGACGGTCGCGCCGTGCGGCCCGACGCGGATCTGATCGCCGCGCTCGACGAAGGCCTGGTGCGGAGCACGAAGGCTCTGCCGGTCGAACGCGTCGCCGGCGGCCTGCGCGTCCTGATGGTCGACCCGTCGGACCCGGCCAAGCTCTCGACGCTCCGGCAGTACTTCCACTGCGACATCGAGGTCGAGCTCATCACCGACGAGGACTTCTCGCGCCTCGTCCGCGAGTGCTTCTCGGGTCGCGACTCGACGGCCGTGACCGAGAGCATCGAGTCGCGGCCGGTCGAACAGGTCACCGAGACCATCGTCGTCGACGCGATCCGTCGCGGCGCGACCGACCTGCACCTGCACCCCGAGGAGAGCTGCACGCGCGTGCGCTACCGCGTCGACGGCGTCCTCCGCCAGGCCGAGGTCCTGCCCCGTCGCATCACCGGTGCGGTCACCTCGCGGATCAAGATCCTCGCGAACCTCGACATCTCGGAGCGCCGCCTCCCCCAGGACGGTCGCTTCCGCATCCCGGTCGACGGGAGACAGGTCGACCTCCGCGTCTCGACGATGCCGACCGCCCACGGCGAGTCCGTCGTGCTGCGCGTGCCGACCGCGGCAGCGGCAGTTGCGCCTCCTCCACGAACTCGGCCTGGAGCCCGACGTCTGTGACCGTCTGGTGTCGGATCGCCGACCGGCCGCACGGGCTCTTCCTCGTGACCGGACCGACGGGATCGGGCAAGACGACGACGCTCTACAGCGTGCTCGCGCACGTCGACGCCATCCAGCGCAACGTCGCGACGATCGAGGACCCGATCGAGAGCAACCTCCCGTTCATCCGCCAGAGCCAGGTCGACACCGCGATCGGCTTCAGCTTCGAGCGCGGACTCCGCGCGCTGCTCCGCCAGGACCCCGACGTGATCCTGGTCGGCGAGATCCGCGACGTCGAGACCGCCGGCATGGCCATCAAGGCGTCGATGACGGGCCACCTCGTGCTCTCGACGCTGCACACGAACACCGCGATCGGCGCCGTCTCGCGCCTCGCGGACATGGGCATCTCGCCGTACCTGCTCGAGGACTCGCTCCTCGGCGTCCTCGGCCAACGTCTGGTCCGCAAGGTGTGCGCGGCCTGCGTCGAGTGGGGTGCTCCGGACGAGCGCGAGTTGCGCTGGCTCGGGGACGCGGCGACCCGCGTGCCGCGCACCGTCGGGTGCGAGCGCTGCGCGGGGAGCGGCTTCGCCGGCCGCGTCGCCATCGCCGAGCTCTTCGCCCCGGACGAGGAGACCAGCGTGCTCGTCCGATCGGGCGCGAACGCGAGCGAGATCCGCGAGCGGGCGATCGCGCGCGGCTACGAGGAACTCGTCGACGACGGTCGTCGCAAGGTCCTCGCCGGCGTCACGACCGTCGAGGAGGTCCTGCGCCTCGGGACGTCGCACCGCGGCGAGGAGTCGGCACAGCGCGCCGCGTGATCCATGGTCGCGACGATCGAGAACCGGATCTTCGAGTACCGGGCGCGGCGCACCGACGGGAGCGAGGCGACGGGTCGTGCGGCCGCGGCCGACGAACTCGATCTCGACCGTCAACTGCAGCGCGACGGCCTCACGCTCGTCGAGGCCGCACCCGCGAAGGGTGCGGAGGCCGCGCGGCACGTGCGCATCCCCTCGCGTGAACTCGTCGCGTTCACGAACCAGTTGGCGACGATGCTCCACGCAGGGCTCCCGATCCTGCAGTCGCTGCGCCACATCGAGCGGCACACGCGCTCGGCCCCGTGTCGCCGCGTGACGCGCTCCCTGCTCCAGCGGATCGAGGGCGGCGAGAGCCTCGCCGAGGCCATGGCGGCGCACCCCGAGACGTTCTCCGGGACCTACGTCGCGATGGTCCGCAGCGGCGAGCTCTCGACGCAGCTGCCCGACGTGTTGAAGCGTCAGGGCGCGTACCTCGACTGGGTCCGCGAGGTGCGTTCGATGACCAAGCAGGCCATGATCTACCCGTCGGCGCTCGGCCTGGCGCTCGTGGGTCTCGTCCTGATCCTGCTCACGTTCCTGATCCCGCGCATCGTCGGCCTGTTCCCCGGCGGCGAGGAGGACCTGCCCGGGCAGACGAAGTTCGTCCTCGCCGTCTCGGACTTCGTCGTCGGGAACTGGGTCGAGCTGCTCTCGGGGGCGGCGGCGCTCGCGGCCACGTGGTGGACGCTGCTGCGCATCCCGCGCGCGAGGCTCCAGCTCTCGCGCGCGTCGTTGGCACTGCCGAGGATCGGCGGGTTGCTCGAGATGCTCGCCGTCGCTCGCTTCGCCACGACGGCGGCGGCCCTGCACACCGCCGGCTGCGACATCGTGAAGACGCTCGACATCGCCGGGGAGAGCTGCGGCAACGCCTGGCTGCGGTCGTGCTTCGCGCGCGTCCTCGAGGCGGTGCGGGGCGGCGACCCCATCCACGTCGGGATGGAGCGCGTGGGCTGCATCGACCCCTACCTCGTCCAGCTCACGGCCGTCGGCGAGTCGTCGGGACGTCTGGGCGAGTGTCTCGAGAACCTCGCCGACGGCTACAACGCCGAGGTCCCGCGCAACGTCAAGTGGGTGCTCTCGCTCGTCGAGCCCACGGTCATCGTCGGCGGCGGCGTCGTCGTGGCGTTCCTGCTGCTCGCCGCCATCCTCCCGATCTTCAAGATCTACGAGACCCTGGGATGAAGACAGGTCGGTCGAACTCCGGTTTCACGCTCCTCGAGATCGTCGTCGTCATGTCGATCCTCGCCCTGCTCGTCGGCGCCGTCGCGCCGATGGCCGGGACGCTGATGCGTTCGCGCGCCCGCGGCGACACGGCGCGCGAGATGGAGCTCCTCGCCGAGGCCTCGCTCGCCCACTACGACGACACCGGGACCTTCCCGAGCGACGCGCTGCAACTGCTCGCGAGTTCGACCTCGGGCTGGGCCGGACCCTACCTCAGCGGGACGACCGACGACGCCTGGAGCGGTCAGTCGGGCTACCGCGTCGACGGGTACGGCTCGAACTACCGCTTCACGCGCAGCGGCACCACGCTCACCATCACGAGCGGCGGGCCCGACCGTTCGATCGGGACCGCCGACGACCAGTCGCTCGTCGTCGACGCGACGCCGCTCCTGCGCAGGCGCACGCTGGAACGCATGCAGGTCGTGAACACCGCGATCGTGCAGTACCACTCGGTGTACCTCGCGACCGACCCGCTGCCGGCGACGTGGACCGTCGCGTACTCGAAGCTCGTCTCGGCGGGCTTCCTGCCTCCGGCGGAGCGGAGCGGCGCGACGCGGGGCGACGACTTCGTCGGCGACCCCGCGGTCACGCCGCTCTCGCGCGTGACGTCCGTGAACTTCTGACCGGCGTCAGGGACCGACGACGGTCAGCACGCTCGGGTTCGAGAGCGCGACCGTGCCGTTCACGAAGTCGAGCGTCGCGGTCTGGACCAGACGCGGAGCGACGGCAACCCCATCGGGGGATCGTCGACGCGACGACGAGGTCGCCGTTCACGTCCGTCGTCCCGAACGGGACGATCCCGACCGACGGGTCGGTCGCGAGCACGCCCGCGAGCGCGGGGAACGACACGTAGCGCGGGACGAGGTCGAGCGTGGCGAGCACCGTCGCGTTCGCCGGGCCCTCGACGCGGACCTCGAACGGTGCGCCGAAGTTCGCGAGCGCCGCGACCTCGGCGCGCGGACGAACACGCTCGCTGCGGACGTGACGGACGTCGCGCCGGACAGCTTGCTCGCCGTCGTCCTCGCGGGGCAGGACGCGGTCGCCGGCGCAGTCCCGGCGTGAGAACGAACCACCGAACACCTCGACCGCGCGACGCGGTCGCCGTCGATCCACTCGATCGCGTTCCGCTCTCCCCGGACGCGCTGCACGTCGTCCCGTCGAACCACGACGCTCCGCCGTCGCCGCCGGTGAGGTCGCAGCCGAGCAGCAGCGTGTGCCCTCCTCGAGATCCGAGCGCGTCGGCACCGTCGGTCGGCGCATGCGTCGCGTCGCCCGCCACGCCGTCGCCCCGCGCAGGGTGCAGGCGTGCAGCGCGACGTCGCTGTCGAGGAGCCGCAGCGCCGGACCGGCGTTCGAGACGTTCGTGGCGTCGGGCCCTCTCAGTTCGAGCCCGACGAGGTGGACCTTCCTCGACGTGAAGATGGCGAGCGGCGATGCGGCGAGAGGTCCTGCGTGGACGCCCGCGTCCTCGGAGAGGACGAGGTCCTCCAGCACGACGACGCCGTCGTTGTCGACGAGCTGCGCCGAGTAGTAGAGCGGGTCGAAGGAGCGGAACTCGAGCCCGCGGACCGTCACGCTGCCACCCGCCGGCACGAAACGCAGGTCCATCCAGCCCGAGACGAGGGGCCGTGTCCCCGCCGCGTCGGGAACGCCGACGACGTCGACCTGCTTCCCGTAGATCCCGAACGTCGAGTAGACGTCGCCGGGCCCTCCACCGCTGACGAGGATGACGTCGCCGTCCTTCGCGGCGGCGACGGCGAAGGGGATGTCCGCGAAGTCGGTCCCCGGCGCGAGGTCGCCGTCGACGCGGATGACGTCGGCGCTCGCGTCGAGCGAGAACGCGAACAGGGCGAGGTGCGGGAACGACGAGGCGACGACGGGTTCGGTTGGAACGATGCATGATCTCTTCCGAGGACGTTGTGCGAGCGCTTCCGCTCGGCGAGGACCGCACGATCGTGCGGAGACGCTCCGTTAGGAACGCGCGCACGCCGAGTCACACCGATCGCTCGTCCGTTTCTCGAGCGATCGAACTCAACGCGCGGCGAGATCGACGGATGCCGCTGCGCCCGCGAGTTCCGCCGTGGCGAAGGCCGCCTGGACGTTCAGTCCTCCGATAGGTCCTTGCACGTCGAGCAACTCGCCGCAGACGAACAGTCCGGGCCTGCCGCGCACCGCCATCGTACGCGGATCGACGACGACGAGGTCGAGTCCTCCCGCCGTGACCTCGGCCTGGTCGTACCCGCAGGTACCGTCCACCCCCACTCGCAGGCCCTTCAACGCCTCGACCAATTCGTGACGAGAACTTTTCGAAAGTTCGGCGAGCACGACGTCGTCACCGTCGACCTGTGCCTGGGCCAGGACGCGTGCTCGCAGCCGGGCCGGGATCGGCGCGTCGAGCACGCGCGAGAGTCGCGGCCGCCCCTTCGCCGAGGCACCCGCGACGAAGCGCTCGCGCAGCTCCTCGCGGTCCAGGTCCGGGACGAGGTCGATGGCGACCGAGACCTCGCCCGGCGCGCGCCGCGCCACCCCCTCCGACACGTCCATCGCACCGGGTCCGGAGAGCCCGACGTGCGTGAACAGCACGGGCCGGCGGCGCCGCGCGAGCGTGCGTCCCGTCGCCGCGACGAGGCGCACCTCCGCGTCCTGGATCGCGATGCCCGTGAGCGCGTGCACCCAGGCGTCGGGCGACGTCAGCGGGACGAGTGCCGGGACCGTCTCGACCAGCGGCAGCCCGAGCTCGCTGCACCAGCGGTACCCGTCGCCGGTCGTGCCGGTGCGCGCGTAGCTCCGCCCGCCGGGACACAGGATCGCGCGGGGCGCGCGGACGCGCTCTCCGCCCTCGAGGACCAGCGCCCACAGGTCGCCCTCGCGCTCGACCTTCGCCACGGGAGCGGTGAGGCGGACCGTCGCACCGGCGCCGCGCGCCGCTCGCTCCAGCGCGTCGCGCACGTCGCGCGCGCGGCCGCTCGCCGGGAAGATCTTCTCGAGCGGCGCCTCGACGGTCGGCACGCCCCACTCGGCGAAGCGCTCGCGCACGTCCGTCGGCGCGAGGTTCCAGAAGGCGTGCGCGAGGAAGCGCTCGGCCCGCGGTCCGAACAGCGCTCGCGCCTCGTCGGGTCCGAGCGTCGTCGTGAGGTTGCAGTGCGTCCCGCCGCTCGCGAGCACTTTCGTCCCGGTCCGCGGCGTCTTCTCCAGCACGAGCACGCGCGCACCGAGCGACGCCGCACGCCAGGCCGCCCACAGCCCGGCCGCGCCGCCGCCCACCACGACGACGTCGGCGTCGCACGGTGTGCCCATGGGCGACGACATGGATCAGCCGCCCGACAGCGCCTGCTCCCAGGCCGCCATCTCCTCGGGCGTGTGCGGCGCGCGCGGCGGCGTGTCGTCGTCGCGGTCCTCGAGGTAGCCGTCGGGCAGCGCGACGCGCTGCGTGCGTCCGCCCTTCGCACGGTGCGCGCGCAGCGCCGCCTCGGGGAACGGCTCGTCGAGCTCGAGCCGGCGCACCGCGGCGACCATCTCCTCGATCCGGTTCACGCGCACGAGCTCGCCGCGCACGCGCGACGACCCTCGGAATCCCTTCGTGTACCAGGCGCACCACTTGCGCATCTGGCGCATGCCCTGCAGCTCGCCGAAGAAGTCGACGAGCCGGCGCGCGTGGTCGACCATGACGTCGAGCACGCCCGCGAGGTCGGGCGGCGGCGTCGGCTCGCGACCGTCGAACACGTCGGCGAGCTCGCGGAACAACCAGGGCCGCCCGAGACAGCCGCGCCCGACGACGACGCCGGCGCAGCCCGTCGCGCGCATCATGCGCAGCGCGTCGAAGCTCTCGAACACGTCGCCGTTGCCGAGCACCGGGATCGACACGGCACCGACGAGCTCGCCGATCGCGTCCCAGTCGGCGTCACCGGAGTAGAGCTCGGCGGCCGTGCGCCCGTGCAGTGCGATCGCCGCCGCGCCCTCCTCCTGCGCGACGCGGCCCGCGTCGACGAAGGTCAGGATCCCCTCGCCGAGTCCCTTGCGCACCTTGATCGTGACCGGGACGTCGCCCGCGCTCCTCACCGCGGCGCGCACGAGCCGCGCGAGGAGCCGCGGCTTGACCGGGATCGCGCTGCCGCCGCCCGCGCGCGTGACCTTCGGCACGGGGCAACCGAAGTTCATGTCGACGTGGTCGACGCCGCGCTGCACGAGGTCGGCGACCATCTCGCCGACGTCGATCGGGTCCGAGCCGTAGACCTGGATCGAGCGCGGCCGCTCGTCCTCGCGCGACGAGGCGAGCAACAGCGTCAGGCGGTTGCCCATGAGGTAGCCGCGCGCCGTGATCATCTCGGACACGTAGAGCCCGGCGCCGTACTCCCGACACAGGCTCCGGAACGGGTAGTTCGTGACGCCCGCCATCGGCGCGAGCACGACGGGCGGCCAGACGCGCAGGGCGCCGATCGCGAGCGGTTCGAACTCGCCGGGTGCGGCGACCGCGACGTCGCGGTTGATCGGCGTCGCGAGACGCTGCGCTCGTTCAGCCGCCATCGCCCGCGGGCGGCGCGTCGCCGCCGCCGTCGACCGGTCCGTCACCCCCGCCGTCGTCCGACCCGTCACCGTCCGTCGGTGCGGGCGGCGTGAAGCGCACGGGGAATCCGCCGCCCCCGAAGTCGCGGATCGGGTCGTCGGTGCGCGGTGCCATGAGCGTGTTCCGTCCGCCGGACGCGTACACCGACGCGATGGGTGCACCGTTCTTCGCGTACTGGAAGCTCGCGCCCCCGTGGTTGTGTCGCACGATGCGGCGCCCGTCCGGGAGGTCGGTGATCTCGATGGGGAGCGTCGCGGGCTCCATCATGTCGCCGAAGGTGAGCGCGACGCGCTCGCCGGTGAACGGGAATTGTCCGAGGACGAGCGGACACGTCACGGTGTCGGCGAGGAAGTCGAGCGTCACGCACACCGGCCGCACCGCCATGTTCTGGACGCCGAGTTCGTCCCCGTTCAACTTGCGCGAGACGTTGAAGCGCTGGTTCGCCCACAGCCCGCGCACCACGAGCACGTCCTTGGTCGGCGCCGCGGCCTCGACCGCCGCGCCCTCCGCGCTCTCGCCGGCCGCGGGCGGCGGGCCGGCGCCCTCGCGCTCGATGCGGATGACGATGCTCTCGAGCAGTCCGTCCCGCAGCACCTGGCTGATCAGCATCTCGCCGCCCGGGAAGTCCGCGTGCGGCGGTTGGAAGAGGCGGGAGCTGACGGCCGTCGAACCGTCCTCGCGCTGGACGACCTCGAAGCGCTCCACCGAGAGGCGCTCGTCGAGGTAGCGCGTCTCGACCAGCCCCGCGAGCACCAGCGCGCCGTCGACGTGTTCGGGCGGCGCGACCGCGATCGGTCGCGTGTTGTCGGCGCGCACGCGGGCGAGCTCGGCGGCGAGGAGCTGCACGCGCTCGTCGAGATCGGTGCGGTCGAGGCGCATGCCGCGCACCACCACGCTGTTCGGGTGTCGCAGGACCGCGAGGTCCTCGTCCGGATCGCCGTCCACCACGAGCAGGTCGGCGACCGCGCCGACGGCGATGCGTCCGCGGCCCTCGAGTCCGAGCACGTCCGCCGCCCCCGCGGTCGCCGCGCGCAGCACCTCGGACGCGGGGATCCCGGCCTCGGCCCACAGCTCGATCTCGTCGTGCAACGACGTCCCGGGCATCACCCAGCCGAGCGGTGCGCCCGATCCCGGCACGAGTTCGACGCCGGCGCGGCGCAGCGCGAGCAGGGCGGCGACGCGCTTCGCGTGCACCTGCTCCGACTTCTTCGCGAAGCCCTCGGCGGTGACGGTCGACCGGCGCGAGGCCCAGTCGGCGAGCCACTGCGCCTGGTAGAAGCTGCCGAGGAGGTCGAACTCGGGCGCGTCCTCGCTGTGCACCCGCGCGCGTCGACGCGCCTCGCCGACGACCGGCACCATCGCGACGCCGTTGTCGGCCAGGATCTTCGCCTGCGCCTCGAACGCGTTGTCCGGGATCCCGAGGATCGACGGGTAGACCTTCTCCCAGGACATCGATCGTCCCGTCTCGGGGTCGAGCGGGAGGAGCGCGTCGAGACCGAGGAAACCGCGCTGGCCCGCGGCGGCGCAGTCCTCGAGCTTCGCGCCGAAGGGCAACATCCCCCACACGTCGAGTCCGAGGCTCTTCGCGACCTCGTCGACCTTCGGCATCAGGCCGGGAGCGATGCGCGGCATGACGCAGATGAAGTCGGCGCCGATCTTGTCGAGCAGTCTCACGAACTGTTCGACCTGGGCTTCGTTCGCCACGACGATCGACGCCGGCGACACCGGCGGTGCGCCGTCGATCACGCCGTACGCGCTGAACAGGAAGGGACCGGGGACGCGGTCGCGGAAGCGCGGTTCCACGAGCTGCGCGATGATGTCGGGGTCGCCGCCCATGTCGCGCACGGTCGTGATCCCGGAGTTCGTGTAGAGCACGTCGTGCTCGGGGTCGTACGACACCATCCCGTCGATCAGGCCCGGGACGACGTGCTTGCCCGTGCAGTCCACGCGCTCCGTGCCGAGCGGCAGGGCGAGGTCCTCACCGATCGCGTCGATCCTCCCCCCCGTGACGAGCACGGTCGCGACGTGCGGCTCGGACCCGTCGACCATGGTGTGCACGACGCCGCCGACCAGGGCGAAGCTCGTCGGGAGGGGGCCGAGCGCGACGGGGAGCTCCTGCTCGGCGCCGTCCTCCTGCCCCTGCTCGGACGCCGGGGGCGCGTCCGGCGGCGGGTCGCCCTCCTGCGCCCGACCCGCCGCGGCGAGCGGGACCAGCGCGGCGAGCGCCGTCAGGGCGAGGGTCGCGGCGAACGGGCGGAACGGCGGTTCGGCGACGTACATGGCGGAACATCCTACGCGAGCGGACCCGTGGACGATGGCGCGGCGGAGCGGCTCCTCGCCCGCTCCTCGACCCGGACCTCGCCCCGCGCGCGAAGGGATGGGCGCGCGGCGCCGCTAGCATGCGCGGCGATGGAAGTGACGACGCCGAAGGTCCGGGTGATCGCGGACCGCCTCCCGAGGGGTCCGTGGATCTACGCGCGTCAGGTGGAGCGACCGGAGGTCGAGCCGAGCCCCGGCGCCCTCGTCGAGGTCGTCGACGACCAGGACCGCTTCGTCGGGCACGCCCACTTCAACCCCTCGAGCGACATCCGGCTGCGCATGCTCTGGCGCGGCAAGCGGAGCGAGCTGCAGCGCCCGCGCGAGTTCCTCGAGCGTCGCCTGGCCGCCGCGGACCGACTGCGGCGCAAGGTGCTCGGTCTCGAGCGCACGACCGACGTGTACCGGCTCGTGCACGCCGAGGGCGACGGGCTCTCGGGGCTGATCGTCGACCGGCTCGGCGACGTCGTGGTGTGCGAGCACCACGCGCTCGGCTTCTGGAACTGGCGCGACGAGCTCACCGCGGTGCTCTCCGCCATGCACGGGGGCGCGACCGTCGTCCACCGCATGCCGGAGAGGGCGGCGCGGCGCGAGGGACTCGCGGAGCCCCCTCCGCTCGACGTGCGCGGACACCTCCCGGAGGAGGTCGTCGTGCACGAGCACGGCGTGCCCTTCGCGATCCGTCCCGGCGAGGGCCACAAGACGGGCTTCTTCTGCGACCAGCGCGACAACCGGGCGCTGGTCCGCGGCCTGGCCGAGGGGCGGCGCGTGGCCGACGTCTGCTGCAACGCCGGCGGCTTCGCGCTCAACGCGGCCCGGGGCGGAGCGCGCTCCGTCACCGCGGTCGACCTCGACGAGAAGATCCTCGAGCTCGCGCGGCGCTCGGCCGAGCTCGGCGGTCGAGACGCCGGCGTCGCGGTCGAGTTCGTGCACGAGGACGCCTTCTCCTGGTTGCGGGCGGCGACCGGCGGCTACGGGCTCGTCGTGCTCGACCCGCCGAAGTGGGCCGCGAGCAAGCAGGAGCTCGAGGCGGCGTCGCGGCGCTACCTCGACCTCAACGCGCTCGGCATCTCCGCCGCGGGGAAGGACGGGCTCGTCGCGACCTTCTCGTGCTCGGGCTCGCTCGACCTCCCGGGGTTCCTCGGCATCGTCTTCGCCGCGGCGCGACGCAGCGAGCGCCGGGTCCAGCTCCTCGCGACGCTCGGCGCCGGCGCCGACCATCCGCAGGACCCCGACTTCGCGCGCTCGAGCTACCTCAAGGGCGCGCTGCTGCGGGTGGAGTGAGCGCGGCGCGCGGAGCGGTCGCGGAGCGCACTCCGCGGTGCCGCGACGTCGACGGAGCGAGGGGAATGGCCCCGTCGGGTTGTTCGAGCGCGGTGCGAGCGCCATCATGTCCGGTTCCGAACCCCTGGATCACCGCGTGACGACCACCACCTCCATGAGCCTGGCCAGCCTCGTCCGAGCCGAAGACTGGAACGCCGTCGAGAAACACTGGGCCGACCTGATGCAGTCGGGCGCCCCGGTCGACGAGGTCCTGTCCGCCATCGACGTCGCGCGCGAGACGAAACACGTCTCGCGCGTGCTGCCTTTCGTGCGCGAGCACGCCGAACTCCTGGAGACCGGCGAGCGCTACGCCGACGCCGCGGCGATGCTCGGGCAGACGCTCCTCGCGGGCGGTCCTCCCGGCGAACTGTCGCTGCGCCTGTTCCGGTGCGCGCGCGCCGCTCACGAGGCCGACCCGTGGTGGGACGCCTACACGACGCTCGCCGGTTTCGACGAGAGCGCCGAGGACGTGCGCAAGGCCTGGAAGGCCTTCCACCAGCTCATGAACCTCGGCGAGGGCTCGACCGTGTTCCACCGCTCCGGCTGGGGCCCGGGGCAGGTCGTCGAGATGGACCGCGGCAAGCTCGAGGTGAAGATCAAGTTCGCGAGCGGTCGCCGCGACTGGTTCCCGATCAAGTCGGTGATCGAGACGTGCGACGTGCTCGACTCCGACGACCTGCGCTCGCTCGTCGTGAAGGACCCCGACGAACTCGCGCGGATCATCCGCGAGGAGCCGCTCGAGGTGCTGACGCGCGTGCTGCGCCGCTACAACGGCCGCACGACGCAGGCCGTCCTCAAGACGGCGATGGCCCAGCTCGGCCTCGACGGTACGGGCTTCACGAGCTGGTGGCGCAAGGCGCGCAAGGTCGCCGAGCAGAGCGCCATGCACGAGGTGACGGGAAGCGGCGCGCAGACGCAGATCCGCCTCCACGACAACGAGGTCGACCCGGTCGAGTCGATGCGCCGCCAGTTGCGCATGTCGAAGGACCTCGCTGCGGCGCTCGCGCGCGTGCGCGACCTGCTCGCCGACAAGAACCTCGGCGACGACCTCAAGACCGCGGCGCTCGAGACGCTCGAGGAGCTCGCCGAACAGAAGGACGTCTCGTCGGCGCACCGCCTGTCCGCGTGGATGCTCCTGCGGTCGGTCCGCGGCGAGACGCCGGCACTGCTCGCCGCGCGACTCCAGCGCGCCGTCGACGAGGGCCCCCCGAGCCAGGGCGACTCGCCCGCTCTGTGGGAGCTCTTCGCCCACCTCCCCACCGCGCGCGACCAGGAGGCCTGCGTCGCCGTGCTCAAGGAGATCTACGGCGACGAGTGGATCGACCACGCCTGCGAGCACCTGCTCCACGCGCCGCCCGGCATGGTGCGGACGCTGGTCGAGGAGTTGCTCACGAACGAGCGCGGCGAGGTCCTGAGCCTCGCGTACCGCGACCTGCTGTTGCGCCCCACGCGCAACCCGCACCTGTTCAACGCGCTCGCCGAGGCGGCCGAGTCGGGCCGCGTCACCGGTGACTTCCCGCCGCCGGTGCAGCGCCTGCACTCCATGCTGACGCTGGCCCACCACCTCGCGACGGGCGAGGGCGCCGACCCGACGCGGCAGCGCGCCCAGGCCAAGCTCAGCCAGATCCTCTGCAGCGGCGCCGAGCCGCTCATGGCGCGCCTCCTCGCGGACGCGAGCCGCCGCGACATCAAGAACCTGATGCCGCTCATCGCGAAGGGCGTCGACGGGCTCCTCGACCGCACGTTCACGCACGTCGCGATCGCCCGCTTCCCGAACATCTACCGCGACGAGAACCGTCCGTTCTGGGAGGAGGAGAACGTCATCTGGACGACGCAGGCCGGCCTCACGCGACGCGAGGAGGAGCTGCGCGACCTGATGGAGAACAAGATCCCCGCCAACTCCGAGGCGATCGGCAAGGCCGCGTCCTACGGCGACCTCTCGGAGAACTCCGAGTGGGAGGCGGCGATGGAGGAGCAGCGCAACCTCACGTCGCGCGCCAAGGAGATCGAGGACGAGGTCCGGCGCGCGCGCCTGATCGAGCACGCCGCGATCCCCGAAGGCATCGTCGCCCCGGGCAACCGCGTGTCCTACCGCGACACGACCAGCGGCGAGGAGCGCACGGTCGCCATCCTCGGCCCCTGGGACACCGCCTCCGAGGACACCATCTCCTACCGCTCCCCGGTGGCGCAGGGCATGCTCGGCATGCGCGTCGGCGACTCGCCGACCCTCAAGCTGCCCACCGGTCAGGCGCAGGTGAAGATCCTCGCGGTCGAGCACGTGGCGCTGGACTGAGGGGGGCGGGACCGAGGGACGGGGCCGAAGGGCTCGACAGCGCGTCGGCGGGGCCGCGAACTGGACCTGACGCCGTCGGTTCGACGCGGCGCGGAGCCCCGGTCCGCCGGGACGGCTCCGCTCCGCCGCAGGGATTCGCGGGACGCTGCTAGAATCCGGTCCGGCGCCGAGTTGCGCCGGCACCGCCCTCTCGCCAGCCCCGGACCGTGCGCGTCGCCACCTGGATCAAGTTGCTCCGTCGAGCCATCGGCAGCGAGGACTCCGTCCCCGCCGATCGCGGACGATCCCGCGTACGCACGCGCTCGCGAGCGCGGCGAGGGCGCGGGAGCCGACACGACGGAGATCCTGCGCGTCGAGGACCTCGTCGACCTTCCGACGACGAGCGATCTCCCGCTCGACGACGCTTCCTGATCGACGACCGCTACCTCGCGATCCGACGACTCGGGAGCGGCGCGTTCGGCGCAGGTCTGGTTGGTCGAGGACAAGAAGGAGCACGGCGCGCGCCTCGCGCTCAAGCTGATCCACCGCGAGGCGCAGACCGAACAGGTCCTCGCGCCGTGCGCCGCGAGATCCGCGTCCTGCGTGAACTCCGCCACCCCTCGATCCGCGCGTCGTGAACGACGGCGACCACGACGGTCGCGAGTACTTCACGATGGAGACGTCGAGGGCGAGACGCTCGGTCAGATCATCGCGAGCAAGCGGCGCTTCGACGCGGAGTTCGTGCGCCGCACGGCGCTCTCCATCGTCGGAGCGCTGGAGCACGCCCACCGCAAGGGCGTCGTGCACCGCGATCTCAAGCCGTCCAACATCATCGTCGGCAAGGACGAGAACGGCGCGCCGACGATCAACGTGCTCGACTTCGGGATCGCCAAGATCCTCGAGGGCGCGGGACTGCCTCTGGCAGCGGGAACGCTCAGTGCGAACATCGGCCTGATCGGGACGTTCCACTACATGTCGCCGGAGCAGTTCTCCCACGACGAGGTGGACGGTCGGTCGGACCTCTACGCGCTCGGCGTGATCCTCCACGAGATGGTCACCGGCGCGATCCCGTTCGGCGCGCCCGGATCCGAGGGCAACAGCTCACGCAGCACCTCGAGCGACCGACCGGCGAACTGCCCACGGCGAGTCGATTGATCCGCGACCGCATCTCGAGCGACGTGCCGCACCTCGGTCGCGACGAAGCACCGGGCTGGCTCTCCGACGCGATCGCGAAGCTCCTGACGCGCGAACGCGAGGATCGTCCGACCTGGCGGAGGCGCGCCGCATCCTCGAGGCGACGCACCTCGAGCCTCGCGGCGTCGCGCGTCCGTCGCGAGGACGCTGGATGGTGGCGGCCGTCACCGTGGCCGCGCTCGGCGTCGCCGTCTGGAAGCTCGGTCCGTTCGGGACCCCGTCGGGCGAGGGCGTGGCGCTCGGGGCGGTCGAGGAGCAGCGCGACGGCGCGCTGGGTGCGCCGTCGACGGAGACCGGGGAGAATGCGCACGAGATCGACGGGGCGAACCTCGCGAGCGTCGGACCGACGCTCGTCGACGGACCGGCTCGGTCGGCGACGAAGGCGAGGACGGTTCGCAGGGCGACGTCGAGAACGAGATGGACGCCTCGTCCGAGAGCCCTGTGGAACTTGTGGACGAGCGGAGCGCGATCGATCCCGGGCGTCGCGCGAAGCCGAGGAATCCGCGCTCGTCCGCAGCTTCGGCTTCCGCCTTCCTCGCTCCGGCGCCGAATGCGTTCGTCGGGCTCCGAGAGCGGCGTCGACGAGGGCAGCGCCGCCGTCCACGCGAACGTGCCCGAACTGGTCGTGGAGTGCGACGCCGCGGAGAATACGCGAACGAGGTCGTGCGCTTCGCCTGGGGAACGAAGGCGGACGAACAGTGACCGTCGACGCCCGCGGCTCGAGGACGCTCTGCTTCGCGAAGCCCGGTCGCTACACCGTCGATGTCACGCACCTCTTCTCTGTCGCCGAGGGCGGTGGAGCAAGTACGAGCGCGTCGAACTCGCTCGGTTCGACTTCGTCTACGACCCGTCGCCGCCGAAGATCGACTTGCTCGACCTCGCGGTCGATACTCCCCGCGGCGCCGTGCGGAACGACGGTTCGAGCGAGTCGGAGACGGCTCCCGATCCCACCTGGCACGTGGGCGCCGACGACGTCCGCGTCACGGCTCGACTCCTCGACGAGCGTCCGGGCGAACTCGCCGCGGCGGGCCTCGGTCGACGGCGGTCCCTTCGGACCTCGCCGCCGACCTCGGGGGCGGTTCGCTCGACGTCCACATCAGGCCGGAGGGTGACGGTCGCCACGCCTACGCCCTCGCGTCTCGAGGACCGCGCAGGCAACCGCACGGAGCAACGCTTCGTCGTCGTCCTCGACACGACGCTCCCCACGCTCTCCTTCTCGGTCGCCGCCGACGAAGAGCCGGTCACGTTCGATTCGTCGAGCGAGTCGACCGACGACGTGGCGCGCGCCGTTCCTCGTCACGCGGGCACCTGAGATCGAGGTCGCGTTCTCGACGACCGACGTCAACGCGCCCCGCGCCACGATCGACGTCGAGAGCGAATCTGCCGCACGCACGCGTCCTCGCGGAGCTGGATCTCCCGAGGACGGTGCCGCCGAAGGGTCCGCTCGCGTCCCGCTCGCGCTCGGTCGCACCACCTTCGTCGTCACGTCGGACGACCTCGCGGGAAACACGGTGACGCACCGGATCGACGTCCTCCGCGAACTCCCGCCGATCGAATCGGTCACGGTCGCCGTACTCGCGTCCGACGACGCGACTCCGGCGGTGTACACGACGGATGGTGCCGTCGAATTCCCCGCCGCGGACGCCGAGGTCGCGCGGATCGGCCTGCTCCTCCCGACGTCGACCCCCGCGGGACGTTCGGAGTCCACGCGCTTCGACCTACGGCTGACCGAGAACGTGGATCGGCTGCTCCAGGGCGAATTGCGTTTCGACGCCGAGCCCGTCGGAGTCGTCGCGGAGCGTCCGACGAACCAAGGGCCGTGGCGCGTGACGGTCCCGCCCGCGGCGGACGACGCCGCGCCCGTCCGCCTGTCCGCGGTCCTCACGGACTGGGAGGGTCGCGAGACGCGCGTGCTCGACATCGACGTCGATCTTCGCGTCGCTCGGACTCCTTCGGGTTTCGAACCGTACCCGGGCTCCCTCGTCGCGAAGCTCGACGGCGTGCCGTGGTTCCGGCACGTCGTGCATCCGAAGAGCGGGGTCGAGTGCGTGCTCGTCGTTCCCGAGAACCCCGACGTCGCGCCGATCTACATCGGTCGCACGGAGGTCACGAACGAGCAGTGGGAGCGTGTCCGGCCGAACGTCCTCGACGCACCTAAGACGGGCCCCGACCATCCGAGGACGATGGTGAACCTCGTGGAAGCGAGCGAGTTCTGCTCCTCGATAGGTGCCCGACTGCCGTCCGTCGACGAGTGGTTGCTCGCTGCTACCGACGGTGGCAGGATCGTCGGAGAACGCGCCTGGGCGCCCACCGACGACGGCCGAGCGCAGGCGATGTGTGCGTCGAAGGAACCCTTCGCGGTGGATGAAGTCACCTTCGATCGTTCCGGTGACGCCTTCGGGTTCGGGTCGAACGTCGCGGAGATCTGCACCGACGACGTCGGTGGGCAGTTCGTCGCACGAGTTCGCGGCGGCGGGAGCGACTACAACTGGAAGTACACGTCGCTGCGGGAGAGCCCGCGGCAGATCACCTCTGCCTTCAGGGATCCAAGGAACGGGTTCCGGGTCTGTACGGGCGTCGACGGCTGATCGCACGGACCCCGACGGCGTGGGTCGGCCCGGCTCCCGCACCATCGTCGCGGCGGCGCTCGATCCAGGACACTAGGATGTCGAGCCCCCTCGGGCTCGATCGAGTCCCTCTCCCCCATCCAACTCCTGTCGACGATGCACCGCTCCCTGCCGCGACGATCTTCCGCCCGTCGAGTCCTCGCCTCCGTACTCCTGATCTCGTCGCTGGCGTTCGCTTCGTGCGCCGGAACTCGCGCGAAGAAGTCGCACGACGGCCCGCTCGCCGTCGCGACTCCCGGGGGGGAGGCGGTGATCGTCTTCCGGCACGACGGATGGATCGACCAGTACCTCCTCACCCCCACGGGCTCGACGCAGCTGCGGAAGCGACCCGTTCGACGGTTCTCGGCATCGGCGGTCTCGGATCGCGGACAGCCGCTCGCCGTCGCAGTCAGGCCGAGGGACGCGTTCGAGATCGTCGCGTCCTACACCGACAGCATCGCCGCGTCGCTCGCATCGCGGACACGGTACGTCGGCATCGCCCGAAGCTCGACGGCAAGGTGACTGACTTCGGTCGGTCACGACAGGATCAGTCTGGTCGTCGGCGACCGAGCCATCGTGACGGTGGCCCCCGACACCGGGTTCAGCACTCCCTTCCAGCAGGACCTGAAGCCATGGCTCGACGAGAACGAGTTCGAGCGTCTGATCTTCGCACCCTGGATGTTCAGGTGAGGACCGAGCTCGCCTTCCTCGTCGCGAGTCAGCCGGTACAGGCGTGCTGGGCGTCGAACGCGTGGCCAAGTCGACGGTGTTCATGCTCTACGGACGCTCGAACCCGAACGATTCTGAGTTCGACCTCCGCAAGGCGAACGAGAAGTGGTCGTCCGTGCGGGAGTTCGAGGTGCTCGCGTACGCGCAGGACGGAGACCTGCTCTACCTGGTCGGTCAGAAGGCGGTCGAACTCGACGGTCGTCCGACCAAGAGTTACTGCGCGCTCCGCGTCGACCTCGACCTCGAGCGCAACGCGTCTCCGGCGCAGTCGTGGTACGAAGGTGCCTAGCCGGAGCACAGGTCGACGAGATCGGCGGCGTGAACGCTGCTCTTCGGACTCCGTCGACCACGCAAGCACGCGACGGCTCCCTGTCGCCCACCACCGCACGGGCGAGATCACGGCCCTGGTACGCTGGTCGAACGACAGTTGGCAGGCGGCCCCCATGCCCGACGGGGCCAAGTTCCGGACCACCCCGTACGCGATCGCACCCGACCAGGACTTCGACACGATGGCGGTCCGACGGCGACCGCGTGGTCGGGGTGAGGTCGGACGAGGCCTTGGTCCGTCGAGCGCGTGCCTGAGTAGGCCGTCGCGTACGACGGGACGAAGCGGACGAGAAGAGCCTGCCGTGCCGATCCTCGAGGGATCGGTGCGGGGGCTCTTCGCGTGTTCGCCGCGCGCGTCAGCGCGCGCGCGGACAACGAGGCGCGCGCTGACGCGCGCGTGCGGAGGTCCTCACTCGCAGCTTGGCCAGGTACTGGTCCTTGTGCGCCTCGAACTCGGCGATGCAGCCGGGGCAGCAGAACTTCACTTCCTGACCGTCGTACACCTTGGTGATGCCGCCGCCGTTCAGGTCCTCGCCGGTGACGATGCAGGTGTCGGTCGGGTAGGCGACGACCGCGGCGGCCGCGGACTCGTCGGTGTTCGCGGAGCGGCACGAGGCCAGGGAGACGAGGGCGGCGCCGGCCGCCGCGAGGGCGAGTTTCTGGAGCGTGTTCATGTCGTTCGTTCGGGGTGCGTCGTGGGGGGGGACCGCAGCACGATAGCACCGCTCCCCCACCGGGGTGACCCGATCTCCCGGTCCTACTCGAACCCGAGCAGGCGCCCGCCCTGGAAGACGACGAAGCTCGCGACCCAGGCCAGGACGCTCATGTAACCGAACAGGAACAGCGGCCAGCGCCAGGTCCCCGTCTCGCGCTTCACCACGGCGATCGTGCTCATGCACTGGCAGGCGAGGGCGAAGAAGACCATCAGCGAGAAGCACACCAGCGGCGTGAAGACCGGACGGCCGTCCGGCCGCTCCTGGGCGCGGATGCGCTCGCGCAGGGTGTCGCTCTCGGCGTCCTGGTCCTCGTCGAGTCCGTACACCACCGCCATGGTGCTGACGAAGACTTCGCGCGCGGCGAAGGCGCCGATCAGTCCGATCCCGATCTCCCAGTCGAAGCCGAGCGGCGCGATGACGGGTTCGATCGCGTGGCCGAGGCGACCCGCGTAGCTCTGCTTGAGCCGCGCGCTCTCCACCTCCGCGTCGAGACGCGCGGCGCGCTCCTCGAGCAGCGTCTCGTCGCTCGAACCCTGCGCACGCTCCGTCTCGAGCGCGGCGACGCGCTGCTCGAGCTCCGTCGGGAGCTTCGTCTCGCGCGGGAACGAGAGCAGGAACCACCGGCCGATCGTGCAGACGAGGATCACGGTCCCGGCCTCGCGCACGAAGACCGCGCTGCGGTCCCACATCGTCCTCAGCACCGCCGAGACGCGCGGCATGCGGTACGGCGGCATCTCGAGGATCAGCGGCACCTTCGGTCCGCGCAGCACGGTGCGCCCCAGCACGAAGGCGGCGACGAGCGCGGTGACGGTGCTGAACAGGTACATGCCCGCCATGAGCAGTCCCTGCCGGAAACGGCCGCCGCTGCCCGGCGGGTACAGCGCCGCGATCATGAGCACGTAGACCGGCAACCGCGCCGAACACGTCATGAGCGGCACGACCATCATCGTGAGGAGCCGGTCGCGCCGCCGCTCCATCGTCCGCGTCGCCATCACGGCCGGGATCGCACAGGCGAAGCCCGACAGCATCGGCACGAACGCGCGACCGTGGAGGCCGACCGCGCGCATCACGCGGTCCATCAGGAAGGCGACGCGCGCCATGTAGCCCGTGCCCTCCATCAGCGCGATGAAAAGGAAGAGCAGCGCGATCTGCGGCAGGAACACGAGCACGCCGCCCACGCCCGCGACGATCCCCTCGACCAGGAGGTCGCGCAGGAAGCCGGCGGGCAGGCTCGCCTCGAGGAAGGCGCCGAGGTGGCCGAACGCGTCCTCCACCAACCCGATCGCCGGGTCGGACCACGAGAACAGCGACTGGAAGACGATCGTCATCAGACCGAGGAACAGCACGAACCCGAGCAACGGGTGCAGCAGCACGCGGTCGATGCGGTCCGTGACGGAGACGCGGCGCCGACCCGGTTCGCGCACGAAGTCGTCGATGCGCGCGTCGATCCACGAGAAGCGTCCGCGGATGACCGTCTCGTCGAGGTCCTCGCCGTCCTCCTCGGCCTCCGCGTAGGCGCGCAGCGACGTGCGCCGCAACGCCTCGGGGACGCCCTCGAGCTCGTCGTCCTCGCCGATCGAGAGCAACGCCCACAGCGCCAGGGCTCGCCGCGCGCGGTCCGAGCCGCCGTGCCAGGCCTCGGGGACGTCCGCCGCGACGCGGTCGACGCGCGCGAGGAACCCCGTGTCCGTCGGGATCCAGCGCCAACCCGGTCGTCCTCGCGCGGGCTCGGCGATCACGTCGGCGAGCCGTTGCCGCAGGACCTCGACGCCCGTGCCGGCGAGCGCCGAGACCGGGACGACCGGCACGCCGAGGTCGCGCTCCATCCGCGCGGCGTCGAGCACGCGGCCGTCGCGCTCGAGCTCGTCGGTCATGTTCACGGCGACGACGACCGGAACGTCGAGCTCGATCACCTGCAGCAGCAGGTAGAGGTTGCGACCGAGCTGCGTGCCGTCGACCACGACGAGGACGACGTCGGGGCGCGGTTCGCCGGCGAGACCGAGCACGCAGTCCAGCGCGATCTGCTCCTCGCGACTGCGCGCGGACAGAGAGTACTGACCGGGCACGTCGACGCAGCGCACCGACGTGGCGACGCCCGGCAGGAACGCGCGCCCCTCGAGGCGTTCGACGGTGATGCCGGGGTAGTTGGCGACCTTCGCGCGGTTCCCCGTGAGCCGGTTGAACAGCGTGGTCTTGCCGGTGTTCGGGTTGCCCGCGACGGCGACGACCGGCACGCGCAACGCGATCTCGACCTGCGCCGTCGTCGCGCCCGCCCCGCCGTGGCAGGACGCTGCCTTGGTCCGCTCTCCGGTCACGTCGCCACCTCGCCGTCAGACGAGTTCCACCTCGAGTCGGACGGCCTCGCTCGTGCGGAGCGAGATGCGGCAGCAACGGACCTCGAGTTCGAGCACGCCTCCCAGCGCCGCGCGCCGCACCACGCGCACCTCCGCGCCGGGCAGGAGGCCGAGCTCCATCAGTCGCCGTCGGAAGGCGCGGTCGCCGGCGAGGACGACGAGGCGCGCGCTGCGATCGATCGGGACGTCCGCGAGGTGCATGGGAGGAGGATCGGCGGGCGGTGCCGGCCAACTGTTGAGATCGGTTCTCAACAAGATCGAAGAGTCTAGGTCGCGTCCGCCTCGACGGGAAGCGCCGTCCGGCAGTCGGGCGCCGATCGCCCGGCGTTCGCGGCCGCCGCCCCCGCACCGCCGCGACCGCGAGGCGGCCCGACGCGGGGCCGGCGACGGGCCGATCGGGCCTCGCGAGCGCCGGAAGCGCGCCCCGAGGGACCGCCCAGGTCCCGCTTCCGCAACGGGTTGCGGCAGCCGGCCGACAACGCATCACCATGTCATGACGTCGTGATCCATACTCGGGGCGATGGCTGGAGCCACCGCCCTGCCCCACCTGCTGCGCCTCCTCGCGGACGGCACGCGCCTGCGCATCCTCGCGCTGCTCGTGCGCGAGGAGTTGTCGGTCGGCGAGCTCTCGCGCGCCCTCGGCCTCGCCCAGAGCCGCGTCAGCAACCACCTGCGCCAATTGCGCGAGTCCGGGCTCCTCTCGGAACGCCACGCGGGCAAGCACACGCACCTGCGCGTCGCCCGCCGCGGCGACGGCACCGCGGCGCGCCTGTGGGCCGCCGTCGAGGACGGCCTCACCGACCTCCCGGAGCACGCCGCCGACCTCGCGCGCCTCGACCGCGTCCTCGCCGAGCGCGAGCACGACGCCGACTTCTTCGAGCGCGTCGCCGGGAACTACGACAAGTTCGCGGTGCGCTTCGAGACCGGACAGGCGCGTCAGCGCACGGCGGCGCACCTCGTGGCGCGCGAACTCGTCGTCGCCGACGTCGGCTGCGGCACGGGCTACATGACGCAGCCCTTCGCCGGCCTCGTGCGCCGCGCGATCTGCGTCGACCGCTCCGAGGCCATGCTCGAACGCGCGCGCGAACGCCTGTCGGGCTCGGGCCTCGACCTCGAGTTCCGTCTGGGCGAGCTCGACGCGCTCCCGCTCGCGGACGGCGAGGTGGACGCGGTCGTCGCGGGCATGGTGCTCCACCACCTCGCCGACCTCGACGCCGCCTTCGCGGAGACCTTCCGCGTCGTCGCTCCCGGCGGGCGCGCCGTCGTCCTCGAGCTGTTCCCGCACACGCAGGACTGGATGCACGAGACGCTCGGCGACCGCACGCTCGGCCTCGCGCCGACCGACGTGGCGAAGGCGATGGAGCGTGCGGGCTTCACCGACGTCTTCATCGACGCCGTCGACGACCGCTACGCGCCGGAGGGACCCGACGGCCGCACGGCCTCGCTCCCGCTCTACCTCGTCCGCGGCACGCGGCCCGCGGCACCCGCGAACTGAAACACGACCACGTTCGTGGAGCCGGCCCCCCGCCGCACCCGCGAACGAGAACGGAACCACCCGATCCCGGCGGAGCCCCGCGCTCCGCCACGTCACGAACTCCAGACGCTCCCGAGAAGGAACCAGAGAGACACCACCATGACGACCACCAAGACCGGTATCGACCACAAGGTCGCGAACCTCGCCCTCGCCAAGCTCGGCCGCGCCGAGATCGAACTCGCCGAGGTCGAGATGCCGGGCCTCATGGCCCTCCGCGACGAGTACGGCTCGAAGAAGCCGCTGCGTGGCGCGCGCATCACCGGCTCGCTCCACATGACGATCCAGACGGCCGTCCTCATCGAGACGCTCGTCGAGCTCGGCGCCGAGGTCCGCTGGGCCTCGTGCAACATCTTCTCGACGCAGGACCAGGCCGCCGCCGCGGTCGTCGTCGGTCCGAAGGGCACGCCCGACAACCCGCAGGGCGTCGCGTGCTTCGCGTGGAAGGGCGAGACCCTCGAGGAGTACTGGTGGTGCACCGAGCAGGCCCTGACGTGGCCCGACGGTCAGAAGCCCAACATGATCCTCGACGACGGCGGCGACGCGACGATGATGGTCCTCAAGGGCGCGGAGTGGGAGAAGGCCGGCGTGCCGAACCCGACCGACGCCGACTCCGAGGAGTGGCAGGTCTTCATCAAGACCTTGAAGGCGTCGATCGCCGCGAACCCGGGCAAGTGGACCGCCGTCCGTGACTCCGTCCAGGGCGTCACCGAGGAGACCACGACGGGCGTCCACCGCCTGTACCAGCTCCAGGCGAAGGGCCTGCTGCCCTTCCCCGCGATGAACGTGAACGACTCCGTGACGAAGTCGAAGTTCGACAACGTCTACGGCTGCCGCCACTCGCTCGTCGACGGCATCATGCGCGCGACGGACGTCATGCTCTCCGGCAAGGTCGCGGTGGTCTGCGGCTACGGCGACGTCGGCAAGGGTTGCTGCCAGTCGCTCCGCGGCCAGGGCGCCCGCGTCATCGTCACCGAGATCGACCCGATCTGCGCCCTGCAGGCGCTGATGGAGGGCTACGAGGTCAAGACCCTCGAGGACGTCGTCGCCGAGGCCGACATCTTCATCACGACCACGGGCAACAAGGACGTCATCCGCGTCGAGCACATGGAGCGGATGAAGCACAACGCCATCGTCGGCAACATCGGCCACTTCGACAACGAGATCGAGATGGCCAAGCTGGCGAAGGTGAAGGGCATCGTGAAGAAGAACATCAAGAACCCGCGCGAGCACGGCAACCAGCTCGACCAGTGGGTCTTCGCCGACGGCCACGCCGTCCTCGTCCTCGCCGAGGGTCGCCTGCTCAACCTGGGCTGCGCGACGGGTCACCCGAGCTTCGTGATGTCGAACAGCTTCACGAACCAGGTGATGGCGCAGATCGAGCTCTTCAACAACGGCAAGAACTACGACAAGGCGGTCTACACCCTGCCGAAGCAGCTCGACGAGAAGGTCGCGCGCCTGCACCTCGACAAGCTCGGTGCCAAGCTCACCAAGCTGTCGAAGGACCAGGCGGACTACCTCGGCGTCCCCGTCGAGGGGCCGTTCAAGCCGAACCACTACCGCTACTGATCGGAGGCGGTCCGTCGGCGCGTCCCGAGTACCTCGGGAGCACCGTCGCGAGCGCTCCCTGATCACGCCGATCGATCGCGGTGTTCGCCCCCGGGCGAACACCGCGATCTGCATCCCGGCGCCGCGTTCGTCCGAACTCCGAGCGTCGGAACCGAGGTGCCCGGACGCGCGTCGAACCGCGTGTCCGGGCGCCTTCCGTCGGTGAACCGCCGCCCCGCCGGGCTATCCTCGGCCGCGCGGCGACCACGGCCCGCACGCCCCTTCCATGAGCGCGACGTCGACGAACCCGAGCGAGGCTCACGGCGGCCCCCGGCCCGCCCCCTACCTGCCCTTCGTCCTCGCGTCGCTGCCCTTCGCCTTCCTGGCCTTCGACCGGGTGCGCGCGAACGCGACGCTCACCGCCAGCGTCGGTGGCGCAGCGCTCGTCCTCCTCGCCTGGGCCGCGATCATGACCCTGCGCGGCCGCGCCGTCGGCCGACCGTTCCGGCTCGAGGTGGTCCGGCCGCAGCGCTCGCACTGGGTCCAGGGACTCGTCCAGTCGACGCTCTACGTCTACTGGGGCAGCTACTGGCACGACGTGCTGCCGCAGCTCCCGCTGATCGGCGCCCAGCTCGTCTTCCTCTACGGCGTCGACGCGCTGCTCGCCTGGTCGCGCGGGCGCGCCTGGCGGACCACGCTCGGTCCGCTGCCGATCATCCTCTCGACGAACATCTTCATCTGGTTCCGCGACGACTGGTTCTTCCTCCAGTTCGCGATGCTCGTGCTCGGAGCCTGCGGCAAGGAGTTCGTGCGCTGGGAGCGCGGCGGGCGACGCACGCACATCTTCAACCCCTCGGGGTTCTCGCTGAGCGTCACGTCGGTGGCGTTGATCGCGTCGGGGCTCGCGGCCACGCTGACGCGCGTCGCGGACATCGCGGACTCGTTCTCCCTGCCGCCGCACATCTACCTCGTCATCTTCGGCCTCGGACTGGTCGTCCAGCAGCAGTTCTCGACGACGCTCATGACGCTGTCGGCGGCGCTGTCGCTGGTGGCGCTCAACCTCGCGCACCACGCCGCGACGGGGAGCTACTGGTTCGTGTTCACGAACCTCCCCGCACCGGTCTTCCTGGGTCTGCACCTGCTGGTCACGGACCCGTCGACCTCGCCGCGCACGAACACCGGCCGGGTGATCTTCGGAACGTTGTACGGACTGCTCGCGTTCGGGCTCTACGGCGTGCTGTCGAATGCGGGCGAGACCACGATCTACGACAAGCTGCTGCCGATCCCGTTGCTCAACCTGAGCGTGCGTTGGATCGACCGACTCGCGCTCAGCGCTCCCTTCCGGCGGATCCAGGCCTTCGAGGGCCGGTTCGCGCCGAAGCGCCTCAACCTGGCGCACATGGCGGTCTGGGCGACGGCCTTCGGCGCGATGATCGGCACGGGCTACGTCGAGGCGCCGCACCGCGGGCAGGAGTTCGCGTTCTGGCAGGAAGCGCTCGACCGCGGCGTCCCGGGCGCGGCGCACGGGATGCTCGAGGTGCTGCGCATCAGCGCTGTGCAGGGCGACGCGGCGGCGTGGAACGAGGAACCGGCATGCGCCACCTCGAGGGCGAGATCGTGCGGCGCGACCCAGCGCTGGCGGCCAAGTACTTCGCGCGTGCCACGCGCATGGGCAACCTCGGCGGGGCGGCGAACCTGGCGAGTCTCTACGTCATGAATCCGGGCATGGCGGGTCGGACTCGGTCGACCGCGCGCTCGACATGCTCGAGGACGCCAGTCGCTCGGGGCGCGAGGGGGCCTTCGACTTCATCGTGGGTCTCGCGTACGAGCAGGGTCGCGGTCGTCCGCACGACCCCGAGCGAGCGCGCGAGCACTACCGCAACGGTGCGCTGCTCGGCGACGCGAACGCGAAGCAGGCGCTGACGCGCCTGGCGAGCGCGGACGGCTGAGGGGCGCGGTCGCGTCGTTCCGTGCTCGGCGTCTGCGGCGCGAGGACCGCAGTTCACAGGGAGCCGAGGAGGACAGGAGGTCACTGCAGGTGGAGCGCGACGGGCAGCAGGGACAACAGTGCGCCGAAGAACGGTTCTGTTCCGACTTCGCGTCTTCTCCCGTCCTCCCCGGCTCCCTGTGAAACTGTGTTCCCCGCGCGGCACGAAGTGGGCTCTGTGGTTCCCCCCGCGGGGCCGGCCGGCCGCGCCACGCCTCGAGTCTGGTACGAGGTGCTGCGCTCGGCGCCTTCGGCGCCGAGGACCACGCAGTTCACAGGGAGCCGGGGAGGACGGGGAGGTCACCTGCGGGTGGAACGCGACAGGCAGGAGGGACGCACCGATGCGACGCGAAGGACGGTTCTGTTCCGACGTCCGCGTCTTCTCCCCGTCCTCCCCGGCTCCCTGTGAAACTGCGTTCCCGCGCGGCCGGCAGGCCGCGCCACGCCTCGAGACCATCTCGATGCGCTGCGCTCGACGCAGGGGCCCGCGGATCCGCGTGCTCCGTGGTTCAACCCGCGTGGGCAACGCGAACCACGACCGCCCTCAACGCCGCTCGACACGCGAACGCTCGATCGTTCGCTCGTCGCGACCGGCGACGGTGACGCGCAGCAGGTCGGGGTCGCTCGCGTCGACGACGACGTCGCGCCCGGCGACCGTCGCCCTCAGACGCAGGACGCCGTCGCCGCGTTCGAGGACGGCGGGCGGCGCGACCGGGTCGTCGGCGCGCCGCGGCCGGAGCACCGTCACCACGGTCGTCGCGTCGCCCGTCGTCGCGATCTCCGCCGTGAGGTGGTGCTCGACGAGCTTCACGCGCTCGCGCGGCGGCGGGTCGAAGCGGTCGGTCTGCGTGACCTCGAGGCCGCTCGGCGCGAACCACTCGACGCTGCACGCCGCGCGCCCCACCTCGAGGTCCGCGCGCGCACCGTCGATCGCGAAGGGCTCCTCCGCGTGGAGCAACCAGTCGAGCCGCTCCGCGCCCTCCGCCTCCACCCGGTCGAACACGACGACGAGGTCGGGCTCGACGAACAGGATCCCGCGTCGGAACGCCGTCACGTCGCCGCCGTAGGCCCTCCCCGCCTCGCCCTCGACCCAGTGCAGACCGGGCTCGGTGTGGAAGCCCGTGATCCGGCCCGGCGCCTTCGCGGTGTGCGGCCGCTGTCCGCGACCGTCGACCGTGATCGAGTTCTCCGACCGCGTCTCCCACATCCAGCCGCGATGGTGCTCCGAGCCGTAGCTGTCGCGCCGACCGCTGCGGATCAGGAGCCGTTCGCCGAAGGCGTACAGGAGGAACGCGTTCTGCGCGTCGTAGCCGTGGCTCTGCGTGCCGAAGGGGCTCGACTTGAACACGACCTCGACGTTCTCCGACGCGTCGATCAGCGTCGACTGCAGCACGGCGACCCCCGTGCCCTCGAACAGCCGCGACGTCGGGAGGTCGGTCGGCGCGCGCGGCTCGAGCGGCGCACCGCCGGAGCGCAGGAAGCCGATCCAGCCGCCGCCGTCGTCGTACCCGCCGTTGCGCTCGACGTACCACGCCCACTGGGGGTTGCGAGCCTGCGCCGCGAGCACCGACACGAGCTCGCGGTTCTGCGCCGACGTGCGACGCCCGCAGAGGTCGCCGAACCCGCCGCCGCGCGTCCCCGGCGGCATCAGGTAGAGCGCGAAGTCGCCGGCGCGCGCGAAGAACGGAAGCGCGTAGGCGTCGAGCCCGAGCGCCGCGCGCTGCACGTCCGCCCACCAGGTGAAGCGCTGGAGATAACTGTTCCAGTACGCGTTGCCCTCGTGCCACCCGCCGTCGTCGTCGGACCACACGGGGTACACGCAGGCGAAGACGTTCGCGGCGAACCACACCCAGTCGTCCGCCTCCTCGATCTCGCCGAGGAACGCGATGCCGACCTCGCCGAGGAAGTGCCAGGCGCGGTTGCTGTGGCTCGAGTAGGGCTTCCACAGGTGCGACGGAGCGAGGTGCGCGTACATCTCGCGTCCACGCACGCGCATCACGTCGCGACACGCCGCGCGTTCCTCGTCGTCGAGCAGCGGACGGACGAGCGTGTAGGTCCGCGCGAACCAGTACGCGTAGGGCATGCCCGCCTCGTCGTTGTACCGGTAGCCCGTCGCGCCCTCGGGGTCCCAGCGCGCGCACTCGAGCAACAGGCGCTTCGCGAGCTCGCCGAACTCCTCGCGCCCGGTGACGCGCCACACGAAGGCGAGCGTCGACGCGGGCTCGAGCACGCCGATCGTGCGCGAGCGGTTGCCCCACCACACGTTGCGCCAGGGTCGGAGCCGCGGACCACGTCCTTCGCGTACTTCGGCGGTTCCTCGGTCGACGGCGGGTCGGCGAGCAGGCGCTCGCACTCGGCGACGAGTTCGGCGAACGCCTCGGCGCGCGGCCCGCTCGCCTCGGCGCGCACCGCGTCGAGATCCTCGGGTCGCAGGAACAGCCGGGGGTGCTCGGTCGACACGCGCGCGAGGAGCTCGTCGCGCTCCGGCAGCACGAACTCCGCCGCGCCGTCGCGGATCGCGAAGCGGCGCACGGAACTCCACGCCGACGCGCGCCCCTTCCCGTCGACCGCGCGGAAGCGCCAGACGTGCGCGCCCGGACCGAGCGTGCGCGACGGGAGCCACGCGCTGAACTCGACGTCGCGCGCGGCGAGCTCGACCTCTTCGAACGCGGCGTCGCGCGCGACCTCGACCTCGTAGTGCGAGGCGCCCTTCTGCGGTCGCCACGCGAACGGCGGCGGGTCGCGCTCCGACTCCGCACCGTCCGCCGGACGGAAGCCCCACTCGCCCTCGGCGGCGGAACGCTCGTCGAGCTCGATCGCGGAACCGCGCGCCGACGGACCCTCGGCCGCGGCGTCGAGGTCCGCCGCGGCGAACGCCAGCAGCAGCGAGGCGAGAGGCATCGTCGCAGCATAGTGGCGACGCGCGGTCCTGGTAGCTTGCGCGGCGGACGATGGGAGCCGACGACCGACAGGCAGGAGGGGAAGCGCTCGAGTTCGCGTCGACGCGCGTGACGCCGCCCACGACGCGGCTCGCGCCGAGCCCGACGGGCCTGCTGCACCTCGGCCACGCGCGCAGCTTCCTCGCGGCCTGGTGGTGCGCGCGCTCCGAGGGCGGGCGCGTCGTCCTGCGCATCGAGGACCTCGACACGGGCCGCTCGAGACCCGAGTTCACGGACGCCGCGCGCCGCGACCTCGAGTGGCTCGGACTCGACTGGGACGGACCCGAGCTCGTCCAGTCCGAGGACCTCGCGCCCTACCACGACGCCGCGCGGCGACTGCTCGAACGGGGCGACGCCTTCGCCTGCGTCTGCTCGCGGCGCGACGTCCTCGAGGCGCTCGACGCGCCGCACGCCGCCGACACCGAGCTGCGCTACCCCGGCACCTGCCGCGACCGCTTCACCTCCGTGCAGGACGCGGAGCACCGCACCGGAGCGACCGCGGGCGTGCGCCTGCGGGTCCCCGAGGGACGCTTCGCGATCCGCGACGAGTTCGCGGGCCGCTTCGAGGCCGACCCCGCGCGCGAGGTCGGCGACTTCCTCCTCCTGCGCCGCGACGGCGCCGTCTCCTACCAGCTCGCCGTCGTCGTCGACGACGCGCGCCAGGGCGTCGACCTCGTCGTGCGCGGCGACGACCTCCTCCCGAGCGCGGTGCGCCAGGCCCTGCTCCAGCGCGCGCTCGGCCTCCCCCACCCGCGCTGGCTGCACCTCCCGCTCGTCACCGACGCCGACGGCAACCGCCTCTCGAAGCGCGCCGGCGCGCAGGCCCTCTCGACCCTCCGCGAGCGCGGCGTCGATCCGCGCCTCGTCGCCGACTGGGCCGCGCGCTCCCTGGGCCTCGCCGGCGACGCGGCGCGTGCGACCGCGCGCGAATGGCTGCCCCGCTTCCGCGTCGCGGCCCTCGCCCCGCGAAGCGCCGGAACGCCCTCGAGTCTCGCCCCCGATCCTGTCGATCCGTGAGCGGGCACCCGTGCTCCAGGGAGGCGCTCGCCGCCTTGACACCCCCTCCTCGGGGGGTATCTTTCTCCGCTCGTGTTCCTCGGTAGCTCAGTTGGTAGAGCGCGCGGCTGTTAACCGCTAGGTCGTAGGTTCGAGTCCTACCCGAGGAGCCACCTCCTGCCGCTGGTGCGGCGGCCGGACCGGGGCGGTGGACGCCGGGTTCGAGAGGGATGCCGCGGGGGCGGTGATCATGGCACCGGTGGGTGCGGTTGTCCGCGAGGGCATAGGTCGACGCTTCGCGATCGCGGCCTCGAGGCGCGTGTGCGCGGCGATCACCTCGCCCGACGGCTTGGCCACGATCGGCTGCTGGAACCCGAACCGGCGCAACGACGCCGAGACCGGTTCCACGGCCTGGTCGTTCAGCCTCGGGTTCGACGGCGAGCAAAACACCTGCCCGATCTCGACCCACTCCACACGCAGTCGCTCGCTCTCTGCCGACATGGCTCCGTCCTCGTCCGGCCGAGAACGTGAAGAGCTGGCGCGCGTGAATCGGGGACCGGTGACCCGAGGCACAGTCGACCACGGTCGGTTGCGAAGAGCAAGTGGACGCCCGTCCACCGTGTTCACCCCTGCGACTCCGGCTCGCTGGTTCCTGGGTTGGAGCTATCGAGCCCCCCGATTCGCGTTGACGGGCGTCAACCGAAGTGAACGAGCGTCAACCTGGCTCGACCCGAGATCGCCCCTGACGGCCCCAGGAGGCCCGGTCAGGTTGACGGAAGCGCGATCCGCCAAACCGTCAACTTCCGTTCACTTCGTGCCCCCTCCGGAACGCAGCGAGCCTCGCTGGCGAGGTCCAATCCCCCACCAGCGAGGCTCGTTCACTTCGTTCACCCCGAGGTCAGGTCAGTCCCGGGGGTCATTCGAGGCGGAATGGGTTCTGCTGTCTCTCTCGTGGCCACCATCCCCGTGGCCAGCATGCGCTCGCGCCGCATCCCCATAGGGGGGCTTCCCCCAAACGGACAACGCGCGTCAGACGTACCTACGACGTCTGCTCTACCTGCACGTCGCGACGCACCTGTTCGACGCGCTCCATCAGGTCGGCTCGCCGGGCTTCAAGGTCCTCCAACTCCTCAAGCAGGAAGACCTCCTCTGTCTCGCGTAGGAGATGCAGCCCATTCGCCGCAACTACTCGTTCGAACGCCTTCTCCCTTGTAGCCCGCCGCCATAGTGCCCGGTTTCCGTCTGCCGCCCACCACACGAGTGACTTGACTGAGACTACGTGAACGCTCGGCCCATGCTTCTCCTTGACCACCGCGAGAAGAGCCTCCCTATCGCGGCTAGGAGCGCAGAAGAATATCGGAGTAGCGCCTCCCTCCCTCCTGGTGTGGTCTCCGAATGGAGAAAGCGCGTGGAGCAAGCTACTTCGCGTGCGCCAGCCCCCTGAAACCGGTCCAACCGTGGTGGGGCCTTCGCGGGTAGAACACCCAAGGAGCCCCTGATGCGCAAGAGTCGATTCACCGAAGAGCAGATCATCGCGATCCTCCACGAGGCCGAGGCCGGCGTGAAGGTCGCGGACCTCGTGCGCAAGCACGGGATCTGCGCGAACACCTTCTACCGCTGGCGAGCGAAGTACGGCGGTCTCGAGGTCAGCGAGGCGAAGCGCCTCCGGCAGCTCGAGGATGAGAACAGCCGGCTCAAGCGGATGGTCGCGGACCTGTCGCTGGACCTCGAAGCGGTCCGCTCGGCGCTCGGAAAAAAGTGGTGAGCCCCGCAAGCCGACGTTCCGTGGTCGAGCACTTCTGCAACGACTTCGGTCTGAGCGAGCGCCGAGCATGCCGACTGGCGGGGCAATCTCGATCGACCCAGCGTTACGTGCGCCTACGGATCGACTCACCTGAGTTCGTCCGTAGGCTGCGTGAGCTTGCGTCTGAGCGACCGCGCTTCGGCTACCGCAGGCTCGGAGTCCTGCTGCGCCGAGAAGGCCATGTGGCGAACCACAAGCGCGTCTACCGGATCTACGCGTCCGAAGGCTTGGCGGTGCGCCGCAAGGCCAGGAAGCGCGTCGCACAGGCCGATCGGGAGCCCCGCGTCATCGCGACGCGGGTGAACGAATGCTGGTCGATGGACTTCGTCTCGGACTGCCTCGCTGACGGGCGGAGCTTCCGAGTTCTGACCGTCGTCGACGACTTCTTGAAGCAGTGCCCCACCCTCGAGGTGGACTTCTCGCTGCCCGCGGTGCGGGTCATCCGAGCGCTCGAGCGCGCGATCGAGCTCTACGGGAAGCCGGACGCGATCCGCATCGACAACGGTCCTGAGTTCACCAGTCGACACTTCGACGCGTGGGCCTACGCCCAAGGCATCGAGCTGCGTTTCATCCGTCCCGGCAAGCCGGTCGAGAACACGTACATCGAGAGCTTCAACAGCCGCTTCCGCGACGAGTGCCTCAACCAGCACTGGTTCGCCGACCTCGCGCACGCGCGCAACGTGATCGAAGACTGGCGCGTCGACTACAACGACGTGCGTCCGCACACGATGCTCGACGACCTCACGCCGAGCGCCTTCCTCAGCAGTCTGGGCGGGGCCCATGGGCCCCGCCCAGACGGCCGCGACGTCTCTGCGAAACCCCAACTCTCAACCACTCGACGCGCTGCTCACGCAGCGCTGTGACCCCCGAAGTCTCCCATTACGAATGGACCTAAGTCGGGGGCTGGCGCACGCGAGGCCCAGAGATCGGCCGAGGTCACTCCTAGCGTGCCAGGTTCGCATGCAGAATCGACAAACGCCTCGAAACCTCTGCGAGTTTGAAAGTTCTGGGTCAGTGCATGCGAGTGAAGCACACACGTCGACAAGGACGTATGCCAGCAAGACTGCCGGACGCCACGAACCACCATCGCACGCATCCCGCGCTGCTCTTTCTAGGTCATTCACGATGAGCATCGCCGAAAGAGCATCCCCAGACAGGCGCTCCGGGCGGCGGAGAAACTCCTCAGCTTCGTCGAGGTTCATTGCCCCGATCCTCCACGGCAAGTCGCACGCCGTCAACCGCGACGCGAAAGTATGCGACTTGGGGCCTTACTCACTGCGCGAGTCAGCCCGGCGACGAGTCCTTATCAGCAAGGACCAAGATTCCCGCATCCGTGAGGCGGACGCTCACTGCGTCGATGGCGCCCTCAACGTCGCGACTGCTTCGATGCACGTTCGCCATCTCAAGCAGTCCACGCTCGTGGCACTCTCGGATGCGTGCGAGAACTAGTTTGAAGTCACCGATTGGAAGCCTGGCGTCGGGTCGGAATGTGTACTCCCCGCCCGCATCGCGAGTCACCTTTAGTACGTCAATCTCTGTCACCATCCAACCTTGCTCCCGTTGAACTCCCCTCCCCTTCGAACGTCGTTCGGCCCAATGCATACAGCAGCTTGAGCAGAAGCACATTCCATCGACAACTTCTCGACACCACGAATCCGACGAGACATCGGCACTCTAGAACGGATCTCGCGGAACCCCTTACATTCGCCCCTACCTACCGCCCCGCGCAACCGAGGCGATCGCCGTACGCTCGCTCGACGGCGACCAGCTCCGAACCACCGCAACCTCGACCCCCGCACCCGGCCACCGCCCCACGAGAAGCCGCAGCGCCTCCTCCGTCCTCGCCCCCCACAGCGTCGAGAGCGCGTAGGTCGGCCCGGCGTGCACCGCGACCTGTGAGGCTCGGGGGAGTGTGCCGCCGTAGGCCTTGTCGCCTGGGTTCTCCCGGAAGCTGGACGCCCCGGTGTGCTTTCGCGCTGCACCCAGTGCGCTGAGACCCGTGGGCACGACGCGCCCTCGCTATCGTCTGGAGATGGACACCATCGGACCGATCTTGCCCGATTCGATCACTTGCCGAGTGCTGAGAGCACGCCTCATCCGACGACCGAAGCTCAGCGGCATCCCCGGATGGCACTACGGCATCGCTCTCTTCGAGTCGGTGGATGTACCGATCTGGGTCATCGACGTCACGAAGAACGCGACTCCCGTTGGACGGACTCCTGCGGAGTTCGCGTCTGAGAAGCGATACGAGCTTGGACGCGAGGTCGTCTCCGGCTCTGCGCTGGCCGAGGTGTTCGAGCGCGTCGATGAGATCGCGAGTGGGCGCAAGCCCTGGGACTACGAGCTGCTCTGCAGAAACTGCGAGCATCTCGCCCGCTACCTCCTCCTCGGTCGGGAGGAGAGCGAGCAGGTCCAGACGTGGTTCGGCCTCGCACTCGTGGGGCTGCTCGTCTTGGCGTCCAAGAACGGAGGCGTCGCGGCATGAAGTCCCTCCCCGACACCGTCCGCCAACTCGCACGCCGCATCTCCAACCTCGGCGCCCGACGCCTGAACGAGCAGAACACCAAGGCGACCCTGATCGAGCCGCTCCTCCGCGCGCTCAAGTGGGACGTCGAGGACATCGACGAAGTCCAACGCGAGTTCCGCACGAAGAAGAGCGACAAGCCGGTCGACTACGCGCTCCTCACGCTCCGGACACCGAGGCTCTTCGTCGAGGCGAAGTCGCTCGGCGAGAACTTGGACGACCGCCGCTGGTCGAGCCAGATCATGGGCTACGCCACGGTCGCCGGTGTCGAGTGGGTCGTCCTCACCGACGGCGACGAGTACCGGATCTTCAACACGCACGCTCCGGTCGCGGTCGACGAGAAGCTGTTCCGTCGCGTCCGCCTCTCGAGCGAACCCGACCGGGCTGCGGCAACCCTCGAGCTGCTGTCCAAGGACCGCATCGAGGAGAATCGGATCGACACGCTCTGGCGCGCCCAATTCGTGGACCGGCAGGTGAAGCACGCCGTCGAGTCGCTGTTCGGGCACGAGAACGACATGCTCCTCGTGAACCACGTCCTCGGCGCGACCAAGAACCTCACGCCCGAGGAGGTCCGTGCTTCGCTGCGTCGATGCCGCCTCACGCTGGACTTTCCGTTGCCGGTCGATCCGAACGACGTTGCCCCGCCTCCGACGAAGTCGCGGCAGAAGGCAGCGAAGAAGGCGGCCAACACCGGCGAGTCGTGCTCGATCGCGGACCTGATCGGAGCCGGGCTGCTCGCGCCGGGGACCGAGCTGTTCAAGCAGTACCGGAAGACCGACCTCCGCGCTCGTGTGAAGTCGGACGGGTCGATCGAGTTCAATGGCACGAACTACGCGTCGCCATCGCAGGCGGGCAACCACGCGCGAGCCTCGGTGAAGTCGTTCGGCAAGGGAGGCAAGCTCCCCGCGACGAACGGCTGGGTGTTCTGGCGGCTGCGTGACTCCGACGGCACCGAGATCGAACTCGATGTCGTGCGGCAGCGGTTCGTCGGGAGTAAGGGGAAGGCGAGGCAGGCGTGACGCCTGCGTCGCTCGCGCACCGCCGTGGGTCCGGCTACTTCACCAGCTGATTCAGAACCGCGGTGATGTCGTTGGACGTCTGATTGACCACGACGACGTCCTGCATTCCGTCTCCGTCGAGATCTGGGAGCGCCAGGACTCCGGAGTGGAACCGGCCTCGAACTCCACGACTTGGGTGAAACCACCAAGCCCATCGCCGACGGCTACGGCAAACGTGCCGCCAGCGCCATTCGCGGTCACGATGTCGAGGACCTTGTCCCCCGTCACATCGGCGACCTGGAGCGCTCGGGGACCGCCTCCGATGAACGCAGCGCCTTGCTGTACGACGAACTGCCCACCGGGGATCGGATGCAAGACGCTGAGCGCGTTCGCGCCTGCATCCGTGGAAATGACCTCCGCAAGGCCGTCTCCATTGAGGTCCGCAATCGCGACGTCCGTTGGAGTAAGTCCAACGGCGTACAAGGAACCGTTCGGAAAGCTCCCGTCACCCGCACCGAATCGCACGTGGACACGATCGACAACGTTCGTCTGCGTCGCCGCGATGTCAACGTTCCCGTCGCCATTGATGTCCCCCGCAGTGATGCTCCGCAAGTGGTCGCCAAGACCCAGTGCAATCGCCGGTTCGAAGCCGCCGTTCCCGTCTTGCAGCAGGAGGGACACTCCGACCCCTGGCCCGATACCCGTCGACGGGCTGACCGTGACGATATCGAGGAGTCCATCGCTGTCGAAGTCACCGACGGCGAGATCACTGCACGGGCCATTGATCGCCAAGTTTGTTCCGCTCATGAAGGTGCCGTCGCCCACCCCGTAGAGCACGACGACATCCTCGGAGTTGTAGCACCCGACTGCGAGATCCTGGATCCCGTCTAGATCGAAGTCAGCTGCGGCTACGGTGAATGGTCGATCCCCCACAGGGAAGCTCACTCGCTCGTCAAACGTGCCGTCACCACGTCCGAGGAGTACGGCCACGTCGTCCCCGGCATCGCAGGCGATGGCAACGTCCGCGTACCCGTCGCCATTGAAGTCCGCCGTAGCCACGTCGACGGGGCCGCTCAGCCCGATCTCGGGCTCGAACAACTTATCGATACCCGACTTCTCCAATCCCACCACGATCCTGAGCGCAGAGGTCACCGCGAGACCGCCCGGGCCCGAAGGATCGACGACGATCCCCTGTGCGAAGAACTCGAACCCGCAGAAGCTCGGAGCGATCGACGGAGTCTCGAGGAACTCGCTCGTCACACCAGACCCGTTCGTCTGGAGGACGCCAACGGAGAGGTAGGGCTCACCTGGGAAGAAGGTCGCCGAGTATCCCGGCATCGGCGCCGCAATCCCGACCACACTTACCGCGATCGCAGCAGTCGAGTTCGGCATCGCATTCTCGATCCGCAATCCGAACGGCCGCCCCACGACCGGAGATCCTCGATAGGTCAGGCGCGGCACGCCCAACATCCCGCTGGAGTGGCCGCCTAGGTTGTCGGAGGCAGCGACATCCGTGCAGACCTGTGCAGACGCGGAACGCGGGGTCGCCATGGAGAGCGAAACGAACGAGGCGAGGACGAGGGCGGTACGGCGAGCGGACATCGACGGGAACTGAATGGGGACAACTGAACGCTTCACTGAGTAGCACAAGTCTCGCGTTCCGGGCGACCCGAGGGTGCGCTCGTGCCGCCACTCACCGCCGCGCCCGCCCGCCTCCACGCGACGGAGTCCCCCAACGGGTCCCCAGCGGCGTCGCGCGGGCCTTCTCGCCGCACTCCCACGCCCCACACGGCAAACTACCCCTCCTGCCACCCCCAGCCTCCGCCCGATGCCCACCGACACCGCGCCCCACCCGCGCCGCTTCACGTCCTTCTCGGAAGCCAGCTCCTTCATCTGGTCGATCGCCGACCTCCTCCGGGGCGACTACAAGCAGCACGACTACGGCAAGGTCATCCTGCCCTTCACGGTCCTGCGCCGCCTCGACTCCGTGCTCGCTGGCCGCGGTAGACTCGCGGCACGGACTACACGAGCTCCTGCGCGGCCCCCGCGATCACGACGCGCGGGCACATCGCTCTCCGACCCCACTCGCCATGTTCTCCTCGCACATTCTGCCCGCGGCTCTGGCCGCCCTCGCCCTTCCGACCCTGCCCGTCCAAGCCCAGACCACCTTCGGCAACAGCTGCGCCGGAGCGTCGGGCGTGACGCCCGAGCTCGCCGTACAGGGCACGATCCAGTCGGGCTCCAACTGGACACTCGAGGTGACCGCGCCGGGAGGGTTGGGGTTCGGGTACTTGTTGATCGGGTTCTCGAGGGTGAGTGCCTCTACGTTCGGCGGCGCGCTCCTGCCCCTGGACCTATACGATGTGTTCTCCGACTTCCTATGGTATGGCTGCGACCTCAACGTCGACCCCAGCTTCGCGATTCAGCCCTACAGCTTCGACCCGAACAACAATGGCGGAACTGCCTCGTTCACGTTTCCGGGGTTTGACTCTGGGAGGGTGTACATCCAAGCGCTGAATCTCGACCCTGACTTTGTAAATACATTTCGCATAGCAGGAATGAGCCAGGGCATGAAGGTCGCACCTGTGACTCCGCTGGTTCCAGAACTCGTCTCGATCTCTCCCGGTACGTTCACGATGGGGTCGGACGCACCGACCGGAGCGCCGTACTACGGCAGTCCGCAGACCTGGGGGCCAGCTCACCTCGTGACAATCAGCTATCCGTATTGGATTGGAAAGTTCGAGGTGACGCAGTCGCAGTACGAGTTCGCCATGGGATCGAATCCCTCAGCCTATGTTGGCGCTGACCGGCCAGTGGAGCGCGTATCGTGGTACGACGCGCGGGCGTACTGTGAGGTACTTACTGCCGAGCAGTCTGCGCTTGGCAACATTCCTACTGGCTACGAGTATCGGTTGCCGACTGAGGCGGAATGGGAGTACGCGTGTCGTGCAGGAACCACGACCGCGTTTGGGGTCGGGAACGGAGTGGCGCTGTATTGCGCTGACGCAGCGTTTGCCCACACCCAGTATTCAGGGGGCTCCTGCGTCGGGTGGTTTGGGGGTGCAGATGTTGGAAGTTACCCGCCGAACCACTGGGGGCTATTCGACATGCACGGGAACGTTCTAGAATGGTGCCTCGATGGGTGGTCGAACTACTCCGCGAGTCCTTCGATCGATCCCTTCAGTACCGGAGATCCCAACAAGGTCTACCGTGGCGGCGCGTGGCCCTACTATGCCGCCTCATGCCAATCTGCAAGTCGAGACGCGACCCCTGCGACAGTCGGACCCTCCGGCGGGCCCGGGCTCAAGTACCACGGTTTTCGGGTTGTTCTCGCGCCGACACTTGTCCCCTAGTTGGGCGTACTGGGCGTACGGAGTCAGACACCCATCTGTTGATGGACCGACCAAGAGTGCCCGACGAGAGTGCGGAGTCCTCTTCGGATGTTCCTACGCCACGGCGTCGAGGGCGGCCCTGACGATGCGCTCCACGCGTTCCGCGTACTCCGCGTCGCTCTCGAGGTGCTCGGCGTGGAGCTCCCACAGTACGGCGTCAGACTCACATTCGTCGATGGACCGACCAATAGTGCCCGACGAGCGAGTGCTCCGTCCCCACCGGGTCGGGCCTCCGACCAGTCCGTCCAAGCCGACCGAAGCATGACGCGCCGGAGCGCTGGCACCTCGGGCGCTGGTCGCGATCGTCACGGTGGCGCGGGTCGAAGCGTGAGACGCAGACTCAGACGCTCTCGTGCGGCACTCTTGGTCGGTCCATCGACGGATTGGTGTCTGACTCCGTACGCTCGTGACTCCGTACGCTCGCCGGCTACGATGCGCCGGTCGGGCCACCGCCACTGATCTGATCTCGACGATGTCCACGAAACTGCTCACGCTCGAAGACCTCGAGGACTGGGACCGCTACCGAACCTTCATGAAGGATCGGTTGAAGCGCTACGAGGGCGAGAAAGCGCCGGTCTTTGTGACGAAGGAGCCGATCGAGTTCAAGGTGAGCGGCAGACCGTGGAAGGGCCGCGCACTGCTCCTCGGCGACCCGCAGAGCATCGTCCTCGTCAAGGCACTCAAGAAGAGTGGTGTGATCTGCCGCGAGGGCACGGTCAGGCGCGAGGGTGGTGTGCTCGTCGTCGAGGGCATCGACTCGAAGATCGTCAGGTCGGCGGATAAGGCGCTGCAACGGTTGAAGATCGGTTGCCGAGCGCGCCGAAGAGGACGAGCTCGACGCGCCCGATGGAGACGGAGCGTCGGCGCCGGGCGGAGGCGGTGACGTGCTCGACGACACACTCCGAGTCACGGGTGTTCGCCAGGACGCACCGTACAAGCCCGTTGGCTGGGACGGGCTTGCTGAAGCGGCGATCGCGGGAGCCGAAGAGGAGGAACGGCGCGAAGCGGTGACGGCCGAGGCGCAAAAGCTGTGGGAAGAACTGAAGGCCTGGGTCGCCACGAAAACCAAGGACGTGCTCGCCAAGGATCCGTCGCTCAAGGGACGTGTCGTGCCCATGATCAGCGAGGCGTCCAAGCTCGGCGCGAACGCGCGGATCTTCGAAGCCACGGAACTCCTGAAGAGGGTCGTCGACCTCTTCGATGGGAGCGCTGCGGCGGCTCCGCCCGCGCAGCCCGAGGCCTATGCCGAGGCGCACCGCTTCTGGCGGGAGACGATGGACGAACTCGCGAACGAGATCGCGCTCTTGAAACGCGCGATCACCGAGGCTTTTCGCGGGGCTGGGGGCGCGGGAGATCCGGCGGCCTCCCTGTCGCGGCTGGACGCCGTCATGAGGAACATCGAACTCGGGCTCGGCAATGCGCTGCTCGCCGCCTCGAAGGCGGAGTCGCCCGCCGACCGTTCGAAGGCCTACCGCGATGTCCAGTCCAAGCTCGCCGCCCTCAAGAAGCGCGTCGACACCGACCCGCTCCTGCGCGAGATCGCTGCCAACCCGTTCACCGTTTCGAAGGTCGACGAGAAGCTGCGCACCTTCCTCACCGAGGTCGGCAAGAAGTTCCGAAGTTGAGCAGGTCGCGCTCTGCGCTCAGCGCGCCTTTCGGCCGATGACGAGCGCGTCGAGGCCCGCCACGGACTGCGTGTGCCCCATGAAGGCTTCGAAGGCCGCGGGCGTGTCGACGAACGGTTGCCACTCGTAGATCCACGACTGCAGAGCGGGGTGGACGTCCGCAGTACGGCGTCAGACTCACATTCGTCGATGGACCGACCAATGGTGTCCGACGAGCGAATGCTCCGCCGCACCGGGTCGGGCCTTCGACCAGTCGGTCTAGACCCACCGAAGCACGACGCGCCGGAGCGCTGGCACCTCGGTCGCTGGTCGCGATCGCCGCCGCGGTGGCGCGGGTCGAAGCGTGAGACTCAGACTCAGACGCTCCCGTGCGGCACTCCGGCTCGTGCGGCACTCTTGGTCGGTCCATCGACGGATTGGAGCCTGACTCCGTACACCAGCGACACACCGAACGCATGCCACCTGGAGTGCCACCTGCCGGGCCACCAACTGCCGACACATCGCCGTCAGTCCGATCGCCCCCTGCCGATGAGCACCCCAGCCAGGATCATGCACCCACCGATCAGTCCGACGGTCGCTACAGGCGGTGCAGCACGAGTCACCGCCGCCGCCCCGTCCGAGGACACATGGCCCGGACCCATGGCCGTCACGAACGCGCCACACCTTTATCCTCCCGCCGTGAGGACATAGATGCCGGCACCGACGACGGCGATGCAAGGGAGCCGACGGCGAAGGCCGCCGACATCAGGCGAGAACGCGCGACGAAGAGCACTGAGGACTCGAATCTCCAGGACGACGCCGAACTCCATCATGAAGTGGACGACGACGGACAGTGCCGCAGTGTGCCGATCCCAGTTCATTGCCTCCTGGGCAACTGCTGCTCGAGGAGAACCGGGACCGAGTACCGCGACCGCGCGCCACTCGACGACCGAGTACGGCGTCGGTAAGAGTACGGCGTCAGACTCACATGTCGATGGACCGACCAAAGGTGCCCGACGAACGGAGTGCCTCCAGCCGCACCTGGTCGGGCCTTCGACCAGTCCCAGCCGACCGAAGTACGACGCGCCGGGGTGCTGGCACCTCGAGGCGCTGGTCGAGCGCTGTGGCGCGGGTCGGCCGTGGGAACTGGAGCAACTCTCGTGCGACACTCACGCTCGTGCGGCACTTTCTGGTCGGTCCATCGGCGGATTGGTGTCTGACTCCGTACGCCTGCTCGTGCGGCACTCTTGGTCGGTCCATCGACGGATTGGTGCTGACTCCGTACCGCGTGGTCGGTCCATCGACGGATTGGTGCCTGACTCCGTACCGCGGGGGACAGCGCAGACCACACCGTCGCAATCAGGTACGAGACACCTCCTCGCCGCCGCCACACACTCCGACCAAGCCTCCCCTCGAGGCCCTCGTCGTTCGCGACCGCGACACCTTCGTCGTCGGCGACGCCTTTTCCAACGTTGCGATGTCGCGTGTGAGGAGTGGTCGAAGTGGAACGAGCCCTCGAACCCGAGCCACGCGAGGACGGCGCCACGCTCGAGCGCATCCGCGAGGAGACGGTGAAGCAGATCACCCAGGTCGCCCGGCGTGCGATGGAACACGAAGTCGAACTCGACGATGCGCCCGTCCGGGAACACGCCGTCCGGAGCCTCGAGCTCGAACCTCTCGATGCGATCCGCGGTCGTGCCGACCTGGTCCGCAACGATGGTGAACGCCTGATCGCGTCGCAGCACGACGAACATCGAGACCATCGTCCGCTCGCCGTCCCACCGCAGGTAGCTCGCAATGCGCGCGATCACCGCACCACCCGCCGCACGCTCGCCCCGCCCCTCATCCGCCATCCGCCCCGGGCACGGTCACGCAGTAGCGCGCTCAACCTCTTGCGTCACGTCGACGCCGAGGCTCGAACCACTTGCGCTCGCTGCGGGGCGGCGACGTGCGCAGGCCGCATCGGTGCGCCGCCGCGCCTCAGTGTTCTCGAGGTCCTCGACGTTGTCCGGCGAGGCCGTCATGAGCAGGCGTTCCGGCGATGCCCTTGAAGAAGATCGTCGCGCTGCTCGGGCGTGCTTCGGATCGCGGCCCGCGCGATGCGGAGCATGGCGTCAGGGTCGGTGCCGAAACGCTCGACGAGCCAGACGCCGTGCCCGTAGCCGGAGTGCGCGGGGATGCGCGCGAGGGCTCCCAGTATTGCTGCGGTCGACGAGCGCGGCGTTGCCGGCAGCGATCAGCGCGAGCAACGCAGCGGCGACACCGAGCGCGAGGCGACCCAGAGGGACGCGCCGCGCGAGTCGGTCGAAGCCGATGCCCGCGACGAGCAGCAACGGCGGGTGCAGCGGGCAGAGGTAGCGGAGCTGCGGCAGCGCCGTCCAGCTCGCCGCGGTCTCGAAGAAGTCGCCGCCGAGGAACGCGACGAGGTAGAGCGCCGGGAACACGAGCAACGGCGCGCCCACCGCTCCCCGGCGCACCAACGCGCGCACGCCGGGCACGGCGGCGGCCAGCAGCACGACCATCACGACGGCTCCGACCGCGCGCCCGTTCCCGAACCAGTCGTCGCGGAAGCCCATGCTCTCCGGCAACAGCTCGGTGAGCAGCAGCACGACGCGCGAGCCGATCGAGGACGTCGCGCTTCCTGAGAAGTGCTCGCCGGCGCCCGCCCCGTAGATCTCGAGGCCGCTGAAGTCGTTCGCGACGTTGTAGACGATCCAGGGCAGGAAGCCGACGACGAAGCCCGCGAGGAGCACGGGAAACGCACGCGACACGAGGAAGCGCCGGTTGCGGACCAGCTCGACCACGCCGATCGTCGCGATGGTGATCGTGAAGCCGTAGCCGAACCACGTCGCGAAGCCGCCGAGCAGACCCAGCGCGAGCCAGCGCTTCGTCGCCGGCCCCTGCGCGTCGACGATCGTCGCGTACAGCCACATCGCGGCGAGCACGAACGTGTTGAGCTCGAGGTGCACGCCCCAGGCGATGGTGCCGATCGCGGAGTAGCCGGGCATCCCGAGCGCGAGCAGGAGGCCCCCGATCCACGCGGCGCGCCGCGACGCGACGCGGTCGAGCAGTCCGAACGCGCAGGCCGCCGCCGCTGCCTGGAAGAGCGCCGGCACCATCTTGAGGACGAGCAGCGACGACCCGAACAGCTGGAACAGGGGGATCGCGAGCAGTCCGACGACGAGGCTCCCGCCGAAGAACGTCGCCCACTGGTAGTCGTAGATCGCGAACAGCGGGCCGCGCACGATCTCGACCGCGATGTTGCCGCGCGCGAACTCCTCGCGCTGTGGTGGTGCCCGCCGCTCCCACGCCGCGCCGAGCAGGTCGATCTTCGGCGCCGCGACGATCAACATCTCGACGGCGAACGCCAGCAGCGCGAGGACGACGAGTCCCGTCGCGCGGCTCGCGGCCGGCCGTCTCAGCGGCTAGCGCCCGCACCGGCGTTCGCCGGCGGCCTCGTGTTCCGTGCTCGCCTGATCGTGCGTTGCGTCGTTCGTCGACCGGCGGGAAGTACTTCCTGTACGGCGCCGCGACCCGCGACCTCGGGAACTCGTAGGTCTTGCGGTAGGCCGCGCGCCCCTGCTCGGTCAGACTTGCAGCCGCGCCGTCCGGCGACACCATGAAACGGTACTGGTTGCCGAGCGACTCATCCAGAGGCTCGTCGAAGGCTCCGCGGGAGGCCGTTCGGCCTCGAAGCGCTCGACGAACGCGCCGAGCCGCTCGCGATCGACGCCGTAGCGGATGTAGACGAAGCGCCCGAAGGCGTTCATCGAGTAGCCGGGATCGGCGAGGTGCTCGTCCACGCGATCGAACTCGAGCCGCCCGAGCGTTCCCGCGAGGCACAGCGCGCAGATCGCGCCGGTCACGATCGCCGCCGCCCTCCTCCGCACCGACGTCGTCGCGCACGCTCCCAGCGCCGCCGCGAACGTGACGGCGAGGTAAGGGTGCAGGATCATCAGGTAGCGGTAGTACAGCGCCCAGGGCCAGCGCCGCCCGATGTCGAAGTCGCTCAGGAAGTAGGCCGCGAGGAACAGCGGCGGGAACGCACCGAGGAAGACGATCGGACCGATCGCACCGCCCTGCGGACGACGCGTGGCGAGGGCGCGCGCGGCTCGCGCACCACGTCGGCGCGCCAACGCCACGCGGCCGCGCGCCACCCGCGAACAGAAGGATCGCGAGGACGAACCCGAGCGCGCGCCCGTCGACGGGCAGCGCGTCGCGGAACCAGAAGGAGTCGGCGTAGTCGCGCGCGAAGAAGCCCGCGAGCTTCGTCGCCGCCCCCTCGCCCTGCTCGACGTCGGCACCGAAGTGCGCGGTGAGTCCGACGCCGTAGAGGTCGCCGGCCACGCCCTGGTGCGTCAGGTGGTAGCGGATCCACGGCAGGAAGCCGACGACGTAGCCGACCGCGGCGGCGGCGAACCAGCGCGTCGCGAAGAACAGCTTGTCGTGCACGAACCACGCGCCGAGCAGGAGTAGGAGCACGACCAGGAAGCCGTACCCGAAGCTGAGCGCAAAACCGCTGACGAGCCCGAACGCGGCGAAGCGCGCGAGCGACGGCCGGTCGAGCGCGGAGAACAGCGTCAGGAACGCGAGCAGGCCGAGCGCCGTGCTCTCCATGTGCGCGCCGTACGCCATGGAGAAGTAGTAGGTGTAGCCGGGCGGCGTGAACGCCATCAGCAGTCCGCCGATCCAGGCGGCCCTGCGCGACACCCAACGGTCGAGGATCAGGAACACGCACGCCGTCGCGAGCAGCGCGATCGGAACGGTCGACAGCCGCAGCGCGAAGACCTTCGGTCCGAACGCGAGGAAGGCCGGCACGGCGAGGACGCTGAGCACGAGCGAACCGCCCCAGAAGTCGTTGCCCTGGTAGTCCTGGAAGGGCAGCAGCAGCCCCTCGATCAGGTCGCGTGCGCCGTTGCCGCGCAGCAGCTCCTCGCCGTCGAGCGTGCCGCGCCCCGGGTGGTAGAAGTCCGGCGACGGGACGAGGATCACGACGAGTCGCACGGCGACCGTGAGGAGCAGCAGCACGAGGAGCGGCGTCGCGATCCGCCCCCTGCGCGCGCCCTGGCGCTCGGCGCCGCTCGCCCCGTCCCCGTCGGCACCGGCCCGTGCTGCGTCGTCTCGTTCGATCGGGGACACGTCGGTTCGCGTGGTTCGCGGCGCGGGCTCGAGCGGGATCGGTCCTGCGCGCCCGCGGAGCTGCGACGACCGACGGGCCAAGCTCGCAGGGCGCACGGCCGCGGTCAAGCCGGCGGCGCTCGGTCGCCGACGACGTGAACGCGCCGCGGGAAAGTCGACGCGCGCTCCGGCGCGTCCCCGCCCCGGCCCGTTACCTTCGAGGGTCCGGACGAGGAACGCCGGACCGACGATGCCCACGCCGACCACCGACGCCACCGTCCGACGCCGCCGCGTGTGCGCGCGCGTCCTCGCCACGCTCGCCCTCCTCGCGTCCGCGGCGCTCGGGACGGGCTGCGACGAGGGCGGCGGAAAGCGGCCGCCGAACGTCGTCCTGGTCGTGATCGACACGGCTCGCGCCGACCACTTCTCGTGCTACGGCTACGAGCGGGAGACGACGCCGCGGATCGACGCGTTCGCGCGGCAGGACGCCGTGCTCTACCGCGACGCGCGATCCGCCGCACCGTGGACGCTGCCGTCGCACGCCTCGCTGTTCACCGGGCTGTGGCCGGGCGAGCACGGGATGAACTGGACGCACTGGATCTCGCCCGAGGTCTCGCTGAAGAAGGGGCTCCACCGGTCGCCCGACCTCCCGGACCCCGACCGTCTGATCGCGAAACGACTCGCCGCGCGCGGCTACCGGACGTTCGGCCTCTCGAACAACTCCTGGGTCTCCGAGCGGAGCGGGCTCGACGACGGCTTCGAGATCTTCGTCGACGCGTTCCGGGACACGAAGTCGCTGCCGAAGGGCTACGCCGACTGGCCGTCGGAGTGGAAGGTGCCCCAGCCGCTCCAGACGAGTTCCGCCGGACGCACCATCGCGCTCGCGAAGCGCGAGATCGCGAACGTCGGACCGAACGAGCCCTTCTTCCTGTTCTTCAACTTCATCGAGCCGCACTTCCCCTACCAGCCGCCGAAGCCCTTCCGCGGTCGGTTCGGAGGGACCGACGCGATGTACGAGCGACAGGCGCGCGAGCTCGACGACCGCGAGCGCGAGATCATGATCGGCGCGGTGTCCGTCGACACGGAGGAGATGCGCGTGGCCTACGACGAGGAGCTCGCCACGGTCGACCGCGCGGTCGGCCACCTCGTCGACTGGTTGCGCGAGATCGGGCGCTACGACGACACGCTCGTCGTCGTCACCTCCGACCACGGCGAGCACCTCGGCGAGGGCGGGCGTTGGTCGCACCAGCTCTCGGTCGAGCGCGAACTCCTGTGGGTCCCGCTGATCGTGAAGTACCCGCACGGCGAGGGCGCCGGCACGGTCGTCGACGACCGCATGGTGTCGAACGTCGACGTGTGGTCGACGATCCTCCGCGTCGCGGGCGCCGACACGAGCGGCGCCGACCCCCACCGCTCGCGCGACCTGCGCGACGCGACGCCGCGCGACTGGTTCCTGTCGGAGTACGACTACTCCGACTTCTTCCTCGAGGAGCTCGTCGCGCTCGACCCGCGCTTCGACCCGTCGCCCTACCGCACGATCTCGCGCGTCGTCTTCGAGGACGGCGACCGACTCGACTTCGACCGCACGACCTGGCGCTCGACGCGCGCGGCCGTGCCGGGGCGCTCGCCCGTCGAGCACGACCCCGCGCCGTTCGAGAAGATGCTCTCGACCTACCAGGACGAGATCGACGCGATCGAGTTCCGCTACCGCTCGGGCAAGTACGACCCGGCGACGCTCGAGAACCTGGCCGAGCTCGGCTACATCTCGCGGCCGAAGCCCGACGACGAGGGGTCGGACCGCTCGGAGGGCGAAGGTTCCGGCGACAGCGGCGGCACGAGCGGCGGCGGTCGGTGAGCGCGCGCGCGAGCCGACTCGCGATCCTCGGTCCCGGGCTGCTCGTCGCCGCCACCGGTGTCGGCGCGGGCGACCTCGCGACGGCGGCGTTCACGGGCAGCGTGCTGGGCACGTCCGTGCTTTGGGCGGTGGTCCTCGGCGCGTTCTTCAAGTTCGTGCTGAACGAGGGCCTCGCGAGGTGGCAGCTCGCGACCGGCGAGACGTTGCTCGAGGGCGTGCTCGGCCGCGTGCCGCGTCCCGCGCGCTTCCTGTTCCTGCTCTACTTCCTGCCCTGGAGCTGGTTCGTCGGCTCGGCACTGGTCGGAGCGTGCGGCGTCACGACCCACGCCCTTCTCCCGGTCTTCGACGACGCGACGACCGGCAAGATCGTCTTCGGCGTCGCGTGCAGCGGTGTCGGGCTCGCGATCGCGCTGCGCGGCGGCTTCCGCGCGTTCGAGCGACTCATGTCGGTCAGCGTCGCGCTCATGTTCGCCGCGACGATCGCGACGGCGGTCGCGCTCCGCCCCGACGTCGGCGAGGTGCTGCGCGGGCTGTTCGTCCCGTCCGTCCCCGACGCCGACGGTCGCGGACCGGGCTGGACGATCGCACTCATGGGCGGCGTCGGCGGGACGCTGACGGTCCTGTGCTACGGCTACTGGATCCGCGAGGTCGGGCGCGAGGGGCCCGGAGCGATCGCGACGTGCCGGATCGACCTTGTGGTCGGCTACGCGGCGACGGCGCTGTTCGGGCTCGCCATGGTCGTCGTCGGGAGCACGATCGAGGTCGAGGGCAAGGGCTCCGGACTCGTGGTCGCGCTCGCGCAGCGTCTCGACGGCGAACTCGGACCCGCCATGCGACTCGTCTTCCTCGTCGGCGCGTGGTCGGCGGTGTTCTCGAGCCTGGTCGGCGTGTGGCAGTCCGTGCCCTACCTCTTCGCGGACTTCTGGAGCCTCGCGCGGGGCGACGAGCGACCCGCGAGCGCCTCGCTCGTCGCCTCGGCGCCGTACCGCGTCTGGTCGTTCGCGCTCGCGATCGTCCCGCTCGGCGGGCTGTGGCTGTCGTTCAAGGAGGTGCAGAAGCTCTATGCGATCGTGGGAGCGTGCTTCATGCCGCTGCTCGCACTCGCACTGCTCGTGCTGCTGCGACGCGGAGGTCCGGCGGGCGTCCACGCGAACCGCGTCGGGACCGTCCTCGTGCTCGCGGTCGTCGTCGCGTTCTTCGCTTGGGCCGGCTGGATCGGCGCAGCGGGCTGAGCGCGCGACTCGCGCGGGTGCGGTACCCTCGGGGCGTGAAGCTGCTCGCCGCCACCGCACTCGCCGTGCCCCTCGTCGCCGCCGGCACCGCCGAAGCGCAGTCCCTCTCGACGCCCGGTCTCGCGCGCGGCGCGACGAGCGGGTTCGACTACGCGGGCGGGACGCCGGGCGGCGTCGCCGTGCTCGTGTTCGGCTTCGGAGGGACGGGCAACTCGGTCCCGCTCGACGCCGACGCGACGCTCGAGCTGTTCGAGCCCACGCAGATCTGGACCTACGCGCTCGTGCCGGTAAGCGGCGCGATCCACTTCCCGCTCACGATCCCGACGTCGATCGTGCTGCCCGCCGTGTCCGCGCAGGTCGTCGAGCTCGTGTACGTCCCTCCGGGTTGGGACTTCCGCTCGTCGAACGCCATCACCGCGGCTATCGCGCCGCTCGCCTCGCTGTCGCAGGACTTCTCCTCCGGTGCGCTCGGCAGCGACTGGAGCGTCCTCCACCCGTCGGTCGGGAGCGTCTCCGTCACGGGCGGCGAGCTCGTGCTCGAGCCGTCGCTCGGCGGACTCCCCGACATGTGGTTCGACGACGGCGAGGGCCTCGCCTGTGTGCGGACGTTGACCGGCGACTTCGAGGTGAGCTGCGAGGTGCTCGTGCACGCCGCGGGGAACACCGCGTCGCCGCCGCCGACGGGCTACCGGCTCGGCGGGCTCCTGATCCGCGACGCGCGCGCCGTGTCGTCCGCTCCCGGCGCCCACGAGTGGTGCCACGTCGCGACGGGTTCCGGCGGCGCCGGTCAGCCCGCGGGCGTCGAGTGGAAGGAGACGCACGCGTCGAGCAGTGCGTGGAGCGTGGTCCCCACCGCGTCGACGCACCAGGAACTGCGCCTCGTGCGCACCGGCTCCGTCGTCACGTCGTGGTACCGCGACGTCGGCGCGACGGCGTGGACGCAGCTCGCCACGTACACCTTCGCCGCGCTGCCGCCCACGGTCGAGGTCGGCGCGATGTGCTACTCGTTCTCGAGTCCGCCGCAGGTCGTCGCGCGGTTCGAGCGCATCGAGTTCGCGCACTGAACCCCTGGCCCGGATCGCGACTCAACGCGCGACGACGACGTCCGTCGACGCGACCCAGCCCCGCACGTCGCCGTCGCGGAGGAGGACGGCGTCCGTCGACGCGTCGAGGACGGTGAGGCGACGGCCGGCGGCGAGTGCCGACAGGCGTGCCGCAGCGGGATCCGGTGCGCCGCGCAACGCCGCGCCGTCGACGACGACGGTCGCGATCGGCGCGCGCCCCGCGAGGAGCGCGACGAGGAGCGGCGCGCCGACCGCGGCGCCGAGGAGCGCGAGTCCGGCTCCGACCTCGCGGCGGCGGCGGCCGCCCGCGAGGAGCACGAGGAACGCGGCGACCGTCTCGAGCACGAGCACGGTGCCGAGGAGCGTCCATGCGTGCTCCTCGCGGACGCCGTCCCTCCAGTCCGCCGGACTCGGCGCCGCGTCGAGCCCGAGCCGCTCGTCGATGCGCGCGAGGTTCGTGCGCGGGGCGTCGGCGTCCGGGAACCCGCGTTGCACGAGGACGAAGAGCGAGGCGGCTTCGGCGAGCCTCCCCTCGCGCGCCGCCAGCACGCCGGCGTCGAGCGCGGCACGCGCGGACTCGCTCGCGGGCTCAGCCAGCGTCAACGCACCGTCCGTGTCGCGTTCGAGCACCCCCTCGCCGAGCAGCGCGCGATGGATCGGCGGCAGGCCGTCGTCGAGCATGGACACGGGCGCGAGCGGCGACGCGAGGAGCAGCGCGACGACGACCGCGAGTGCCGCGAAGCCTTTCGCGGGACGATCGAGCGCGGCGTCGAGCCGCTGCGCCGACGCGAGGACCGACGCGCGCGCGTCCTCGACCTCGCCGCCGCCGAAGCGCGCGGCCACGAGTCGTTCGACCAACGCCGAGCATCGCTCCGCGTCGTCCCGCTCGGCTCCGCGTCGACGAGTCGGCGCGCGAGCCTGGAGCCGACGGCGGCGCCGCTCGGCAGCGCGAGGCGCTCCGTCAAGGAAGTCGACGAGCACCGCGCCGGGGTCCTCGCCGGCGTCGAGTCGCTGCTCCAGCCGACCGAGCGCTGCGCGAGCGACGTCGACGCGCGGATCGCGGCGCGCACGCCTCGACCTCGTCCGTACGAGGGTCAGCGCGACGATCCACGGCGCGACCAGGACGGCGAGGACCGACCACACCGGCGGCACCGCGGTGCGTCGCCGCGCTCCGTCGAGCGAGGTGTCCCACGCGTCGGCCTCGCGACGACGCTCGTCCTCCGCGATCGCCGCCGCGATCTCCTCCGGGACCGCACCGTCGGCGCGCGGCGCGACCTCGAGGTGCAGCGCCTCCGTGCGGAACGATCCGTAGCCCTCGCCGGGGACGAACGTCGCGAACTCGAGCTCGGGGAGCACGATGTCGCCGACGCGTAGCGGCGCGACCGCGTACCGACCGACGAAGCGACTCCCGTCGACGCTCTCGTCCCGCGCGACGACGTGGAAGCCCGGCGGCGCGACGAACGACGGCGCGGGACGCGCACCGTCCTCGCCGACGACGACGAGCTCGACGTCGACGGTGTCGCCGAGGGTCACGGCCGACGCGCCGTTCTCGGGTACGAGGGCGAGCGTCGCGGTGAAACGACCGACCGCGCCGCCGTAGCCCGCGGGGCGGCCCGCGCGCGGCGGCGGCGTCGCGGCGAGGACGGAGGGTGCGCCCGTGAACGCTCGCACCTCGCGCCCGCGCGGACGGCGGGCGCCGAGCGCGTCCGTGTCCCAGTCGCGCGCGAACGTCAGTTCGAGTCGCGGCGCGGCGAGCGGTACTCGCCGGCGCTCGTCGCGTCGAACGTGAACGGGATCGAGAACGGGACGGACGGCTCGGCGTCGACGGTCCCGCGCAGCGCGCGACCGACCTCGGTTCCGAGTGCGAACGTCGCTCCGTCCGCCGCGCGGTTCTCGAGTTCGACCGGCCCGTCCGGACCGACGACGACCGGCGTCGCGACGACGGCGGGAGGTCGAGCCGACGCAGGAACGGTTGCACGAGCTCGTCGGCGAGGACCTGCGCGTCGATCGCGACCACGAGTTCGACGCGCACGCGTTCCCCACCACGACGTCGCGCTGCGGGAGACGCCACGCGATCGACGCGAGTGCCGCGTCGTCCTGCGGCGGCGCGAGGACGCACGCCGCGGCGAGGAGCGCCGCGATCACCACGCCGGCGACCCTCCGTCGAACGCGCGCAGACGCTCGCGTCGCAGCGCGACCTTCTCGCGTTCGCGCGCCGCGAGACGTTCGACGAGGGCGTCGACGCTCGCGCGCAGGGGCGCACCGTCCGCGGCGCCCGTGCCGTCGCCCTCGGTGCCGTCGCCGCCCTCGCTCGACGCCGCGTCGTCCGCACGCGGTGCGTCCTGCTCGGACGCCGCGGGGTCCGCTCGGACGAGGTTCACGTCCGGCGCGCCGCCGGGCGAGCGCAGCGGCTCGCCGCGCGACTCCGCGCGCAGCCGTTCGAGTTCCTGCACGAGCAGCGCCCCGCGCTCGAGGTTGCGGCGCAGCTCCGCGCGCCCGTCGCCCGCGAGGTACGCGTCGCGCCACGCCGCGACGGCGGCGCGCGCGCGTCCGATCGCCACGTCGAACGCGAACGGCTCCGCCTCGGGTCCCTGCGCCTGGCGCGCCGCGAGACGCGCGCGCTCGAACTCGAGGTTGCCGACGAGGAAGGCGACGTCGCGCGCGAGCGCGGCGTCGTCGACGTCGCGCAGATTCCTCGAGGAGCGGCGCGGCGGTGCGAGCGTCGCCCGCGCGCAGCGCCGCGAGCGCGAGGTCGTAGCGGAGCGCGACGTCGTCGGTCGCTCGTCGACGAGCCGCCGGAACGCGTCGACGGACTCGGCGTACCTCCGCGCTCGAACTCGGAGCGCGCCACGTCGAACGACGCCGTCGACGCGCCGACGAGGAGCAGGACGAGGAGCGCGCGCGTCATCGGCGGCGCCCTCCGCTCGGGCAGCGCGAGCTGGACCGTCCAGGCGAGCGCTGCGAGCGCGAGCGGCAAGCCGTACCAGCGCTCGCGGCGCGGCCGTCCGCGCGGTGCGCGCCGCCCGCGGCGCGATCTCCCGTTCGTAGAGCGCCGTCGCACCGAGCTCCCCCGCGCGGTACGCGCCCACACCTGCGCTCGCGATCGCAGCGAGCCGATCGGCGTCGACGCGCGCGACGACCTCGGCACCGTCGGCGTCCCGCAGCCACGCCTCGAGTTCTCCGTCCGCGCCGCGCAACGGGATCCGCGCGCCGGCGGCCGACCCGATCCCGACCACCAGGACGCGCGCCCCGGCGTCGACGGCCTCGCGCGCGGCAGCCACCGCGTCGTCGACGTCGTCGCAGCCGTCGGTGAGCACGAGGACGGTCGCGTCGGTGTCGCTCGCGGCGAGCGTCGCGAGCGCGGCGCGGATGCCGCTCGCGACGTCGCTCCCGCCGCGCGCGACGTCGCCGGGATCGGCGAGCGCCGCGAGGTCGGCCACCGCGCCGAGGTCGCGCGTGAGCGGAGCCACGGCGCGCGCCTCGCCCGCGAAGATCGTCAACGAGAACCGATCGCCGACGGCGCGCCCGGCGAGCGCTCGGACGGCGTCCGCCGCGACGTCGAGACGCGCGCGCCCCCCGCTCGGTCCCGCGTCCTCCGCGAGCATCGAGAGCGACACGTCGAACGCGATGGCGACGTCGCTCCCGACGCTCCGTCCCGCACCTTCGCGAACGGCGCCGAGCGGCTGCATCGCGGCGACCGCGGCGCACAGCCCGCCGAACGCGAACAACAGGCGGCGCAGACGCGCACGTTCCCGCGACCAGTCGTGGAGCGCCGCCCCGCGCGGTCCGACGCGTCGGTCGAGCACCCGCGCGCGGCGCGCCTCGAGCGTGCGCAGCGCGAGCCACGCGCTCGGTGCGACGAACAGCAGCGGCCAGGCCGACGGCGCCGCGAAGTGCTCGGAGAGCGCCGCGATCACGGCACGCTCCGGAACAGGGTCGCGGCGAGGAGTTCGGCCAGGACGGCGAGTCCGAGCGCGGCGCCGAGGAACGGCGCGACGCGGTCCTCGACGACGCGCCGCGGTTCGGCGACGGGCTCGCGCTCCAGCCGGTCGATCTCGGCGTAGACCGCGTCGAGCGTGCGCGCGTCGCCGGCGCGCGCGAAGGTCCCGCCTGTCGACGTCGCGAGCCGCTGCAGCTCCTCGCGTCCGCGCCGCAGGTCCTCGTCGTCGCCGCCGCCGAGGGCGATCGCGTGGACGCGCACGTCGAGCGCGCGGGCGACGCGCGACGCCTCCTCGAGGTCGATCTCGTCCGGCGCGGCCGCGTCGGCGACGCTCTCGACGCCGTCGGTGAGCAGGACGACGACGCGCGAGGCGGACGGCGCGGAACGCAGTCGGTCCGCGGCGCGTGCGACGGCCGCTCCGATCCCGGTCAGGTCCTCGTCGCCCTCCTGCTCGACCGCGGCGACGCGTCCGAGCGACGAGAGCAGCGCTGCGTGGTCGCGCGTCGCGGGGCAGGCGACGTCGCTGTAGCGCGCGAACGTCACGAGACCGACGCGGTCGTCGGGGCGCGCGGCGACGAACGCCGCCGCCGAGCGCTTCGCGACGTCGAGTCGCGAGTCGCTCCCGCCGACGTCGGTCGCGGTCATCGACGACGACGTGTCGAGGCACAGCAGCACGTCGACGCCGAGCGTCTCGGGTGCGACCGTCGCCCGCACGCCGGGTCCCGCGAGCGCGAGGATCGCGGCCGCGACCGCCGCCGCGCGCAGGACAACCGGCAGCGCGACGAGGCGCGCTCGCAGCGGCGGTCGGACGCGCGAGCCGCCGACCAGCGCCGCCGGTGCGAAGCGCAGCGTCGCGCGGACGAGGGCTCCTCGCACGGCGCACAGCGCGACCAATGGGAGCAGCGCCAGCCACCAGGGCTGCTCGAGGACGAATTCGCCGTTCACGCCGTCCTCCTCGGGTGACGCTCGTGCGGCACGCTCGCGACGACGCGACGGGCGCGTTCGACGTCGGCTGCAAACTCCTGCGCGTCCCATTCGACGCGCGCGAACTTCGCGCAGTCGCACTCCACGAGCAGCCGCTCGAGCTCCGCGAGGACGTCGTCGCTCGCGCGTCCGCGCAGTTCGAGGACGAGCTCCGCCGTCGTGCGTTCCTCCGCCGCGACGTCCGTCGTCGCAGCGCCGTACGCGCGCACGACGGCGGCGATGCGCAGCGGTGCCGCGACCCCGGGACCGTCGCTCGCGATCGCATCGAGCTCGGCGAGCGCGACGCTCCGCGCCGAGCCGTCGTCGACGCGCCGCGCGACGGCGGAGCCGGCGGACCTCGGCGCGCGCCGACTCCACGCGTACGCGCCCGACGCGCGGAGCGCGAGCAGGCCCAGGACGAGCGAGACGTCGCGCACGAACGTGCTGCGCGGGGCGCGCAGTCCGCCCGGCCACTCGACGTCGCCCACTTCGTCGAGCGTCGCGACGACCTCGAGCGTCGCGGAGGCCGAGCGCACGAGTCGACGGTCGTCGCCGCGACCGAGCACGACCGAGAGCGGCCCCACCTTCGCGGCCCCGAGTTCGAATGCGCGGCACTCGAAGTCCCACGTGTACACCGTCGCGCCCGTCTCGACGCGCTCGCCGAAGTTCGCGGCCGCGGCGACGAGCGGAGCGAGGTCCTCGGCCTCGACCGCGCGCGCGTCGACGGCGACTCCGGGAGCGACGCGCAGCTCGACCGTCACCGCGAACGGCTCGGCGAACGCGACCTCGCCGTCGGGGAGTCGCAGCACGAGCGCCTCGTCGGTCGAGCGCACTCCCATCGTCGCGAGGACGGCGAGCAGGAGGTGGACGAACGTCATCGCTTCGCCGCCCGGAGTTCGCGCATGCGGAAGAAGTCCATCACCGGTCGGCCGATCGCGTCGAGCGACGCCTCGCGCGGCACGCGCACGTCCATCGCGTCGACCCGAGCGCGGCGGAGCTCCGCGTCGACGCGCGCGCGCCAGTGCGCGACCTCGTCGGCGAACGCCCGCTCCGTCGAGGCCGAGCTCCAGTCGAGCGTCCGCACGTCGCCGGATCTCGGATCGCGGACGCGCCGACGCCTGCGCCGCGCTCGAGGAACTCGGGGCGAGGATGCGCACCGCCACGACGTCGCGCGAGCGCCGGAGTCGCGCCAGCGCGTCGCCGAGCCCGAGCTCGAGGAAGTCCGATACGACGAAGACGACGCCGTGCCGGCGCGCCACGCGATCGCAGTGGACGAGCGCCTCCGAGAGCCTGTCCCGCCCCGCACCCCGCGCAGCGCGAGGCAGTCCCTCACGACGCGGAGCGCGCGCGCGCCCCTTCGCCGACTCGACGTGGTGGAGTTCCTCGGCGCCCGACGCGACGAGCGCGACCTCGTCGTCGTTCGCGATCGCCGCGAACGCGAGGCACGCCACCGCCCGAGCCGCCGTACCAAGCGCACCGACCACGCGCCGAAGCCGCCCGTCGTCGAGGGCGAGAGGTCGACGACGAAGTGCACGGACACCTCTCGCTCGTCGACGTACTTCTGACGAACGGCCGACCCGTGCGCGCCGTCACGTTCCAGTCGACGGAGCGCGGGTCGTCGCCGGGCTCGTACTCGCGCACGACGTCGAACTCGAGTCCGGCGCCGCGGAACACCGACGTGTAGCCGCCGGCCAGCACGCCGCGGACGAGGCGACGCGCGAACGCCTCGATGCGGCGCACCTCGTCGAGCAGCGCGTCGAGGTCGTCGTCGTACGACTCGACGTCGCCCGACGCGCGGCGCAGACCGAGGAACGACAGCAGCCCGTCGATCAAGGCACCCGGACCGCGTCGAGGACCCGCTGCACCACGTCCTCGGACACGACGCCCTCGGCCTCCGCCTCGTAGGTCGTGACGACGCGGTGCCGGAGCACGTCCATGGCGACACGCTTCACGTCGGCGGGCGAGACGAAGCCGCGACCGTCGAGGAAGGCGCGTGCCCGCGCCGCCTGGGTCAGTGCGATCGACGCGCGCGGCGACGCCCCGTAGAGCACGAGCGGTCCGAGGTCGTCGAGTCCGACGCTCGCCGGCTCGCGCGTCGCGATCACGAGGTCGACGACGTAGTCCTTCACCTTCGGGTCGACGAAGACCTCGTCCATCGCGCGCCGCGCGGCGAGCACCTGTTCGGGCGAGGCCACGGCGCGCGCCGACGGAGGCGGACCGGACGTCGCCATGCGGTCGACGATCGCGCGCTCCTCCTCGCGCGAGGGGTAGCCGACGACGAGCTTCCAGCATGAAGCGGTCGATCTGGGCCTCGGGCAGGCTGTAGGTCCCCTCCTGCTCGACCGGGTTCTGCGTCGCGAGGACGAGGAACGGTCTGGCAGCGGGCGCGTCTCGCCTGCGAGCGTCACGCGCCGCTCCTGCATGGCCTCGAGCGCAGCGCGGACTGCACCTTGGCCGGCGCGCGGTTGATCTCGTCGGCGACGACGAAGTTCGCGAAGACCGGTCCTCGCGCACCGACCACGCGCCGGTGCGTTGGTCGAAGACCTGCGGTGCCGACGACGTCGGACGGGAGCAGGTCCGGCGTGAATTGGATGCGCCGGCAGCTGCCGCCGAGCGCGTCGGCGAGCGTCTGGACGGCCAGCGTCTTCGCCAGACCGGGCACACCTCGAGCAGGACGTGGCCGCTTGCGAGGAGCCCGACGAGCAGACCCTCCACCAGGTCGCGTTTCGCTACGACGACCTTCGAGACCTCGTCGAGGACCTCGCGCAGGAAGGCGCTCTCGCGCTCGATGTGTTCGGAGGACGCGCGTCGCGCGACGGAGGAGGATTCGTTCACCGTTGGTCCCGGGGGATCCGCAGCGAGAGGCTACCCGACGGAGCAGCGCCGCCGGTCGCGGATGCGGCGCGAGGTGCGCCGTGAGAACCGCCCTTGTCGCTCGCGGGGCACCCCGCTACAACCGCTGGCTCGCGCGCGGATCCCACGCGGAGCGACCGAGATGCGCCGAACGACCCTCGCCCGACCGATCACCCTCCTCGCCGCCCTCCTCGTCGTCCTGGTGGCCGCACCGGCGACGCCGCAGGACGAGAAGCCCGCCGCCGAGGGCGGGCACACCATCGTCGGACCGCCGGCGCTGCCCGCCGGACAGACGCGCGAGTCGATGTGGCCGGCGCCGACGGCGGAGGACTGGAAGAAGCCCTGCCTGATCCACTGGCAGCGGACCTGGGAGGACGCCGTCGCGCTCTCGCGCGAGACGAACCGACCGATCCTCGTCTGCGTGAACATGGACGGCGAGATCGCGAGCGAGCACTACGCCGGCACTCGCTACCGCGACCCCGAGATCGCCGAGCTGTTCGACCAGTACGTCTGCGTCATCGCGTCGACCTACCGGCACACGCCGAGGGACTACGACGAGGCCGGGAACCGCGCAGCCCTGCCCGCGCTTCGGCACGGTGACGTGCGGCGAGCACATCTGGATCGAACCCACGCTCTTCGAGAAGTTCTTCGAGGGCGCGTGCGTGTCGCCGCGCCACATCATGGTCGAGCTCGACGGCAAGGAGAGCTACGACGTCTACTACACCTGGGACGTGCAGTCGGTGTTCGACACGGTCGAGGCCGGCATGAAGAACCGGCCCGACGCGCCTCCCATCGTCGCGCGGCGACCGTTCGCTGCTCGACAAGGTCGGCAGCCCCGACGCGGCGGACAAGGCCGCCGTCGAGCAGGCCTTCGAGACGGGCGACAGCGACGGTCGGTCAAGCAGGCGCTCGTCGAGCGCGCGGGCGAGGTCGGGGCGGACGCGTCGCTCGACCTCCTGCGACTCGCGGTGCTCGGGCTCGATCCCGAGGCGGCGCGCGCCGCTCGGAGTTCGCTCGCGACCTCGGACTCGCCGCGCGCGGTCGGGCTCATCAACCAGGTGCTGAACGGACCGGTCGACGAGGGCGAGCGCGAGGGGCTGATCGCCGCGCTCGACCGGATCGGCGAGAAGTCGCGCTACGCGCGCCTGCTCGGTGTCGTCCAGCGCGGGCTCTCGGGCGACCGGTCGACGATCGACACGGGCTCGTGGCGCGCCGCAGCCGGCGAGGTGGCGCGCAGCGCCGAGGGAGAGGACCTCGAGGCGCGCCAGGCACGGCTCGACGCCGCGGTGCGCGCGGCGGAGAACGGCGGGACCGAGGCCCAGCTCGACGCGTGCGAGGCCTTCCTGACCGTCGCGCTCTCTCCGGGGACGAGCCGCGACTTCCGCGGCCTCATGACGTCGGACGCGCGCCGCTACCTCGACGACGCGGTGGCGCTCGGCGCGACGGGCTGGCGGGTCGACGCCCTCGCGTCGATCCTCGCGAACGAGCGCGGCGACGCGCGCGAGGCCTTCGCGCGCGCCGTCGCCGCGGTCGAGGCCCTGCCCTCGGGCGCCGCGGACTGGACGGCGATCTCGGCGCTGCGGACCTTCGTCGACGGACGCCGCGCCGCCATCCGTCGCGCCGTGCGCGCGCGCGAGGACTGGTCGCCGCAGTGGCTCGCCGACGTCTGCGCGGCCTACCGCGCACTCGCGGACTACCCGACCGCCACGGATCGGACCGTCGTCGAGCACTACGACTTCCTGTGGGACCTCGGCGCGCTCGGCGAGGCCGCGCGCGTCCTACGCGAGGGCGTGCTGCGCTTCCCCGGCTCGCGCGACCTGCACGACCGCTTCCGCGGCCTGGTCCTCGAACAGCGCGGCGTCGACGGACTCGAGCCGGAGTACGACGCCTTGATCGCGAGCGACGGTGCGCCGCGCATCCTCGAGTGGTACCGCGCGTTCGCGACGCTCGTCACGGCGGAGTACCACCGTCGAGCGGTCGGGCTCGACGCGGCGACCGCGGCCTACGAGCGCGCCTCGGCCCGCTTCGAGTCCCTCGAGTCGGACGACGGCCTGCGCGCCGCGTCGCGGCACTACCGCGCGCTGTGCCGCGCGGGACTCGCGCGCATGGCGCTCGAGCGCGGCGACCTCGACACGGCGACGCACGAACTCGTCGCCGCGCTCGGACTCACGGACGACCCGTCGGTCCCGGACGGCCTCAACCTGACGCCGTCGGACACCTCGCGCACGCTGCGCGCGAGCCTGACGGCCGCCGGCCGGACCGAGCTGCTCGCCGAACTCGAAGCGGCGTTGGCGAAGATCGATCCCGCCCTTCTGCAGCTCCCGGCGTACGAGAAGCCGGCCGTCCCGGAACGGGGCAACCCTCGCTCGGGCGGGGAGGATTCCGGAGAAACCGGTCCCGGGGACGGGGACTGAGCCGTTCTCCCCTCCGCCGACGCCACGAGTTCCGCCGACCGCGACTTCGTACCGTGACCGCGCGTTCGGTCGGGGGTCGACCTACGAATCCGGGCCGCCGCTCGCGCACGCCATCGACGCATCCCACGGCGCCGACCTTCCATGCTGAATCTGCTCGCCTCGCTCGCTCTCGCCCTTCCGCTGCCCGTCGACGCACCCACCTCCGCGGTGCCGTCGTCGACGGGGCCGATCCACCGCGCGGCGGCCCCGCCCGCCGACACGACGCGCGACGACCTGAAGGTCGGCTGGAAGGGGAAGGACCTCCCGCTCGACGAGGTCGAGGGCGAGCTCGGCGCGAAGGCCGCGGCGGCCGTCACGACCTGGGCGCCGTTCGCCCAGGAGGTGGAGTGCGGGATGCACCTCAGTGCGGACGGTCGCGTCCTCCTCCTCACGCGGAGCGAACGCTCGAAGCTGTCGAAGGAGCTCGACCTGGTCGAGGAGACGATCGCCTTCGTCGACGCGATGCTCCCGGCCGCCGGCGAGGACGGTGAGGCGACCGGCGAGAGCCCGACGACCGGCGGGACGACGCCGAGCGGCGCGCCGCGGATGCCCGACCCGACCGACGACGAGACCGTGGTGCTCGTGCAGGCGCGGGACGTCAAGGTCTACGGCAAGGTCCTCGACCGTCTGAAGGAGACCGAGGAGTACCTCGGCGGTTGGATCCCGACCGCACGGCGTCTCGCGGGCTTCGTCATCACGAAGCCGCTGTGCGCCTCGTGGATCGAGCTCCTCGACGGTCAGGAGGAGTGGGACATCCGCAACGAGCTGGTGCACCGACTGACGCACCTGCTCGTCGCGCGGCGCTTCGGCGAACTGCCCTACTGGCTGCAGCTCGGGATCGCGTGGCACGTCGAGGAGGACCTGCTCAACGGCGTGTACTGCTTCCCGTACCGGACGGAGTTCGTGTACGCGAGCGAGCACAACTCGTGGCCCGCGGACCTCGCCAAGATGTTCCGCGGCAAGCCCGACCCGTTCTTCGGTGCGCTCGTCGGTTGGGAACGCGGGACGTACTCCGGCGACAAGGCCCGCGAGGCCTTCGGTTTCGCGCGCTTCCTGGCGCTCCACCACCACGACGAGTTCGGTCCGATCCTGCGCGACCTGTTCGACCTGCGCGCCACCAAGGGCGTGAAGGGAACGGCACAGAGCTGGAAGTTGATCCCGGGCTTCGAACCGTCCGAGGAGGACCAGGCCGCGGTCTTCGCGAAGCACCTCGGCGACGACTTCCTCGACGAGTTGGTCGAGTACTACCGCAAGGGCAAGCGCTACAAGCCCGCGCGCAAGTAGCTCGGTCGAGGGGACCGCGCGTGTGAGGCGCCCCGACCCGGCCGAACCGGGAGCCCGCGCCGCGGCGCGGGTCGGGGGCGAGGCGTGCGCCCGCCCGGGGCACGGGCACCGAGGCCAGCGTAAGCCCTTGCCCGCAAGGCTTTTCTCCGAGCCGCCCCGGGCGCGGGACCTCGGGGCCCCAATGGGGGCCAGAAGGGGCTAAACTCCTGGCTATTTCCTGGAGGGCTCGAAGAGCCGCGGGAGCGCCCTCCCACGCCCGCACCCCCTCACGCCCGACGCCGTCTCGGGCAGCGACCCCCGCTCCACCACCATGTTCTCGCAATTCACGTGGGCATCCCTCGCCCTCTCCCTCGCCGCCGGACCGGCCCTGGCCGGCGGAGGCTCGATGCCGAACTCGAACGGCTGGGCCGCCGTCACCTGCGGCACCCGGACGATCTACCCGGCCTCCGAACAGTACACCTTCGGACTCATCGACGTCCGGAATCCGGTCTTCGGACCCAACCACTACAACGCCCCGGCCTTCCACCACCCGGAGTGGGTGGTGAACAACATCGGCAACGTCTTCGGCGTCACGTGGGACAACGACCGCGACATCTACGTCACGGCGTCGTCGAACGTCGAGGGCTTCTCGACGCCGAACGCGCCGAAGGACGGGATCTGGCGCTACGGTTCGCTCGGCGGCGGCGCGAACAGCCTCGCGGCCGCGGGAACGATCTACAAGATCGACGGTCAGACCGGTTCGGCCTCCGTCTTCGCCGTGCTGCCGCAGCAGCAGTTCGTGATGACGTCGACGAACTACGCGTCGCGCGTCACCGGACCGGGCCTCGGCAACATCGCGTACGACACGAACAACGACCAGTTCTTCGTGACGAACATGGAGGACGGTCGGATCTACCGGATCAGCAACACCGGTCAGGTCCTCTCGAACTTCGACCCGATGGGCGCGGACAACGGCGCGATCGGGTTCGCGCCGCGCGGCGAGCGCCTGTGGGGCATCTCGCTGCTCAACGGTCGCGTGTACTACTCGGTGTGGCCCGCGGCCAACGCGCAGCCGACGGTCCGCTCCGTCGCGCTCGTCGGTGGTGACTTCGCGCCGGCGACCGACCAGCTCGAGTTCGCCGCGACGTACCTCAACCCGGGACACCCGATCTCCGACATCGAGTTCTCGTGGGACGGCCGGATGATGTGCGCGCAGCGCACCATGGCCAACTTCACGCTCCTCGGCCTGACGCTCTCCGACGTCGACACCTACAACCACCGCACGTCGGTCGCCGTCTTCACGGGCGGTCCCGGCGCCTGGAGCGAGGCGAAGGACTGGGGCATCTCGGTCCTCGGGGGCAACACGCCCGAGAGCTACGGCGGCGGCGACTGGGCCGACGTCACGGGTCTCAACGACGTCGTGTGGTCCTCGGCCGCCGACATGCTCAACACCTCGGGCGGCTCGCACGGCATCGCCGGGCTCCAGTTCACGTCGCTCCCGGCGGACCCGGCGGCCGCGATCACGCCGATCTGCGCGATCAAGTACGACCCCAACAACACGATCGACGCCAAGGGCATCGGCGGCGACATCTCCGTGATCGGTCGCACGCGCCCGCCCTGCACCGGCGTGTTCGTCCAGGCAGCGGTCGACACCAACCTCCCGGGCTGCAACCACCCCACCGACGGGGTGCTCACCGGGACGCTCCCGGTGCTCGGATCGAACTGGTGCTGGAACCTCGACTCGCAGTTCCCGCTGGCGGCCTACTGGCTGTTCGGGTCCAAGGGCCCGTCGACCAACACGCCGATCTTCGGGACGCCCTGCACGATCCACATCGACATCTTCAGCTACTTCTCGGTGACGTACGGGTTCCTCGACGGCAACGGAAGTGCTGCGGGATGCCTCGCGCTCCCGCCTGCGACGGGGCTCGTGGGCTGCAAGTTCACGCTGCAGGCGCGCCTGTGCGACCCGAACTTCGGCGGCCAGAAGCCGATCCCGGGCTTCCCGGACTTCTTCAGCAACGGCATGTGCCTGACGCTGGGCTGCCCGTGACCGCGGGCGCCGCGTGAGCGGCGCGGCGAACGCAAGCGGGGCGCCGGTCCGATCGGACCGGCGCCCCGCTCGCATTCGTGGAGGCCCGACGGTCAGGCCTTCGCCTTGAGGATGTCGCGGATCTCGCCGAGGAGGACCTCCTCCTTCGACGGTGCCGGCGGCGCGGCGGGCGCGGCCTCTTCCTTCTTCTTGGCGGCGTTCATCGCCTTGACGAGCAGGAAGATCGCGAAGGCGACGATGACGAAGTCGATGACGGTGTTGATGAAGATGCCGTAGCCGAGCGTCACCGCGGGGATCTCGGTGCCGTCGGCACCCGTCTCCGCCGCCTTCAGCACGATCTCCTTGTCCGAGAAGTCGACGCCGCCCATCAGCACGCCGAGCGGCGGCATCATCACGTTCGCGACGAACGAGCTGACGATCTTGCCGAAGGCACCACCGATGATGATGCCGATCGCCATGTCCATCACGTTGCCGCGCATGGCGAAGTCCTTGAATTCCTTGACGAAGCCCATGTCTTGCTCCTGAGGGGGGGTCGGGACCTCGCGGTCCGGAAAGGGGGCCGAGGAAGCTAGGGATCGCCCAGAGGACGGTCAAGACGGGCGGCTCCGTTCCGCGGGGCACGCGTCGGCGGGCCGTCCGCGGTCCCGGTCGGTTCGCGACTGGTACGCTCCTCCCCGATGCTGGAACTCGCCCTCTTCCTCGCGCTGCTCGTCGCTCCCACGGGCGCGTCGGACGAAGCTCGTCCGCGCTCGGGCGCACCGTACGTCGTCGTCGCCTTGGACCGCGACGATCCCACCGCGACGGGCTTCGCGCCCACGATCGAGCGCGTCGTCGAGTTCCACGGCGCTCGGCTCCTCGAGTGCGCCTCGTCGGAGCTCGAGGACCTCGCCGCCCCGCTGCGCGACCTCGGTCCCGACAACGTCCTGTTCGTCGTGCCGCCGGCCGTGCTCGACGCGGCGCTGCACCGGCGAGTGCTGGCGCTCGCGCGCGCGGTCGACGCGGATCCCTTCACGGACTTCGCCTTCGGCTACCTCACCGCGCGCGACGGGGAGGCGCTCGCCTCGCTGTGGGAGCGCACCGTCGCGCTCCACGAGCACGGACTCGCGTCGAAGCGCTGGGCCGGGCTCTTCGTGACGTCCGGCATGCCGTCGACGATCTTCCGGAACCACATCCCGGGAGCCGCGTTGCGCGCGGGTTTCGGCGGCGAGAGCGTCGGGCTCGCCTGCGTCGAGTCCGACCCCGAGGTCCTCGCCTTCGCGGCGCGCGAACTCCGGCGTCTCGAGTCCGCGAGCGTCCTCACGGTCACGGGCAACGGCGACCCGCAGGGCATCTGGCTCTTCGACGGACGCAGGAACCTCGACCGGACGAAGCACTGGGAGTACGACCCGGCTCGCGTCGGGAGCGATCCGGAGGGCGTCATGCCGCGCCTCCTAGCGGACGACGTACGTGCGCTGCACCTCGCCTCGCCGATCGTGTGGAGCGGGACCTGCCACAGCGCGATCCCAGCTCGCGCGTTCGTCGAGAACGACATCGTCTCCACCTTCGGACGCACCGAACGACCGACGCTGCACGTCCTCGCCGCCGACGAGAGCCTCGCGCTCGCCTGGCTCGACGCCGGTGCCGCCGCACTGCTCGCCCCCATCGGCGCGAACCACGGCATGGCCGTCGACCGCGAGGTCGAGTTCGCCCTCTCGAACGGTGCGTCGCTCGGCGAAGCCGTGAAGTCGACGTACGACGACCTCGTCCTCGCGCAGGGGCCCGACCTCTACCTCGACGTGCCGCGCGACGGCGTCGCCCCGGAGCGCCGCGAACCGATCATGGCGGGGGGCGGTGCGAACCGCATCCTGATCGGCGATCCCGCGCTCGCTCCCTTCGTCCCGACGCGGCCGGCGGTGCCGCTCACCGTCACGACGACGGCGACGTTCGACGGGGTCGAGCGCGTCGAGGTGCTGTTCGAGCGCGACGGCTCGTTCGACCCCGACGCCTGGGACATGTACGGCAAGGACCGGTCGCGCGACTGGCGCATCGCGGCGCGCGTCCGCCTCCCCGCGCGCGGCGTCGACGCCGGCACCCGGCTCGACGTCACGGTCGACGCTGCGTCGGACGCGGGCGAGCCCCTCCCCTACACGCTCGGTCCGTGCGCGATCGAGTGGTGGCGCGGCGAGTGCGTGCTGCACGTCACCGCGAACGCTCCGCGGAACGCGGTCGAGGGCGTACCGACGAGAGCGCGGTTCGTCGCGACCTTCGCACGTTGAAGTGCGGGGTCGCGGCGAACCGCGCGAAGGGATCCGATTGGATCAGAACAGCGTCAGCGCCGCGGCGGGGCTCGCCGAGAACAGGCCGCCCGAGGCTCCCGTGTCGAACACGAACCACTGCGCGTAGAACGTGGCGCCGACGAGCGCGGGGAGCTGCAGCGAGAACGACTGGCTCGTGAAGCCTCCGCCCGGCCCGGTCCCCTGGAGCAGTCCGACCGGGATCAGCCAGAGGGCGGGCGACAGGGCGAGGTGCGACTCGACGCCGAGCACGGTCGTCCCGGCGAGGGACGGGACCACGTCGATGCCGAGGTACGCCGGTGCGCCGCCGAGTCCGCGCGCGAGTCCGATCGTCATGCTCGTGTTGCCGACCGAGGGCGGTTCGAGCGCGACCATCTGCGGAGCGATCCATCCGGTCCCGAGCGTCGCCTTGCCGTAGACGATCGGGACGCGGTTCGACTCGGTGTAGAGCAGCGGGCGCTCGAACGGCCCCGTCTCGTTCGCCGCGCGCGGGTCCGCGAGCGGCCTGCGGAGGAAGGCGACGAGCGCGTTCTTCTGCTGCTGCGTGAGGCCGAGCGGTTGGATCGCCGGAGCCTTGTTCGGCGCGTTGAAGTCACCGCCGCGGTCGTAGAAGTCCACGACCTCCTCGAGCGTCGCGAAGCGACCGTCGTGGAAGTACGGGCCGCGGTCGCGCACGTTGCGCAGCGACGGCGTCTTGAACGCGCCGCGGTCGCCGGGGAGCCCCGTCACGTCGAAACGGCCGAGGTCCTCGTTCACCGGACGCACGCCGATGTAGTGGAATTGGTCGTCCGTGAAGCGGTTGCCCGCGTGGCACAACCGACAGTTGAGCTGTCCGAAGAGGTTGAAGCCCTGCTGCTCGAGCGGCGTGAGCCCTTGCCCCGTGGCGAGGAAGGCGTCGAGCGGCGTCTGGTTCGCAACGGCGGTGCGCTGGTAGGTCGCGATCGCCATCGCGATGCGCGCCGGCGTGACGTCGGTCGTGCCGAACACCTCGCCGAAGAGCTCGGGGTACGAGCGTCCGGCGATCCAGGTCGACAGCGAGGCGGGCACCTGCGGCGACAGTCGCAGCGGCGTCGACGACGCGATGCGTTGGGCGACGTCGTTCCAGTCGATGCCGGTGTGCCCCATCTCGACCGACGAGACCGGAGGTGCGAGCACCTGCGACTCGAGCGCCGCGCCGGCGGGGATCAGCACCTGACCGGTGATCGGGTCGCGGAACTCACCCGTCGCACGACCGTCCCAGAAGAGGATCGGGGCGTACGCCGCGGCGAGGTTGCTCGGCGACTTGCGCGAGGTCACCTGCGGATCGAGCCCGAACGACGGGTCGAGCAGGTAGGAGCCGTTCGCGACGCTCGCCGTGACGCCGGCCGAACCCGCGACGTCGTCGGGCGTGCCGAAGACGCCGTCCGCACCGGGGTGCGTGCTGCCGACGCCGCCGATCGACGTGCGCGGGTCGCTGCCGCCGCGCGACGGGAAGTGGCACGAGCCGCAGGACATGGTCCCGTTCGACGAGAGCTGCTCGTCCCAGAACAGCGCGCGACCGAGGTCCGACTTGTTCTGCGTGATCGGGTTGGCGGGCGGCGCGACCGGGGCGCCGAGCGGCTGCAACGGCGGCGGCGGGGGGGGCGGCGGCGGCGGTCCCTGCGCGTAGGCGATGGAGGGAAGGGCGGCCGCGAGCAGGATGGCGATTCGCATCGTGTTGACTCCGACGTGGGATCCGGGCGGACGAGGTAGGGCCGTCCGCGACGGATGCCCTAGGAACAGCATCCCAGGTCGTCGCGCGGCTCGCACCCGTCGATGAGCGAAGCGACCACTCCCGGTTGCGAGCGGCGGGAATGGTCCCGACCCCTCGGCGAGCGCGCACCGTTCCCGTCGCGAGCGGTGCCCTTCGCGAACGGTCGCGCGAAAGGCACCTCCTCACGAGTGCGTACGCCGCCGAGCGCGAGGGTCGGTTCGTGCCGGCCGCTCGCGAGGCGGGCCCGCGGACCCGGCGCACCGCCACGACGGGGCGACGCGCTCGTCCGTTGACCCGATCTTCGCTTGTCCCCGACCTCGGATCCCAGGAGACTCCGACGGTGTCGCGCGCAGCTCGAGGGCCGCGCGCGTCGACCGCTCGCCGCGTCCCGAAGAAGTCAGCCACGATGCTCCGCACGATCCGCTTCGCACCCGTCCTCACCGCCGCGTTCCTCCTCGCCGCGCCGATCAAGCTCGCCGCCGCGCCGCGCGACACGCAGACCTACGGGTGCGGCTCGAACCCATCGGGGAGTCTCACGGTCCTCTCGGGCGACGCGGTGCTCGGGACGACGGTCACGATCGGCCTCGACAACCCGCTCGGGACGCAGGCGCCCGGGTCCATCCCGGTGCTGTTCCTGAGCGCGACGGCGGACCCCGCGTACCCCTGCGGTCAGCCGGCGTACGGCCTGTCGATGTTCGGTCCCGCGCAAGCCGGCGAGTTGCTCGTCGACGTCTTCGGACCCGGACTGCTCGCCATCTCGATCGGTGCGCCCTGGGCCGGACCCGGCAGCCCGAGTGCATTCCCCGTCGCGCTGCCCGTGCTGCCCTTCCTCGTCGGCAAGACGATCTACGCCCAGGGTGCGATCGTCGATCCGACCAGCTCGACCGTCGCGATCGGTGCGACCGAAGGACTGCGTCTCACGCTCGAACAGCCCGTCACCGTCGCGACGCCCGTCGTCACGGTGACGAGCGACGACCGCCGCGCGAGCGTCCAGACCTACGGCTTCGACTGGGAGTACGACGACGGCGAGAGTGCGCTCGTGGAGCACGACCTCGGGACGTCGACCTTCGAGGCCGAGCCCGCGATCCTCGACAAGGACTGGTGGGGCTATCCCGTCGCCGCGGGCAGCGCGTCGCACGACTCGACGATGGGAGCACGGCTGCTGCGCTGCTCGTTCGAGTGCACGACGCAGACCTTCGGCAACCACTTCTCGGAGGACGCCTCCAGCTCGGCCGAGGCGCACGTCGCGTTCACGACGACCGATCGCGTGCGCTTCACGGCGCAGGCGCAGGGAACGATCACCTACGGCTACAACGAGGTCACGGTCGCGCTTCGCGGCGCTCCGGGAACGGTCTTCTCGATCGGCGCCTACCAGGGTCAGGACGACCAGGACGCCGCGCTGGGTTGGCTGCAGCCCGGCGCCTACGTGCTCGACGCCGAGGCGATCGCCATGGCGTACGGCAACAACGGCCACGCGGAAGTGCAGAGCGCGAGCCTCGAGCTCGAGATCCGGATCTTCCACCAGGCCGACCACGAGACGGACGGCGACGTCGACCAGGACGACTTCGACGCCTTCCACCAGGACCTCGCGGCGGGCTCGCCCTTCGCCGACATCGACGGCAACGGCGTGACGGACGCCGCGGACGGGGCGCTGTTCGACGCCGTCTGGGCGGACGCTCGGTGAGCGCGCGGGCGCGCGCCGTCGTTCATCGAGCGGCGATCCCGCCGCCGAACGGGTCGCCGCGCCGCAGCACGCCGTCGGCGACGCGCCGCACGCCTCCGCACCACACGTCGCGGACGGCGTGCGTGCCGTGCTCGAGCACGACGAGGTCGGCGTGCGCTCCGACCTCGACGCACCCGCGTCCCTCCAATCGCAGCAGCGTGGCGGGGTTCGACGTCAGTCCGAGCAGCGCGTCCTCGAGCGCGACGCCGCGGTCGAGGAGCCGCGCGAGCAGCGCCGGCAGCGTGTCGGGACGACCGACGTCGACGTGCACGAGTTCGCCGTCCTCGTCGAACGTCGGGAGGCAGCCTCCGCCGTCCGAACTGATCGTGAAGCGCTCGCGCGGTGCACCGCTCGCGAGGATGCGCTCGACCGCGTAGGACGCCGGAAGGTCGGCGTCCGGTCCGTCGGCGATCGGCGAGCCGTCCTCGGGCGACGCGGTGACGTCGATGGTGACGCCGCGCTCCGTCGCTGCGATCGCCTCCTCGAGCAGGGCGCGCCGTCGGTTGACGTGCGTCGGATGGAAGGTTCGCGCAGGGATTTCGTGGAGATCGAGCGCTCGCCGCACGAGCTCGAGTCCGCGCTTCCCGTCGCCGAGGTGCAGGTGCAGCACCCCCGCTTTGCCCGTCATCAGCCCGCCGACGTGGACCTCGGACGCGAGTCTCAGGAACTCGTCGAACGTCGGCTGGCTCGAGCGGTGGTCGGAGATCGCGAGCTCCCCGAAACCGATGATCGGGTCGACGTGGCAGATGTCGCGGCGCACCGATCCGGTGAGCGTGGTCGGCGGCACGTGGTAGCCGCCGGTGTGGCACCACGCGGCGAGACCGTGGGCGCGCAGTCCGTACACCGCGTGCACGAGTTGCCCGGTGGTGCGCACGCAGTCGTCCGTGCCGAGCACGCCGACGACCGACGTCACGCCGGCTCGCAGGAACACGTCGACGGACTGCGGCGGGACGCTCGAGCCGTAGCCCGTCTCGCCGCCTCCGCCCGTGACGTGCGCGTGCCCGTCGACGAAGCCCGGGACCAGGCGGAGACCGCCGAGGTCCGTGACCTCGACGCCGAGCCGGTCCGACAGCGCCGGCGGCTCCTCCCCCATCCACAGCACGCGACCGCCGCCGAGGAGCAGCGACCGCCGTCCGAGGTGTCGGGGGGCGTGGACGTCGGCGTCGACCAGGAGTTGCATGTTTTCCATGGTTGGTTCCTCGACCGGAGCCACTCGGAGCACCGGCGCGCGTCGCCGTGCGCTACTCCAGCCACCCCTTCGGCCCGTGCATGGCGGCGACGAGGAGCAGGGCCCCGACCACGTGCAGCGCGAGGACGAACTTCCACGCGAAACGCACCCAGGTCGTCCAGGACACCTTCGCCGCACCGAGCACGCCCATCAGGACCGCGGACGTCGGGATCAGCATGTTCCCGAAGCCGTCGCCGAACTGGAAGGCGAGCACGCCGACCTGTCGATCGATCCCGACGATGTCGCACAGTGGCGTCGTCACCGGCATCGTGAGCGCGGCCTGGCCGCTGCCGGACGGGACGAAGAAGTTGACGACGGCCTGTCCGCACATGACGAGCACGGACGCGACGGTCGGTGACGCGCTCTCGAGCGGCGCCGCCATGGCCATCAGGACGGTGTCGAGCACCTGACCGTCCTGCAGCACGCGCAGGACGCCGGCGGAGAGCGCGATGACGAGAGCGGGCTCCACCATCGTGGCGGCTCCGTCGCGGAACTCGCGCGCGATGCGGCCCGCTCCGAGGCCGCCCAGTGCTCCGCCGAGCACACCGGCGACGACGAAGAGCGCCGCCATCTCGTCGATGTACCAGTTCCACACCGCGACACCGACGCCGGAGAACACGAGCGTGCCGAACACGACGAGCACGACGGCGTGGTCGCGCCACGCGAGCGCGCCCGGCTCGTCGTCGACCTCGCGCCGCAGCTTGTCGCGCCACACCGTGTCGAGCGCGGCCGTCGGCGATCGCGAGGGATCGCGCCGGACGCGTGCGGCGTGCCACGACACGACCGCGATCGCGAGCCCGGTGACGAGGAACCAGGTGACGACGCGGAAGCCCGTACCGGAGAGGTAGGGCAGCTCGGCGATGCTCTGCGCCACGCCGATCGTGAACGGGTTGAAGAATGCGCCGGCGAACCCGACCTGGGACGCGAGGTAGCACATCGCGATGCCGGTGACGGTGTCGTAGCCCAACCGGATCGCGAGCGGCACCGTGACCAGCACGAACGCGATCGTGCTCTCCCCCATCCCGAACACGGCGCCGCCGAAGCTGAAGAGCACCATCGAGAGCGGCACGACGAGTCCGCGCATCCGCCCCTCGCCGAGCAGCGTGACGGCGCGCACGAGCGCGCGGTCCACGGCGCCGGTCGAGAGCATCACCCCGAAGGCCGCTCCGATCAGCAGGACGAAGCCGATGACGTCGCGCTTGTCCTCGAACCCGCGCATCGGCGCGAGGGCGACGGCGCGCGCGGCGACCGCGACTCGCTCGCCGAGCGAACGCGACTGCCCGCCCTCGAGTCGACGGTAGGTGTCCGGGACGATCGTCTCGCGCGTCGGTCCGGGGCGCGTGACGAGGACGCGACGACCCGCGACGAGATCGACCGCGGGCTCGTGCGTCGCGGCGTCGAGCACGAGGACGTCCTGCTCCGTCGGCGCGACTCCCGCGGCGCGCAGCACGTCGTCGCGGGTCTCGCCCGACGCGACGGTGTGCGGGACGAGGACGTCGAGGCGTCGCGTGACGCGCTCGTACTCCCCGCGCGGGAGGAACAGCGTCGCGAACGCCGAGAGCAGGAGGATCGACGCGAGGATGACGAGCGTGCTCGGCACGCGCGTCCCCGTCGGCGCGCCGGTGCCGACGTCCGCCGTCACCGGCGGCGACGCGAGAATCGCGCCCTCGTCCACGCGGACGTCGATCACGGCGTCGAGCACCGTAACCCGGCGAGCGTGTCGTCGAAGGCGTGGAACGTCGTGCGCTCGTCGGCGCGGACCGTCAGCGTGACGCCGTCCTCGGTCGCGGACTGCGCGCGCGTGGGATCCGTGGAGAGGCGCTCGAGCAGGAGCGCGAGCGCGTTCGCGGCGAAGGGCCGCAGGTCGTCGTAGTGCCGACCCTCGAGCACGTCGATCGGGGCGACGGGACGCTTCCCGTCCGCTCGCGCCACCGCTCCGTCGCGCAGGTCGACGACGTCGCCGCTCGAGCACAGCGAGAGCCGCGCGCCGAGGAGGCTGCGCCCCTCGCGCCGCATGTCGCGCGCGTCGACGAACACGACGGCGCGCTCGCCGATCGCGGTCGCACGTCGCGCTCGCAGGTCGACGGCGAGCGCACGGTCGTCGGCGATCCCGAACCCGTAGCGCGTCTCCGTCTCGTCGAGCGCGACGAGCAGCCGACCGATCCGTCCGCGGCTCAGGAAGTGCTGGTCGACGATCCCGAAGCCGAAGAAGCCCATGCCCTGTTCGAGGCCGAAACCGTCCTCGGTGACGCCGTCGAGCAGCGCTTCGCGGCTCGAGCCGCCGCGGATCATCGGGTCGCTCATGATCGCCGCACCCGCGCTCGATCCGCCGACGCGTCCGTCGCCGTCGAGGACGTGCTTCACCGCGCGGTAGGCGCGCGTGTCGAGCGCGCCGGGACGGAACACCGCCGTGACGCGCGACTGCACGCCGCCGGTGAACCACACGGCGTCGGCCGCGCGGATCGCTCGCACCGTGTCGGTCGCCTCCGCGCGCTCCGGCGTCGACTCGAGCAGCTCGACGACCTCGACGCGCGAACCCGGCGCCGCGTAGCGCGAGATCGTGGCGACCGCCGCGGGACCGCTCTCCTCGGGGACGCCGCTCGCCGTCGGCAGCACGACGTACGACGCCTTGCCCCCTTCGGTGAACGCGGCGTAGACCTCGGCGTTGTCGCTGCGCAGTCCGCCGCCGACGATCACGAGGTGACCGCGCGTCGGCGCTCCGATCGAGGAACAGCTCGCGAGCGCGGCGAGCGCGAGGAGGACGGCGACGCGGGGGACGGCTTTCGTGCGGAGGAACATGTCGAGCGGTTCGGGTCGTTCGGTCGGGCTCGGGCGGCGGGTTCGGTCGTGGGCACGGCCGCGCCCCGGGGACGCGGGATGATAGCGGCCCGGGCTCGGGCCCGGTTCCCGGCGCGGTCACTCGTAGAGCAGGTGGGCCGCGCGACGGCGTTCGAAGTCGCGCCTCCGCATCCGCGAGGCTCGACGAGCGCGTCGAGCGACGCTCCGCGCTCGAACGCCGCGAGCAGGGCGTCGTCGCCGAGCAGCCGGTCGAAGCGCGACCGGTCCCACGCCTCGCCGAACCCGTCGCGGAGCGCCTGGGCGAGTGCCAGGCCCGCGCGCACCGAGCGGAACGCGCCGCGCTCCGTCACGAACAGGTCGACGCCGCCGCACGTCTCGCCCGCGAACACGCTCGACGTCGGGACGAAGGTCACGGGCACGCAGGCGAGCCCCTCGACGCGCGCCGCGGCGAGCGCGTCCGCGAGCCGCCGCCCGTCGATCCACGGCGCACCCACGCGTTCGAAGGGCGTGTCGGTCCCGCGGCCGACCGAGACGTTCGTGAACTCGAGCAGTCCGACGCCCGGATAGAGGAAGGCGGCCGAGAGACGACGCATGTTCGGCGACGTCGGCGTCCACGCGAGACCGGTCGCGTCGAACGCGTCGGCGCGCCGCCAGCCGCGTACCTGGACCACCTCGAGCTCGACGTCGAGCTCGCGCTCCGCGCGGAACAGTCGCGCGAGCTCTCCGACCGTCATGCCGTGCCGCACCGGGATCTCGTGGAAGCCGACGAACGAGCGCCGCCCCTCGTCGAGGACCGGTCCCTCGACGACGTCGCCGCCGAGCGGGTTCGGTCGGTCGAGGACGACGAACGCGACGCCCGCGCGCCCCGCCGCCTCCATCGCGAGCCCCATCGTCGACACGTAGGTGTAGAAGCGCGTGCCGACGTCCTGCACGTCGAACAGCAGTGCGTCGAGCCCGGCGAGCATCTCCGGCGTCGGCTCCTTCGTGTCGCCGTAGAGGCTGAAGACGGGGAGGCCCGTCGCGGCGTCGCGACCGTCCGCGAGTCCCTCCTCGTCGAGCACGCCCTCGGCACCGTGCTCGGGCGAGAACAGCGCGACGAGCTCGAGTCGCTCCGTCCCGGCGAGCGCGTCGATCGTCCGGCTCCCGTCGCGCAGTCGCCCCGTGTGGTTCGTCACGAGCCCCACGCGCTTCCCCGCGAGGCGCTCGAAGTCCTCCTCGACGAGCACGTCGATCCCGCAGGCGACGTCGCGCGCGGGGACGACCTCGTGCCGAGCCTCGTCGCCCGCGGACGAACAGGCCGCGGCGAGGAGCGCGGCGGCGGCGCACCCCGCGGCGAGCGACGGCGAACGGTTCCAGCGGCGCATCGCCGCGAGCGTAGCGCCTCCCGCGCGCGCCGATCCGCGCCGTGCGACCGCTACGCTTCCCCCATGCTCAGGATCCTCCACGTGGGTCTCGGACCCCTCGGCCGCCGGGTCGGCGACGACCTCGCCTCGCGCCGACTCGGACGCGTCGTCGCCGCCGTCGACACCGACCCGTCGCTGGCGGGCACGACCTTCGGCCAGGCGCGCGTCACGACGGACCTCGCCGAGGCGCTCGACTCGGAATTCGACGCGGCGATCGTGACGACGTCGTCGGACCTCGGGCGGTGCGCCGACACCTTCCGCGCGCTGCTCGAGCGCGGCACGACCGTGGTGTCGACCTGCGAGGAACTGCTCTGGCCGTGGCTGCGGCACGAGGAACTCGCGCACGAGCTCGACGCACTCGCGCGCTCGAACGGCGGGCGACTCCTCGGGACGGGCATCAACCCGGGCTACCTGATGGACGCGCTCCCCGTCGTCGCGACCGCGGCGTGCAACGCGGTGCGACGCATCGACGGCTGGCTCGTGCAGGACGCGACGACGCGACGAGTCACGTTCCAGCAGAAGATCGGAGCGGCGCTCGACCTCGAGGCCTTCGCGGAGAAGGCGCGCAGCGGATCGCTCCGACACGTCGGGCTCGGCGAGTCGCTGCACCTCGTGGCGCACCGGCTCGGCCTCGGCGTCGTCGCCTACGACGAGACGCTCGAACCCGTCGTCGCGACGCGCGAGCTGGCCTGCGCCCTGGGACCGATCCACGTGGGACGCGCCGCGGGCGTGAAGCAGGTCGGCACCGGACGCGACGCCGACGGAGAGGTCGTCGCGCGCCTCGAGTTCAGGGCGTCGATCGGCGAGTCCGAACCGCACGACCGCGTGGTCGTCACCGGCGACCCGCCCGTCGACCTCGTCATCCAGGGCGGCGTGCACGGCGACGTCGGTACGAGCGCGATGGTGCTCAACTCGATCCGGCCGCTGCTCGACGCCGAGCCCGGGCTCCACACGATGGCGACGATCCGCCTGCCGGGCTTCGACCCGGGCGTCGCGTGACCGAGGGGATCGCGGCGACGACGGCGAGGACCGCGACGATCGCGGGCCGCGAGTTCGTGTACCTCGGGGGGTGTTCGTACCTCGGCCTCGCGCACGACGATCGCGTGCTCGCGGCAGCGCGGTCCGCGCTGGAGCGGTACGGCGCGTCGAGCGGAGCGGCGCGGGGCACGTCGGGGACGCGCGATCTGCACCTCGAGCTCGAGGCCGAACTGACGGCGTACTGCGGTGCGCAGGACGCCGCGCTCGTGTCCGACACCGCGCTCGCGGACCTGGCCGTCGGGCTCGCGCTGCTGCGACGCGGCGAGCGCGTCCTCACCGACCGCGACGCGCACCCTGCATCCTCGACGCGATCCGCGCCGCGGGAGCCCTGGCGGTCGCGACCGACCTCGACTCGGCGGAGGTCGACGACGGCGACGCGGTCTTCGTCGACGGCACGTTCCCGACGGCGGCGCGCACCGCGCCGGTCGCCGAGCTGGTCGCGCGTCGCCCGCGGCTCCTCGCCGTCGACGACGCGCACGGTCTCGGACTGCTCGGTCGTCGCGGCGCGGGCGCCGCCGAAGGAGCCTCGACCTCGCCTCCGGCGAGCACGTCCTCGTCGTGTCGTTCTCGAAGTGCCTCGGCGCGGCGGGCGGTGCCGTGCTCGGCTCGCGCGCGAACGTCGAACGCGTCCGCGCGAGCTCGCCCTACGCCTGCACGACGGCGCCGCCTCCCGCCTCGACGGCCGCCGCGCTCGCGGCGCTTCGCGTCGTGCGCGACGAACCGGAGCGACGCGCTCGCGCCCTCGCCAACGCGACGCGACTTCACGCGATCGTCGACGCGCACGCCGGCGAGGAGCGACGCAGCGTCCTCTTCCCCGTCCGGGCGCTCGTCCCGCGCGACGCGGAGCACGCGCGAGACCTCGAGCGCGAGTTCCAGCGCGCCGAGCTGTTCGTGCCGCTCGTCCGCTACCCCGGCGGACCCTCGCCCTCGTACTTCCGGATCGCCGTCGGCTCCGAGCACACCGCGAACGACCTCGAACGGCTCGCGGACGCGCTCGACGCGGCGGACCGGTCCGATCAGCGCCGCGGCAACGGGTAGTAGAGGACGGGCATCGCCGGGACGGGCGGGTAGCGCATCACGACGCGGTAGCCCTTGAAGTCACCGACGTCGTGCCCGAAGCGCGTGCACGCGTACGCGACGAGCTCCCCGTAGCGCGGGACGTCCGGGGTCGAGAGCGCGGGCGGCGCGCCGATGCTCTGCACGCGGCTCGTCACCGGCAGGTGCGACGACGTCGCGAGCGAGTGCGGCGGAGTCGGGAGCCCCTGCGCGAGTCCGACGCAGGCCAGCCGCGGTGCCTCGGTGAACGGCAGCGAGCGGTGGATCAGGACGTCGAAGTGCAGGAGCTCGGCCGGCGTGTCGCACCACGAGCTGTGCTCGGCGACGTCGCCCTCGTCGCCGTAGACCGGCGCGAAGCCGCGCACGCACCATCCGAACACCGCGTCGAACGCGGCGGTGTTCCCGACGGGTCCCTCGCCGAGCTCGACGACGCTGCGCTCGCCGTCCGTGTGCATGCTCATCTCCGGCAGGTCCGGCGACGAGAACGCGCGCACGAGCGGCGGGTCCTCGTCGGTGGCCGACGGATCGAGCGGTTCGGAGGGCGGACGCGCGTCGCCGCCCCACGCGGTGCTCGTGTTGAGCTTCCAGCCGGTCACCGGCCGCAATCGCTTGAAGCCGTAGTGTCCGGAGAGGATCGCGATCTCCACGCGTTCCGCGTCGTCCGAGCACGGTGCGACGACGTGCGTCACGAGTCGCACGCGCGACTGGACGCCCCACACCGCGCTGTTGCCGAGGAACGCGAGACGTTGGCTCGACTCGAGTCGCGCCGGGTCGACGCGCCCCGGGAGCATGCTCGCGAGCAGGAGTTCGAGACCGGGTCGGCTGCCCGCGTGGCGCTCCGCCATGGCGTCGAAGTCGTTCGCCGCACGGAGCACGCCCTGCGCGATCTCGGCGGGCGCTCCTTCGTCGACGAACGCGTCGACGAGGAGCTTGAGTCCGGCGTCGCCGAGCAGGTGCTGGACGACGTCGCAGGCGTCGCGCGCCGACACGATGCGCGTCAGCTTCCAGGCCGCCGTGCGGTTGACGCCGAACCGGCGCGAGATGTCCTGGGGGCCGAGGGTCGGCCTCCACCGAGGCGAGGAGTTCCGCCAGGGACGACCGCAGCGCGGCGACGGAGGCCTCGAACTCGGCCAGGAAGCCGGCCTCGGTCCGGGTGGCGGGTACGTGGGGCATGGCGGCGGGTCTCGGTGCGGGGTCCTGCGCCGGGCCCCTTCCGGAGGCGCCCGGTGGGCCCTTGCGCTCCGAAGTCTACACCAGGTATGTTTCCAGTGAAAGTTCCAGAGCGGCTCCCGACGCTCCCCGACCCCTTCCGACCCGCTCGGAACGACCAACGACCCCCGAATTCCCACCATGCGACAGCTCTTCGGAATCGGCGCCGCCGCGCTCCTCGCGACCGCCGCGCACGCCCAGGCCTCGATCACCTTCCTCGGCAGCGGCCGGGCGGAGGCCGTCACCCCCGACGGCGTCACCGTCGTCGGCAACCTCAACACCGGCCCCTTCGTGTGGACCGCCGGCGGCGGCGTCCAGTCCATCTCGGGCGTCAGTGTCGTCGACGTCTCGTCGGACGGTCAGACGCTGTTCGGCGACAGCGGCACGAGCCCGGCGAACCCCGCCATCTACTTCAACGGCGCCTGGACCGACCTCGGCAGCCTGTCGGGCAGCGGCTGCCCGGACTACGGCACGGCCTACGCCCTCTCCGACGCGGGCACGATCGGGACCGGACTCGGCTGGGACGGCTGCAAGGGCCGCGCGTTCCGCTGGACGTCGGGCGTCGGCCTCATGACGCTCCCGCAGAAGGGCCCGAACTCGGCGCGCGGCAACGCGGTGTCGGGCAACGGTCAGATCATCGGCGGCTGGGACGAAGCCGCGAACGGCACGCGCCGCGCAGCGGTCTGGTTCGCGAACAACTCGGAGCGCCTCGTGCTCCAGGGAACGCCCGGCAACGCCATCGGCGCCGGTGAGGTCTGGGGCCTCTCGAGCGACGGCGTCTGGGCCGTCGGCAACGGCTCGACCAGCGCGTTCCGCTGGTCGGTCGGAACCGGCGCGATCTCGCTGGGCACCTTCGCCGGCGGCAACGCGCCCTTCACCGCGACGGGCGTCTCCGACGACGGCAAGCTCGTCGTCGGCACCGCCGGCACGTTCTTCTCGGGGCTGAAGGCCTTCGCGTGGACGGAGTCGCTCGGGATGCTCTCGCTCGACGACTACGTCGCGTCGCTCGGCGTCACGCTGCTCCCCCGGTTACAGCCTCGCCGGCGTCAACGACATCACGCCGGACGGACGCACGGTCGTCGGTTGGGCCTCGGCGCCGGGCGGACCGTTCGCCGAGCAGGCGTTCGTCCTCGAACTCCCCGAGTACTGCGGTTGGTCGACCTACGGCAACGCAGCGTCGAGCGTGAACACGCTCGTCACCGTCGGATCCGGCAGCACGAGCCTCGGCGGCCAGTTCGACGTCGTCACGAGCGGCATCACGGCTCCGGCCTGCGTCACCGTGCTCGCGTTCGGCTCGGCGTCGTTCCCGATCTTCGGCGGCGTCGGCCTCGTCGACCCCGCGCAGTACTACACGTACTTCGTGACGACCGTCACCGGCGGCGCGACGACGCTGACGCTGAACCTCCCGGTCAGCCCGAACCTCGCGGGGCTCACCGCGAACTTCCAGGCGCTCGCTCCGGACGCCGGCCAGCCCCAGGGCTGGGCGCTGTCGAACGGGCTCGAACTGGTGATCTGCCCCTGAGGCGGTGAGGATCGCGGCGAAGATCGCCGCGTGCGCAGGAACGAGGGGGAGCGTCGACGGGGTCGGCGCTCCCCGCTGCGTTTCCCGGGGCTCGACTTCCCGCCACGACGGGCGCTCCTTTGACTGTCGCCGCGCGAGACGGCCTGTCATCGTGTCGCGCGTGACGACTCGGCCCACGGATCACCACGCCCCGCGCGCCTTCGACGACGCGCTGCTCGAGCGCCTCGCGCGCGAACACGGCACGCCGCTCTACGTGCAGGGCCTCGACGAGATCGAGGACCGCGTTCGCGACCTCGCGGCCTTCGACGTCGTGCGCTACGCGATGAAGGCCAATCCGACGGTGGCGTTCCTGCGGGCCGCGCGCGACGCCGGCGCCTGGGTCGACTGCGTCTCCGCGGGCGAGCTCCACCGCGCCTTCGCCGCCGGTTTCCCGCGCGAACACGTCTGCTTCACCGCGGATCTCTTCGACCGCGAGTCCCTCGCCGCCGTCGCGAGCGCGCGCTGCGCCGTCAACCTCGGGAGCGAGGACATGGTGGAGCAGTACGCGCACGCGCTGCGCGGCGCGGGCGCTCCGACGTCGTCCCCGGTCGGCGTGACGCTGCGCCTCAACCCCGGCTTCGGCCACGGTCACGACCGCAAGGTGAACACCGGCGGTCCCGCGTCGAAGCACGGCATCTGGCACACGCACCTCGCGGCGACCGTCGACCGGGTGCGCAGCGCGGGCCTCGAGGTCGAGGGCCTGCACATGCACATCGGCTCGGGCACCGACATGCAGCACCTCCTGCGCGTGTGCGACGCGATGCGTTCCGCCGCGCGCGAGGTCGGCCCGTCGCTGCGCTCGATCTCCGCGGGCGGCGGACTGCCGGTCCCCTACCGCGCGGGCGACCCCGAGCTCGACGTCGCGGCCTACTCCCGCGCGTGGACGGCGGTGCGCGACGACCTGTCGGGCGAGTTCGGACGCGAGCTGCGCCTCGAGGTCGAGCCGGGTCGATTCCTCGCCGCGCGCCCCGCGGTCGTCGTGACGGAGGTGCGCGCCGTCAAGGACGTCGACGGCACGCCGTTCGTGCTCGTGGACGCGGGCTTCAACGTGCTGTGCCGACCGATGGTGTACGGCGCGCACCACGGCATCTCGGTGATCGGCCGCGACGACGAGCCGCAGGTGCCGACGATGGTCGCCGGCCCCCTGTGCGAGTCGGGCGACGTGTTCACGCAGATCCGCGGCGGGGAGCCGGAGCCCAGGCTCCTGCCGCGCTGCGAGGTCGGCGACCTCCTGTGCCTCCACGACACCGGCGCCTACGGCTCGAGCATGGCCAGCCGCTTCAACTCGACGGCGATCGCGGCCGAGGTCGCCGTGCAGCGCGGGGAGGCCCGACTCGTGCGCCCCCGCCTCGGCGACGACGCGACGCTCCTCGCGGAACTGCGCGTGCTCGGCGGGTGAGGTCGCCGTAGAGTCGGGCGATGGCACGACACAACGGTGCGGACGACGCGTTCCTGCTGGGGCTCCCGAAGACCGAGCTGCACCTCCACGTCGAGGGCACGTTCGAGCCCGAACACGTCTTCGAACTGGCGCGCCGCAACGGGCGCGACCTTCCGTACGCGTCGGTCGAGGAGCTGCGCGACGCCTACGCGTTCGAGTGCCTCCAGGACTTCCTCGACGTGTACTACGCGGGCATGGACGTGCTGCGCACGGAGGACGACTTCCACGACCTCACGCGCGCCTACCTCGATCGCGTGCGCGCGGAGAACGTGCGCCACGTCGAGATCTTCTTCGACCCGCAGGCGCACGTCGCGCGCGGCGTCGCGTTCGAGACGGTGCTCGACGGAATCGAGAGGGCGCTGCGCGACGCCGAGCGCGACCACGGCCTCACGTCGGCCTGATCATGTGCTTCCTCCGGCACCTCGACGAGGACAGCGCGGAGCGCACGCTCGACCTGGCGCTCCCCCACCGCGACCGCATCGTCGGCGTCGGGCTCGACTCGGGCGAGCGCGGCAACCCGCCGGAGAAGTTCGCGCGGGTCTTCGACCGCGCGCGCGCGGCGGGCTTCCGCCTCGTCGCGCACGCCGGCGAGGAGGGTCCGGCGGAGTACGTCCGGTCGGCGCTCGACGTCCTCGGCGTCGAACGGATCGACCACGGCAACGCCGTGATGGACGACCCCGACCTCTTGGAGCGCGTGGTGCGCGAGCGCGTGCCGCTGACGCTCTGCCCGCTGTCGAACACGGCGCTGCGCGTCGTCGACGACCTCTCCCGCCACCCGCTGCGCGACATGCTCGATCGCGGCGTCGTCGCGACCGTCAACTCCGACGACCCCGCGTACTTCGGCGGCTACGTCACGCAGAACCTGATCGGCGTGCGCGACGCCCTCCACCTCGACCGCGACCACCTCCTCCAGGTCGCGCGCAACGGGGTGACGGGCAGCTTCGCGAGCGAGGCCCGCAAGCGCGAGCTGCTCGACGAGATCGAGGCCTACGCGGCGCGCGCCTGACGCGCGCCGCCCACGGCATCGGCGCTCAGATCCAGGGCTGCGAGAGTCCCTCCTGTTCGAACGTCCGCTGCACGGCGGGACGCTCGAGGACGCGGCGGAGGTACGGACCGAGGTGCGGCAGCGAACGGGCGGGCCGCGCGTGGTTGCGCGTCCAGCGGCCGAGCATCAGCGCGACGAGGTCCGCCGACGTGAAGCGCGCGCCGAGCAGCCACGGCCCGCCGGTCCGCGCGAGCTCCGCGTCGAGCTGGTCGAGCATCCCGGCGACGCGCCGCTCCGCGTGCTCCTTCACCGAGCGCGAGGCCGCCTCGTCCGACGCGTCGACGTGGTGCTCGGGGTGGAAGTACGAGATGAGCGCGGTCTGCAGCGTGTTCGTCAGCCAGACGCTCCACTTGTAGTAGTGCGCGCGTTCCGGCGTCCCGACGGGAGGTGCGAAGCCCCCGTCGGGGTGCGTGTCGACGAGGTGGAAGCAGATCGCCGTGCTCTCGTACAGCACGAGGTCGCCGTCCTCGAGCACCGGCACGAGTCCGTTCGGGTTGAGTCTGCGGTACTCCGGCGTGTGCTGCTCGCCGCCCGCGCGGTCCACGAGCTTGAGTTCGTAGGGGACGCCGAGCTCCTCGAGGAGCATGTGGGGCGCGAGGCTCGCGTTGCCGGCGCCGTAGTGGAGGCGGATCATCGGTGTTCCTTCTGGGGGAGGGAGCGGGATGCTATCCGCGCGGCCCCGGGAACGGTGCGGTGCGCTAGCTTCGTCCCATGGCTCGCTCGCTCCTTCTCGTCGCGGCCCTCGGGCTGGCCGTGTTCCTCGTCCTCAGGTTCGCCGCGCCGACGGAGATCGGGGGAGGGCGGTCGCTGTCACCGGTCGTCGAGCCGGGGACGGAAGTCGCGTCGACAGTTCGTCCTGAGCCGTCAGGTTCGGCAACGGTCCGAACGCGTGCGCAGAACACTCCGGAACAGGAAGCGCTCGCGGCTGCGAACCGCGAACTCACGGAGCACCTCGACGTTCTGGAGGCAGCAATCAGGGGCGCCCCGGACCCGAAGCGCTCGAGTCGAGACTCCCCGACTGGAACTCCGATCCTCGACCGGAGCCTCGCGCGATCGCGATGGAGTGCTGGGCCGCCTGGTTCGCACTTGGAACCGAACTGCCGAAGGACTTGAGGACTCCGCCGCAAGGTTGGGCGTACTCCAGGTCTGCGCTGTCGGCACACAGCATGGGTCGCAACGAACTCGCGCTCGAATGCGTCTCGCGCACTCGGTCCAGTGCCGGCACGGACCCATTGTCCTTGGGCATTGCGTCCTATGTCGCGACCAACGTGTACCTGCAGGCACTCGACTACACGTCGGCGCGCATCGAATTGGCGACCTACGCGTCGCTCGAAGACGCCTTCAAGGGCAACGCACGAGCCGAGTACCTGCGCAATCGAGCGTCCTTCGAGCACCGCCTCGCCGAGTACGGGAAGATGCACGCGACGTGCAAGGCCTGTGAGGAGGAGTTTGGTACGACCCGACCCGACGTCGTCGCAGACGTCCTCGTCACACGCTGCAACCACCACCGCCTGCGCGAAGACTGGCCTGCGATGATCGCGGACGCCGAGCGCATCATCGAGATCGCGACGCAGATCGGCATTCCCCGGAAGGCGGCCTACGGTCAGTACCAGCGAGCCGTCGCCACCCGGCGGATCGGGGATCTCGACGGAGCCGAGGCGGACTATCGCGCCGTCCTCGACGCGTTCGACGAGGAAGACGCGACGCATTGGGCTGCCCTCGACGGACTCGCGACGATCGACATCGAGCGCGGGAACTTCGCGAGCGCGCTCGAGCGCGCGACGGCCGCCGCAGAGTACGAGCGCCGGACCGACAACATCGGCTACCTGCTCGACACGTTGCAGTCCGTCGTTCGTGCGAACGTCGGTCTCGGTCGCGCCGCAGACGCGCGCGCGGCGCTCGACGAAGCGCTGGTGGAGCTCGACAGGCGCGACACGCTCGAACTCGGTCCGAAGCCGGCGGCGGAACTGCGCGCGCAGTACGCGGAATGGGCACGGGTCGAGGACGAACTCGCCGCGTTCGAGATCGCGAGCGCGCGGACCGACCCCGATCGCCGCCGTGCCGCGGAGCGCGGACTCGCTTCCGCCGTCGCGTGGGCCGGCCGCTCGCTCGCTGCGACGCTCGGACGCGATCCGCGCGGAAGCGCGCAACGCGTCGACGTGGCAGCGCTGCTCACGGCCGAGCTCGAACCGCGCACCGCTCTCATCCAGTATGCAGAGTACCCCGGCGGCCTCTCGGCCTACGTCGTCACGCGCGACGGCGTGCAGCGCGTCGACCTCGGCACGCGCGACGGGATCGACGCCGCGATCGAAGCGTTCCTCTCCAAGGCGATCCGACCCGAGGCAGGTGCCGCCCGCCGTACGAACGCCCGACGGAGTGTGGGACCTCGCGCACGAGGTGGGCGCACGCTGCTCGCGCCGCTCCGCTCCGCCCTGCCGGACGAGTTCGACACGTGCTCTACGTGACGCCGACCGTCGGCCTCGCGCAACTCCCCTTCACCGCGGTCGTCACCGAGAAGCGCTCGACCTCCGTAGGCTCCCTTCGCCGACGTCCGTTCCTCGTGACGACGGCGCGCGTCTCGGTCCTGCCGACGGCGATGCTACTGGTCGGCGGTCAGCCGCGCACCGCGGAGGCTTCGGCGCGGAGCCGCGAGCGCCCCCGTGCTCGTCCTCGCGGACGCCGTCTCGAGCAAGGCACTGGCCACCGTGCGTGAATTCCGTACGCGATGTCGATCGCGATGGCGAACTGGATCGCCTCGAAGGAACACGGGAGGAAGCGCTGCACGTCGTCGCGGCCGTGGTCCCTGCGGACGCGAAGGACGGCGCGTACTACGCGGTCGCGGGAGGAGTTGGGGGACAGGCGGAGCGGCTCGTTCACGGTGCCCGGTCGGATCGACGTGCACGTGGGCACGGCGGCGATCGCCGAACGGTTCCTCGAGGGCGCCGGAGCGCTACTCGGCGTTCCACTTCGCCTGCCATACGGAGGTCGATCCCGACGACCCGCACTCGATCGCACTCTGCCTCTCACCGGACGCCGCAGGCGAAGACGGCACTGAGCGTCGTCACGATCCGCGCCGCGAACCTCGAGGCCGACCTCGTCGTCCTATCGGCCTGCGCGACGAACACCGGCGCGATCCTGCCGGGCGACGGCGTTCAGTCCCTCGCGCAGGCCTTCCTGGAGGCCGGAGCCGCAACGCCGTCGCCACGGTCTGCCCCGCGCTCGACGCCGACGCGTGCACCCTGATGGAGAAGTTCTATCTGCAGTCCGACGCACGCTCGGCGCCGGGCGACACCTGCGCCGAGCGCAACTCGCCGTCCTCGGAGCGGAGTCTTGCGGACCGCTCTTCGATCGGCTCGAAGTCCGGAACGCCGAGCACCGAGGGCCACCCGTGGAGGTGGGCGACGTATGTGCATGTCGGGCGCTAACGACGCCAATCCCTCGAAACTCAGGCGCGATGGGGCATCTAGTTGGACATCAGTTGATTCTTTGAATAGCGTCGACCGCTAATCGGATCGTCAGTGTGCTGCACAAGTTGCTGTCGCTCGATCAAGGTCAGGTCATTCGGATTGATCGGCTTGCTCGGCGATGCGAGCTCATACTGGAACACGAAGTAGTCTTTGTTGGTCCCAGGAACACCGAGCGCGACTGTGACGAAGATGGGATACCCCGGGCGCACGCCGAAGCGCTGAGTTGCTGGCGATCCGGAGCCTCTCATGATCGACCTTTGAGAACTCGTCGATGAATGACTCGTTCACTACGCCGTCCCCGTAGTCAACGTCGTGGACCGCACTCTCTCTGGTGAAGCGCGTTGCACTCGTGCCCGGTGCCCAAGCCTGCTGCTCACGAACCCAAATGATCTCCTCGTCGAAGAGCCTCGTTCGGCTTGTCTCCGCGCAAGTGGATCTGACTTCCGACGTCGACGCTCCAGTCTTCGCCCTCCCAGCTGAACCCGATTTCCCCCACGATCTGGGGCGGTGCAAGGTCGCGAGGATCCTGAGATGCCGATTCGCCTCCCTGTTTCCCCTGAGACTTGCTCACCAACATGCCGAGCCCGAATGCAAGGGCCACGGCAAGAACGGACACGAACGACTTCATGTTCATGGCAAAGACCTACGGATGTGGTTCTCTGGTTGACTCAACCTTCGACCCACTCACTTGTCGAGATTCCTTCACGGACACCTCGGTCCCCGGGCCGTCGCATTCGTCGCTCGGGTGAAGTTGACCCGACTGGGCGACGCGGGGTCGGGCACGATCGTCGAGCTCAGGTAGCGGTGGAAGTACCGCTGGTTGCTGCTCGTGTTCGTGTGCTGGGTCATGGCGTGATCCACACCCGGGTCGACGACGCCGGTACGGACGCGTATTCCCCGGGGTTCCCAGGGCGGTTGAAGTCGGGCACGGGGACGCTGTGTTTGGAGGACGCGAGGCACTGCGCGTGGCAGTAGTCGTCGAGCTCCCGCGGAGTCCGACCGGCGTGTACTCCTCCTCGACCCAGAACCACACGGCTTCGATCGGATCGTCGTCGGGCGACGGGTTCGCGACAGCGAACGGCGTGCCGTTCTCGGGATCCGCGATCCACCAGTTGTTGGACGAGGTGAACCCGACTTCGCCGGTGATCTTGGGCTGGTGGATCTTCGCGACGACCGCCGTGATCTCCTGGCCGACCGGCGCGAACACTTCCGCCTGGCCGCCACGGTTCGCCTTCGGCACCGGCTGGAGGCGGTAGAGAAAGTCGTCGATCGCGTAGTTCGCGCCGGGTACGAGCGGCACCCTCGCGATCAACGTTGGCGCCCGCAGATCGAGACGAGGAACGTCGCCTCGACGTAGCTGTACTGGCCGCCCCGAACGTCCTCGACCGTGTCGCCCCAAGGAAAGGAGACGAGTCGACCCTCGAGGTAGGCGGACGAACCGCTCAGCACGAGATCTCGCGAAACGTCGGGCGAGTCCATACCGCGGATCGAGGGACCTTGCGCGGAGACCTCTTCGAGGACGACGGTGACGTTCCCCTTCGCGCCCTCCGCGTCGCCGCCTTCGATCGAGAACACGAAGCGCCCCTCGTTCGCCGAGTCGGTCCACGAACCGACGAGCCTGGGCATGGCAGCCTTCGGATCCGAGCGGCCCTCGCCGCAGCCACAAGAAGCGAGCAGGACCGCGACGACGAGCAAGGTGAGGCGCAGCATGGCTGCGAGTCTAACCCCTTCGTGCCGGGTGGCTTGTGAAGACGCCGTCGAGCGGCCTGACGCGGTGTCGAGGCCGTCCTGATGTCGCGTCGTCGCCCCTGGTCGCCGCCCCCTCCCTCGGCCCTACGAGCCCCCGGAACGCGCGCGGGCCCGGAACTCGCGCCCTCCCAGGCTCCGCGGATCGCCGGACGCCGGGTCCGGCGACGCCTCACTCCTCGTGCTCGACGACCGGCGGCGGTTCGATGCCCATCTCGCGGAGGAGCTCGTCGACCGCGGCGTCCATGCGCGCACCGCGAACGTTCTTGAATCGGATCACGCCTTCCGCGTCGATCACGAAGATCGAGGGCCAAGTATGAACGTTCCACCGCGCCGAGATCGGTCCGGACGTCCCGTACGGTCCGTTCCAGAAGCTCGGCCAGGTGATGTTCTCCTCCTCCATGCGTCGGTGGAGCTTCGCGAGGTCCTCGTCGCTGTTCATGCCGACGAGGGCGAAGGGCTGGTCCTTCAGGCGTTCCACGAGCGACCGCTCGTGCGGGTACATGGCCCGGCAGGGGCCTCACCAGTCGCCCCAGAAGTCGAGGACCACGACCTTGCCGCGGAACTGCTCGAGGCTCATCGCGTTGCCGAAGACGTCGGTGCCGACGATGTTCGGCGCGGTCATGCCGACCTGGAGCCGCTCCTTCTCGAACGTCGGACCCTGCACGCGGTAGGCCACGATGGAGTCCGGTGCGATCTCGACGACCCTCGCCATGTCGGCGTCGTAGGCCGCCTTCTGCTCGGGGGTCATGTCCTCCGGCTTGCCGGCGGAACGGGCGAGGACCGACGCGCGCGCGTAGAGCACGTTGGCCTTGACCGCGGCCGGTGCGTCGCTCGCGAGCGTGCGCTCGACGAGACCCGCGAACGTCTCCTCGGCGAGTCCCCCTCCGCGCCAGGAGAGGTCGAGCGTCGCCGCGAAGGCGGACTCCGACCCGGCGTGCTTCGAGAGCAGCGACTCGTACGCCGACGTGAGCAACTCGCCCGACTTCGTCGTGTCGATCACGCCGCGGTAGAACAGCGCCTGACCGGCGTCGCCCTCGTAGCGGGCCGCCGCGTCGAGGAACCGACGCGCGTAGGCCTCGCCGTCGACGGCGGGCAGCGCGGCGCGCAGCGCGTCCATCTTCTCGCGGTCGCGCGCCTTGTTGGCGGCGGCCCACTCCTCGCTCGCGTAGAGTTCGTTCACGGCGGTGGTGTAGCGGTCGAGCTCGGCGTCGTAGGCCGCTCGGATCGCCTCGTAGGCGCTCTTCGCGTCCGCCGCCTCCTTCGCCGCGACGACCGCCGCGGCCGGTGCGCTCTCCTGGAACGCGGCCGTCGGCGGGAACGCGAAGGGCGCCGCCGCCAGCACGGTGAACAGGATCATGACTTCTCCTGGGTACGGGACTTCGCGCGCCCCGACGCGGGGCGCACGATCCCAAGAGGCTAGCCCCCGCGCCGCACGCGCGCTGCCCGAGGACGCCGCTCGGTCCCGGCGAAACAGGATCGTTGCGGTTCGTCCCCGCTACGCGCCGTCGTCGACGCGGCGACTGTCGCGAGTTCCGACGCCCAGGATCGCGCGCGCGTCGCCCAACACCCGCTCCCAGTCGAAGGCAGGTCCCGGATCCACCTTGTTCGTCTGCACGTGGTAGTGCCCGAGCAGACCGGAGAACGACGCGAACTCCTCGGGCGACAGCGTGCGGAGGAGCGGCGCACCGCGAGCGTCCCGCGGGCAGTCGAGCTCGATCCGCGGCAGGGCGACGTGCAGCGCCGCGGTGAGCTTCGCCAGGCTCTCGTACTGCGCCTCGGTGAAGTCGTACTGCACGAGCCGCGTGCCGTTGACGACGCCCTCGACCGGCGACGGGCGCGCCAGTTCGAGCGACGCGCCGCGGTCGCGCAGGCCGCCGTCGCCGAAGCGTTCGGGGAGGCGCACGGACGTCCGACCCGACGCGTCGGTCGTGTACCACTCGTCGAGCCTCGCGCGCTCCGCGACCGGGACGGCGCCGGGCTGCGCGATCTCCACGCCGATCGAACGATCGTTCGCGATCGTCGCGTGCCACGCGCGCTCGTCGAGGTCGAGCGTCTGGTAGATCGTGCCGTCCACGTCGAGCATGAAGTGGACGGACAGACGACGCTCGTCCTGGAGCACGCGGAAACAGGTCTCGCTCGTCCCGCAGGCGTCGAAGTGGATCACGAACTGGTCGACGACGGCGCGCAGCTCGTCGAGCGACCAACGCCCGTTGCGCGCGTCCCTCTCGTCCGCGGCGGTCGGCTCCGAGCCGTCGGGACGAAGCCTCCGCGCCCCGGACCGCGGCGCCTCGTCCACCTCGGACTCGACCTCGCGGAAGTGCGGGTACGGGCGATAGGCGTCGTAGCCGTCCGCGTCGAGCCACAGGACGACCGGCGCGCCGACGTGGAAGAGCTGACCGGCGACGACGATCTCCTCGCCGCGGCGCGGGAGGCGATCGCCGATGCGCCGCACCGCGTGCGGCGTCGAAGCGTCGGCGGGCGGCGGCGCGGGACGCGTCCCGGCGCAGCCCGTGACGGCGACGAGACCCGCCGCCAGGAACAGGAGCGCGCGGCTCCGAGCGTGTGCGGTACCGAGCATGACGGCGCCTAGCATAGGCACGATCGTCCCCGTGCCCCACCTCGCCCCCACCCTCGCCGCGCGCGCGGACTCCGGACTCGGAACGCTCGACTGGCTCGTGCTCGCGGCCTACTTCGCGCTGCTCGCGGTGACCGGCTGGCTGTTCGCGCGCCGCGAGAACCGCGACACGGAGGACTACTTCCTGGGCGGGAGGCGCATGCCGCCGTGGGCGGTCGCCGTCTCGATCGTGGCGACCTCGCTGTCCGCGGTCACGTTCATCGGCGCGCCGCAGATCGGCTACACCGGCGATCTCACGTACCTGTTCACCAACGCCGGGATGGTGCTCGCGGCGCTGGTGGTCGCGCGCGTGTTCGTCCCCGCCTTCTATCGCGCGCGCGTGCAGACCGTGTACGGCCTGCTCGAGCGACGCTGCGGTCCGGCCGCCTCGACCGCGGCGAGCATCGCCTTCCTCGTCGGCCGCGTCTTCGCGAGCGGCGCGCGCCTGTTCGCCGGTGCGATCCCGCTCTCGCTCGTGCTGTTCGGCGTCGAGCGCGGAACCGACCCCGCGCACCTCGCGATCGCGATCGGCGTCCTCGCGGTCGTCGGCGTCGCCTACACGTTGATCGGCGGCGTCGGAGCGGTGATCTGGAGCGACGTCCTCCAGATGGCCGTGCTCTCGGGTGCCGCGATCTCGGCCGTCGTCCTGATCGGTTCCTGGATCGACGTGCCGTTCTCCGACGTCGTGACCGCGCTCCGCAGCGGACGCGCGGCCGACGGCTCCGGCGACGGCGCGTCGAAGCTCGCACTCGTGAGCACGAGCCTCGACCCGACGGCAGGCTTCACCCTGTGGACGTCGCTGATCGGCTTCACGCTCCTCGGCATCGGTTCCCACCAGGACGGACCAGGACCTCGCGCAGCGCATGTTGACGTGCCGAACGACGCGCGAGGGCTCGCGCTCGGTGCTCATGGGCATCGGCCTCGGCATCCCGGCCGTCGCGATGTTCCTGTGCGTCGGACTCGCGCTGTGGATCTTCTACCGCCACCCCGAGATGCTCGGCTCGCACGCACCGGACGGGCCGCCGCACACCGACCTCAAGGTCTTCCTCGAGTTCATCCTCGAGGAGCTGCCGAGCGGCATGCGGGGTGCGATGTTCGCGGGCATCTTCGCGGCGGGGCTGTCGGCATCAACAGCGCGATCAACGCCATGAAACCGACCTTCGTGGGCGGCAATGTACCGCCGCGCCCGTCCGGGACGCGACGAGTCGCACTACCTCCGCGTCGGACGCGCGGGAGTGGTCGGCTTCGGCGCGCTGCTCGCCGTGTTCGCGCTCGCGTGCATCGAGATGCGCGGCGGCCAGGACCTGATCAGCTTCGCGCTCGGCGTGATGACGTTCGCCTACTCCGGTCTCGTCGGCGTCTTCCTGTGCGTGCTGTTGCTCGGGCGCGGGAGCGCGCGGTCGGTGATCGCAGCCCTGCTCGTCGGGTTCGCGATCGTGTGGGCGCTGCAGCCCTGGTTCGTCACGGTGTTGTTCGGCGCGGCTCCGGCCGGCGCGTCCTTCGCCGAACTCCCGCTGCCCCACCGCATCGCCGCGTTCGACTTCACCTGGAAGTTCACCTTCGCCGTCGCCGTCACGACGGTCGTCTGCGCACTGGGCGGACGCGCACGACCGGAGGCCGTCCACGCATGAAACCGATCGACCTCCCGCTGATCCCGCGACCGAAGCACGTCGACGCGGGACGCTTCGACGCCGGCAAGCTCGACCGCGAGCCGAACGTGCACCTCGAGCGATCGCTCGCGCGACCGCAGGAGTACAAGCTCACGCTGTCGCCGAAGGGGCCGTTCGTCGTCGCCGGCGACGACTCCGGCGTCCGCGCCGCGCTGCGCACGCTCGACCAGCTGCGTGCGCTCGCGAAGGAGCGACCGAAGAAGGAGCCCATGCCGGTCGTCCTCGTCGAGGACTGGGCCGACGTCCCGCGGCGCGGCTTCATGCTCGACGTCTCGCGCGACCGCATCCCGAAGCAGAAAGAGCTGCTGCGCCTGCCGAAGCTGCTCGCGCGCCTCGGCTTCGACGAGCTCCAGCTCTACGTCGAGCACGTCTTCGCGTACCCCGGTCTCGAGGAGGTCTGGAAGGACCTCGACCCGCTCACCACCGACGAGGTGCGGGAACTCGACGCGCGCTGCGCGAAGCACGGCGTCGAGCTCGTCGCGAACCAGAACTGCTTCGGCCACCTCGCCGGCATCCTGCGCGCGCCGTCGTTCGCCGCGCTCGCCGAGACGCACGACGTGTTCCGCTTCCTCGACTTCGAGAAGCAGGGGCCGTTCAGCCTGTGCCCCACCGACCCGCGCTCGCTCGAGCTCGTGCGCGGATTCCTGCGCACGATCGCGGAGACCTTCGGCTCGAAGCGCGTCCACGTCGGCTGCGACGAGACGTTCGACGTCGGACAGGGTCGCTCGCGCGCCGAGGTCGAGGCGCGGGGTCGCGCCGTGGTGTGCGCGAAGTTCACCGCGCAGGTCGCGCGCGCCGCGCACGAGTTCGGACTGCACCCCATGTTCTGGGCGGACGTCGCGCTCGGCGATCCGCGCGCGTTCGAACTCCTGCCGGACGATCTCGAACCCGTGGCCTGGGGCTACGAGCCCGACAGCCCGCTCGCCGAGCAGGCCGCGGCGCTGCGCGACCTCGGTCGAAGCTTCCGCGTCGCGCCCGGCACGTCCTGCTGGCGCACGTTCGCGGGACGCACGAGCGAGCGGCGCGGCAACCTCGCGGCGGCGAGCACCGCTGCCGCGGAGTTCGGTGCGAACGGCCTGCTCACCACGGCCTGGGGCGACCTCGGTCACCGCCAGGGCTTCGCCTTCACGCTGCGTGGTCTGGCGGACGCGGCCGAGGCCGGTTGGAACGCCGGCAGCGAGGGCGCGGACCCCGAAGCGGTGGGCCGCGTCGTGTTCGGCGAGACCGACGGCGAACGCGCGAACTCGTGGAGTGGATCGACGACTTCGGCGACCTCGACGCGGAACTCCGCGAGGCGGCGCTGCGGCGGGCGACGGCGAGCCGCTGCGCAACGCGAGCGCGACGTTCTCCGAGCTGTTCCCCGCGACGTCGGCGTCGCGCCCGCGCGGCGACCGGGCGGCCTGGGAGCGCCTCGCGTCGCAGCTCGAAGGCTCGCTTCGCGTCGTCCAGGTGCTCCGACGAACTCGTCGCGGCCGAACTCGACCACGCGCTCGCGTCGACGCGACTCGCGCGCGCGCGCGTCGCGCTCTGGCGCCGCGGCGGTCGCCCCGACGGGGATCGCGCGAGCCTCGCGGTCGCCGTGCAGGAGCTCGCCGAGGAACAGCGCGCGCTGTGGCCGCGTCGCGCCGCGCACGCCCGGGATGGAGCACTCCCTCGCGCACCTCGACGCGCTCCACGCACGTATCAGTGGAGGAACGATGACAGGACCAACGACTCGTCGTCGGCTGCATGACGGGCACGAGCGTCGACGGACTCGACGCCGCGCTCGTCGCCATCACCGGCCGTGGACTGGACCTCCGCGCCGAGCTGCTCGAGGCACGCAGTTTCGAGCTCGGCGCACTCGCCCATCCCTGCGCGAGTTCGCGCGCGGCGGCGTGCTCGACGCGCTCGGCGTCGCGAGGCTCGCGCGGCGCTTCGGCGAGCTGCACGCGGAGTGCGTGCAGGAGCTCGCGGGCGGGCGAGCGCTCGACCTCGTCTGCGCGCACGGTCAGACCGTCGCACATCAGCCGCCGGACTCGTTCCAACTGCTCGACCCCTGGCCGATCGCGCTGTTGTGCGGCACGACCGTCGTCGACGACCTCCGCGGCGCCGACCTGACCGCGGGCGGCGAGGGCGCGCCGATCACGCCGCTCGCCGACCTCGTGCTCTTCGGCGACGCCGAGCGACGGCGCGCGATCGTGAACCTCGGCGGCTTCGCGAACGCGACGCTCCTGCCGCGCGTCTCCGACCGTCGCGCCGCCGTCGACGAGGTGCGCGGCCTCGACGTGGCGCCGTGCAACCACTGGCTCGACGGTCTCGCCCGCGCGTTGCTCGACCGTCCCTTCGACGAGTCCGGTGCGAACGCGCTCCGCGGGACGCCGCAGGAACCCGTCGTGCGCGCACTGCGCACCGAGTTGGCCGAGGTCCGCGCGCGCGGCCGGTCGATGGGCAGCGCGTCGGAGCGCTCGGACCTCGCGCGGTTCGCCGAAGGGACTTCGCCCGAGGACGCGCTCGCCAGCGCGTGCCACGTGGTGGCAGAAGCCGTCGCCGACGCCGTGCAGGGCTCCGACGAGGTGCTGCTCGCCGGCGGTTCGGTGCGCAACGCCGCTCTGGTCGCCGCGATCGAACGCACGTGCGGCCTCGACGTCGCGACCACCGAGCGCGCGGGCGTCGCGCCGACGTGGCGCGAAGCGGTGTGCATGGCCGTCCTCGGCACGCTCTGCGTCGACGGCGTCCCGATCACGCTGCCCGCGGTCACCGGCGTCGCGCAGGCGCCGCTCGCGGGTCGGCTGACGCGCGGAGGTGCTTCGCGATGAGCGAGCGCGCACCGATCGACCGCGGCGACGTCGAGACCGAGCGGCGCAACCCGCGCACTCTCGACCTCTCGCGACGCGACGTGCACGGCGTGCTCCAGGCGCTCGGCGACGAGGACGAGGTCGCGGTCCGAGCCGTCGCGGCGGCGCGCGAGGAACTCGCGCGACTCGTCGAGGCGATCGAGCCGGGCTTCGTCGCGGGCGGACGACTCGTGTACGTCGGAGCGGGGACGTCGGGGCGCCTCGGCGTGCTCGACGCGAGCGAGGCGCCGCCGACCTTCGGCGTCGAGCGCGGCCGCGTCGTCGGCCTGATCGCGGGCGGCGACGCCGCACTGCGCGAGTCGAGCGAGTCCGCGGAGGACGAACTCGACGGCGCGCGCGAACGGCTCGAGAGCCTCGGACTCGGCGATCGCGACGCCGTCGTCGGAGTCGCCGCGAGCGGTTCGACGCCCTACGTCCTGGGAGCGCTCGTGCACGCCAAGCGACTCGCGCCGCGCTGCGTCACCGGCCTCGTCTGCTGCGTGCCTCGCGACGTCCCGCCGGGCTGCGACCACGTGGTGCGCGCGGTGACCGGGCCCGAGGCGCTCACCGGTTCGACGCGCCTCAAGGCGGGGACGGCGACGAAGCTCGTCCTCAACGCGATCTCGACGACGCTGATGGTGCGAGCGGGCAGGACCTACGGGAACCTCATGGTCGACGTGCGGGCCACGAACGCGAAGCTCCGGGACCGTGCGGCACGCATCGTGGCGACCGTCGTGCCCTGCGACCGCGCGCGCGCGTTCGAACTGCTCGAGCGCGCGGGCGGCGAGGCCAAGGTCGCCGTCGTCGTCGGCCGACTCGGTCTCGACGCGGCGGGTGCACGCGCGCGTCTCGCGGACGTCGGCGGACGACTGGACGCGCTGCTCGACGAGGTACGACCGTGAAGCTCTACGCCATGTCGATCTCCGGGAACTGCCACAAGGTCGAGCAGTTGCTCCGGATGCTCGGGCGCACCTACGAGCGCATCGACGTCGCGCCGGTCCCGGTCGAGGAGCGCCCGTCCGAACTCCGCGCCGCGAACCCGCTGGGCAAGACGCCGACGCTCGTCCTCGACGACGGTCGCGTCCTGACGGAGTCCGGCGCGATCCTCGTCCACCTCGCGCGCGGCACGGAGTGGTTCCCGGAGGACGCGGTCCTCCAGGACGAGATCCTGCGCTGGATGTTCTTCGAACAGAACGAGCACGAGCCGTGCCTCGCGACCGCGCGCTACTGGACGACGTACTCCGGTCGCGCGGCCGAGATGGCGCCCGTCCTCGCGTTCTGGCGCGAGCGCGGGACGCGCGTGCTCGCCGCGATGGACGCGCACCTCGCCCGGCACGCGTTCTTCGCGGCGGGTCGCCACACGATCGCCGACGTCGCGCTCCACCCGTACACCGCGGCCTGCGCCGAGGGCGGCTTCGACCTCGCACCGTTCACGAACGTGCGCGCGTGGCTCGAGCGACTGCGCGACCAGCCCCGGCACCTGCCCTTCGGTCCCGCGTCGTGAGCACGGCGCCGCACGTCGTCGTCGTCGGCGCGGGCGCGCTCGGCGGGTGGACCGCGCTGTGGCTCGTTCGCGCGGGAGCCCGCGTCACGCTCGTCGACGCGTACGGTCCGGGCAACTCGCGTTCGAGCTCGGGCGGCGAGACGCGCGTGATCCGCCAGGCCTACGCCGACCCGTTCCACGCCGACCTCGCGGGACGCGCGCTCGAGCTGTGGCGCGCCGAGGAGTCGTCCTTCTCGCGCCCCGTCCTCGAGCGGCGCGGCGCGCTGTTCCTCGTGCAGGAGCCGCGCCGCGCGTTCGCCGCCGCCGCGCGCGCCAACTTCGCCGCGCGCGGCGTCGCCCACGAGGACCTCGCACCGCGCGAGGTCGAGCGACGCCATCCCTGGATCTCCGCGCACGACGTCGAGGACGCCTTCTTCGAACCCGGCGCAGGCGTCCTGCACGCGCGCCGCGCCTGCCGCGAGGTCGCCGAACGCGTCGCGCTCGAGGGCGGCACCGTCGTCCTCGCGGCGGCGCGCCTCGTCGACGACGGCGAGGCGGCGTCGCACGTCGAGCTCTCGAACGGTGACCGCGTCGCGGCGGACCGCTTCGTGCTCGCGTGCGGGCCGTGGCTGCCGCGGCTCGTCCCCGAACTCGCCGCGTTCCTCACGACGAGTCGCCAGGAGGTCGTCTTCTTCGCGCCGCCACCGGGTCTCGCCGCGACGCTCGAGCGCAGCGCGCCGGTCTGGGCCGACCTCGGCGCGGCGTTCTGGTACGGCATCCCCGGCGGCGAGCACCGCGGCTTCAAGGGCGCCGACGACACGCGCGGCGCGCCGGTCGATCCCGACGGCGAGCGCCGCGTCGTCGGCGACGACACGCTCGCGCGGACCGCGGGCTACCTCGCCCGCCGCTTCCCGCCGCTCGCCGGCTCCCCCGTCGTCGAGACCCGCGTCTGTCAGTACACGGACACGCCCGACGACGACCACCTGTTCGACCGACACCCGCGACTCGCGAACGCGTTCGTCCTGGGCGGCGGCTGCGGCCACGCCTTCAAGAGCGGGCCCGCGATCGCGGAGATCGCCGCGCGCGCCGTGCTCGGCGACGGCGTGGGACCGGGTCGCTGGCGGATCGACCGCACCTCGAGCGCGGTCTGACGTCGCGCCGTCAGCGCACGTCGGAGCCGCCGGGGCCGTCCGTTCGCTCGTCCGCGTCGACGTCGTCGTCCGCGCCGAAGACGGTGTCGAGACGCTGGTCGCGGACCGCTTCGTCGAACCCGCGTCGGAACGCGGGCTGCACGCTCGGGTCGAGCGACTCCACGAACGCGTCGGCGAAGTCGGGGTCGAGCCGCGCCTCGTTGAGCCAGGCGAAGCGGTAGCCGAGCCCTCGGAAGTAGCGCTGCGGCGCGTCGAGCGCGAGCCCCTCCGCGACCTCGCCGCGCACCTCGTCCGTGTTCGGATGGGTCCCGCGCATCTTGCGCCCGATCGCCTCGACGAGGCGCGAACGCGTGGGATCGGGCTCGGCCTCCGCGCGCTCCAGCGCTGCGGCGAGGTCGTGCTGGTACACGTTCATGAGGAGCGTGCCGAGCCCGAGCTCGTAGTCCGCGATCCCCTCGGGGTCGACGTCGAGGACGAGCTCGCGCAGGTTCCGGAGTCCGCGGTCGAACTTGCCGCGGGAGTGCGTGATCAGCGTCGCCGCGATCTCGGTCCGGAGGCTCCGGAGCGCCGGCTCGTCGAAGCGCAGGAACGTGCGCATGCGGTCCTCGTCGGTCCCTTCGACGTGCCCGTCGATCTTCGCGAAGTACTGCGAGTACACGTAGCCCTTGGACTCGAGCAGGATGTCGACGTTGCGCCCGATACGGTCGAGACGCCCCGTCGCGAGCGTCGACGCCGTGCCGCTCGCACCGACGACGAGGAGCAGCCCGACGACCGACGCGCCGGCGACGCGACGTCCGCGCAGCGATGACGCGCTCGCCCGGCTCGCCACGACCGAGACCATCAACGCCCCGACCATCCAGGCCGGTGCGAGACGGTTGGCCTGCCAGAAGTTGATGTCGTTGTTCGGCACGAAGTCGCCGAACACGAACGCGAGCGTCCAGGCGCCGAGGTACGTGCCGAAGACGATCGCGAGGTCGCGCAGGCGCGACACGCCCGACCAGCGCCACCGGACGAGCAGGGCGAGCGCGGCGACGCTCGCGATCGTCCAGCACCAGGCCTCGAACGCGCTCCCGAAGGCGCCGTCCAAGTAGACGCTCCTCAGGAAGAAGGCGAGGCGCGGGTTGATCAGCCACGTGCGCAGGAGTTCGCGCCCGTGGATGTCGAACACGTCGGGACCGACCAGGCTCCACATCACGATCAGCGGCGTCGCGCCGACGGCCGTCCCGGCGAGTCCGATCGGGGCGCGACGGAACAGAGCGCGCGGTCCGCGCAGCACGGCGATCGCGACGAGCATGGCGCCCGCGAGCACCACGAGCTGGTACGAGAAGTGGATCCCGAGCCCGGTCGCGACGCCCAGCAGGAACCAGGTCCTCACGCGGTCGTCGCGGTCGACCGCGACGCGCACGGACAGGCCGAGCACGAGCATCACGTAGAAGCACGCCTCGAAGTGGATCCCGAGGCTGATCATCCCGATGCGCTGGTACGCCTCCGGCCCGAGGACGTACAGCGCGGCGAAGACGAGGGCGGCGCGGTCGCCCGCCGCGCGCCGCGCCGCGTAGGTCCCCGCGAAGAGCGTCGCGAGGAAGGTCAGCATCGCGACGAGCTTGTTCGCGAGGAGGTTCGGTCCGACCAGCAGGAAGGCCAGCGCCTTGAGGTGGCTGACGACGAAGCCGCCGCCCTCGTAGTAGTGGTAGGCGAGCGCGTGGTGCGGGAGCCCGATGCCGTCGAGCATCGCCTTCGCAGCGGCGCCCTTCTCGAGCTCCTCGCCGTAGAAGAAGACGTCGGACAGCGCGAGCACGAACAGGACGCGCGTCACGACCGCGACGACGACGATCGACGCGAGCAGCGCCCGGTACCGTCGACGCGCACCGTCCTTCGGATCGACACCTTCCACGCGCGGAGTATATCGGCGGCGACACGTCGGCCCCTCGGACGCGCTCCCCGCTCAATCGCCGCGCGGTGCGCCGTAGCCCGCGCGTTCGACGATCGCGCGGACCTCCGGGCCCGTCACGAAGTCGAAGAACGAGCGGGCGGTGTCGCCGCGACCGACGAGGGCGGCGTCCTGACCGATCGGCTCGAAGAGTTCGGAGGGGATCTCGAGGTGCGGGCGTGTCGGGTCGGCGAGCGCCTGGGAGAGCGCGACGATCGCGAGCTCCGCCGCTCCCGACTCCGCGAACTGGTAGGTCTGGCCGACGTCGGTCCCGCGCACCCGGCGCGGCCCGAGCTCGTCGGCGACGCCCAGGCGATCGAGGACCTCGAGCGCCGCGACGCCGTAGGGCGCGGTCTCGGGATTGGCGATCGCGAGGTGCTCCACCGCGTCCGACGCGAGGAGGCGCGCGAGTGCGCCGGAGTCCGAGGCGTCGACCTCGACGCCGTCGAGCGCGCGCCCCACGAGGGCGAGCCGCCCCTGCGCGTAGCGGCGCACCTCGACGGCGCGCCCCTCGTCGAGCAGTCGGCGCAGGCGCTCCGCGTCGGCCGCGAGCAACACGTCGTACGGCGCGCCGTTCACCACCTGCGCGTAGAGCGCGCCGGTCGAACCGACGCTGAGTCGGACGTCGACGTCGGGACGGCCTTCCTCGAAGGCGCGCTCGAGCTCCTGCGCGGTGCGCGCGAAGTTCGCGGCGACGGCGACGCGGACGACCGCGGTCGAACCGTCGCCGCCCTGGCCGCCGCTGCCGCACGACGCGCCGCCGAGGAGCGCGGCCGCGAGCGCGGTGTGCGACAGGAGGCGCCGGACGACGGCGAGTGCGGCCGAGCGCGAACGCGGCTCCGCCACGACCGCCGGTCCGGCTCCCCGGTCAAGCACGGCGCCGGTCCGCCATCGCACCCGCGCCGACGACGGCGGAACCGCGCACCTCGGAGACCGCGACGCGACCCTCGAGCGGCGTGCCCTCGATCGACGCCTCGAGCAGGTCGCGCGCGGGCGACGTGGCGAACACGCTGGCGAGGCGCTGCGAGATCGCGATGCGGTCGAAGCGCAGGCCGAGCGCCTCCTCGCGCCGCGCGACGAGGCGCTGCAGCGCCTGGATCGCGCCGGTCAGCGTCTCGCGCGCCGCGCTCTCGCCGTGCGCGAGTCCGACCTCGGGCAGGTCGGCGCGCCCGCCCGCTCGGCGGTAGGCCTGGTTGAGCGCGCGCACCGAGAGTCGCTCCTCGAACGTCATCTCGCCGTCGAACTGGCGCCACGCGCGCGAGAGACCGCGACCGCAGTCCTCGAACGCGGTGGGTTCGCCCGCGACGACGAAGGCCTCGGCGAGTCCGGTCCCGCCTCCAAGGTAGTACGCGTCGTTCGCGTCGCGCAGTGCGCCGCGCGGTGAGAGTCGCTCGCCCGCGCAACCGAGGAGTCCGTCGTCGTCGAGTCGCGCGCACGACGCGGCGAGCCGCACGCCCCGCGCTCCGAGTGCCGACTCGAGGTGCGCGAGGAACTCGACGTCGACGGGCCCGTGGAGCGCGTAGGCGATGCCGCGACCGTCCTCGGTCTTGCGGCCCGGCATGCCCATGCCGAACAGGACGCTCGCCGCGCCGTCGGCGACCTCCGCCACGACGTCCGCGGCCGCTCGGACGTAGGTCCGCGCGTCGCTCCCGGCGTCGATGGCGCGGAGGACGAACGCGCTGCCGAAGTCGTAGAGGCCTCCTTCCGTGCGGACGACGCGCGCCGCGCGCACGCCGCTCCCTCCGCCGTCGACGCCGACGAGGACCGGCTCCGCGCTCAATGCCAGGCCTCCACGCCCGGCGCGGGGCTCCAGCCGTCGGCGCCGAAGCGGCGCCACAGCACGCGCGAGACGTCGCGCGCCAGGACGAAGCCGGCGTTCTCGGCGCTCCAACTCGTGTCGGCCTGGTCGTCGGTCACGACGCAGAAGACGTAGCGCCCGCGCGCGGCGTGCACGACGAGAACCTCGGAGCGCGAGCGCGAGATCGCGCCCTGCTTGCTCATCACCTCGACGTAGGGCGGCACCTCCGAACAGGCCTCGGAGTCCCAGTAGGTGCCCGAGAGGACGCGCGCCATCTCCTCGGAGGCGCGCGGGCTGACCGCCGTGCCGTCCGCGATCGACTCGAACATCCGACACATCTCGCGCGGCGTGGTCTGGCCCCAGCCCCACTCCTCGTAGGCCTGTTCGCGTCCGGGCGTGCGCGAGTTCACCCGCGTCACCTCGTAGCCGTTGGCGTCGAGCCAGGCGTTGATCCCCGCGCCGCCGCCCGCGAGTTCCTGGAGCCACAGGCTGGCGGTGTTGTCGCTGAACGCGCACATGAGGTGGACGAGCTTGGAGACGGTGATGCGCGAACCGTCCTTCATCGCGGCGACGAGGTCCTCGCCGCCGCGCGAACGCGAGGCGTCGTACTCGAGTTCGTCGTGGAGGCCGATCTCGCCGGACTCGACCCGCTCGAAGAGGGCGAGGAGGATCGGCACCTTGACGAGGCTCGCCGTCGGGAAGGTCTCGTCCGCCCGGATCTCGACCGTCGTGCCGGAGGACGGCTGCGAGGCGAAGATCCCGACGCGACCCTCGAAGGGCTCGACCAGGGCCAGGAGTTCGTCGCGGAGCGCGTCGCGGTCGACGCCGGCGACCGGACGACCGGTCCCGGCGCACGCGGCGAGCACCGCCCCGAACGAGGCGGCGAGGAACGTCGTTCGGAGGCTCGGCATCCGTCCATCGTGGTGACGACGCACCGAAGAGGTCAACGGACTGGACCGCGCCGACTCGGCTCCGGGTCGCTATGGTGACGCCCCCCCGGCCCCGGGGAGCTCCGACGCCGAGCTCCCGCGAGCCGGTCGCGCCCACGACATGCCCCTCCGGAGTCGACAACGCCTCGGCAAGTACCGCGTCGAGCGCCGCATCGCGAGCGGCGCGTTCGCCGACGTCTACAAGGCGTACGACACGATCGAGGGCGTCGGCGTCGCACTCAAGGTGCCGAGCGCCGTGACCATGGACGCGTCGACTCGCGACGCCTTCAGGCGCGAGGTCAGGACGATCGCGAAGCTCGACCACCCCAACGTCCTGCCGATCAAGACGGCGGAGGAGATCCAGGGCCACTTCGTCATCGTGACGCCCCTCGGCGAGGAGTCGCTCGACGACCGGATGCAGCGCCGCATGGCGCGCCACGTGGCGCTCGACTACGCGGAGCAGATGCTCGAGGCCTTGGCGTGCGCGCACCGCAAGAAGATCGCGCACCTCGACGTGAAGCCGGAGAACATGATCCTGTTCCCCGACCGTCGGCTGCGGCTCGCGGACTTCGGCCTCGCGCGCGTCGTGCGCCGGACGCTCGCCGCTTCGGGCTCCGGAACCGTCGGCTACGTCGCACCGGAGCAGGCGATGGGTCGCCCGTCGCTCCGCTCCGACGTGTTCTCGGCCGGTCTCGTCCTCTGGCGCCTGATGTCGAAGCAACTGCCGGAGTGGCCGTTCGAGTGGCCCTTCGTCGGCTACGCGCGCGTGATCCGCGAGTTCGGTCCGGAGCTCGCCAACGTCGTGCGGCGCGCGTGCGAGGTGCGCGTCGAGAAGCGCTACACGAACGCAGCCGTGATGCTCGCGGCGTTCCAGCGCGCGAGGCAGAGGGCGGAGCTTTGAACGGAACGTCCGCCCGCGCGGTGGTCGTGGCCGGTCGGGACTCGCTCGAGCCCGAGCGACTGCCCTGCGGCCGGGGCGAGGTGGTCTGGACGACGCGCCGGAACCCGAGCCGGTCGATCAACGAGGACTGCCTCCTGTTCGTCCAGCACGGCGACGACCTGGTCGTCGCCGTCGCCGACGGCATGGGCGGCATGAACGCCGGCGACGTCGCGAGTCGGACGACGGTCGAGGTCGTGGCGGACCACGTCCGTCGCGCCGATCCTCGCGGCGACGGACTCCGGCACGCGCTGGTCGACGGCCTCGACGCCGCGAACGCCGAACTCGTGCGTTCGGGGCTCGGCGGCAGGACGACGTTCGGCGCGATCGTCGTGTGCGCGGGCGCGCCCGGGCCGTCCACGTCGGCGATTCCGAGGTGCTCCACGTCGGGCAGCGCGGTCGCATCAAGGCGCGCACGGTGCCGCACTCGCCCGTCGGCTACGCGCTCGAGGCCGGACTGGATGGACGAGCGCGAGGCGCTGCGTCACCACGACCGCCACCTCGTCTCGAACCATGTGGGCAGCGCGGAGATGCGCATCGAGCTGGGCGCGGACGTCGCCGTCGCGGCGAACGATCGACTGCTCGTGGCGTCGGACGGACTGTTCGACAACCTCACGCGCGCGGAGATCGTCGAGCTCCTGCGACGCGGCGACCCGCTCGACTCGGTCGAGCGCCTCGCGACCTCGCCGTGTCGCGGATGGAGCGTCCGCACGACGGGTTGGGCAAGCCCGACGACCTCACGCTCGCGGTGTACCGGCGACGGTCGCGCTGAGCGACGAAGGTCGCGAGGTCCTCGCTCGAACGCCTGGAGGGCCGACCCCGCGCGTCGCGCGCGGGATCGGCCCTCCGGCTTCGGGACTCCTGCTCGGCGCGGGCGCCGGACGCCGCCCGTCAGGGCTTGAAGAGGCGGTGGCCTTCCTTCTTGACGCCGTCGAGCGCGCAGCGCCTTGTCGACGTCGCCCGCGTCGCCGGCGGCGTAGGCGTTCTCGAGCGCGAAGAAGCCGTTCATCAGGGCCTGCATCTGCTCGCGGTACTCGAGTTCCGACTTCGCGCGCTTCTTCGCGTCCTCCATGGACGACACGGCGACGGGCATCTGTTCCTTGGCGTCGATCAGCGCACGCTCCAGTCGGACGGTCTCGGCCAGACCCTTCGACATGGTGTCCTCCGCCTTCTCCTTCTGCGCGCGCCCGAGGGTCCGCAGCGTGCGGCCGAGGTCCTCCATGAACGCGTGCAGCTGCGGGTTGCCCTCGTCCTCGTCCTCGTGCTCGCGCTCCTGAGCGGTGGGCGCGAACGCGGACGCGAGGGGGAACGCGGCGACGGGGACGATCAGGGCGAGGGCCAGGGTGGTGCGTGCGATCATGGGTGTTTCGTGGTTCGGTGGTCCCGGAGCGTGCGGGGCGCCGTCCGTTCGGAGCGGAAGTCTACCTGTGACACCTCGGCGCGGGACCCGTCGCCGGCGCGCGTCCCCCGCCGACGGGCCGACGGTCGCCCTGGCGTCGCGAACGGTGTGCGGGACGTCGGAGCCGGGCGTCGACGGCCGCTCCGGCGGCGATCCGGTGCGCCGGCAGGGCTTCGGACCTCACACGCCGACCGGGTGCCAGCTCGTCTTCCACTCGACGAACTTCTCGATCCAGTACGGGCTCCGGCCCTCGTCGGCGAGCCAGTCCACCACCGATCGCTCGTCGAACCACGCGACGCGCTTGATGTTGGCGGCGGCGCGCTCCGCCAGGTCGCGGCGCAGCTCGGGGTCGCCGCCGAAGCACGCGATCGCGTTCACGTCCATGTGGTCGGCGGCGTGCGGGACGAGCTCGGTGATCTCGCTCGCGAGGACGCCGACGACGCCCGCGGGCACGTCGCTCGTGGCGACGACCTCCGCCAGCTCGAGCCCGATCACGGGCACGTCCGCGTCGACGAGCACGAGGCACGCGTTGCCCGCGGCGAGCGGCGGCAGCAGCGCGGAGACCAGCTCGATCAGGCCGCCGCCGCGCGGGGCGACGACGACGACGACGCCGGTGGGCTCGGCGAAGCTGAAGTTGTTGTACGGGCTCGCGATCGGGTTCACGCCGCCGAGCACCTGCGTGAACTTGTCGCACCAACCGGCGTACCAGAAGACGCGGTCGACGCTCGCGGCGACCTCGCGCTTCGCGTCGTCGCGATCGCGACCGCAGAGCGTCACGAGAAGTTCGGTGAAGGCCGCCGCGCGACCCTCGAGCATCTCGGCCAGCCGGTAGAGGATCTGGCTGCGGTTGAACGCGCTGCGCGTCGACCAACCGCCGAACGCCCCGCGCGCTGCACGCACGGCTTCGCGCAGGTCCTTGCGCGACCCCTTCGCACAGTTGGCGAAGAAGGCGCCGCGCGCGTCGAGCTGTCGCAGCGTCCGTCCCGACTCGGAGCGGACGAATTGCCCGCCGACGTAGAGCTTGTAGGTCTTGCGGACCGGATCGTGTTCGTTCGTCATGGTGCGTCCGCCCTCGCTCAACCCTTGATCTCGAGGTACGGCAACAGCCCGTGCCGCCCGCCCTCGCGACCGAAGCCGCTCTCCTTGTAGCCGCCGAAGGGGCTGGCGGGATCGAGCTGGTTGAAGGTGTTGCCCCACACGACGCCGGCGCGCAGCGCGCGCGACATGGCGAAGACCTTGCTGCCCTTGTCGCTCCAGACGCCGGCGGAGAGGCCGTAGGGCGAGTTGTTCGCGAGGTCGACGGCCTCCTTCGGCGTGCGGAACGTCTGGATCGCGAGCACCGGGCCGAAGATCTCCTCCTGCGCGATGCGGTGGCTCTGCGCGACACCGGTGAAGAACGTCGGCGGGAAGAAGTAGCCGCGGCTCGGCAGTTCGCACGCGAGGCGGTGCATCTGCGCGCCCTCCTCGACGCCGATGTCGACGTAGCGGCGCACGCGATCGAGCTGCGAGCGGCTGTTGATCGCGCCGACGTCGGTGTTCTTGTCGAGGGGATCGCCGACGCGCAGCGTCGCGATGCGATGGCGCAGCTTCGTGAGGACGGTGTCGAGGATCGACTCCTGGACGAGCAGTCGCGAGCCCGCACAGCACACCTGGCCCTGGTTGAACCAGATGCCGTCGACGATGCCTTCGACCGCCTGGTCGAGCGGCGCGTCCTCGAACACGATGTTCGCACCCTTGCCGCCGAGTTCGAGCGTGAGGCGCTTCTCGGTCCCGGCGAGCGTGCGCTGGATCTCGCGTCCCACCTCCGTCGAACCGGTGAACGCGATCTTGTCGACGCCGGGGTGCGAGACGAGCGCGCGGCCCGTGTCGCCGTCGCCCTGCACGACGTTGACGACGCCCGGCGGCACGCCGGCCTCCTCGCAGATCCTCGCGAGCCAGATCGCGGTGAGCGGCGTGGTCTCCGCCGGCTTCAGCACGACCGTGTTGCCGCACGCGAGCGCGGGCGCGATCTTCCAGGCCGCCATGAGCAGCGGGAAGTTCCACGGGATCACCTGTCCGGCGACGCCGAGCGGCGACACCTTCGCGCCGGGGAACGCGTAGTCGAGCTTGTCCGCCCAGCCCGCGTAGTAGAGGAAGTGCGCTGCCGCGAGCGGGACGTCGACGTCGCGCGTCTCGCGGATCGGCTTGCCGTTGTCGAGCGTCTCGAGCACGGCGAGTTCGCGCGAGCGCTCCTGGATCGCGCGCCCGATGTGGTAGAGGCACTTCGCGCGGCGGCTCGGGTGGAGCGTCGCCCAACCGTGGAACGCGTCGCGCGCGGCCTCGACCGCGCGATCCACGATCTCCGGCCCCGCGGCCTGCACCTCGGTCAGCACCTCCTCGGTCGCCGGGTTCAGCACCTCGAAACGCGCCCCGCCGTCGATCCACTCGCCGCCGACGTAGTGGCCGTAGCAGGGGTCGAGCCGCACGAGGTCCGTGCTCTCCCGCGACGGCGCGTACTCCCACAGGTCGCCGAAGAGCAGCTCGCGCGCACCGTCGGTGCGCGGCGGACGCGGCGCCTTCGCCTGGGGTTGGATCTCCTTCACGTCGAACTCGCTCATGAACTCGCTCCGTGAGGTTCAGTCCTCGGAGAAGTAGTCGGCGGACTGGTAGCGACCCGTCTCGAGGCGCTCCCACTGCTGCAGCGCGTCGTTGACGAGCGAGGACGCACCGAGGCGGAAGAGGTCGGGCGTGAGCCACGCGTCGCCGAGCGTCTCCTTCACCATGACGAGGTACTGCCAGGCCTGCTTCGCCGTGCGGATCCCGCCCGCCGCCTTGAGTCCGACGCGCACGCCGGTCGCGAGGTAGTGGTCGCGGATCGCCTCCGACATCACGAGGCAGACCGGCAGCGTCGCGGCCGGCGTCACCTTGCCCGTCGACGTCTTGATGAAGTCGGCGCCGGCGTCCATCGCGATCTGCGACGCGCGCCTCACGTTGTCGTAGGTCTGGAGCTCGCCCGTCTCGAGGATCACCTTGAGGTGCGCCGGTCCGCAGGCTTCCTTGACCGCCGCGACCTCGTCGTGGACGCGCGCGTGCTCGCCCGCGAGGAACGCACCGCGATCGATGACCATGTCGATCTCGTGCGCACCGGCCTCGACGGTGCGACGGGTCTCGTCGAGCCGCACGTCGAGGAAGGAGTGGCCGCTCGGGAAGGCGGTCGACACCGCGGCGACGGCGACGCCGCTGCCCTCGAGCGCCTCGCGGGCGACGGAGACGAAGGGCGGGTAGACGCAGACCGCGGCGCACGACGGCACGCGCTCGTCCGGGATCGGTCGGATCGCCTTGCGGCAGAGTCGCCGGACCTTGTCCGGTGTGTCCATGCCCTCGAGCGTCGTCAGGTCCGTCATCGCGACCATGGTCGCGAGCGCGGCGCGCTTCGCCTCGTTCTTGATGCTGCGGCGCGTGAACACCGCGGCGCGCGCGTCGGCGCCGACGCGGTCGACCGACGGGATGGCGGGGAGGACGTAGGACATGACTCGGGAGGACCTCGTCCGGCGAGGATAGCATCGCGGGGTGCTCCTCCCCCGCCGAGCCGCCCCGGCACATCGCTGCGCGGCCTCTTGTCCGCGGAGGACTGGAGCGCGGCGGCGCGCGTGATCCTCGAGCGCCACGGGCTCCGTGCCGGCGGGCTCGAGCTCTTCGGGACGGGTTCGGCGGTCGTGCTCGGGACGGAGCGACTCGTCGTCAAGATCGACGTGCCGCGCTGGGCGCGCAACATGGCGAGCGAGGTCGCCTGGCTCGAACACGTCGAGGGGCGCTCGAGCGTCGCGGCGCCGCGGCCCGTCGCGACGGGGGAACTCGAGGGCTGGCCGTACTTCGTGATGACGCGCGTCCACGGAAGGCCGGTCGCCGAGGTCTGGCCGAGGCTGACGCATGCCGCGCGCGCGCACCTCGCGCGCGGACTCGGCGCGTTCCGGGCCGAGCTGTTCGCGCTGGAGCCGCCGAGCTGGGCGAAGCCGTGGCGGCTGTTCGCGCGCGAGGCGCGTCGTGCGTCGCGCGAGCGAAGGAGTCTCGGCGCGGAGCAGCGTCCGGAGCTCGCGCGTCTCGTCGAGGAGTGCGAGTCGTTCCTCGCGGAGTGCGGGATCGGTGACGACGGCTTCGTCGGCAAAGCGGCGGCGCACGGGACGCTGCACACCGAGTTGCTCGGCGACCACGTCCTCGTCGACGTCGACGCGGACCGTCCGAGCGTCGCGGCCGTGATCGACTTCGCGGACGCGCGCGTCGGTCCCGCCGACTACGAGACCGCCGCGGTCGTCGAGTTCGTGCTGCGCGGCGAGCGCGGCCTCTTGCGCGAGCACCTCGTCGCGTCGGGCGAGGCGGCGAGTTCGTTCGACGCCGGGCGCGAACGACGACTCCTCGCCGCCGCGCTGTGCCACCGCTTCGCGCTCCTCCCCCGCCTCGTCGCCGCCGCGCCCGATCCGCCCCGCACGATCGACGAACTCGCCACCACCCTGTTCGGCCTCGCGCCCCGCGCCGACCGCTGATCACCCCGCCCGGCCGCCGCGCGCCCCGTGATCGGTTTCGGTCCTGGGCAAACGAACCAGGTTCGATCGACCTCGCACCCCGCGCGATCGCGTGGGGCGTTGATCACGTCCGTCGAAGACGAGCCGGGCTGTGATCGGATCCGGTGTTGGGCAAACGAACCAGGTTCGGTGGGTCCGGGTCAGGGACCAAGGGTTGCCCCGCGGCGTCCGGGGAAAGACCCGACCCGCGCATCCGCCGGCCGACATGGGGTCGAGGTTCATCTGGGGAGCGACCACTCCGCGGACGGCGGAGCGCTCCCGACGGAGCCCGTGCGACGCCGCCGGGCTGCGAACGCACCCCGTCCCCGAGCGTGATGCACCAGGTCAGGACCAGCGACCGGACGAACCTCCCCGAAGTCGAGCAGGAGGCGCATACGCGCCTCGACCAGCCGCGACTCGCGCGCGCCGTGCGCGACGGCGACGTGCGCGCGGAGCGCGCGGCGATCCGCGAATGGCGGGTCGGACTGTTGTTCCTCGCCGTCGGGCTCGTCGTCGCGGCCGTGATCGTCGCCGACTGGCGCTTCCTCGTCGCCGCGACGCTCTTCGCCGCGATCTGCGCCGTGCCGTTCATCGCGACGGCGGCGCTCACGCGCGCTTCCGACGCCCGCGCCGAGGGCCTGGACCGGGAGCTCCACCCGGAGTCCCGCCGCGAGCGGGAGCACGGCTGAGCGGCCCCGCCCGTGATCGGGCCCGATGATCGGTCGCCGCCGATCGATCGGATCCGGTGTTGGGCAAACGAACCAGGTTCGGTTGGACCGATCAGCGCTTCCGATCGAACCGCAGCGATCGATCGGTTCCGGTGCTGGGCAAACGAACCAGGTTCAGTCGAAGGTCCGGTCGAACCGGTAGGCGCCTCGGGTCGCTCCCCAGACCTGACGGCCGGACGCGTCGAAGCCGCGGTCCCAGCTCTCGAGGGCGTCGGGGCCGAGCACGACCTCGCTCGTGGCGTGGGTCGCACCGCCGAGCGTGCTCGGACAGCCGTCGCCGCGCGTGCTGCCCCTGAACTCGTCGCCGGCGACGCGCACGAGCCAGATGGAGCAGCCCCCGCGGAGCGCGAGGTCGTCGGGGCCGAGCTCCGCCAGCGGACGGTCCTGCTCGAAGCAGCCGACGGCCGCCGCCGCGTCGGGCAACTCGTACACGTCGCTCCGCACCGTGTCGCCCTCGGGCACGAGGTGGTAGACGCGCTGGCGGTAGGGTCGGTCGAGCGCGGTCGCGACGGCCTGCTCGACGTACAGCCACGGACCGTCGTCGCGCTCCTTCCAGATCGGTGCGACGACCAGGCGCACGTCGAAGAAGTTCGCGGGGTCCTCCGCGGCCTGCGCGGCGCTCGAGAAGGTCCCGGTCAGCCACGCCGCCGCCGTCGCGACGTCGTCGCCGCCGGAGCTCCGCCCGTGCGAGGCGCACGACGCGAGGATCGCGAGCGCGACGAACACCGCCCACCTCCGAAGCGCCCGCACGCTCAACGCTCCTCCGCCAGCGGGATCTCGATCTCGGCCCGAGCCTCGCGCACCTTGCGTTCGACGGTCCCGTCGGCGGCGATCTCGAGCTTGTAACTGACGCCGAGCACGTCCTTCTTCACGTGGTAGACCGAGACGCCGCCGCGCGTCACGAGTTCGACGCTCTTCAGCACACCGTCCTTGATCGTGCGGTTCGCGGCGTCGATCACGACCTTCGGAGCGGCGCGCGGATCGAGCTGCTGCTCGGTCTCGACGATGGTGCCGTGTTCGTCGACCACGACCTCCCACGCCAGCCCGCCCACCTCGAAGTCGACCTCGTAGGCGACGCCGAAGCGCGTGATCTCGCGCTCCGCCCCGGTGACGCGGCCCGCGGGCAGGAACGCCATCGCGGCGTCCGCGGCGACCTGCGGGACCTCGGTCAGCGCGATCTGCGCCTCCATCTCGCGGATCCTGCCGTCGCGCTCGAGCTCGATCTCGATCAGCCCGTCGCGCGCCGCGACGTCGTAGAGGTCGACGACGTCCTGCGGGACGCGGCCGAGGTCGCGCTCGCCCCCGGTCGCATGGCAGGCCGCGAGGAACGGGAGCATCAGGACTGCGTACGTCGTGCGCATCGTCGGTTCCGAGGTTCGAGGCCACTGAGTCGCGGCCGGCGGTTCGAAGAACGGGCGCGCGTCGTCGCGATCGCGCGCACGGCCGGGATGATAGGCGGTCCTCGCGTCGAGGATTCTCCGAGTCGTCGACGAACCCGGACGTTCTCGCACTAGGATCGGCGCCGCCATGGTGAGGGACCACGGCAGCACGACGCGGGGCGAGGCCGAGGCCGACGCCCCGGCGCGCACGGCTCCGGCCGCCCTCGGAGCCCGCGGAAGCGAAGGCCTCGCGCGCCGCTTCGTGCGCACGCGCGCCCGGACGCTCGCGCTCGCGGCCCCGCTGTCGCCCGAGGATCGTCAGGCGCAGTCGATGCCCGAGGCGAGCCCCGCGAAGTGGCACCTCGGTCACACCACGTGGTTCTTCGAGCGCTTCGTGCTCGCACCGCGCGGCGTGCGCGTGCGCCCGGAGTGGGACGAGCTGCTCAACTCGTACTACGTGACGATCGGCGCGCGCCACCCGCGCCCCGAGCGCGGCCTCCTGACGCGACCGTCGAACGCGGAGATCGAGCGCTACCGCGCCGACGTCGAGGCCGAGGTCGTCCGCGCGCTGCCCGAACTCGACGACGCGGGCCGCGCGCTCGTCGAACTCGGCTGTCGCCACGAGGAGCAGCACCAGGAATTGCTGCTCATGGACGCGCTGCACCTGCTCTCGCGCAACCCGCTGCGTCCCGCCTACGCCGCGCCGACCGAGCCGACGACCGCGTCCACCCCGGCCCCGCCCGCGCTGCGCCTCACGATCCCGAGCGGCGTGCACGAGATCGGCGCTCCCGACGACGGCGCGTTCCACTTCGACAACGAGCGTCCGCGCCACCGCGTGCACCTCGCCGGCGGCGCGATCGCGTCGCGCCCCGTCACGAACGGCGAGTGGCTCGCGTTCGTCGAGGACGGCGGTTACCGCCGCGCGGAGCTGTGGATGTCGGACGGCGTCGACGCCGTGGTGCGCGAGGGCTTCGAGGCGCCGCTGTACTGGGAGCGCCGCGACGACGGCACGCGACGCACGTTCGGACTGACGGGGATGCGCGACCTCGCGCTCGACGAGCCCGTGCAGCACGTCTCCTGGTACGAGGCCGACGCGTTCGCGCGCTGGAGCGGCGCGCGCCTCCCGCGCGAGGGCGAGTGGGAGGTCGCGATGCTCGCGCACTTCGACGGCGCGTTCGCGGCGCTCGCGACGGACGACGAGGACGCGTACCTCTCCGTCCGCACGCTCCCGCGCCGCTGTACCGAGGAGATCCGAGGTCCCGGCGACTCGTGGGAGTGGACGCTCGGCGGCTACGAGCCCTACCCGGGCTACGCGCCGCCGCCCGGTGCGGTCGGCGAGTACAACGGCAAGTTCATGTCCGGGCAGCTCGTGCTGCGCGGCGGATCGTTCGCGACTCCGCACGGTCACGCGAGCGCGACCTACCGGAACTTCTTCTGGCACACGGCCCGCTGGCCGTTCACGGGGGTGCGGCTGGCATGGGACGCATAGAGGAGGAGAGTGGAGGGCGCGCGTCGACGTCCCTCGCGGCGACGCTCGGCGACTACGCGCGCGAGGGACGGTTCGAACTCGTCGGTACGCCGGCGTCGAAGCAGGACGACGCCTTCGCGGAAGCGGTGCGCGCGGGTCTGCAACGCTCGCCGAAGCGCATCCCCGCGCGCTTCCTCTACGACGACCGCGGCTCCGCGCTGTTCGAGCGCATCTGCGAACTCGACGAGTACTACCCGACACGCGCGGAGCGCGAGATCCTGCGCGACCGCGCGAGCGAGATCGTCGCCCTGTTCGACGAGGAACCCACGCTCGTCGAGTACGGCAGCGGTTCCGCCGAGAAGACCGAGCACCTCATCGAGGCGCTGCTCGACCGCTTCGGGAAGCTGCACTACGCCCCCATCGACATCTCCCGCGCCGCCATCGAGCACAGCGCCGCCGACCTCCTCGCGAAGTACGACGACCTGCACATCGTCGGCGTGTGGGGCGAGTACGAGCGCGGCCTCCTCACGCTGGAGCGACTCGGCAAGGGACCGCGTCTGATCCTCTGGCTCGGCTCCAACATCGGCAACCTCCTGCCGAGCGAAGCCACGACGTTCCTGACCGAGGTGGCGGAGCGCATGCGCGACGACGACCGACTGCTCGTCGGCGTCGACCTCGTGAAGGACGAGGAGACCCTGGTCCGCGCGTACGACGACGCGGAGGGTGTGACCGCCGCGTTCACCTTCAACCTGATCGAGCGCGTCCGCCGCGAGCTCGGCGGCACGCTCGATCCCGCGAACTTCCGCTACGTGGCGCGCTGGAACCGCTCGGAGCACCGCATCGAGGCCTACCTCGAGTGCACGCGTCCGCACGTCGCGCGGGTCGAGGCCCTCGATCTCGACGTCGCCTTCGCGCGCGGCGAGCGCATCGGCACGGAGTACGCGCACAAGTACACGCCGGAGGGCTTCGACCGCATGGCGCGCGAGGCGAAGCTCGACGTCGTCGGCAGCTTCACGGACCGGAAGGAGCGGTTCCGGTCGGTGGTGATGCGGCGCAAGCGCTGACGTCGGAGCCCGCGCGGCGCGGCGGCGGCCGAGCTCGCGCACGCGTCGCTCACACCTCCTCCGCGCGACCGAACACGAGCGACACGATCGAACGGTCCGCCTCGGAGCACGAGACGTACACGTGGTCCTTCGCGCGCAGCACGGTGCTGCCGCGCGGCGGGACGAGCTTCGAGCCGCGCACGACGAGCGCGATCGACGCACTCTCGGGCAGTCCGAGGTCGCGCACCGCGACGTCGCAGGCGAGGACGCTCGCGTCGAGGTGGAACGCGAGCAGCTCGCCCTCGACGCGCCCGATGGTCGTGAGTTCGAGCGTGGCGGGCGGGTCCTCGACCGGCGGGACGCCGAGGCCGAACCAGCGCGTGACGCGGCGCACGGTGGCTCCCGGGACGATGGAGTTCACGACGACGATGCAGAAGACGATGTCGAAGACGCGCGAGGCCTCGCTCACGCCGGTCAGCACCGGATAGGTCGCGAGCACGACCGGCACGGCGCCACGCAGTCCGACCCAACCGACGTAGCCGACCTCGCGCAGCGGCAGACGGAAGGGCAGCAGGCAGGCCGCGACGGACAGCGGCCGCGCGACGACGGCGAGGAACAGCGCGATCAGGACGCCGGGCAGCGCGACGGCCACGACGCGGCTCGGGAACACGAGGAACCCGAGCATCAGGAACATCGCGACCTGGCTCAGCCACGCCAGCGCGTCGTGGATGCGCCGCAGACCCGAGTGGTACGGGATGCGCGAGTTCCCGAGCACGACCGCGGCGACGAAGACCGCGAGGAAGCCCGAACCGCCGACGACCGTGGCGACGCCGAACGCGAGCAGCGCGATGCCGAGCGTGACGACGGCGACGAGTCCGCTGGTCGTGATCCGCGACGCGTCGAGCAGCACGTGTCCGAGGCGTCCGACGCCGTAGCCGACGGCACAGCCCACAGCGAGCTGCACCGGGATCTCCCAGAGCACGTGCGCGCCCGGCACCTCGCCGCTGCGCGCCGCCTCCGTCGCGACGACGGTGAGCAGCACCGCGACGGCGTCGTTGAGACCGGACTCGAGCTCGAGCGTCGACGCGACGCGACGCTGCAGCGCGAGCTTGCTCCCGCGCATCACTGCGAGCACCGCCGCGGCGTCCGTCGAGGAGACGACGGCTCCGATCAGCGCGGCCTCGGTCCACGTCAGTCCGATCGCGCGCGCGAACGCCGTGGTCGCGCCCGCCGTGAGCAGTACGCCGACCGTCGCGAGGAGCAGCGCCGGCGACCAGCCCGCGCGGATCGAGGCGAACGTCGTGTTGAAACCGCCGTCGAAGATGATGAGGACCAGCGCGATGGTCCCGACGACGAAGCTGAAGCGGTAGTCCTCGAACGCGATGCCGCCGAGGCCCTCCTCGCCCGCGAGCATGCCGAGCGCGAGGAACAGCAGTCCGACCGGGACGCCGAGGCGCTCGAGGCTCCGGCTGAGTCCGGCGCTCGCCACGAGCAGCACGCCGAAGATCGTGAGGAGCAGGGCGGTGGTCGCGAACTCGGTCATGGCGGACGGGCGGCGGAGGAGCAGAGCGCATCCGGCCGCCGTCCCGCGCCCCGGGTGGCCCCGCTCCGGCCGGGCGTCCCAGGGCGGCGACGCGGGCGCCCGGCGGCCTTCCGCGGCCGCCCCTTGTCGGAACCGGAACAAAACCCTAACGTCCGCCGCTGTGCAGCCGCCCGCTCAGCGACCCAGTTCCCCGGCCGACCGGACGTTCCTCAGGGACCTCGCGGCCAGGATCCACGCCATCGAGGCCGACGGGCGGCGGGCGGGCGGGGCCGACCCGGGCGAGCGGGCGCGCACCGGGCGGCTCTGCGGGGTGAGCGCCCTCGGGCTCGAGGCGGGGCGCCTGCACGAGTTCTGCGGGGCCGGCGCGGGGAGCGACTGGGCGCCGCCGCTGGCGCTCGCGGTGCACCTCGCGCGGGGGTCGCTCGGGCTCGGGGAGCGCGGCGGCGACCACGCGGTCTGGATCGGCCGGAGGGTCTGGCCGTACCCCGCGGCGCTCGCGGGCGCGGACGTGCGCATCGCGCGCGGTGCTGCCGGCGTCGAGTACGGGATCGAGCTGTTCGACGAGGACGAGGAGGACGCACTCGACGGTGATGCACTCGAGGGTGACGCCCGCGCCGCCGACCCGCTCGCCCTCTTCGAGCACTCGCTCTTCGTCGACGCGCGCGGCACGGCGGGCGGAGCGAACGGGAGCGGCGAGCTGCTCTGGGCGGCGGACCGCGCGCTGCGCTGTTCGAAGGTCGGCGTCGTCGTGCTCGACGGCAGTCGTCTGCCGAAGAGCGCGATGCGGCGGTTGCAACTCGCGGCGGAGGCGGGCGGCGCGCTCGGGATCGTGCTGCGGCCCGCGAACGAGGCGAGTCAGCTCTCGGCGGCGGCGTCGCGCTTCTCGGTGGAGCGCTGCTCCGGCCTCGACGGGGGCGTCGAGGCGGGTTGGCCCGCGCGTTGGAGCGTGACGCCGCTGCGTCGGCGCAGCGGCGGGCTCGTGCGCTTCGGCGCGAGCGCGGCGGCGGAAGGGTTCGGGGCGCACGGCGCGAGCCTGTCGAGCGACTCGGGCGCGGACGGCGGTCCTTCGAGCGGCGGCCCGTCGAACGGCGATCCGTCGAACGGCGATGCGCGCCGCGCGTGACGCCGCGGCGCACGGAACCATGGCACGCGACACGGAACACGGGTCCGAGGAACACGGGTCCGGCGGCGCGCGCGAGCGCTACCTCGTCGTCGTGCTCGCGCACTTCGCGACGGACCGCGTGCGGCGCGAGCTCGCGCGGCGCGAACGACTCGAACGGCGCGAGCGGACGGAGCGCGGCGGGTTCGGCGCGGCGCCGTCCGCGCCGCGTTCCGCCCGCGCGAGCGCGATCGTGCTCACCGCGCGCTCCGGTTCCACCCCCACCGTCGCGCACCGTTGCGCGCGCGCCGCGGCGGCCGGCGTCGTCGCGGGTTCGAGCCTCGCGCAGGCGCGCGGCCTGCTCTTCGGCGCGCCGCTCCACACGCAGGAGCACGACCCGGCGGGCGACCTCGCCGCGCTCGAGCGGTTGGCGCGGGCCGCACGGCGCTACTCGCCGCGCGTCGCCGCGTTCCCGCCCGACGCGCTCGCGCTCGAGATCAAGGGCAGCGAGCGGCTCTTCGGCGGCGAACAGGCGCTGCTCGAGGACGCGCTGCGCTGGTTCGCGCGCCTCGCGTTCGACGCGCGCGCGGCGGTCGCGAGCACGCTGGGCTGCGCGTTCGCCGTGGCGCGCTTCGCCGTCGATCCCGGCCGAGGGCCCGAGCGCCGCGGCCTGCGCGTGCGCGAGGGACGCGAGCGCGACGCGCTCGAACGGCTGCCCGTCGCCGCGCTGCGCCTCCCCGAAGACGTGCTCGAGGGCCTGTTCGAACTCGGCCTCGCGACCTGCGGCGACGTGTTGCGCCTCCCCGCTTCGAGGTGCCGGCGCGACTCGGGCACGAGCTGTTCGAGCGCGTCGACCAGGCGCTCGGCGCGCGGCCGGAGACGCTCGCGCGCGTGCAGGACGCCGTCGTGCCGCGGCGCGAACGCGTCTTCGCGGGACCCGTCGACGACCGCGAGGTGTGCGGGCTCGTCGTGCGCGAACTGCTGGGCGAACTCGCGGCGGAGCCTCGAGGAGCGCGAACTCGGCGCGACGAAGGTGGTGATCGAGCTGTGGCCGTCGGACGGCCCGCCGACCGAACTCGCGCGCACCACGAGCCGCGCGGGTCGCGACCCCGCGCACCTGTGGTCGCTCGTCGCGACCGAGATCGAGCGCGCGCCGGTCGGCTTCGGCGTGGAGAAGCTCGCGGTGCGCGCGGAGGGACTCGAACGGCTGCTGCCGCGACAACTCGGTGCGAGCGGTGCGGACGGTGCGGGACCGAGCGAGCACGACCGCGAGTACTGGGCGCTCGTCGACGCGCTGCGCGCGCGGCTCGGCGAGCGCGCGGCCTTCGCCTGCGACGCGCGCGAGGACTTCCGTCCGGAGTGCGCGTTCGTGCCGCGGCGCCCCGAACTGCCGCCGTCCGGTGCGCGCGTCGCGCGGCGCGAGCGCCCGACCCGCCTCCACCGCGAACCGATCGCCGTCGACGTCGAGGAGCGCGACGGACGGCCCGTCGCGTTCACGCTGCGCGGCGTGCGCACGGAGCTCGAGCGCACCATCGGCCTCGAGCGCATCGTCGCGCCGTGGTGGCCGGGCGCGCCGCGTCCCGCGCGCGCGCTCGAGGGACCGGAGCGCACCTACGTGCGAGCACTCGATGCGGACGGCAGGTGGCTGTGGCTCTGCAGACGTTCCGCGCCGGACGGCGAGGCGCGAGCGTCGTGGTTCGTGCACGGCGAGTGGTGTTGAGCGATGCCCGACCGCCCTCCCGGGTCCAAGTTCGACCACCCGATCCGCAGCGCACACGCACCGACGCGCGACGTGCCGCGCGTCGTCGCCCGCCGCACGGACTACGCCGAGCTGTGGACGACGAGCTGCTTCAGCTTCCTGCGCGGCGCGAGCAAGCCGGAGGAGCTCGTGCACCGCGCGAAGGAGCTGGGCTACCGCGCGATCTCGATCTGCGACCGCGCGACGCTCGCCGGCGCGGTGCGCGCGCACGTCGCGGCGCGGGAGGCGGGCATCGCGCTCGCCGTCGGCGCGCGCGTCGACGCCCGTGCAGGGACCCCGGCCGACGCCGCGAGCGACGCCGCGCCTCCCCCGCTGCCGCTCTACCCTCAGGACGTCGCGAGCCACGGGCGCCTCTGCCGTCTGCTCTCGCGCGGCAAGCTGCGCGCGAGCAAGGGCGACTGCGACCTCGCGCTCTCCGACGTGCTCGAGTTCGCGCAGGGCCTGATCGCGATCGCGCTGCCGCCCGAACCCGACGACCCGCGCGGACCGGCGCGCGCGCTCCACGACTTCGAGCGCGGGCTCGCCGCCCTTCGACCCGCCTTCGACGAACGCCATCTCTTCGTCGCCGCCGCGGCGCACGCCGGCCCCGACGACGCGGGGCACCTCGCGCGCGTGGTGCGCAGCGCGGCGCGGGCGGGTCTCGAGCTCGTCGCGGCGGGCGACGCGCGCATGCACGACGCGGCGAAGAAGCCGCTGCTCGACGCGCTCTCCTGCGTGCGCGAGGGCACGACCGTCGCGGCGGCGGGGCACCGGTTGCTCGCGAACGCGGAGCGCCGCCTCGCGCCGCTCGACCTGGTCGCGCGGCGCTTCGCGGGGCTCGAGCACGCGCTGCGCCGGAGCGTCGACATCGCGGAACGCGCCGGCGCCTTCTCCCTCGACCAGCTCGACTTCCGCTACCCGTCGGAGGTGCGCGGCACGGGGCGCACCGCGATGGAGGAGCTCGTGTTCCGCACGGAGGAGGGCGCGCGCGAACGCTATCCGAAGGGCGTGCCCGAGAAGGTGCGGCGCCTCGTCGAGCACGAGTTCGCGCTCATCGCCGAGCTGCGCTACGCCCCCTACTTCCTCACGGTCTGGGACCTCGTGCGCTTCGCGCGCGAGCGGCGCATCCTCTGCCAGGGCCGCGGCGCCGCGGCGAACTCCGCCGTCTGCTACTGCCTCGGCGTCACGGCCGTCGTCCCCGAGCGCTCACAACTTCTCTTCGAACGCTTCGTCAGCAAGGAGCGCGGCGAACCGCCCGACATCGACGTCGACTTCGAGCACGAGCGGCGCGAGGAGGTCATCCAGTACCTCTACCGGCGCTACGGTCGCGAGCGCGCGGCGCTGACCGCCGCGATCAGCAGCTACCGCGGGCGCGGCGCGCTGCGCGACGCCGGCAAGGTGCTCGGCATCTCGCCCGAGACGATCGACGTGCTCGCGAAGGGCTTCGACCACTGGGGCGAGCTCGACGAGCCGGAGCGGCGCATCCGCGACCTCGGCTTCGACCCGCGCGACGAGTCCCTGGTGTGGCTCGTGAAACTCGCGAACGAGCTGCGCGGGCTGCCGCGCCATCTCTCGCAGCACGTGGGCGGCTTCGTCATCACCGAGGCGCCGCTGTGCGAGCTGACGCCGATCGCGAACGCCGCCATGGAGGACCGCACGACGATCGAGTGGGACAAGGACGACCTCGACGCCATGGGCATCCTCAAGGTCGACGTGCTCGCGCTCGGGATGCTGACGTGCGTGCGCAAGTGCTTCGACCTCGTGCGCACGGCGGACGAGGCGTCGATCGACGCGGGGACGCGCTACGACCTGCCGCGCGACCTCACGCTCTCCACCATCCCGGCCGAGGACGAGGGCGTCTACGGCATGATCCAGCGCGCCGACACGATCGGCGTGTTCCAGATCGAGTCGCGCGCGCAGATGTCGATGCTGCCGCGCCTGCGGCCCGCGTGCTTCTACGACCTCGTCATCGAGGTCGCGATCGTGCGCCCCGGTCCGATCCAGGGCGACATGGTGCATCCCTACCTGCGGCGGCGCACCGGCGAGGAACCCGTCGACTACCCGAGCGAGGCGGTCCGGGGCGTGCTCGAACGCACGCTGGGAGTCCCGATCTTCCAGGAGCAGGCGATGGCGCTGTCCGTCGTCGCCGCGGGCTTCACGCCGTCGGAGTCGGACCAACTGCGGCGCGCGATGGGATCGTGGCGGCGCGACGGGCGGAAGCTCGCGGAGCTCGGCGCGAAGCTCGTCGCGGGGTTGCTCGAGCGCGGGTACCCCGAGGACTACGCGCAGCGGTTGCTCAAGCAGGTGCACGGTTTCGGCGACTACGGCTTCCCGGAGAGCCACGCCGCGAGCTTCGCGCTGATCGTGTACGTGTCGGCGTGGCTCAAGCACCACCACCCCGCGGCGTTCGCGGCGGCGCTGCTCAACAGTCAACCCATGGGTTTCTACGCGCCGTCGCAGATCGTGCGCGACGCGCGCGAGCACGGCGTGCCGGTGCGGCCGATCTGCGTGAACGCGAGCCGCTTCGACTGCACGCTCGAGCCGGGCGGCGCGTCGGCGCGCGGCGTCGGTGCGTTCGCGCTGCGGCTCGGCATGCGGCAGGTGAAGGGCGTGGCGCGCGAGGAGGGCGATCGGATCGCACACGCCGTCGCGGAGCACGGCCGCTTCGACTCGATCGAGTCCCTCTGGCGCGCGAGCGGCGTCAACGTCGGCACGCTGCGCAAACTCGCGCGCGCCGGCGCGTTCGCCTCGTTCGGGCTCGAGCGCGAGGACGCGCTGTGGCAGGTGCGCGCGCTGAAGCCGCGGGACGCCGCGTTCGAGGACGGCGCGCTGCCGTTCGAACCGCAGGGCAGCACGGCGGAGCTGCCGAGGCCGGACGCACTGCGGCGCGTGCTCGCGGACTACGGTTCGGCCGGTCTGTCGCTGCGCGGGCACCCTCTCCAGTTCCTGCGCGAGGAGCTCGACCGGCGCGGTGCCGTGCGCGCCGTCGACCTGCGCGACGCGGAGAAGCTCCCGCACGGGAAGCGCGCGAAGGTCGCGGGCCTCGTGCTCGTGCGGCAGCGCCCCGGCACGGCGTCCGGCATCCTCTTCGTGACGCTCGAGGACGAGACCGGCACGGCGAACCTGATCGTGCGGCCGCGGATCTTCGAACGGGACCGTCGAGCCGCGCGCCACGCGGTCGCGCTGCTCGCGGAAGGGACGATCGAACGCCAGGGCGAGGTCGTGCACCTCATGGTGTCGCGCCTGACGTCCGTCGACGAATCCCTCCGAGGCCTCGGTTCGGCGTCGCGGGACTTCCAGTGATCCACTTCTCTCCGAACGGCGCCTGCGGCGCCGGTTGAACGAATCACAGGGAGCCGGGGAGAACGGGGAGGTCGCATGCGAACTCGACGTCGCTGCGAACAGAGTCGCAGCGAATCGACTCGTCTTCGTGGTCTCCCCGTCCTCCCCGGCTCCCGAAACTGTGTTCCCGCGCGGCCGGAAGTCCGCGCAGCTGCAGTGGCGCGCGGCGTTCCCCGCGCGGCACGCTTCGTCACTCGAGCGGCCAGGGGAGGGCTGCGGGGTGGGACGCGGAAGTCTCGGTAGGCGACCTTGGGATCGGGCGTGCGCTCCGGCGCACTCGCCCGGTACTTCGAAAGCGACGGGATCGACCGGGTAGTCGAGGACCTCGTCCGGTTTGCGCGTCCCCATCATCAGGATCGCGGCAGGTCCTTGCGTCTCGCCGCAGGCGAAGACGTGGCGCACACCGGCCGGGCTGTGGAAGAAGTCGCCGGCACGCATCGGACGCTCTTCGCCCTCCACGATCAACGTGCACTCGCCGCGGAGGACGAGGAACGCTTCCTGCGCGTTCTCGCGGTGGTACATGCACGCGCGCTCACCGGGGCGCAGCACGTGCACGTTCACACCGAACTCGGGGAAGCGCGCGGCGTTCGCGGCGTCGCCCTCGAAGCTGCACCAGACGCCGGCGCCACGGGCTCCCGCCCAGTGCGCGTCCGCGAGGTTCAGCACGAACCAGCCGGGCCCGGCGGGCCGCAGGCCGACGTCCGTGCGCTCCATGGGTGCGGGACGGGCTTCGGGCAGGGCGTCGTCCGCGTTCGTCGGGTCGCTCATCGCGACATCATCGCGACAGGACGACGCGCGGGCGACCTCGACCCCCCGGAGGGAGGAACGGGTTCACTCGTCCTGGACCGGACGGGCGACCTCGACCTCCCGATGGGAGGGACGGTGGGGTGAGCGAGGGGAATCGAACCCCCGACCCCCAGAACCACAATCTGGTGCTCTAACCGACTGAGCTACGCTCACCGTTCGCGCCGCCGCCGTCCGTGGACGGGCGGGAAGCGCCGAGGGGCGGAGAGGATCGCGTCCGGGGGCGCGGAAGTCAAGGAGCGCCCCGGGGCTCGCCGGCGGGCCCCGACCCCGCCGGGCCGCCCGGGATCCCGCTCCCGGGTCGTGCGTCGCACGGATCGCCGGTCGGACTGGAGTCGCGCCGCCCGCGGCGGTCGATGGAGGGCGCAGATGAGTTTCCGACGCCTGATCGCTCTCGCCGCCCTTCCGCTCGTGCTCGCCGGGTGCTCCGCGCCCAGCTTCGAGGTGACGCCTCGGATCCTGAACCTCGACCTCGACGGTTCCTTCAGGGCGGGCAGCGGCGCGTCGAACTCCTCCTCGTCCTGGGACCGACTCGGTCTCGACGACGAGCCGACCGACTTCAGCCCGCGCCTCGACCTCTACGCGGGCGCGATGCAGCTCACCTTCGACGCCGCCCAGGGCCGGTACTCGGGCAACGGCGCGCTCGACGGTCAGATCGACCTCGACGGCGTGACGATCCCCGCCTCGGCGAGCGTCGACAGCGACCTCGACTTCGGCATCTACCGACTCACGAGCACCTTCGACCTCCTGCCGTCCGAGCGCGGTCAGCTCGGGATCGGCGTCGGACTGGCCGCGGTCGACGTGAAGGCCAGCATCGTCGACACGCTCACGACGAACAGCGCGAACACCGACGAGCTCGTCCCGGTGCCCTACGCCGCGCTCCGCGCCGGCGTCGACTTCGGCGACCTCGAGGTGCAGGGCCTGCTCGGCGTGCTGTCGCTCGACGTCGGCGACAACGAGGCGACGTACGTCGACGCCGACGTCTACGCCCGCTACTTCCTGCTCGGCGGCGAGGACCACGTCCGCGCCGCGATCGTCCTGGGCTACCGCTCGATCGACCTCGACGTCTCCTACGACGACGGCGACGACCGCGTCGACTTCGACGTGCAGGTGTCGGGCCCGTACCTGGGCGTCACCGTCGTGTTCTGAGCGCGGCGGCGGCCGTCGCCGCCCCACCGCGAGGGGACGGTGGGCACCGCCGTCGCCGGAGCGAGTACGCTCTCCGCGTGAGCTTTGGGGACGAAGGAGCCTTGGACGCGCGCTTCGTGCGTCAGACACGCTTCGCGCCGTTCGGCGCGGAGGGTCAGGCGAACCTCGGTCGCGCGCGCGTCCTCGTCGTCGGCTGCGGCGCGCTCGGCGGCGCGCTGGCCCAGTCGCTGCACCGCGCGGGCGTCGGTGAACTCGTGCTCGTCGACCGCGACGTCGTCGAGGAGTCGAACCTCCCCCGCCAGGTCCTGTTCGACGCGGAGCACGCGGCGCGACGCACGCCGAAGGTCGAGGCGGCGAAGGAGTCGCTCCTGCGCGTCGGCGGACCGACCCGTGTCGAGGCCGTCGTCGCGCACCTCGACGCGGCCTTGCTGCACCGGCTCGGGCGACGCGCCGACCTCGTGCTCGACGGCACGGACAACCTCGCGACGCGCTACCTCGTGAACGACTTCGCGGTGCGCCGCGGGGTCCCGTGGGTGTACGGCGGCGTCGTCGGTTCCGGCGGTATCGCCATGGCGATCGTCCCGGGCGGACCGTGCCTGCGGTGCCTGTTCCCGGAGCCCGCGCCGGCCGGGACGCTGCCGACCTGCGACAGCGCGGGCGTGCTGCAGCCCGCGGTCGCCGCGATCGCCTCCGTGCAGGCCGGACTCGCGCTGCGCATCCTCGCGCGCCGCGACGCGGACCTCGCGGGCGCGGTCGGCGGGCGACTCGTCGAGATCGACGTGTGGCACGGCGACGCGCGCACGCTCGTGCTCGATCGCGATCCTTCGTGTCCGTGCTGCGCGAAGGGCGAGTTCCCGTTCCTCGCGGACTCCTCGGCGCAGGGCGCCGAGATCCTGTGCGGGCGCAACGCCGTCCAGGTCCCGCCGTCCGCGGGGGCGCCGGACCTCGACGCGCTCGCCGCGCGACTCGCCGGCGCGGCCGTTCGCGACGTGGCCCGCGCGGACGGTCTGCTCCGCTTCGCGACGGACGGGCTCGCCGTCACCGTCTTCTCCGACGGTCGCGCACTCGTCGAGGGCACCGAGGACGTGCACCTCGCGCTCGCCGTCCGCGACCGACTCCTGTCGTGACGCGGACACCCGATCGTCGCCATCCTCGCCGCCGGGGCGAGCGCGCCTCGGGAGCCCGAAGGCGTTGGCACGCATCGGCGGAGCCTGTCCTCGTCCGGCTCGCGCGAGCCGCGTGCACCGCCGGTGCGGCCGAGCTCGTCGTCGTCACGGGTCGACACCGCGCCGAGATCGAGGCGGAGCTCGGCGACGAACTCCGACGCTCGGGCGCGACGCTCGTGCACAACGCGGACTGGGAGCAGGGGCGCACGGGATCCGTCGCCGCCGCCGCGCGCCTTCCCCCGCCGCGACCTCGTCGTCGCGCCGGTCGACGTCCCGCGCGTCGGCGCGGACGTGTTCCGCGCCCTGTTCGAGGCCTGGAGCTCGGCGGGCGCGCCCGAGCGCGGTTGGCTCGGCTCCTTCGTCGCGGGGGCGGACGGCCGCCGTCGCTTCGGACACCCCGTACTGCTCGGTCGCGGGCTCGCCGGGGAGGCGACCGCGCTCGACCCCGACGCGCCGCTCAACCGGTTGCGCGAGGGAGCGGACCCGCTCCTCGCGGTCGAGGTGGCGTCGTACGCCGTCCTCGAGGACCTCGACACGCCCGCGGACCTCGCGGAGCTCGAGGCGCGCGACGCCGCCGAACGCGGGCGCTGAGGCGCCGCGGACCCGCCGAGCCGCCGCCGTTGGGGGGGCCGATCGGGGCCCGCGCAGCGATTGCGCCCTGCTCTTCAGCGGCGCTCCGAGCGGGGTCGATAGGCCTCGGATACTCCGGCGCCCCCGTGCGTCGGACCCCACCGTGTCCGCGTCGGGACGTCCCCCGACCGGCCGGGAACCACCCCTTCGATCCACGCGAGATGAGCTTCCAGGGAGACGTCGCCGGTATCGGCCTGGGCGAGCTGCTGCAGGGCCTTGCTCAGGCGGGCGCGACGGCGTGCTCAACCTGTACGGCAAGGAGCTCGCGGCTCGACTCGGCCTGCAGGGCGGACAGATCTTCCTGGTCAGTTCGCCGGAGGAGGATCCGCAGCTGTGGCGCACGCGCTGCCAGAAGGCGTGGATCCACGACGTCGACGCGTCGCAGGACCACGTGCGCCGCGAGGCGATCGCGCGCGCGGAGCGCCTCGAGACGATCTTCCGCATGCTCGAGGCGTCGAACATGCACTTCCGATTCGAGCCGGGGCCGCTGCCCCCGCTCCGAACGGACCGACGCCCGGGACCGCGGCGAAGGGCAGCCGCTCCGAAGGCATGTCGCTCGGCTCGTCCGCGCGCACCCAGGCGGAGTCGCCCTGGGGTCCGGGGATGAGCGTCGAGTTCCTGTTGCTCGAGCACGCTCGCATCGCGGACGAGGTCCAGGCGGGAGGCGGCCCGAGCGACTTCGACATGCCGCGCGCACTCGACCGCGGTCAGAGCGGCGGCGAACTGCTCCTCGCGGAGTGCGACGGCGCGTCGACGATGCTCGAGATCGCCGACCGGTTGGGCTGGCCGCTGCGCCAGTGCTGCGGCGTCGTCTTCGAACTCGTGAAGCACGGCGCGGTTCGCCTCGCGACGCCGCGCGAGATCCTCTCGGCCGCGCTGACCGAGATCGAGCAGGGTCACTACGAGCGCGCGGCGGACCGCATCGAGGGCTGGATCGCGAACACGCCCGGCGGGCCGCCGAGCAGCGAGGACGGAGAACTGCTCGCGCACCTGTGGGAGCGCGGCCAACTCGCCTCGACGCTCGGCTACCTGCGTCGCCGGCGGGGTCGCACGCTGTGCAAGAAGCTCGACCACGTCGCAGCCGACCTGTCGCAGTCGATCTCGGTGTGGGAGCGCTTCTGCGAGCTCCACCCCTCCGACGGCGCGGCGCGCCTACACCTCACGCGACAGTCGCTGGCCTACGCCACCGCGAACGGCTACGACGCGACGACGGTCAACGAACTCCTGCGCCAGGCGCGGCAACTCACGGACTCGGGCTTCGCGCTCCGTTCGCGCGCGCTGCTCGGCGCGCTCGCCGGCGTCGAGATCGAGAATCTCTCGACGCGGATCGACGTCGGCCACCGCATGCTCGCGGCCGGGATGTCGGAGCAGGCCGGCGAACTCCTCGTCGCCGCGGCGACCGAACTCGTCGACTCCGGCGACCTCGTCCGCGCCCGCCGACTGATCGGTTCGCTGCTCGTCGAGTTCCCCGAGAACCGCGCCGCGCGCGACCTCCTCGCCGAGGTCGACCTGCGTCAGCGCCGCAAGAAGCGTCGCTTCTGGCAGTTCGCGGTCGCGGCCTCGACCGCCGTCGTGCTGTCGGGCGTCGGCATCGTGAAGTACGAGGAGCAACGCGAGCTCGAGCGCAACGTCGACGCGATCACGGCGCTGCTCGATCGTCCGGACGACGGGCTGGCGCTCCTGCACGAGAGCTACCCGGGCGTGAAGCCCGACCGGATCCTGGCGCTCGAGTCCACGCTCGAACGGCGCCGCACCGAGGAGCAGAACGCGAAGGTGGCGGCGTGGAACGGCCAGTGCGACGAGATCGAGGCCGCGATCGGGCGCGGTGACCTCGTCGGCGCGGTCGAGAAGATCGTCGGTCTCGGCGAGACGCCGGCACTCGACCCGATCCAGACGCGCCAACTGCGCCCGCGCGAGGAGCTCCTCTCGCTGATCGCCGGCAAGCTCCAGCACCGCTTCGACACGAGCGACCCCGGTCTCGACGCCGAGCGCGAGGCCATCGACGCCGAGGGCGAACTCCTGCGCGAGACGCAGGCGATCCTCGAGGCGAGCCGCTCCCGTCGACTCCACAGCTCGTTCCGCGACTTCGTCGACCACGTCGAGGTCCTGGTGATGAAGTGGAACGAGCGCCGCTCGAAGCGCGCCGACGAGCGACGCGTCAAGGAGGTCCGCGACCGCGAAGCGCTCCAGGACCGCCTGCTCGGCTCCGCGCGCTTCCTGGCGGAGTCCGGCGAGCTCGAGAAGTCCCTCGCGACGTACGAGCAGCTCCTCCAGACGGACACGAACGAAGCCGTGGCGGAGTTCGTCACCAAGGAGCGCGACGGCGTCGCGAAGCAGTTCGACGCGTGGAAGCGCGCTCTCGAGCACGCGTCGGCCGGGCGCCACGAGGACGCCATCGCCGTGATGAAGGCGGCCAAGCTCGACCCGGCGATCTACGAGTTGCCGTGGCGCGTCGAGACGCTGCCCGCCGGGGCCAAGGTCACCATGGCCGACGGGAGCGTCTTCACGACGCCCTTCGTCGCGCACTCGCGCGCCGACCGTCCGGTCGAGTTCGACGTCGAGCTCGCGGGCACCGAACCGATGCACGTCACGGTCGCGACGCCCGCGGACCAGCTCGTGCACCTCCACCGCGTCCCCGAACGCGTGGTCGGCGACGATCACCGTTTCGACGCCCTGCCGATCCTCGTCGGCGGCGACGTCTTGACGGCGGACCGGGTCGGCAACGTGAAGCGCGTCGCGAAGGACGGGACGTTGCGTTGGTCGATCGTCCTCCCGACGCTCGGCGGTGTCGCACGCACGCCGCGCTTCCTGCCGGCGCGTCCCGGCTGGTTGCTCGTGGTGAGCGAGGAGGGCTCGTGCTGGCTCGTGTGCGTCGACGACGGCGCCATCGAGGGCCCGTGGGACTCGGGTTCGCCCGCTGCGCGGCCCGAGAACCTCGGGGCGCGCTCGCCGTCCTGTTCAACGACGGCGGCCTCGCGACCTGGTCGCTCGCGGTGGAACCGGTCATCAGCTCGGCGACGAGTCAGCTCTACGCCTTCTCCGACGAGGAGTCGGAGTACAGCGAGCGCCTCGAGAACATGGTCTCGCTGCGCTCCAACACCTCGCGCGACCCGGTGCTCGGCAACCCGTGGAACTCGTGGCGCATCGAGGTCCTCGACGACCGCTACGACGTGATCCTGCGCAACGAGCCGAAGCGCACGTTCAGCGTCGCGCGCCACGGGCGCTTCGCGTTCGTCGCCTGGGAGAAGCCGAGCGCGGTCGTCCCCGAGGGACGCCTGTGGGTCTCCGACGACGCCGGTCTGCGCTCGTTCCTGCCCTGACCCCGGAGTCCTCGGCGCGGAACGACGGAGGGCGGCGCGATCGCCGCCCTCCGTCCGTCCGGCCCCGCGACTACGGTTCGACGCGGAAGGGTGCGGACTGCGTGAGCGCGACCAGGTCGACCGCCTGGAAGGTCATCCCCGGTGCACCGTCGTGACCGGTCAGCGCGAACGCTCCGGTGAGGGCGACACCGCCCTCGAAGCGACCCGTCCCGTCCGACCAGACGATCGGCGGCCCCGCGCCTCCGAGGAGCACCGTGAGCATGGGGTCCAGCGGATCGAGCGCGAAGCCGCCGAACCCGCCGAGGTACGGCGTGGGGACGTAGCCGACACCGCCGGACGCCACCACGAGGACCGGCGCGCCGGGCGCCGCGCCCTGGACCGCGACGCGACCCGAGTAGGTGCCCGCCTGCGTCTCGAACCACAGCGACAGCGGTCGGTGCGCACCGAGGTGGACGAGCGCGTCGATCTCGTCCCCACCCAGCGCGATCTCGTTCTCGTCGGCGACGATCCGCGCGAGCGGACCGAGCGCGAGCACCGCTCCGTCGAACGCCGACGGTGACTGGATCGCCACCCAGACCTCGCCGTTCACCCACTCGAGGCCCTGGACGTCGCCGACGGCGGAGCTCGAGCCCGTCGCGAGCGCGAGCGCGTCGGTCGCCTCCTGCTCCGTGAACAGGCGCACCGCGCCGCCCACACCGTCGAGCATCAGCACGTCGCCGTTCGCGATCGCGCCGAGCGTCGGGGAGTCGACGTCGTCCTGGAGCGAGAAGACGAGCCTTCCCTGGTCGTCGAAGGCGATGCCGTCGAGGTCGATCACGAGCGACGCGTCGCCGAGCGCTGCGGCGACGTCCGCCTCGGGGATCGCGACGCGGAACGAACCGTCGGCGTCGAGCAGCACGACGTCGCCGTCGCGGAAGCCGCCCTCGTCCGAGAGGAACGAGAAGTAGAGGTCGCCCGCGCGCGGCTCGCCCCACCGCGTGGCGAGACCGTCGACGTCGGCCGGGACGAAGTCGGTGAGTGCGCGCCACTGCCCGGCCATGAACCAGGGCTCGGGGAGCGCTCCCCCGCCGACCGTGACGAGGTCGGCGTCGTCGAGGAGCGGCAGCGCCGCGTCGACCGCGCCGACGTCGCTCGTCGTCGAGACGAGGAAGCGCTCGCCCTGGGGAGCGGCGGCGAGCGCGGGGACGGTGATGGCGAGCGAAGCGAGGACGACGCCGACGGGGCGTGCGCCTCTCGCGAGACGTGCGGGCAGGAGTGCCGCGGTTCGATACATGGTCTTCCTCCGTGTGGGTGACCTTGGGACGCAGGAAGGACCGGGCTCGCGCGCGACGGTTGCAGGTGATCGACCGAAAACTCCGCGCTGCCGCCGCGCACCGCTACCATCGCGGCATGCGCCCGACACGAACCGTCGTCCTCGCACTCGCCGCGACGCTCGCGGCGTCCGTCGGAGCGGCCTGCTCCGACGCGTCGGGCCGCGCGCCGCACGCGCGGTCGCTGCCCGACGGCTGGCGCTCCGCGCACAGCTCGCGCTTCGAGGCCATGCTCGACGACGCGATGCCGCTCGGGACGACGACGGACCTGTCGCCGTCGGAGCTCGACGAGCTCCGCGAGACCCTCGGCGAGAACCCTGGGCTCGCCACGCGCGCCGCCCTGCTCCTCGCCCGCTCGCTCGACCCCGACGCGTACGAGTTGCTGCTCGAGCGCGTCGAGGAACGGCAGGCGGGACCGGCGCGCGAGGACGACGCCGGGGACTGCACGGCCGTCGCCGCGCTCGCTCGCCATCCGCTCGCGAAGGACACGGTCGAGCGACTCCTCGCCCTGGCCGTCGGCGACGACCCGCACCCCGACGTCGAGGTGCGAGCGGAGTGCGCGATCGCCGCACTCGCGAACGGCCGCACGGAGGGCGCCCCGCTGCTCGTGCGCATCATGCGCATCGACACGCCGAGCGAGGCGCGCGAGGGTCCTCTCACGGACTCGCCCAACACGGCGTGGGTCCGCGGACGCGCCGACGAGGCGCTCTGCCGCCACCTCGGGATCGAGCCCTACGTCGACCGCACGGACGCGCCCTTCGCGGAGCGCGAGGCCTGGGCGGACGAGCTCGAGCGTCGGCTCGGCGCGTCGCACTGACGCGGAACGACCCGGAACGACGAGCGGGGACCCGTCGCGCGTGCGACGAGCCCCCGCCGGTCCGATCGCGACGGCGTGCGCCGCGCGTCGGGACGCGCCGCCTCACATGGCGAGCACGTCGAAGTGGATCTCGAAGGGCGAGCCCGGCGCGGTCGAGCCCTGGAACCACGACACGATCCCGGTCGCGCTCCCGTAGCTCGTGACGTTGCCGCCGACCGTCACCCGCACACCGTTCGACATCTGCACGGCGTTCTGCGGGAACACCGCCTGGTTGTGCATGAGCACCTGGAAGTAGATGTCGGTACCGACCAGCGCCGGATGGGTCGGGATCGTGAGGGTCGGGACGGAGGCCTCCGTCACGCTCCACCACAATCGCGGCTTCACGTACCAGGTGTCGACGTCGTTCGGTGCGTAGAGCGTGTTGTCGGGTTGGACACCGACGAAGAGCAGACAGGCCGTCTTCACCAACTCCTTCGTCGCCGTGACCGTGAGTCCGTCGGCGGTCATCGCCGTCGCCTCGAGGATGTTGGTCCCGAACAGGTCGAGGTGCTGGACGATCTCGACGTCGTTCAGGCAGATCTGACCCTGCCGCGGGTTGAGGTTCGCCGCGACGATGTCGCCGTTGACCGCGAGGGTCAACTTCGTGATCTGCGTCGCTGCAGCCTGCGGCAGCGAGGCGATCAGGTCGGTCGGATCGACCACGGCGGCGCACGTCCCGCCGGACACCGAGGACAGGAGGTCGAGCGGACCTCCGGGGCTGCACGCGGCAGCACCCTGCGGGCCGATCCCGAAGGCGTTGATGACGGCGCCGTGGTTGGCGACCAGGGCGTTCAACGCCCCCGGGATGCCGGCGGTCTGGTTGGGGACGCCGTCCGAGATGAAGAACACGATGTTCTTCTCGCCGGGGGGCTGGAACGAGAACATCGCGCTCGCCCGCTGGAGCGCGGCGACGTAGTCCGTACTGGTGCCGACGCTGGCCGTCGGGGAGAACAGCAGGAAGCGACCGTTCTGGATGCGGGCGGAACGCACGACCTCCTCGACGTCGGGGATCGAGTCGTTGTCCGCGTCGACGTCGGGGGGACTGACCCACGGCTGGAGTCCGCCGGCCGGACTCATGTCGGCGGACACCGCACCCGTCAACGGGTTGCCGTTCCCGGCGAACCCGACGACACCGACGTCGACGTTGGCGCTGCTCCCGAGCGACTGCCCGAGGTTGACGAGCGCGAGCACCGCGGCGTCGAGGTAGTCGTTCGGCATCCCGTCGCCGTTGGCGTCCCGCGGGAGGTTGGGGCCGTTCGGGAGGTTGGTGCCCATCGACCCCGAGAGGTCGAGCACGAACAGCACGTTGACGTTGATCGTCTCGGGCGGTCCGAGATCGGCGCAGGCCGAGACCTTGAACGAGGTGTCGCCCTCGTCGAGGACGCCGGGGCAGGTGATCTCGACGAAGAGCTCCTGACCCGAGGGCGCGATGCCGGCGTTCGGGTTCTGGGCGTACGCCGGGGTGGAAAGAGGTCCGACGCAGAGCGATCCGAAGAGTCCGGCTGCAAGTGCCGGAGCTCCCGGTTGGTGGAATCTCATGGGGGGGTCGACTCGCGAAGGGGATGCGGGCCGGGAGAGGACCGGGTCGTGCGGCGCACGTCGCGAGACGCGTCCGCCGCGCGCTCCGGCGGCAGGTCGCGCCACGCTATCCGCGCCCCCAGAACCTCGCCACGTCCTCCCGGAGCGCGGTCCTCGGCGCGAGCCGCGCGGCGTTCCCACGATGCACGAAGCACCTGTGGAACGCCCGCGCGCACGGGCGTCAGCGCTCGAGCCCGACCTTCGCGAACCAGTCCGCGACGGCCTCGCGCTCACCGGGCAGGTCCTCGTGCTCGATCGACGCGACGAGCCCGTCGGTGCCCACGACGACGTGCTGCCTGCAGCGGTGCACGTGGTCCGAGCCCGCGTGCCGCATGCGATCGGTGAAGAGCACCGTGCCGCCTCCTGCGTGCGCGCTCTCGACCTCGCTCTCGTAGACGAGCGAGTCGAGGTGCTCGCGCCCCCACCGCGCCGCGTCGGCGTAGCTCCGCGCGACGTGCTCCGGTCCCTCGTACACGACGTCGCGGAAGCGGTAGACGACGTCGCGCGAGAGCAGCGCGAGCACGCGGCCCGAGTCGTCCCGGTCGAGCGCGTCGGCCAGGTCCTCGAGCAACGCACGCACGCGTGCCGCCGGGTCCGGTCGCCGCGACGCGCCCGGCGTCACGGCTCGATCCGGTACATCATGCGCGGGAACGGCGACGCCTCGCGCACGTGCTCGACGCCGGCGATCCACGCGACGGTGCGCTCGAGTCCGAGGCCGAAGCCGGCGTGCGGACAGGTCCCGAAGCGGCGCAGGTCGAGGTACCACTGCAGCGTCGACGGGTCGAGCTCGTGCTCGGCGATGCGCTTCTCGAGTTCCTCGAGCGAGGCTTCGCGCTGGCTGCCGCCGATGATCTCCCCCACTCCTTCCGTCGCGAGCACGTCGACGCACAGCGCCTTGTCGCCCTCGCGCGCCATGTAGAAGGCCTTCACCGACGCCGGATAGTGCGTGACCATCACGGGACGGTCGTAGCGGTTGCTGAGGATCGTCTCGTCCGGCGCGCCGAAGTCGTCGCCGTACTTGAACTCGCTCTCGGGGTGTTCGGCGAGGATCTTCGCGGCCTCGTCGTAGGTGAGGCGCGGGAACGGCTTCTTGATCGCCTCGAGCTTCGCGATGTCGCGCTCCAGTACCTCGAGCTCGGTGCGCCGCCTCCGCAGCACCTCCTGCACGACGAAGCACAGCATGTCCTCGGCGAGTTCGAGGACGTCGGGCAGCGTCGCGAACGCGACCTCCGGCTCGAGCATCCAGAACTCGGTGAGGTGGCGGCGCGTCTTGCTCTTCTCGGCGCGGAACGTCGGTCCGAAGGTGTAGACCTTGCCGTGCGCCATCGCGGACGCCTCGGCGTAGAGCTGGCCCGACTGCGTGAGGTAGGCCTTGCGGTCGAAGTACTCCACCTCGAACAGCGTCGAGGTGCCCTCGCAGGCCGAGCTCATGAACATCGGCGAGTCGACCAGCGTGAACTCTCGCTGGTCGAAGAACGTGCGCAGCGCCGTGACCACTGCGTCGCGCACGCGGATCAGCGCCCACTGCCTCTTCGAACGCAGCCACAGGTGGCGGTTCGAGAGCAGGAAGTCGGCGCCGTGCTCCTTGGGCGTGATCGGGAAGCCCTCGACGCTCTGGATCACGTTCCCGCCCGTGACCGAGACCTCGTAGCCGCCGGGTGCGCGCTCGTCCGCCTTGACCTCGCCGGTGAGTTCGACGCTCGACTCCTGACCGGCGTGGCCGATCGCCTCGAACAGCTCCTCCGGCACGTTCTTCACGAACAGCACGCACTGGCAGAAGCCGCTGCCGTCGCGCAGTTGGACGAAGTGCAGCTTGCCCTTGCTCGAGCGGTTGTGGATCCAACCGCGCAACGTGACGGTCTCGCCGACGTGGTCGCCGAGGTGGGAGATGGTGGTGACGGTCATGACGGGTTCGATGGACGCCGGCGGTCGCGCGGCGCGTTCGGTTCTCGTGGCGAGCGGGCGCGGCGACGCCTCAGGGGAACATCGCGTAGGGCGGGTCCATGCGCACGTCGAGGACGCGGCCCTTGTCGACGACGCAGACGCCCTTGTGGATCACGCCGGCCTTGCGCGCCTCGAGCGGGAGCTCGGTGCGCGCCGTCGTCCCCATCTCGACCAGCTCGCGCTCGCCGACGATCTGGACGCGGTCGTAGCCGAGCGCCGAGAGGCGGTTGTGGACGCGCTCGAGGAGGCGCGTCCGCGGGCTCGACGGGAGCCGAGCTGGGCTCGAATCTCGACTCCGGCGCGGGCCTCGAGAGCACGCCGAGCACCGCGTCCTGCAACCCGCTCAGCTCGTCGCGGATGTCGATCAGGACGTGCTCCGTGCGGCGCAGGTCGAGTTCGGCGCGGTCCGATTCGAGCCGGCGCAGGTGCTCGCGCAGCGCGTCGACCTGCTCGCTCTGCCGCCGCGCGATCGCCGCACCTTCCCGCACGGCTCGGAGCACCCCGAACAGGATCCACGCCGACCCGAGCGCACTGATCGCCGCGAGCGCGGCGAGGGCGACGACGAGCGGTTCGGTCGCGGCGAGGACGAGTGCGGGCGGCATCGCCCGTGAGGATAGCCGCGCGCGGCGGCGGCCCAATCTCGCTCGGCGCCGCCGACCGTCGCCCGGCCGGGAACGCGGTGTCAGCGACGGTCCGCGCACGCGCGCGGCGCCGCCGTCCTCGGGCGCGCACCCGCGGCTCCGTACACTCGCCGGCATGTCCCACGGAACCCAGATGGAGGTGCCGAGCCGGACCGCTCGCTACCTCCCGCTGCTCGCGGTCGTCCTCGTGGCTCTCGTCCTCGCGCCCTGGCGCGGCGCGTCGGACGAGCAGCTGGCGGAGCCGCCGCGGCGACCTCGTCTCCGCACCGGCGAAGCAAGACGACTGATCACGCGAAGAGCGAGATCCTCGGAGGGCGAGACGACGGAGGACGGAAAGTGGCCAACCCGTTCGTGCGCGCTGCTCGACGACGAGCGCGTGGCGTTCGACGCGGAGGCGAACGTCGCGACGCTGACGCTCGGGCGCGTGGAGTTCGTGGACGCCGACGGATCCTCCGACCCGCGCATCGCCGAGATCGCACGGCGGTCGTTCCTCCAGGGTCTTCGCACCGCGGCGGAGCTGCGCTTCTTCCGCGACGGCGAACGGCGGAAGGGCGCCGAGGTGAAGACCGTCGGCGAGCGCGAGGCTGCACCCGGTGGGCTCGACGTCGTGTTCCGACTCGGCGCCGCCGATGGTGCAGGCCTGCGACAGCTCTCGCTCGAGGTCGGCGAGATCGAACCGCGGACGACGGACTGGAACGCCCCGACGCGCTTCTCGCTGCTGCCGCCGGTCATCGCCATCGCGCTCGCGATCGCGACGCGGCGGCCGCTGTTCTCGCTGTTCAGCGGCGTGATCGTCGGCGCCGTGCTCGTCGAGCTGCGCAACGGCACGTCGATGGTCGAGTCGGTCACGGGCGGACTCTACGACGTCCCGACCCACTACTTCTGGGACCGCTTCGCGAACTGGAACAACCTCCAGATCGTGCTGTTCGTCGTGTTCATGCTCGCGATGGTCGGCAACGCCGTCCGGAACGGCGGCATCGCGGGGATCATGGAGGCGCTCGCGAAGCGCGCGAAGGACGCGCGATCGACCCAGGTCGCGACGTGGCTGACGGGACTCGCCGTCTTCTTCGACGACTACGCGAACACCGTGCTCGTCGGGTCGACCATGCGGCCCCTGACCGACCGCTTCAAGGTCGCGCGCGAGAAGCTCGCCTACATCGTCGACTCGACCTCGGCGCCGGTCGCGGGCATCTCGATCTTCTCGACCTGGATCGCGTTCGAGGTCTCGACGTTCTCGGCGCAGCTGCCCGCCGCGAACATGGCGACGACGGACGGGTACAGGGTCTTCGTCGACACCCTGCCCTTCCGCTTCTACTGCATCTTCACGCTCGCGTTCGTGGCGATGATCGCGTTCAGCGGGCGCGACTTCGGTCCGATGGGAGCCGCGGAGAGACGCGCGCGGCGGCTCGGGAAGGTGCTGCGCGACGGCGCGACGCCGCTCGTCTCGAGCAGCGCGACCGAGGTCGACATGGCGGAGGGCGTGCAGCCGCGCGCGTGGCGCGCACTGGTCCCGCTCCTCGGCTTCATCGGCACGACGCTGTTCATGATCGCCTTCAAAGGAGGCGCGTTCAGGGCCGGCGCGATCGATCTCTCGAGCTGGAAGTCGACGATGGAGAGCGTCACCACGATCCTCTACGACGGATCGGGCAACTTCCCGCTCATGGTCGGCGGCATCACGGGCTTCGTACTCGCGGCGATCGCGACGATCTCCGCCGGCATCCCGAAGGAGGTGCCGCGAGCCGCATGGACGACGCTCCGTTCGATGGGCGTCGCCTTCGGCATCCTCTACTCCGCCTGGATGGTCAGCGACGTGTGCGGAGAGCTCGGCACGGCCCAGTTCCTGACGGCGATCGTGAGCGACGCCATCGGCGCGTCGATCCTTCCGGTGGTGCTGATCCTCATGGCCGGCATCGTCGCGTTCGCGACGGGCTCGTCCTGGTCGACGATGGGCATCCTGCTGCCGATGGTCGTCGGCGTCTCCTACCAGCTCGGGGAGGCGCACGGCATGGGCGGATACGCGCTCATGGTGCTGTGCATCGGCGCCGTGCTCGAGGGCTCGATCTTCGGCGACCACTGCTCGCCGATCAGCGACACGACCGTGCTGAGTTCGATCTCGTCCGCGTCGGACCACATCGACCACGTGAAGACGCAGGCACCGTACGCGCTGCTCTGCATGGGCACGGCGATGTTCGCGGGCTACGTCCCGGCGGCGTTCCTCGGCTGGAACTCGTGGATCACGATCCCGCTCGGCCTCGCGATCCTCGCCGCGTTCGTCTTCGGCCTCGGGAAGCGCAGCGAGCCGGAGTACATCGAGACCTGACCGCGTCCGAGGTCGCGCGACCTCGCTCGTGATCAGCGCCCGCGCAACCAGGCGGCGAGCGCGAAGGCGAGCGCCGCGACGACGGCGAGCGGCGCGCGCAGGGGGAACGGACTCGGCAGCGGCTCGGGCGGTTCGCCGGCGCGCACGACCGGCTCTCCCTGCGATCGGCGTCCGGCGACCGGGACGAGCCGCGCGTCGGGTGCCAGTGCCTCGTCGAACACGCCGCCGAGCCCGAGCGCCACGTCCTCCGGCGCGAGTTCGCCGAGTTCGCACGGCGCGACGAGCACGCGGCCGGAGTCGGCGACGGCGAGCGCCGCGCGCGTCCCGTCGCCGTCGACCGCTTCGAGCACGACGCGCCCCACGGCGCCGCGCGGCAACGCGAAACCACCGCGCACGACCGCGACGGGTCGCGTCCCGGCGACGACCCGCGCGCCCTCGCGGAGCGCGGGGCCGCGTGCGCTCGCCGTGACTTCGAGTCGCGGCGACCTCGCCCCCATCGGCGCGACACCGAGTCCGCGCGCGACGGCGTACGCGCGCACGAACGCGTCGACGAGCTCCGGCAGACCTTCGCCGAGTGCGACGACTCCCGGATCGGCAGGAGCCTCGCGCACCTCGAAGCCGCTCCCGTCCCAGAACGTCCAGCCGTCGGGCCCGACGCCGACGAAGCCACGGACCGCGGTCCCGCCGCTCGTCACGAGTCCCGCACGGAGCGGTGCCAACGTCCCGGCCGTACACGTCACCCACACGACGCCGCGTTCGTCGAACGCCTCGAAGTCGGGCGCGCGGTCGGCGGGCGGGAGAGCGGCGAGACGCGCGAACGGCGCTCCGTCCGAGACGCGCGTCTCGAACGCGTCGGCGCCGGGCGTCCGCCAGCTCACGCGCGCGTCGCCGCGCTCGCCCAGGAGTTCGACGACGGCGGTGAGCGCTGCGTCGAGCCGCGACCTGCCGTCCTCGAGTTCGAGCAGCATCCGCGGCCGGCGATCGACGAGCACCACGTACGTCTCCGCGTCGCGCGCCTCGAGCCGCGGCGCCGCGAGCGAGAACGACCACGCCACCAGTCCCGCCGCGGCCACGACGATCCACGCGGGCGGGCGCCAGCGACGGCTCGAGCCGCCGGTCGGTGCGCCCTGCACGGCGCGCCGCCAGATCTCGAGCGTGCCCGTGGCCTCGCGCCGCGGACGGCGCGGCGCGAGTGCGAGCACGAGCACCGCGAGCGGCACGAGCAGCGTCAGCAGGGCGAGCGGCGCGACGAGCTCCATGCGCCCTCAGCCCCGCAGTCCGAACAGGACCTTCGCGGCCTCCTCGAACGGACGCCCGGCCTCGAAACAGCCGTAGCGCACGCGGTGTCGACCGCACACCGCGCGCCAGCCCTCGAGCCAGCGCGACAGCTCCGTCTCGTAGCGCGCGCGCACCGACGCGTCGCCCGGCGCCTCGAGCTCGGCGCGCGTCTCGGGGTCGGTCCAGCGCCGACCGCCGTCCGCGGGAGCGCTCCACTCCACGCGTGCGAGCCACTGACCGACGACGAGGTCCTGCACGCGTTCGCGCCAACCGAGCACGCGGTTCGGCTCGACGTCGAGCAGGTCGCCGAGCACGACGTGCCTGCCGCTCTCCGCGAGTCGCCCCTCGGCGAGCAGCGCGGAGAGTCCGCGCCGACCGGTCGCGCGACAGGTCTCGAGCGTCTGCAGCGCGGCGCCGAGCTCGGTGCGCCGCGTGAAGCGCCGCGCGCGCACCTCGTCCTCGTCGAGCCACAGCAGCTCGACCTCCGCGCCGCGCTCGAGACCGACGGCGCACCAGCAGGCCGCGACCTCGGCCGCGCTCTGCAGCTTGCCCTCGGTGCCGACGCCCATCGACGCGCTCGTGTCGAGCAGGATCGCCCAGCGCTCCGCCGCCTCGCGCTGGAACACGCGCACGAACGGACGGTCGGATCGCGCGAGCAGCGACCAGTCGAGGTCGCGCAGGTCGTCGCCCTCGCGGTACGGGCGCAGGTCGACCCACTCCTGTCCGCCGCCCGTCAGCGTGGCGAGACCCGCGCCCTCGCGGCGACGGCGCAGGAACTCGAGTCGCGCCGCGAAGGCCTCGAGCCGGCGGCGCAGCGACGGCGTGAAGCGGACGTCGGCGCGTCCCTCGAGCTCGGTGCTCGCCCGTCGCGACTCGCCCGGGGCGCGTCGACCCGAGGCGATCGAGCGCTCGTCGCTCATCCCGTCCGACGCACCACGAGCAGCGTGATGTCGTCGTCGACCGCGCCCTTCGCGGCGCCGAGAGCGCGCTCGGCGAGCTGCACGATCTTGGACTCGAGGTCGCCGCCCTCGCTCATGCACTCCGCGAAGAGCCTCGCCATGCCGTCGTCGCCGAGCATCTCGTCGCCCTCGACCTTGAGCTCCGACACGCCGTCGGAGTACGCGAGCAGCGCGTCGCCCGGCGCCATCTCGATCGTCCCGGCGCTCGTGTAGGTCTCGTCGGGGATCATGCCGAGCGCCGGACCGCCGCCGGGGACCGGCACGCACTCGCCGGTCGCCGCGCGCCAGTGCAGCGCGAGCGGGTGCCCCGCGTTGATCGTCTCGACCTTGCCGTCCGGCGACAGCACCGCGAGGAACAGCGTGAGGAAGCGCCCGTCCTCGATGCGCTCGATCAGGTCCTGGTTGAGCAGCGTGAGCGCCTCGCCGGCGTCACCGAGCAGACGCAGGTAGCTGCGCAGACCCGCCTGCGCCGACGCGGTGATGAGCGCCGGCCCGATGCCGTGGCCCGTCACGTCGCCGACGACCACGCCGAGCCGACCGTTCTTCGCCTGGACGAAGTCGTAGAAGTCGCCCGCCGTGCCCTCGGCCGGTCGGTACCAGCCGTGCACCTCGAAGCCGGCGATCTTGCCGGGCGCGCTCGGGATGAAGCCGCGCTGGATCGCGCTCGCGAGTTCGAGCGACTGCTCGAGCCGCACCTTCTCGAGCGAGTCGAGGTGCAGCCGCGCGCTCTCCATCGTCATCGAGATCTGTTGGGCGAGCGCGGCGAACAGCGAGAGGTCGCGCTGACCGAACGTCCGCGACGCCGCCTTCGAGTCGACGTAGAGCGCGCCCATGGGCTTGCCCTGCGAACTACCGTCCGAGCGCCGACCCGCGGAGAGCGGCACGCACATCACGGCGCGCAGCTTGAGGTCGAACACGCTGCGCGCGAGTTCGAGCGCCTCGGAGTCCGACCCCACCGTCGAGCGCACCGGCGCGACCTCGTCGAGCACCTTGCGCGCCGTCGTCGTGGAGAAGCGCACCTCGCCCTCGATGTCCTTGCCGTCCTCGGAGCGCGCGACGCGCACGAGGAGCTGACCGTCGTCGCCCTCGAGGATCAGGAGGCCGCGCTCGGCGCCGGTCACCTCGATCGAGTTGTCGACGATCCGACGCAACAGCGCGTCGAGGTCCGCGGGGTCGAAGACGCGCGCGTTCGCGACCTGGGCGATGGCGTCGAGGAGCACCTTGACGGTCCTGCGATCGGCGCTCTGGTCGCCGGTGAGGAACTGCGTGTCCCCGTCCTCGCCGGAGAGGGCGGCGGGTTCCTCGAGATCGGGCCAAGGTCCGTCGACCGAGCCGGTCGGCGGGTCGAGTCGCGAGTCCTTGGCCTTCTTGCGGCGGAAGAACATGCCGGGAGTGTAGCCGGGCGCCCCCCGGGCACGCCGCGCTCGCGGGGGGACGGGAGGGGGCGCTACACTTCCCGCTCCCAGAACGGACCTTCCCCCGACCCCACGGCTCGAGACTCCCCCGGATCCATGCACATCTCCGTCGACGACCGCGACCAGTACGCCGTCCTGCACCTTCGGGGCGAGTTCGACACCTACTACTGCCCGAAGCTCCAGGAGGAGGTCGAGGAACTGGCGAAGGCCGGGACGACGCGCGTCGTGCTCAACATGCGCCTCGTCAAGTTCATCAACTCGACGGCGCTCGGCGCGATCATCAAGGCCAACAAGTCGCTCGAGGCCAAGGGCGGCGGGCTGGCCGTGGCGCGCCCCTCGTCGTTCGTGCGCACGATCCTCGAGAAGGTCGGTCTCAACCGCGTCGTGGGCATCCACGACTCGGACGAGGCGGCCGGCGCCGCGCTGACCAAGGGCGCCGCCGCGAAGGGCGCCGCCGCGACGGGCGACCCGGTCTTCGAGGAGGACGAGTCCGCGATCATGTTCGGACTGACCGACGTGGAGCGCGTCGACCACTTCGTGCCCCAGACGGGCGCGACGAACCCGGTCCACGGCCACGCCTTCGGTACGAACTGGCGCGGCGTGGGACGCATGGGCTCGCTCGACCCGGAGGGCGTCGCCTTCACGTGGAACGGCGGCACGACCGGCCTCACGCCGTTCGAGATGGGTCAGCTCCTCGCGCTCGGCACCGAACTGACGCTGAAGTTCCGCCTCCCGCTGCTCAAGAAGGGCCACCTCGAGGCCCTGGCCGTGGTCTCGTCGCTCGAGGAGCGCCCCGACGGCGTGCGCGTCACCGCGCGCTTCAGCGAGGAGCTCGACTCGAAGACGCGCCAACACGTCGAGCAGTACGCCAAGGACATGGCCTTCCTGAAGCAGGAGCTCCGGAAGGCGACGGGCGAGTGAGCCTCGCGTCCCGGCCTCAGCTCTCGAGCAGGGGCCGCAGGATCTCGTCGTAGCGCGCCGCGACCGCGGGGATGCTGAAGCGTTCCACCGCGATCCTGCGCGACTCCGCGGCCCAACGGCGGCGCACCTCGGGTCCGCCGCAGGCGCGCTTCAACGCCGAGGCGAGCGCCTGTTCGTCGTCGGGCTGCACGATCAGGCCGTTGCGTTCGTGCTCGACGCGCAGGCGCAGCCGCGGGAGGTCGGAGGCGATGCAGGGCAGCCCCGCCGCGATGGCGTGACTCAGGTTGCGGCCGCGCACCCGGTCGTCCTCGGAGGGCGCGCAGAACAGCGTCGCCCCGGCGAAGAGCCCGGGGAGCTCCTCCTGCGGCGGCAGCGCGACGATGCGGACGGTCCCGGCCGCCCCGACGCGGTAGGCCAGGGCCTCGAGCCGCGTCTCGAGCGAGCCCGATCCGGCGAGGACGAGCGACCAGTCGCCGCCCTGCCCGACGGTCCGGCCGAAGGCGCGCACGAGCACGTCGAGTCCGCGTCCGTGCTCGAGGTGTCCGACGCACAGGACGAAGCGCCCCGTCACGTGCAGGCGTGACACGACGCGGCTCGGGACGCCGGGGCGGAACTCGTCGGTGTCGACGGGCGGGACGACGAGGTGCGTGTCCTCCTCGCGGTAGCCGTAGCTCCGGACGCGCTCGACCGCCACCGGGTCGAGGCACACCACCGCGCGCGCCTCGTTGCGGACGATGCGGCCCCACATGGCGCGCCCCGTCCGCTCGCGCGCGCGTTCGTGCCAGCTCCGCAGCGAGAACCACGCGGGTTCGACCAGCACGAGCGGCTTGCCGAGCCGCCGCGCGAGGCGCGCACCGAGCCAGGCCGCCGGCGACGCCGTGTCGTAGGCGAGCAGCACGTCGGCGCGCTCCACCTGCTCGGGGCCCTGCGCCGCGTCCCCCGCGCCGTCGCGCGGCAGGAGCCCCAGCATGCCGGCGGTCACGGGCACGACCTCGGCCTGCCAGCCGCGCGCGGAGAGGCCTCGGACGAGCCGCTCGGGGTGCCGCGAGCGACGGGCTCGGGCATTGAGGGAGTCGACCAGCAGGGCGACCGCGGGGGAGCGAGCGGCGTCGGGCATGGGGACGGGGCGGGCTCCGGGATGATCCCCGGACGCGGCGGGCGAGTCGAGTCCGGTCGGGGTCCGGAAGTGGTTTCCGCCCGCTCGCGCGCCTCCCCTTTTTCGGCGCGCGAGGGCTCAAGAGCGCACGCGGACCGCCGACAACGGGTGCGTCACCCCCACCGATCCATGGACCAGATTCGCCCCGCCGGTACGCCCATCCCGGGCACCATCCCCGTTCCCCGCGGCCTCTTCCTCGACACCTGGGGAACGCTGCTCGAGCTCCCGGAGTCCGGCGCGCCGCGCGGCCCCGAGGACGTGCGCTTCGTCCCGGGCGCGCTCGAGGCGCTCTTCGCCGCGCACTCCTGCGGCTGGCGCATCTACCTCGTCGGGAACGAGCACGACGTCGCCTTCGGGCGCACCGACGAACGCACCTGGGCGCTGATCGAGGAGACGCTGCGCGGCGGACTCGAGGACGCGGGCGTCGTCGTCACGCGCTCCTACCTCTGCACGCGCCACCCGAACGGTCAGGGACGGTTCAAGGGCGACTCCGTGTACATGCTGCCCGGGACGGGCGCCTTCTACCACGCGAGCCACACCGACGGCATCCGCATCGAGGAGAGCTGGGTCGTCGGCGACAGCACGCTCGAACTCGTCGCGGGTTGGCGCGCCGGGCTGCACACCTGCGCGGTGCAGACCGGACTCGCCGCGACCGACGGCGAGTTCCACGTCGACGTCGACGCGCGCTTCCCGAGCATCGTGGCGTTCCTCGAGCCGCTCCTCGAGCGTTCGTTCCGCCATGCGGCCTGAGCGCCTCGTCGCACGGTTCCTGCTCGCGCTCGCGTTCGTCGCGTTCGCCGGCGCGGGGCGTGCGCACGCCGAGGATCCCGTCGTCCAGCTCTCGCTGCTCAAGGGCTGGGCGCGCGCGTACACGCAGGACGGCGTGACCTGGCTGACGGCGGCGTCGCCGGCGCTCGAGGTCCGGAGCGGCGTGTACGTCGAACTCGGTCCGGACTGCACGCTCGAACTCGTCGACGCCGGGCGCTTCAGCGCGACGTTCCGCGGTTCGACCTCGGCCGAGCTGCGCTTCGACGGGGTCGGTGCGCCGCTCCTCTTCCTGCGCCGCATCGAACGGCTCGAGACGCACACGCTGCGCGGGTCGTTGCGGCTCGAGATGCCGCGCGGGCAGAAGCTCGAGATGCGCAGCTGCGTGTTCCAGGCGCGCGGCCTCCCCGACGGACGCGTGTGGGTCGAGCACCTGCTCGGGGCGCCGATCGAGCTCGACCTCGGGGGCTGGTACACGTTCGAGCTCGGGCTCGGGACGCGGCGCTACCTCCCGGAGTGTCTCTCGGACGCACCGGCGGTGCGGAGGCGCGAGTCGTTCACCGCCGTCGTGCCGACGCGCTCGCCGCGGCCCGTCCCCTACGAACTGCCGACGGCGCCGCGCACCGTCGATGCCGAGGGTGTGCGCCGCTACGGTCCCTACACCGAAGCCGTCCGCCGCACCGCGCTCGACACCGCGCGCTGGTGGAACGGTCGCGTGGAGCGGATCACGAGTCTGCGCAGCGAGAAGCCGTAGTCGCGGCGTCGTGTGCGGGTGGCGCGGCGCCTTCGGCGCCGCGGGACCACGCGGGAAACACGAAGGGAACGGCAGAAGGACACGAAGAGCACGAAGGCTGCCGCTTCGCGGCGCTGGAACGCAGGGACTCCGCGGGGCGCGTCGCCCGCGGGTCCCTGCGTTCCTTCCGTGTGGGTCCGCCGCCGAAGGCGGCCTTCGTGTTCTTCGTGTGCTTCGTGTTTCGGATCTGCGCGGCCGGCGGCCGCGCCGCGCCTCGAGAGGAGCACGACAGGGCTGGCGCCTTCGGCGCCGAATCCCACGCAGTTTCGACACGAAGGGACCGGCAGGGCGACTCTGAAGAATGAAGGCGCCGCTGCGGCGCGGACGCAGGACCCGCGGGGCGCGATGCGCCCCGCGGGTCCCTGCGTCCTTCCCGCGTGCGGTCCGCCGCCGAAGGCGGCGCGCCCGGTTCTTCTTCGGTTCTTCGTGTTTCGATCCGCGTGGGTCGCGCGGCCGGCAGGCCGCGCCCCGGGACCCCACGCTCAGCCGCCGATCGCGCGCATCTCGATCGTGCCCTCGCGCTGGGAGGTCGTAGATCGGCGGCTTCATGTCCGCGGCTCGCGCGATCAGGTCCGCGATCTCGGCGTCGACGACCGCGGGCTCCTTCGCGGAACGCACGGCCGCGAGCAGGTCGACCTCCCCGCCCGTGAGGAGGCACGACCGGATCTTCCCCTCCGCGGTGATGCGCAGACGGTTGCAACGGTCGCAGAAGGGGTTGCTCATCGCGTGGATGAAGCCGACCTTCGCACCGGCCACGCGGAAGCGCTCGGCCGGCCCGCCGTTCGGCGAGGTCGGGAGCGGCTCCATCCCGTGCACGCGACCGATGCGCTCGATCACCGCGCGCGGCGCGAGGCGCCAGCGACCGGTGCGCTCCGCGTCGAGCGGCATGTGCTCGATGAAGCGCACCTCCACGTCCTCCTCCGCCGCGAAGTGGACGAAGGCCTCGATCTCCTCCTCGTTCACGCCGCCGAGCAGCACGACGTTGAGCTTCCGATTCGGGATGCCGGCCTCGCGCGCGGCGCGCAGGCCGCGCAGCACGTCCTCGAGCTTGCCGCCGCCCGTCAGCTCGGCGAAGCGCGCGGGGTCGAGGCTGTCGCAGCTCACGTTCACGGTGCGCAGTCCGGCGCGGGCGAGGTCCTGCGCGCGGCGGTCGAGCAACAGACCGTTCGTCGTGAGCGCGACCTCGGTGATGCCCTCGATGCGCGCGATGCGTTCGACGATCTCCGGCAGGTCGCGCCGCAGCGTCGGCTCGCCGCCCGTGAGTCGCACCTTGCGGAAGCCGAGCCGTTCGGCCGCGACGCGCAGGATGCGCTCGACCTCGGCGGGCTGCATCACGTTCGCCGGTTCGTCCTGCAGCGTGCAGTAGGTGCACGCGAGCTGGCAGCGGTTCGTGAGCGAGACGCGCAGGTAGGTGACGCGTCGTCCGAAACGGTCGATCACTCCGATTCCTCCTCGTCCGGCGCTTCCGTCCCGTCGGGGCCGTCGCCCTCGCCGCGACGGAACAGGGCGCGCAGGTACGACGCGCGCAAACGGTCGCGCGCCGGCGCGTCGACGAGTCCGGCGCCCGGACCGTCGGGGCGCCTGGCCTGGACGTGTCCCTTCTGGATGCGGATCGCGTCGGCGTCGAGCTCCTTGGCGTCGAAGCCGTCGACGAGCCCCAGCGCCAGCCCGAGCCGCACGTTCGAGAGGTGCTGCATCGCCGCGTCGGTCTGCATCATGCGCGACGCCGAGAGCGTGCCGATGGAACGCGCGACGCGGTCGCGCAGCACGCCCTCGCGCTTCTCGAGGAACAGCGAGCGCACGCGGCGCTCGAAGTCGACGATGCCGGGCACGAGCGCCTGGAGCTCGGCGATCAGGTCCTCCTCCGAGCGTCCCAACGTGACCTGGTTGGAGATCTGGTAGTAGTCGCCGGCGGCGCGGCTGCCCTCGCCGTACATCCCGCGGACCGCGAGCCCCGTGCGCTGCGCCGACGCGAAGACCTTCTCGAGCTCGCTCTTCACGAGGCCGAGGGCGGGCAGGTGCAGCATCACCGACGCGCGCATGCCCGTCCCGACGTTGGTCGGGCAGGCCGTGAGGTAGCCGAGCTTGGACGAGCACGCGAGTTCGAGCTCGTTCTCGAGCGCGACGTCGAGGTCGCGCACGCGATCGAACGCGCGACCGAGGTCGAACCCGCCGGCGAGCCCCTGCAGCCGCAGGTGGTCCTCCTCGTTCACCATCGCCGAGGTCGTCTCGGTCTCGGCGAACACGACGGCGCGGCCCGGCGCGACGCGCGTGCGCTCCTCGACCGGCGCGTGGTCGCGGCTGGCGAGGTGCCGCTCGCGCAGGAGGAGCCGCGCCAGCCCCGTGGCCTGCGGCAGGTCGACCCAGCTCGCCTCGCCGCCCTCGAGTCCCACGCGGTCGACGATCGCACGGATGCGAGCGGCGAGCTCCACCGCGCGCTTCTCGTCGAGGCGCGCCATGAACGGGTAGCCCCCGACGTTGCGCGCGAGCCGCACGCGGCACGAGACGACGACGTCGTGGTCGGGCCCGTCGACGGTGAGCCAACTGCCGACGCGGTCGGCGAACGTGAGCGGATCGAAGGGGAGCATGGAGTCCGCGGCCGACCGTGTGCTGCGCAGCCTTCCCGTCTGCCCCACCACGGTCGCCGGCCCCCTATGCTAGCGCAGGGCCCGCCGACGCCGTTCGCGCGGTCCGCTCGCTTGACCGTCGACCCGCAACTCCTGGTCCTGGCGACCCTGGCGATGAGCCTCCTGCTCTTCGTCACCGACGCCCTGCGCTACGACCTGATCGCCGCGCTGGTCGTCCTGGTCCTCGGCGGCACCGGGACGCTGGACGCGCGCGAAGCCTTCCACGGGTTCGCCGACCCCGCCGTCGTCCTGATCGGGTCGATGTACGTGTTCGGGTGGGCCGTGAACCGCTGGGGCATCGCCGACTTCGTCGCGCAGCGGCTGATCGCGGCGCGCGACGGTCGCGAGGGTCCGTTGGTGCTCAAGGTGACGCTCGTGTCGGGTGCGCTCTCGAGCGTGCTCTCGAACACGGGGATCGTCGCCACGCTCATCCCGGTGCTCTCCGACACGGCGCGACGACTCGCGTTGCCGGCGTCGCGACTGATGATGCCGCTCGCGTTCGGGAGCCTCCTCGGCGGACTCCTGACGCTGGTCGGCACGTCGACGAACATCGCGATCGACGGCGTGCTCGTCGAGCACGGTCACCGCGGGCTCGGCCTGTTCGAGTTCACGCACCTCGGCGTCGTGCTGTTGGGCTTCGGCGCTCTCTACTTCGTGTGGCCGGGGCGGCGCCTGCTGCCGCGCTCGCGCGTCGACCAGTCGCTCACGGAGCACTACCAGGTCCCGCGCTTCGTCACGGAGGTGCTCGTCGAGCCCTCGAGCGAACTGGTCGGCAGCTACGTCGGCGACCTCGAACTGCTCTCGCGCTCCGAGGTCGCGCTGCTCGGCATCGTGCGTTCGGGCGAGACCGGGACCCTGCTCGCGCCGGGCCCGTCGAACCAGCTCGCGAAGGGCGACGTCCTGATCGTGCAGGGCGAGCCGGGCGCGATCGTGCGCCTGCGGAACGAGCTCGGGCTCACCGCGCGCGAGAGCGTCGAGGTCGAGGGCGCCCGGCTCCACAGCGCCGACGTCGAACTCGTCGAGGCGGTGGTGCCCGCGGGCTCGCAACTCGTCGGCGCGACGCTCGTCGACACGGACTTCCGCGCGCGCACCGGCATCAACGTCCTCGCGATCGCGAAGCACGGCGTCGTCCTCCCCACCGCGATCGGTCGCACGCCGCTCACCGTCGGCGACTCGCTGCTCGTCCAGGGGCACCGCCGCGACCTCGAACGACTGCGGCGGTCGCGCGAGCTGCTCGTCCTCGACGAGGTCGTCTCGCCGCGCCTCGGGAAGAACGCGTGGTGGACGCTGCTGCTCCTGGTCGGCGTGCTGCTCACCGCCGCGCTCACGAAGGTCCCGCTCGCGATCGCGGGCATGGGCGGCGCGGTCGGCCTGGTGCTCACGGGCTGCGTGCGCCCCGACGAGGTGCGCCGCGCCGTCGACTGGTCGGTGCTCGTCCTCGTCGGCGGCATGCTCGCGCTGGGCACGGCCTTCCAGAAGCACGGGCTCGACCACGAGGTCGCGGTTCACCTGCTCGACCTGTGCCGCGGGACGTCGAACCCGCAGCTGCTCGTCGGGCTGTTCGTCGTCGTGACGGTGCTGTTCACGCAGCTCACGTCGAACGTCACGGCGGGCGTGATCATGACCCCGATCGCGCTGAGCGTCGCGGACGGCCTCGGCCGCGACCCGATGGCGCTCGTCATGGCGGTCCTGTCCGGCGCGAGCCTCGCGTTCATGTCGCCGGTCGCGCACCAGGCGAACACGATGGTCGTCGGGCCGGGCGACTACCGCTTCAAGGACTTCCTGAGGGTCGGCACACCGCTCACGATCCTGCTCGTCGCGGTCGAGGTCGTCGTGCTGCCGCTCTTCTGGCCGATGGTCCCGGCGGGTTGAGCGCGGGCGCCGGAGCCGTGCGCGCCACGCGGATCCTCGCCGCGTCGATGCTCGCCCTCGCCGCGGGTTGCGGCGGTCGGGACCGCGTCGTCGACGTGCCCACACCCCAGGGCGCGACGGGTCCGTTCGACGCCTACCCGGCCTACCTGTGGTGCGAGGCGCGCATCGCGGACGACGTTCCGGCGTCGCTCGTGGAGCGCGTCGGCGGCGTCGCGGCCGAGTCCGGTCTCGTGCCCACCGGAGCGGAGCGCGCGCGGATCTACGTCGGCCACGCCGTGCGACGCGACGTGCTGCACGTCGATCGCTCGGCGACGGCCGAGGAGCACGCGACCTGGCTCACACGGCGCGGCGAGGCGCTGCCGCGGCGGCCCGTCGGCCTCGCGGACGGCGACGTCGTGACGGCGCAGTGCGAACGCGTGCGGTCCGTCGTGGCGGCGTCGCCCGGCGCCGACTTCGTCTCGCTCGGCGACGAGGTCTCGACGACGCCGTTTGGCGACCCGCTCGACCTCGGCGGACGCGGAGGTTCGCCGACGGACGAGCTGCTCGGGATCCTCGACGGGCCCGACGTCGAGGCGTTCCTCGCGGCGCGGCGGAGCGAGCAGGGTGCGCTGCTCGACGCGCTCGACGCGTTCGCGGGAGCCGCGCGTACGGCGTCGCCCGAGGTGCGCGTCGCGCTGCTCGGCGTCGGCGCACGCACGCCGTGGGGCGGCCTCGCGCCGCGCGAACTCGTCGACCGCTTCGAGGTGCTCGAGCCCTACGACGTCGGGCTCGCCGCGATCGGGGTCGCCTCGATCGCGCCGCCCTCGACGAGCGTGTTGCGCACGGTCTTCACGGAGTCGCCGGCCGCCTGCGCGCAGCAGCTCTTCGAACACGTCGTGCGCGGCGGCGACGGTGCGGTGCTGTGGTCGCGGGGCGACCTCGACGCGCGACCCGACGCGCGCGACGAGTTGCTCGCGGCGCTCGGGGCCGCGCGAGCGCTGCGAAGCTCCCGACGAGGCGTCGGTGCGGGTCCGTCCGGCGTCGCGATCCTCGTCGACGAACGCTCGGACGCGCGGAGCTGGCTCCTGTGCGCGCGGCGCCAGCGACTCACGTGGCCTCGTCGACTCGCCGGGTTCGAGACCGAGCACGGGAGCGCGTTCGCGCGACGCGAGCAGTGGCGCGTCGCACTCGAGGACGCCGGGCTGCTCCCGGGCGCGCTCGCGGTCGCGGAGCTCGACGATCCCGCCGCGAGTTCGCGCTTCCCCGTCGTCGTCGCCACCGGTCTCGACCTCGGCGACGAGCGCGTCCTCCGCCGGCTCGAGGCGCACGTCGCGCGCGGCGGGACGGTGCTCCTCGACGACGTGCGGAGTCTCGGGCTCGAGCGCGTCGTCCGCGCGCCGTCCGGTCTCGCCGCGCACGCGCTGACGCGTGACGTCGCGTCGCCGCGCGCGGCGCGCCTCGCCGCGGAGCTGCGCCGCGTCGTGCGCGAGGCGGGCGTCGCGCCGCCTCCCGCGCGCTTCGAGTCGACGAACGGCGCGGCGCTCGTCCAGTCGTGGTCGCGAGCGCCGGACGGGGCGTGGTACGGCGCCGCCGTCGCCGCCGCGCGGACGCCGGAGGAGCGCGCGGCGCTGCGCCTGCTCGAGGCCCGACTCGTCGATCGTGCGGCGGGGACGTACGAACTGCTTCGCCGCGGACGGATCGCCGGTCGGGACGCTCGACGACGGCGCCGGCCGCGACGACGCGCGCGGGCTGGCCGCTCGTCGTGCGCCACGTCGGGACCGACTGAACCTCAGATGACGAGCTTGCCGAGCGCGGACTCGACGAGTCCGACGGCGAGCTCCGCCGTCGTGTTGCGGATGTCGAGGAGCGGATTGATCTCGACCATCTCGAGGGACACGAGCCTGCCGCTGTCCGCGACGTTCTCCATGAACAGGTGCGACTCGCGGAACGTCGCACCGCCCGGGACGACCGTCCCCGTGCCCGGTGCGTACGCCACGTCGCAGCCGTCGACGTCGAAGGAGAGGTGGAAGCCGTCGGTCCCGTCGCACACGATCTCGAGCGCCTCCTCGATCACGCGCTGCATGCCCATCATGTCGATCTCGCGCATGGTGTAGCAGCGCAGACCGAGTTCCTTGATGAGTGCTCGCTCGCCCGGATCGAGTTCGTGGACGCCGACCAGCGCCGCGCGCCGCACGTCGACCATGGGGACGGCGCCCGCGAGTTCGACGAGCTGCTTCGGCCCGCGGCCGAGGCTGCTCGCGAGCGGCATGCCGTGGAGGTTGCCCGACGGCGACGACCGGCGTGTTCATGTCGCCGTGCGCGTCGAACCACAGCAGGCCGAGCTTCTTGTCCTGCTCGCGGAAGTGGCGCGTCGTCCCGGCGATCGTCCCGGCGGCGACGGCGTGGTCGCCGCCGATCACGAGCGGGAGGTGACCCTCGCGGTGCGCCGTGAGGACGGCGTCGCGCAGCGCCGCGCAGTGCGCGGAGATCGCCTCGACGTTCTTGGCGTGGTCGTCCGGCGCAGGACGCACCGAGGGATGGGGAACGGGCACGTCGCCCTTGTCGACGACGGTGAGGCCGAGCCGCGCCAGCTTCCTCTCGATGCCCGCGAGGCGCACCGCGGCGGGACCGAGTCCCGTGCCGGGGTGCACGCCGCCGAGGTCGAGCGGTGCGCCGATCAGCGCGACGGTTCGGTCGAGGATCATGGTTCGAGTACGAGTTTCACGGGGGCTCCGCGCCCCACACCGAGTCGCCGCGCGGCGTCCCCGTCGCGCACGGCGATCTCCACCGCGCCGTAGGAATCTACCAGAGCGAGCAAGTCGCCCGGCTCCGCGGCACCGTAGGCGGCGACCATCCGGACGCGGAGACCGGCGATCTCGGCGATGCAGCGCGCGGGATCGGCGCCGACGACGCTCGCGGCGATGTCCGTGATCAGGTTGCCGAAACGGTCGACGTGGACGACGCGCCCCGCGACGGAGCCGTCCGCGGCGGCCTCGTTCCGGCGTTCCGGCGCGAGTTCGAGCTCGATCCTCGGACCGAGGTCGCGGGGACGCGCGCCGTCGACGAGTTCGGCGGCGGCGGGAGCGAACAGGTCGCGCCCGTGGAAGGTCGCGCTCGGGACCGGGTAGCGCGAGAGGTCGAGTCGGTGCACCTCGTCCGTCGGATCGAGCAGCGTCCGCATCAGCCCGTTGTCCGGTGCGACGAACACGTGTCCGCCGTGCTCCGCCACGGCGATCGCGCGGTCGGTGCCGACGCCTGGGTCGACGACGACGACGTGCACCGAGCCCTCCGGGAACCAGTGCCACGCGTTCTCGAGGTGGAAGCGCGCCTGCTCGACGTCCTGCGGTGCGACCTCGTGCGTGAGGTCGACGACGGCTCGGAGTGCGCTCGAACGCGCGTGGAGCACGCCCTTCATCACGCCGACGTAGGCCTCCTGCACGCCGAAGTCGGTGAGCAGCGTGACGATCCCGCTCCTCATCGTGTCCGCGAGGCGAAGGCTCCGAGGCACGCGCCCTGGAGCACGGGGTCGCGCAACGACCGCGTGCTCGCGAGGCGTTCGACCGCGCCGTAGCCGCCCCACTCGCCGATGGCGACTCCGACGCGCCTGAGGTCGGACTCGACCGCGTCGAGCGGCGCGAAGGCCGCTTCGGTCTCGAGCGCCGAGAGCCCCTCGGTGTCGACGAGGAAGGCGGCGGCGAGCTGACACACCGCCGGGTCGCGCATCCAGATCGCCCTGCGGAGCAGCGCCTGGCCGAGGACGTGACGGTCGCGGACGAGGATGCGGCCCGCCGCGATGGTCAGGTCGCGGTCCGCGCCGAACAGCAGCGCTTCGACGGCGAAGCGAGTCCCTCCGACCGGATCGACGCGGGCGTATGCCTCGAGCGCCTCACCGGCACCGGGGCCGTCGGCGCCCGCGTCGAAGAGCTTCGTCACGCCGGGAAGGGCGTTGACCGAACCGCCGCGGAGCAGGACGGCTCCGATCCTGAGTTGCTGCTCGATCGAAAGGCCGCCGAGGCCGGACGCGACCGAGAGGTAGGCGCTCGCGCTCGGGACGTCGGAGCGCCGCAGCAGCTCGTCCACGACCGCCGAGCGGAACACGGCGTCCTTCACGAGCGAGGCCCTCACGGAGTCGCCCGCGGTGCCCGGTGCTCGGAACAGCACGGCCACCGACGCGACCGCTCGGATCCGGACGTCGGGGTCGTCGAGGTACTCGTCGAAGAACTCGGTGCCCTCGACCAGCGGGCCGTCGGCGACGGCGCGCAGGGCGAGCAACTTCTCGGAAGCGTCGTCGGACGCCAGGAGGTCGCGCACGGTCTGGTCGCTCTGCTCGGCGAGGCCGACGGCGAAGAGCGCGCACGCCGCGCGACGACGCACGGACTCCGGGACGTCGTCGAGCCTCGCGCGCGAGAGGATCGCGGAGAACGCGATCGTGTCGGGCGAGTCGATCACGGCGTCGAGCAAGGAGTGCCAGCCCTCCTCGTCGGCCGGGGTCCACACGCTCGTCGAGACGAGTTGGACGAGCTCCGCGGCGAGATGCTCGACCGCCGCGTCGTGGACGAACTCGGAGCGACCGTCGAGCAGCGCCTCGAACAGGTGGTCGCGCGTCCAGGGTCGTTCGACCGACGCCCCCAGGGGGAGCACGACGTCGGCGAGCCAACGTTCGTCGTTCCCGAGCTGCCGCAGCCGTCGCGCGCGCCAGGGCTCGCCGCCGACCCGACCGAACCGCTGCGCCGCCTCGTAGCGCATGTCGAAGTACGGCAGGAGCGCCGTCACGGGCGGCGCGTTCTCGGGATCGGCGGCGAAGGCACGCGCCGCCGTGATCGTCGGTTCGAGCGCCTTGCCCGGTTCGGCATACGGCGCGATGCCGGTGCGGACCTTCGGATCGTCGGAGAGCGCGAGCAGCGCCACCACGATCTCGGCCGTCGCCGCGTCGACGCGCCGCGCGAGCTCGAGGATCGTGTCGATCGGCGGGTCGGGCAGCGACGCGAGGGCGATCACGACCCGCGGGTAGAGCGCGGGCGAAGCGTCCCGCGCGAGCGCCGTGAGCCGAGCCGCCGCGTTCGGGACCCCGCCGCCGGCGAGCGCGATCGCCGCGAGTCCACGCACCTTCTCGTCGCGCGCCGTCGCCACGATCGCGGGATCGAGGCCGCCCGGCACGTCGAAGGAGAGCAGACGGTCGCGCGCGACGGCTTCGCGCCAGGCTTCCACGTCCGCGTCCCCGTCCTGGGCGGCGACGGGCGACGCTGTCGAGCTCCACGAAGCGTCGAACCCGATCGCCGCGCCGGCGACGAGGGCGAACGGTGCGAGCACCCGGACGACGTACTTCGTGACGAGCATCACCAAGGCTTCACTCCGCGGGGTGTCCCAGCAAGCGGATCAACTCGTCGCGCCGTCGGTCGCGCGTCTCGGCGCGACGCGCCTCCAGGTTGAGGCGCAGCAGCGGTTCCGTGTTCGACGCGCGGACGTTGAACCACCACCAGTCGTCGTCGCCGAGGCCGCCGAACTCGACCGTGATCCCGTCGAGGTCGTCCTGCTTCCCGTCGGCGTACTTCGACCGGATCTCGGCGATCGCGGCGTCCTTGTCCTCGACCTCGAAGTTGATCTCGCCTGTCGCGTGGTAGCGCCGCAGGTCGGCGGCGATCTCGCTCAGCGCACGGCCGCGGTTCGCCGGAGCGTCGAGAACGGAGAGCGCCGTGACCATCGCGATGACTCCGGAGTCCGTCGTGAAGTTCTCGCGGAAGTAGAAGTGCCCGGAGAGCTCGCCGCCGAAGAGCGCGCCGCGCTTGCGCATGGTCGCCTTGATGAAGGAGTGACCCACGCGTTCGCGGATCGGTTCGCCGCCGGCCTTCGCGATCTCCTCCTTGACGACCCACGACGAACGCAGGTCGTAGAGGATCGGGTGCGGCCCGCGCTCGGCGAGGAGCTGGCGCGCGATCAGAGCGGTCATGAGGTCGGCGGTGAGCGTCGCCCCCTGCTCGTCGACGAAGCAGCATCGGTCCGCGTCACCGTCGAAAGCGACGCCGAGGCGCGTGCCGTGCTCGCGCACGACCTCGCGCACGAGGTCGAGGTTCTCCTCCTTGAGCGGGTTCGCCTCGTGGACGGGGAAGCGCCCGTCCGGCTCCATCAGCACGGCGTGCGACTCGACCTGCGGGAGGCGCTCGAGGATCGAGGGCAGCGTGTGGCCCGCCATACCGTTGCCGGCGTCGATCGCGAGCGAGACGGGACGCCCGATACGCGCGAAGCCCGCGACGTGGTCGGCGTACGCCGCGAGGAGGTCGACGCGTTCCTCGCCGCCGCGCTCCGCGACCGGTGCCGGCTGGGCCTCCCCGCACATGCGTTCGATGTCGGCGATGCCGTTGTCGCGGCTGATCGGCGTCGCTCCCCGACCGCACAGCTTCATGCCGTTGTACTGGCCGGGATTGTGGCTCGCCGTGACGCACAACCCGCCGTCGCAGTCGATCGACCCGATGGCGTAGTACGTCATCGGCGTCGACGCCAGGCCGAGCCGGACGACGTCGCAGCCCTCGTCCCGGATCCCGGCGCTCACGGCGTCCGCGATCCCCGGCGAGTGCGTGCGCATGTCCTGCCCGACCACGAGGCGCTTCGCGCCGAGGAGGCGCGCGAACGATCGACCGATGCGGCGCCCGAGTTCCTCGTCGAGCTGGTCCGGCACGGTGCCGCGGATGTCGTAGGCCTTGAAGATTCCCATCGGTTCGGGCTCGTTCTCGGGTCCGTCGTCGACGCGGACCGGGGGGGGTCAGATCAGCGCGCGCATCGCGCGCACGACGCGTTCGACGTCGGCCTCTCCGACGTCCATGTGGGTGACGAATCGCAGGGTCCGCCCGTCGAGCGGCAACACCTTGACACCGTTCTCGCCGAGCTTCGCGACGACCTCGGTCGCGCTCAGTTCGGGGTGGTCGACGCGCACGAGCACGATGTTCGTGTCGACGTCAGCGGCCGGACAGGACAGGAACTCGAGTTCGTCCAGTCGCGCCGCGAGCTGCTGCGCGAGCGCGTGGTCGACGGCGAGCCGTTCGACGTTCTCCTCGAGCGCGACGAGCGCCGCTGCCGCGAGGATGCCGGACTGTCGCATCCAACCGCCGAAGCGCTTGCGGAAGCGCTTGGCGCGTTCACACAGCACGGCGCTCCCCGCGAGGACCGATCCGACCGGCGCACCGAGCCCCTTCGAGAAGCACAACGACACCGTGTCGACCTGGAGCGCCCACTGCGACGCGGGGACCCCGGAGGCGACCACCGCGTTCGCGAGCCGCGCCCCGTCGAGGTGCACCGGCACGCCGTTGTCGCGCGCGGCGAGGACGGGCCCGTGGAAGCGCTGGAGCGGGATCACGCGACCGCCCGAGGCCATGTGGGTCTGCTCGAGACACACGAGGCCCGTGCGCGGCGAGTGGACGGACTCCGCGCGGATGCGCGCCTCGACCTGCTCTCGCGTCAGCACGCCGGCGGCGCCCTGGACGGTGGCGGTCTGGACGCCGTGGAGCGCGCCGAGCGCTCCCGACTCGAACGAGAGCATGTGCGCGTCGGCCGCGAGGATCACCTCGTCGCCCGGCCGCGTGTGCACCGCGACGGCGCACTGGTTCGCCATCGTGCCGGAGGGCACGAACAGCGCGGCCTCCTTGCCGAGCCACTTCGCCGCCGCGCGCTCGAGGCGGCGGACCGTGGGGTCGCCGTCGAGCACGTCGTCGCCGACCTCCGCGTCCGCCATGGCGGCCCGCATGCGGGGCGAGGGTCGGGTGACGGTGTCGCTGCGGAAGTCGGACGCAGGCTTCGCCATGGCGCAGAGGGTAGCGTCCTCGGCCCGCGGAACCGCCCGCGCAGACCCCGCCGGGGCCCCGCGGAGCCGACCGGAGGACGCGCGAGCCGCGTCAGGCCAGCACGCCGCGCACGCGGGCGACGGCCTTCTCGATCTCCTCGGTGCTGCTCGCGTAGCTGAAGCGCAGGTAGCCCTCGCCGAAGCGCCCGAACGCGGTCCCGCTGACGGTGGCGACGCCGGCCTCCTCGAGGAGGAAGTCCTGGAGCTCCGACGACTTCCTCCCGGTCCCGGTGATGTTCGGGAAGGCGTAGAACGCGCCCTTCGGCAGGACGCAGGTGAAGCCCGGGACGTCCCGCAGCAGTTCGACGATCCGCTTGCGGCGCGCGTCGAAGGCTTCGCGCATGCGCTCGACCGCGTCCTGCGGTCCGCGCAGGGCCTCGACGCCGGCGACCTGGACGGGAGCGCTCGGGCAGGACGTCGTGTTGATCTGGAGTCGCTCGGCGTGTCCGACGAGGCTCTTCGGCCACAGACCCCAACCGAGGCGCCAGCCCGTCATCGAGAAGGTCTTGCTCCAGCCGTCGAGCACGATCAGTCGGTCGCGCAGCGACTCGTACTGGAGGAGGCTCGCGTGCTCCTCGCCGTCGTAGGTCAGGCGCGAGTAGATCTCGTCGGAGAGCACCGCGACGTGCGGGTGGTCCTCGAGCCCCTTCGCGAGCTTCTCCAGCTCCTCGCGCGGCACGACGCCGCCCGTCGGGTTCGCCGGCGTGTTGACGATCACGAGCCGCGTGTTGCGGTTGATCTTCGCGAGGACGGACTCCGCGTCGAAGGTGAAGCCGCGGTCCTCGAGCAGCTCGATCGGGACGGCCTTCGCGCCGGTCGCACGGATCAGCGACTCGTAGATCGGAAAGCCGGGGTTCGGGTAGAGGATCTCCGCGCCGGGCTCGCCGAAGATCATGATCGCGTAGAACATCGTCGGCTTGCCGCCGGGGCACACCACGACGTTCTCGGGGTCGACCGCGACGCCGCGCGTGCGCTCGACCTCCTCGGCGACGGCTTCCCGCAGCTCCGGCAGTCCCTTCGCCGGGGTGTAGAAGTGGTAGCCGTCGCGCAGCGCGCGGATGCCGGCCTCGACCACGTTCTCCGGCGTGCGGAAGTCCGGCGAGCCGATGCCGAGGTTGACGATGTCGCGCCCGGCCCTCTGCATGGCCTTGGCGCGGGCGAGGACGTCGAAGGCGGTCTCGGTCCCGAGCAGGGACATGCGTTGGGCGAGGAGCACGGTCGTTCGGCGATCGGTCGGGGACGGCGGGGACGAACGCGGCAACCGCTGCCACGCTCGCGAAACGGCGGACCATCGTAACGATTCCGGGGCGCGCTCCGACCCGCGACGACGCGACCGTCGATCGGACGACGGGGTCGACGCGCGGTGCGGTAGGGTGCGCGGCACGCGGGTTGCGCCGCCCGACGCCCCACCAGTCCCTCGCGGTATCCCATGCGACTCCTCGGATCGAGCGGCCTCTCGGCCGCTCTCCTCGTTCTCGTCACCTCGCTCGCCCTCCCCTCCTGCTCCGGTCCCGAACCGGATCTCGTCGTCTACACGGCGGTCGACCAGGAGCACGCCGAGCGGATCATCCGGAAGTTCCAGGACGACCACCCCGATCTCGTGATCGTCCCGGTGTTCGACGTCGAGGCGAACAAGACGATCGGGCTCGTCGACGACATCCGGCGGGAGGCGCACGCGCCGCGCTGCGACGTCTTCTGGAACAACGAGATCGCGAACACGATCGCGCTCGCCGACGAGGGGCTCCTCGCGCCGTACGACTCCCCCAGCGCGGCGGACATCCCGGAGAGGTTCCGCGACCCCGAGCACCGCTGGACCGGGATCGCGATGCGAGCGCGCTGCATCATCCTCAACGAGGACCGCATGCGCGAACTGGGCGCGACGCCGGAGCACCTCCCCGATCGGTTCATGGACCTCCTCGAGGGGGACTGGGCGGGACACGGCGCGCTCGCGCGACCGCTCAGCGGGACGACGCTCACCCACCTCGCCGTGCTCTACGAGAAGCTCGGGTTCGAGCAGGGTCACGCGCTCGCCGAGCGGCTGTACGCGGCGAACGTCGACGGCGAGCTCGACCTCGTCAGCGGCAACGGCCCGCTGATGCGCAAGGTCGGCGACGGACAGGCGGCCTGGGGCTTCACCGACACCGACGACTTCAACGTGGGGCGCATCCGCGGCTACCCGGTGTCGCGCGTGTTCGCCGACCAGGGCGAGGACGGGATCGGGACGCTCGTCATCCCGAACGCCGTCTCGATCGTCGCGAACTGCAGGCACCCCGAACTCGCGAAGGAGTTCGTCGACTTCCTCCTCTCGAAGGAGGTCGAGGCCATGCTCGCGGCCGGCGACTCCGCCCAGATCCCGACGCGCGACGACGTCCCGCGCCCCGACCACGTCCCCAACCTGCGCGACGTGAAGGTCATGGACGTCGACTGGGTCGCGGTCGGCAGGAACCTCCCGCGCGTGCACGAGGACCTCAAGAAGATCTTCCTCCGTTGAGGCGTGCACTCGTCATCGTCGCGGCGCTCGTGTTCGTCGCACTCAGCGTCGCACCCGTCGTGGCGATGGCGTTGCGCATCGAGGGCGACGACCTCGCCGCCCTGGCGGACGCGCGCATCTGGAGCCTCATCCGGCGGACCTTCGTGCTCGGCGTCGCGGTCTCGGCGGGCTGCCTCGCCGTCGGCGTGCCGTTCGGCTTCCTCGTCGCGCGGACGAACATGCCGGGAGCGCGCCTCCTGCGACCGCTCGCCGTCGTGCCGATCCTGATGCCGACGCTGCTCATGGCGATGACGTGGACGGCGCTCGTCCCCCTGCGAGGAGCGGTCGCGACCGGCCTGCTCCTCGTGCTCTCGTACTTCCCGCTCGTCGCGATCTTCGCCGCGCGCGCGGCGGAGAGGATCGACCGACGGCAGGAGGAGTCGGCCTGGTCGCTCGGCGGCCTGCGCGCCGCGCTCCGCGCCGACCTCGGCGCGATCCTGCCGCCGGCGCTCGCCGGCGCCTGCCTCGCGTTCACGTTCGCCGTCAACGACTTCTCGATCCCCGACTTCGTCTCCTCGATCGGTCCGAAGTTCAACGTCTACGCCGACGAGATCTTCGCGAACTGGAACCAGTACGAGCGCCCGGGACTCGCCGTCGCGAGTTCGCTGCCGTTGCTCGCGATGACGTGCCTCGCGCTCGTCCCGATGCTCGCGCTCAGGCGACGCGGAGCGTTCGCACCGCTCGCGAGCAGTTTCCAGCGCCCCGGGACGCTGCCGCTCGGCCGTTGGCGCTGGCCCGCCGCGCTGGCTTGCACGGCGCTCGTCGGCGCGTCGGTGATCGTCCCGGTTGGCCGACTCCTCTGGGAGTCGACGGGCGGTCCGACGGCGTGGCGCCCCGAAGCGGTGCGCCTCGCGCTCGTGGATCCCGAGGCGCCCCCGCCGCCCGTCGCGTCGCGCCCCACGCCGATGGCGCCGATCCCCGAGAGCACGGAACCGCCGCTCTCGTTCGACGAGCGCGTCTCCGCCCTCCCCGTCATCGCGGGTCGACAGCTCACGACGATGAGGAAGGGCTTCACGAGCGCGTTCCAGCGCGCGCGCGAGGACCTCGTGCGCAGCCTCGAGCTCGGCGCGATGGCGGCTTTCCTGACGGCGCTCCTCGGACTCGTCCTCGGCCACGCGGCCGAACGCGGACGCGCGCGCTCCGCCGTTCTGCTCGCAGCGCTCGTCCCGATCGCCGTCCCCGGCGTGCTGTTCGGCATCGGGACCCAGGCCCTGTGGGACTCGCCCTGGCTCGCCGAGGTGACGGGAGGCGCGTCGACGCGCTTCTACACGACGCCCACCATGGCCGGGTTGCTGTTCACGGGCAGGTTCGCGGCCTTCGGGATCCTGATCGTGTCGGGCGCCGTCGCGAGCGCACCGCTCGTCGCCGAGCAGGCGGCCGCGAGCGTCGGTGCCGGTCCCCTCGCGCGGCTGTTCCGCATCGTGCTCCCACAGGTCGTCGGCGCGCTCGTCGCGACGTGGATCTGCGTCTTCGCCTTCGCGCTGCGCGAACTCGACAGCGCATTGATCGTCACCGAGGCGCGACGCACGGCGATCGTACGCGTGTTCAACGGAGTGCACTTCGGGCGCGACGAGTACGTCGCGTCGCTCGCACTCCTGCTCGTCTTCACGATCCTCCTCCCGGGGATCCTCTGGTCGGCCTTCGCGCCGCGACCTGCCGAGGTACTGCCTTGAACGAACGGAACGCGAGCGGATCGGGCGGCGGACTGCGCGTCCGCGGTCTCGGCGTGGAACTCGGCGGTCGCCCGATCCTGAGCGGTCTCGACCTCGACGTGGAACGCGGTGAGCGCGTCGTGATGATCGGCCGCTCGGGATCAGGCAAGACGACGCTGCTGCGCGTCGTGGGCGGTTTCCAGAGCGCCTCTTCGGGTGACGTCGAGCTCGACGGCACGGTCCTCGTCCGCGGCGGGAAGCAACTCGTCGCTCCGGAGAAGCGCCCGATCGGGTTCGTGTTCCAGGGCGGCGGGCTGTGGCCGCACATGAGCGCCCTGCGCACGCTCACGTTCGCGCTCGCGCACCAAGGCGTGCCGCGCGGCGAACGCGGGGACCGCGCCCGCGAGCTGCTGGGACTCGTCGAACTCTCGGGCTACGAGAAGCGCATGCCCGCGACGCTCTCGGGCGGTGAGGCGCAGCGCCTCTCCTCGCGCGCTGTGCCGGCGCCCGGCGCTGCTGCTCCTCGACGAGCCGTTGGGACTGCTCGACGCCGAACTCCGTGGATCCATGCTCACGATGCTGGACGAACTCCGGGAGCGGCTCGGCTTCGCCGCGCTCCACGTCACCCACGACCCCGGCGAGGCGCGCGGCGTCCGCACGCGCACGGTGCGTCTCGAGGACGGCCGCATCGGGGAACTCGGAAACCGTCACGTCATGAAGAAGATCGTCGGACTGCTCGTCCTGGGCCTCGCGCTCTGGGTCGGCATCAACCTCTTCCCGAGCCGGGCGCCGTGAGCGCGACGACCGTCGCGCACACGTCCTCGGCCAACTGCGCGGAGTGCCACCAGGGCGTCTACGACGAGTGGCACCCGGTCCGCACGCCGATGCCTGGACCGGAGCGGCCGTCCGCAAGCTCTCCGGGGACTTCTCGAACCAGGACTGCATCGACTGCCACGCGCCGCAACCGATCTTCGTCACCGGCATCGGCAACCGCGTGCTTCCGCGCATGGCGCGACGCCCCGAGGGCGTGGACTGCATCGCCTGCCACGCCATGCCCGACGGACGCGTCGCGGGCACCTACTCCGACGAGAAGCCGGCCTGTCGCCCGGCCGAGGCGCCCGACCTCTCGCGCCCGGAATTCTGCTCGGGGTGCCACAACCAGCACCTCACCGTCGACCAGTGGAAGGACTCGTCGTGGGCGGAGCGTCGCATCACGTGCCTCGACTGCCACATGCCCTACCGCGACGGGACGCAGAGCAGCGGGCGCGACCACTCGATGCACGGCGGGCTGAGCCTCGACATGCTGAAGATGGCCGTCGAACTGACGGGCGCGCGCTCGACCGAGGCCGACGGCGGCAACGGCTGGGTCGTCACGCTCGACAACGTCGGCGCGGGGCACAAGTTCCCGACCGACGACCGCTCGCGCGCCGCCGACCTGTTCTGGCGTCCGCTGTCGGAACCCGACGGCCCCTGGCGTCACCTCCACCGTTTCCGCAGCCCCTACCGCTACGAGACGGACGTGCCCGACACGCTGCTCGACGTCGACTCGAAGGAGAGCTTCGCGATCGTGGACCAAGGGACGGGCGCCCCCGTCGACGCGCCGATCGAGGTCGTCCTCTACTACAAGCGCTCGCCGTTCTATCGGGACATGTCGAACCCCGAGCAGGACACGTGGCCGACGGATCCCTCGGTCGACCCCTACGAGTCGGAGATCCCGCGCGACGCGGTGCTCGTCCACAGGATCGTCCTCGGAGGCGCCGACGATGCGAAGTGAATCCACGACGCGGCGACTCGCCGCGCTCCTGCTCGCACTGCCGCTCGCGGCGTGCGGCGAGGAGAAGACCGCCGCGCCGCTCCCGCCCCCCACGCTGCGCGCCGTGGTCGAGGAGACGCGAGCCGGGATCGCGGCCGACGCCCCGGCCGAGCCGGAGCCGCTGTCGCAGGAGGCCCTCGATCGACTGCCCGACCTGCTCGAGTTCGTCGCCACGTCGAAGGGCGACCTCGCGAAGGCCGGTCGCCAGGACCTGCTGGGTCTCGGCGAGGGCGTGATCGCGAAGCTGCACGACGTGGCGCTCGACCAGGCCGAGACCGATGCACACCGCTCGGCGGCGCTGGCGACGCTCGGCGACGGTCCTTCGGGCCGAGCGGCCGCTGCACTCAACGACGTCCTGACGCAGGGGCGCGAGCCGTGGTTGCGCAGCACGGCGGCCTGGTACCTCGGCGAGATCGAGGACGAGTCGTGGGTGCCCGACGCGGTCCTGCACCTCAAGTACGAGGTCGACGGCGAGGTCGTGCAGTACCTCGCGCAGGCCATCGACAAGCGCGGCTTCGTCGCCGGGCTCCCCGCGCTGCTCGTGCTCTCGACGACGGCGGCGGACGAGGAACAGCGCGGCGCCGCCTACGCCCTCGCACAGAAGATGGCGGACGAGCGCGGCTACGCGACCCCCGAGGAACTCGACCGCGCGTGGCGCGCGGGCGAGGTCGAACCGCCGCCGACGACGGACGGCTTGCGCGCGTCGATCTGGCACTGGATCTCGCGGCTCGCCGAGTGGCAGCTCCGCGGTGTCGACGACGCGCGCTACGTCCTGGTGTGCATGGGTCGTTCGGCGGCGCCCATGCTCGGCGAAGCGCTCTACGACACGGACCCGTACGTGCGCCTGCACACCGCGCAGGTGCTCGAGCGCATGGGCGGGCGCGGTCGCCCGGCGGCGAAGGCGCTCGTCGATCACCTACGCACGCCCGACGTCGCGCCGCAGGCCGCGGTCGCGCTGGGCTCGGTGGGCGGCCCGTCGGCCGGCCCCGCGCTCGAGGCCGCGCTCGCGCCGGACCAGCGCCCCGAGCTGAGGCTCGGAGCCGCGCGCGGCCTCGCGCTCCTCGCCGATCCCGCGACGCTGGAGACGCTCCGCAGCGAGTTCACGAGGGAACGCGACGCCTGGCCCGAACTCGCCCAGGCCGTCGCCGAGGCCCGCCTCGCCTGCGGCGACGCCGGCGACGCCGTCACCTTCGCGACGGCGTGCCTCGACCGCGACGGACTCGACCCCGCCAGCTCCGGGCTCGCGCTCGAGGCGTGGGTCGCACGGCGCGCCGAGCTCGAGGAACCGGGCTTCGCGGACCTGCTCGAAGCCTGGAACGCGATCGGTGCGAAGCGCGGTCCGCAGTTCGACGAGTCGGCGATGTGGAAGGAGCGGAAGGAGCTGCTCGGGTCGAGCGCCGCGGTCCGGTCGGCGAAGCCCCTCGGCGCGCCCTGAGGTTCGGAGCGTGCGGACGGGCCGCGCGTCCGCGGTCCGTCGCACCGCGAAGCGGCGGCGTACGGCCCACGGCGCGCCGCCCGCACCACCGTCGAACGGGAGCGGGAACGCGAGCGGCCGCGCGCCCCGATCGGGACGCGCGGCCGCTCGCCGCACGGTTCGGCCCTGGTCCGAACCCTCGTTCGCGCTCGTCAGTCGAGCGACAGCTTCGTGAGGTCCTCGACGGGCGAACCCGGTCCGACCTCGAGCCACTCCTCCTCGGGAGCGAGCGTGCCCTTCTCGTGCAGCGTCGCGAGCTCGATCGACTCCACGTTGCCGTCGCCGTAGAGGACGAGCGTCGTGGTGCGGAAGTTCATCTGCGGGTCGTTGTCCGTCGCGACCCAGGCGTCCTTGCCGCTGTGGTTGCGCAGCGGGAACTCCGCGCAGTTGCGACCGGCGTAGGACGAGTAGGTGCCGTCGATCGCGTCGCGATCGTTGTACCACTCGGTCGGCGGCAGGTCGCGGATGCCCTCGAGCGCGCTCGTGTCGACGCCCGGGCAGGTGAGCTTGCGCGCGGAGCCCTTGGTGTTCTCCCAGACCCCGTCGAAGACGAGGCAGGCGAAGAAGCGGACACCCGAGTACTTGTTCGGCAGGTTCCCGAACTTGTTCTCGTAGGCCAGGATCCCGCTGTAGATCTCCTTCAGGTTGGCCTTCGAGGCGGTGATCTTCGACTGCTCGATGTAGGCCGGGATCTGCGGCACGAGGAATCCCATCAGGATCCCGATGATCAGGATCACGGCCATCAACTCGATGAGCGTGAACCCGGCGCGAGCCGTCTTGCGTGCGATGCGGATCATGTGGTGCTGGTCGCTGGGTCGACCCGCCGGGCCGCGCCGACGTGGACGCGCCCGGTCGGGCTGGGAGGGAACGGCCCCTGGGCTATCCGCCGAAGGGCCTCGGGTTTCTCGGCGCGCGCGCGGCCCGTCAGACCGCGACGCCGGCGGCGGCCTTGAGCTCGGCCACCTTGTTGGTCTGCTCCCAGGGGAAGTCGGGGCGGCCGAAGTGACCGTGGTAGGCGGTCTTCTCGTAGCGCGGCTTCAGGAGGTCGAAGTTGGCGATGATGCGCTTGGGCGTCAGCTCCGACTTGAAGACCTTCTCGACCGCGGCCGTGATGAGGTCGTCCGAGGTCGCGCCGGTGCCGAAGGTCTCGACGCGGATCGACAGCGGCTCGGCGACGCCGATCGCGTAGGCCAGTTGGACCTCGCAACGGCGCGCGAGTCCCGACGCGACGACGTTCTTCGCGACCCAGCGACCGGCGTAGGCCGCCGAACGGTCGACCTTGCTCGGGTCCTTGCCGGAGAAGGCACCGCCGCCGTGACGACCCATGCCGCCGTAGGTGTCGACGATGATCTTGCGGCCGGTGAGGCCGCAGTCGCCGTGCGGACCGCCGATCACGAACTTGCCCGTCGGGTTGACGTGGAAGATCGTCTTGTCGTCGACCATCCCCTTGGGCAGGACCTCGGGGACGAGCACTTCGCGGACCATCTTCTCGATCTCCGCGCGGACGTCCTCCTCCTTCGACTTGCCGTTGACGGTCGGGTCGTGCTGGGTCGAGATCACGACCGTGTTGACGCGGACCGGGCGGTCGTCCTCGTACTCGACGGTGAGCTGGCTCTTGCTGTCGGGACGCAGCCACGGGAAGCGCCCGGACTGGCGGTACTCCGCGAGCTTCTCGACCAGGCGGTGCGAGTAGTGGATCGGGAAGGGCATGAGCTCCGGCGTCTCGTCGCAGGCGTAGCCGAACATGAGGCCCTGGTCGCCCGCGCCGTCGCGGTCGACGCCCTGGCCGATGTCGGGCGACTGGCGGTCGAGGCTGACGAGCACCGCGCAGGTGTCGCCGTTGATGCCGTAGGCGTCGTTCGTGTAGCCGATGCGCTTGATCGTCCGGCGCACGACGTCCTGGTAGTCGATGCGCGCCGTGGTCGTGATCTCGCCCGCGATCACCGCGAGTCCCGTCGTGACCATCGTCTCGCAGGCCACGCGGCTCTTGGGATCCTCGGCGAGGAGGGCGTCCAGGATCGCGTCGGAGACCTGGTCGGCCACCTTGTCGGGGTGGCCCATGGAGACGGATTCGGAGGTGAAGAGCTGACGGGGCATGGGTAGCGGGGTCGCGGGGGGCTCGCTCCGGGGTCGGATCCCGGAGTGGGGTCGGATGGAGTCGTCCGGATCAGACGTGGTTCGGGGCCCAATCTAACACGCGGCCCCCCTCGACCGAGGGCGGGAGGCCCGAGGAGCGCAGTGCGCGCCAGGTGAGGTCCGTCGCGCCGCCCTGACCGGCGACGGCCTCCATCCCGCGCGCCCCCACGGCTCGGGCGCGATCGAGATCGGCGACGAGCCGTCCGACGGCGGTCCAGGCCTCCTCGGCGTCGCGGACGCGCAGGGCTCCTCCGGCGTCGACGAGCAGCGCGGACTCCTGGCGGAAGTTCTCGACGTGCGGACCGATCACCACCGGCAGGCCCTGGGCCGCGGGCTCGAGCATGTTCTGCCCGCCGTGCGGGACGAGCGTCCCGCCGATCACGACGACGTCGGCGAGGCCGTAGACGCGTTCGAGCTCGCCGATCGTGTCGACCAGGACCGGTCGGGTCTCGTCGGGGGCCTCGCCGGCGCGGAGCGCGCTGAGGCGCTGGACGTCGTGCCCCGTCGCGCGCAGTGCGTCCGTGAGTTCGGCGGCGCGGTCGGGGTGCCGCGGGACGAGGACGAGTCGCGCGTCGGGTGCGGCGCGACGCCACCCCTCGCAGGCCCAGCGTTCCTCGGGGTCGTGGCTCGAGCCGACGACGACGACGGGCCTCCCCGACGAGCTGCCGACCAGCCTGCGCAGTTCGTCGCCAGGTTCGACGCGACCGATCCGCAGACCGTCGACCTTCACGTTGCCCGTCACCGCGACGCGTGCGGACGGCACGCGCAGGCGCAGGAAGCGCGCGGCGTAGGTCTCGTTCTGGACGCAGAAGAGGCTGATGCGGTTGAACTGCGGGAACAGGTGCTTGAAGAGGCGGTAGCGCCCGAAGCTCTTCTTCGTGATGCGTCCGTTGACGACCGTCAGCGGCACGCCGCGACGGTTGGCCTCGCGCAGGAAGTTCGGCCAGATCTCGAGCTCGACGAGCACGACCGCGACGGGTCGGACCCGCTCGAAGAAGCGGCGCACGACCGGCGACAGGTCGGCGGGGAAGCGCACGACGCGCAGGTCGGGGTAGAGCGAACGCGCGACGTCCGCACCCGTCGAGGTGGTCGTGCTGACGACGACCTCGAGGTCGGGTCGTTCCTCGCGCAGTCGGTCCACGAGACTGCGCGCGCCCTTCACCTCCCCCACGCTGACGCCGTGGAGGAGCACGACGGGGCGACCGTCGCCGGGAGGGATCGGACCGCGCCCCAGTCGCTCGCGGAGCGTCGTCCCGACCTCCGGACGACGCCGGGCGCGCCACCACATCACCGGACCGATGCAGGCGATCGCGACGAGCCAGGCGAGGTCGTAGACGAGGTGCAGGAACGCGCTGCGGAGCCCCGGGTTGGGGTCACCGACGATCGGTTCGACGCCGTCGCCGCCGCCGCGTCGCGAGGGCGCGCCTCGCTCGGCGCCGGCCGGATCGGACTCCGCGCTCATGTTCGACGCGCCGTGGAGCGCATGCTCACGGAACGATCCACGGAGCGCGGGAACGGGCGGTCCCGCCCGTCAGCTCTGCCCGTGGCACTTCTTGAACTTCTTGCCGCTCCCACAGGGACAGGGGTCGTTGCGGCCGACGTTCTGGAAGCGCGGATCCGCCGCGGGCTGGGCCGCGGGCTCGATCTGCCCGCTCCGACGCGCGTGGTCGAACGCGCGCTGGGCCGACGGCTGTCGCGCACCCGTGGCGCGACGGGGCGGTGCCGCGGTGGCCGTGCCGCTCGACGCACCCGCTGCGCGGCGAGCCTCGGCGGCCTGTGCGGGCGGAGCCGCGGGGGCGGACGCCTCGGCGGCACCGGCGTAGACGTCGGCGCTCTCCGGCTCGTCCTCGCCGCCCTCGGCGAAGCGGACGCGCAGCACGAGGCTCGCCACCTCGTCCTCGATCGAGGCGAAGAGCTTCTCGAACAGGTGGAAGGCCTCGGCCTTGTACTCGTTCTTCGGGTCCTTCTGCGCGTAGCCGCGCAGGCCGATGCCCTGCTTGAGCGCGTCGACGGCGTGGAGGTGGTCCTTCCACTTCGCGTCGATGGTGTTGAGGAGCACGTAGCGTTCGAGCTCGCGCATGCTGCGCTCGCCCATGGCCTCCTCGCGCCGAGTGTGCACGTCGAGGGCCGCCTCGATCGCGGGCTGCGGATCGGCGTCCTTCTCGGTGACGGCGACCGCGCGCTCGCGGTCGATGTCGTCGCCGAAGGTCTTGCGGAACCAGGCGGCGAAGCCGTCCGGATCCTCCTCGTTCACGGCCGTCGCGCGCTCGACGGAGCGGGCGATCATCTCCTTGACGCGCTCCTCGAGACCGATGTTCTCGAGCACGTCCTGGCGCGCGTCGTAGATCCGCTTGCGCTGCTCGTCCATCACCTCGTCGTACTCGATGAGGTTCTTGCGGATCTCGAAGTAGTACTCCTCGACCTTCTTCTGTGCACGCTGGATGGCGCGTGAGACCATGCCGGACTCGATCGGCACGCCCTCCTTCATCCCGAGGCGCTCCATGAAGTTCGTCACCCAGTCGCGGTAGAACCGCTTCATCAGCGGGTCCTGGAGCGACAGGAAGAAGCGCGACTCGCCGGCGTTGCCCTGACGGCCGGAACGACCGCGGAGCTGGTTGTCGATGCGGCGCGACTCGTGGCGCTCGGTGCCGAGCACGTAGAGGCCGCCGAGGCCGAGGACCTCGTCCTCGAGCCGGTCGCACTCCTCGCGGACGCGCGTGCGGATCTCGTCGATGCGTTCGAGCTGGTCGGGGTCGCCCTCGGAGAGGCCGGCCTCGGCCAGCGCCTCGGCGAGCTTGTGCTCGAAGTTGCCGCCCAACTTGATGTCGGTACCGCGGCCCGCCATGTTCGTCGAGACGGTCACGGCGCCGCGCCGGCCGGCGTTGGCGACGATGTGCGCCTCGCGCTCGTGGTTCTTGGCGTTGAGCACCTCGTGCGGGATCTCGGCCTCGGTCAGGAGATCCGACACCTTCTCCGAGTTCTCGACCGAGGTCGTACCGACGAGCACGGGCTGGCCCTTCTCGTGGACGCGCCGGATCTCGTCGACGATCGCGTTCCACTTCTCGGGCTCGGTGCGGTAGACGACGTCCTGCTGGTCGAGACGGGCGATCGGTCGGTTCGTCGGGACCTGGATCACCTGCATCCCGTAGATCTTGAAGAACTCCTCGGCCTCGGTGATCGCGGTACCGGTCATGCCCGCGAGCTTGTTGTAGAGGCGGAAGTAGTTCTGGAAGGTGATCGTGGCCAGGGTCTGGTTCTCCTGGCGGATCCGCAGGCCCTCCTTGGCCTCGACCGCCTGGTGCAGACCGTCCGACCAGCGGCGGCCCTGCATCTTGCGGCCCGTGAACTCGTCGACGATCACGACCTCGCCCTCCTCGATCACGTACTCGCGGTCGAGCTGGTAGAGGTGGTGCGCGCGGATCGCGTTCTCGATGTAGTGCGGCCAGTCGGTGTGTCCCGGCTCGTAGAAGGACTCGACGCCGAGGAGCTTCTGGGCCTTCTCGATGCCCTCCTCCTTGAGCGAGGCCGAGCGCTCCTTCTCCTTCACCTCGAAGTCCTCGTCGCGGACGAGCTGCTTCGCGACGTCGTTCGCCTGGCGGTACTTGTCGGGCGTCAGCTCGGCGGGACCGGAGATGATGAGCGGCGTGCGCGCCTCGTCGATGAGGATCGAGTCGACCTCGTCGATGATCGCGTAGGACAGCTCGCGCTGCACCTGCTCCGTCACCCGCGTCTTCATGTTGTCGCGCAGGTAGTCGAAGCCGAACTCGTTGTTCGTGCCGTAGACGATGTCCGAGCCGTAGACCGGCAGGCGCTCGGCCGAGGACATGTACGACTGGATCGCCGCCACCGTCACGCCGAGGTACTCGTAGACCGGCGACATCCAGGTCGCGTCGCGGCGCGCGAGGTAGTCGTTGACCGTGACGAGGTAGACCGGCTTGCCGGCGAGGCAGTTGAGGTAGAGCGGCAGCGTCGCGACGAGCGTCTTGCCCTCACCCGTCGCCATCTCGGCGACCTTGCCCTCGTGGAGCGCGACGCCGCCCACGAGCTGGACGTCGAAGTGGCGCAGGCCGAGCGTGCGGACGGCGGCCTCGCGCACGAGCGCGAAGGCCTCGGCCATCACGTCCTCGAGCTGGAGCTCGCCCGCCGCGATCGCCGCCTTCCAGGCCGCGGTCTGGGCGTGGAACTGCTCGCCGGTGAGGCCCTGCGCCCAGCTCTCGAGCTGGTTGATCCGCCCGACCAGGGGCCCGAGCTTCCGGACCTCGCGCTGCGTCTTCGAACCGAAGACCCCCAGCATCCCTCGGCCGATGTTCTCGCCGAAGCTGTTCCACTTGTCCCGCAGCCTGTCCCAGTCCATGGCGTGGTGACCGCCCCCCGGCGGCGTCGAACGAGCGAGGTCCCGGACTCTCCGCCCGGTTTCGGACGGACCATCATGCACGCAGGGCCGGTCGGGATCGACCCCCCAGCGACGATCCGTGGGCAGCGATCGCGTCGGGGGGTCGACTTCGCGGTCCCCGCGGGGCCAGCGTCCGGCGCCGGAGCGACCCCGTGCGGCGACGGTTCTCGGTGCGTGCGGCCGCGCGTGCCGCAGCCCCGCCGCTCACGCGCGCCCGAGCGTGTTCGCGAGGAGCCGGTCGATCATCTCGAACAACACCTGGCGGGGGTACGGCTTGCGGAGCAGGCCGGTCACGTCGGGGACCTGGTCCAGCCGGATCGCCGAGGCGGTCGCCATGAGGACGGGCAGCTCGACGAGCTCGTCGCGCGCGCGCACCGCCGCGAGGACCTCCTGACCGGAGACGTCCGGCATCTCGTAGTCGAGGAGGACGAGGTCGGGGCGCGGGGGCTGCGAGAGGCGACTCATCGCCGCGGCGCCGTCGTGGACCTCCTCGACCTCGTAGCCGCGCGCACGCAGGAGCAGCGCGAGTCCGCCGCACACCTCCACGTCGTCGTCGACGAGGAGCAGGCGGCCGCGATGCTTCGCGCGCTCCTTGCGCGCGAGCTCGCCGCACAGCGCGTGCAGGTCGGCGCTCGTCGGGAGACAGGCCTCGAGCCAGGCGCGCTCGATCTCGAGCTTGAGACCGCGGTTGAAGCGCTTGAGCGCGAGCCAGTCCGCGTAGTCCGGCGTCTCGGGCGGGACGTCGAGCCGGTCGTGCGTGTCGACCTCGAAGTAGAACTCCTCGGCGACGAGGTGCTCCTGGAGCACCAGCTTCATGAACGGGTAGCGGTGGTTCCCGAGCCGCAGCGAGAAGCGCCTCGAGTCCGGGTCGTCGCCGGGATCGCCGCGGTCGAAGTGGGCCAGCGCGGCGTCGCGCGACGACGCCTCGAGGATCGGCACGACGTCGATGCGCGGCGCTCCGTCGCAGCCCGCCGGCCAGGCGTGCCGACAGTAGATGCGGACGGCGCGCGCGACGTGGTCCTGCTCGATGTCCTCGAACTTCACGGCGTTCTCCGCGCTCCCCCGTTCACACGCGACCCCGGACGTCGTCGGGGCGGGGCCTTCTGGAACGTTCGCGACCGTCGCGCAGACTCCCCACGAGATCGTTGACGTCCTCGACGCCGGCGCTCGCGAGCAGGGCGTCGAGTTCGCTCGCGAGTCGCGCCATGGTGCCGGGGTCGGAGAACGAGACGGTGCCGACCTGGACGGCGCTGCACCCCGCGACGAGGTACTCCAGCACGTCGTCGGCGCACGTGATGCCGCCGCAGCCGATCACGGGGATCGACACCGATTGCGCGCACTCCCACGCGCAGCGAAGCGCGACCGGCTTGATGCCCGGACCCGAGTAGCCGCCCTGCACCGTGGCGACGCCGGGCCGCCGCCGGCGCCAGTCGACGGAGAGTCCGAGCAGGGTGTTCACCGCCGTCACGCCGTCGGCACCCCCCGCTTCCACCGCGCGCGCCATGTCGCCGATGCGCGTCACGTTGGGCGAGAGCTTGGCGAAGATCGGCTTCGTCGTCGCCTCGCGCGCACCGCGCACGACGGCCTCCGCGCGCCTCGGGTCGGTCGCGAGCGGGAGCTTGCCGTCGTCGACGTTGGGGCACGAGAGGTTGAGCTCGATCGCGTCGACCTCGTCGCGCTCGTCGAGCGCGGCCGCGAGCTCCGCGAACTCGTGGTCGTCGTGTCCGCCGACGTTCGTGATGACGAGACAGTCCGCGCGCGCCATCTCGGGCAGCACGTGCTCGAGGTAGTGCGCGAGACCCTTGTTCTCGAGACCGATCGAGTTGATGAGTCCCGCCGCCGTCTCGCACAGCCGCGGCGCGGGATTGCCGGCGCGCGGCCGCAGCGTCACGGTCTTGCTGACGAGCCCGCCGACGCCGTCGGGCGGGCAGAACCCCTCCATCTCGAGGCCGTGGCCGAAGGTGCCGGAGGCCGAGAGGACGGGGTTGCGCGCGACGAGCGGACCCAGGCGCACCGCGAGGGACGGCATGGGGGCCTACTGTACGCGCACCGGGCGGACCCGAGAGCCTCGATCAGCTCTCGGGGTCGGTCGCGGCACCCGCGGCCGCCGCGAGGTCGTGCTCCGACTTCCGCTCGCTGCCGAAGAAGCTCGAGAGGACCAGCAGCACCGCGCCGACGGTGATGCACGAGTCCGCCACGTTGAACGTCGGGAAGTGGTACTCCCAGCGCTCGAAGTAGACGTGGACGAAGTCGCGGACCATGCCGAAGGGACGGCCCTCGGGCGGGGTGCGGAAGAGGTTGTCGTAGAGGTTCCCGAGGGCGCCCGAGAGCACGAGGACGAGGGCGGTCATCAGCACGCGGCTCGAGCGGTGGGTCCGCGCGAGGAGGACGACGAGCACGACGCCGGCGACGACCCGCCCGCCGACGAGGAGCCAGGGCACCTCGTCCCCCACCCCCAGGCGGCGCCGGGGTTCTCGCTGAGCATGATCCCGAGGAAGTCGCCGATCACCGGGAAGCGCCAGTGGCCGTTGAACCAGACCTCGACGCCGGGGGGCGGAGCGGCGCCGGGGACCCGCGTCAGCCAGGCGAAGACCGCCGACTTCGACCACAGGTCGAGACCCAGGAGCAGGGCGACCACGACGAATCGGAGGAACGGGCGGCGACCTCCGGACGGGGCCGCGCTAGGGTCGCCGCTGTCGGACATGGCGGGGCATCCTAGCGGTGCGTCCCCCGTGGTACGACGAAGGAGCCCCCCAGTCCGCCCGAGACGGCGCGGCGCGAGGAGTTCTCCATCCGACTGGATCCGCTCGCAGCACCTTGCCGATCGCCCCGAGGACGTCCGTCCGAAGGTCGCGCGAGCGATGCGAGTTCGATCCCCCTCCCCGCCCTCGCGGTGCTCGTCGCCGCGATCCCGGTCGCGTGCGACCGACCGCCCTCGGCGTCGGCGGACCCCACCGACGCCGGTGGAGGTCGCCGACCTGCTCGCGCGGAGCCCCGCGACGCTCTACCGCGACGCCGGCAGGGTCGAGCCCGATCCCGAGCGCGGGTGGCAGGGGCGAGCGGTCGGGCGCTGGCGCGAGTACACCGTCGAGGCGAGCGATCTGCACCCGCCCTACGTCGTCGCGCTCGAGCGCCGCGCGGGTGTCCGTGTCGAGTCGTCGGGTCCGGCGGACCGCGACGTCACCGTCACGCTCGCCGCGTTCTTCGACAACTCGCTGCGCGAGGACGGGACGCGGCCGCCTCCCGTGCCGGTCCGCGTGCTCCTCAACGGGACCGTGATCGGCGAGATCGCGTGCGGTGTCGGACTCGAGGAGCACGTGGTGCACGCGCCGAAGCGCGCCTGGCTGCGCGGGCGGAACGTGATCGAGTTCGAGCTCGACGAGCTCGTGGACTCGCCCTGGGGCGACCGCTGGGCGTCGCACTCGCCTCGGTCGACGTGGGGACGGCGAGCACGGTCGAGGTCGACGTCGACGAGCGTCGCGTCACCTTCGCACCGGGGAGCGCGGTCGCCTACCGCGTCGAGGTGCCGCGCGCCGCCACGCTCGACACGACGGGGACCGCGAGCGGACGCGGCACGCTGCGCGTCGCGCAGGTGCGGCTCGACACGTTGACCGGCGAGCGCGTCGACGAGGGCTTCCCCGTCGAGCTCGTCGACGTCGGTCCGACCGAGCCCCTCCAGCGCCAGCTCGACCTCGCCGTGGTGGGCGAGGGCGTCCTCGAGGTCGAGTTCGCGTGGTTCTCGGAGGAGGGCGCGACGCTCGAACTCGACGCCGCGCGCGTCGTCGCTTCCGAGGGGATGACGTTCCCGCCCGTCGTCGTCGTCGCGATCGACACGCTGGCGGCGCGCCACCTCGGGATCTACGGGTACGAGCGCGAGACGGCGCCCTCCATCGCCGAGTTCGCCGCGGAGTCCGTGGTGTTCGAGAACTGCACGTCGAACGCGACCTGGACCGTGCCGAGCTTCATGGCGCTGTTCTCCGGCATGTACCCGCGCGCGCACGAGCTGCCGCCCGATCCCGCGCACGCCGGCGCCGTGCAGCAGTGGGAGCAGCGCGCGATCGCACCGAACCGCTGGACCATCGCCGAGGCCCTGCGTTCGGCCGGCTATCGCACGGCGGGATTCGTCGACAACACCTGGCTCTCCGCGCGCCTCGGCTTCTCGCAGGGCTTCGACGTCTGGGACGACTCCGCCGGCTTCGTCCCCCTCGCCGACCGCAGCGGCGGCATCGAGCACACCACGAGGCTCGCGCTGGACTGGCTCGACGCGCGCCGCGACGAGCGTCCGTGGTTCCTGTTCGTGCACGCCTTCGACGTGCACGGTCCGTACGTCGCGTCGCTCGAGGCACGCGCCCGCTTCGAACCCGACGCGCGGCGCGACGAACAGCTGCTCGCCGGCGGCGTGAACCAGGCCTTCGGCATCGTGCACGAGTACGTCGCGCGCGGCGTGTTCCCGGAGGGCGATCTGCCCGAGACGGTCTCGTCGGAGCGGCTCCGCGCGGACTACGACGGCGGCATCGCGGAGCTCGACGCGAAGCTCGGAGCGTTCTTCGACGACCTGCGTGCACGTCGCGTGTTCGAGGAGGCGATCGTCGTGCTGCTCGCCGACCACGGCGAGACCGTGGGCGAGAGCGACCTCCTCTTCGGTCACGGCGTGCTCGACCCGCTCGTGACGCACGTGCCGTTGATCGTGCACCTGCCGCACGGACGCGGAACGGGCCTGCGCGTGACGACACCGGTGCAGCTCGTCGACGTGTACCCGACGGTGCTCGAACTCGTCGGACTCCCCCACGAACGCTCCTTCCTCTCGGGACGCTCGCTCGCGGGCGCGTTCCGACCGGGGTACGAGCTCGAGGAGCTCCCGCAGTTCTCGTTCGGCGGCCTGATCGAGAACCAGCGCTCGGTCCGCCTCGGCCGCTGGTGCCTGCACTGGTCGCGGCCGCTCGACGGACCGCTCGCGGCGCGACTCACGCACCCCAGGATGCCGCGCGAGGACGTCGTCGCGGCGTTCCCGCACCTCGCGCGGCGCGGGATGACGAAGGCGGTCGACGACGAGCTGCTCGCGGACCCCGGACGCGAGGCCCTCGAGCGCTTCGCGAGCGAGCGACTCCCGGAGGTGTTGATCGAGCTCTACGACCTCGAGGCGGACCCGCAGGAGCGCCGCGACGTCGCGTCGGAGCACCCGGAGGTCGTCGCCCAGCTCATGGAGCTGATCGAGCGCAACCGCGAGGAGGTCCGCGTGCTGCGCGACCTGGCGGTGCGTCCGCGCGAACTCCCGAGCCTCTCGGACGAGGCGCTCGAGATCCTGCGCGGGCTCGGCTACGCCGACGAGGCCGAGGCGCAGGACTGACGCGGCCCCGAGCCGGGACGAGGGAGTCGCGCGCGGACGCGCCGACGGTGCGGTGCGAACGAACGCGCCCCATGCTGTGGGCGTGACGGAGGAGCGCGCGAAGACCCCGCTCGACCTGTGCGTCGAGGAGTACCTCGAGGTCCTGCGCGTCGAGTCCCAGGTCTCGCGGAACACGCTCGTCGCCTACGCGCGCGACCTGCGCGACTGGACGGGCTGGCTCGAGCGCCGCGGCGGTCGTCGACCGAAGGACCTCGTCGAGTCCGACATCGTCGACTGGCTCGCCCACCTCCGCGGACCGCGCGGCGCGGCGGAGGCGAGCGTCGCGCGCGCCCTCGCCGTGCTGCGCGGCTTCGTGCACTTCCTCGTCGCCGAGGGCGACCTCGCGCGCGATCCCGCGGCGCGCATCGACGCGCCCAGGCTGGAGCGCTCGCTGCCGCCCGTGCTCTCCGCGCGCGAGGTGGACGCGCTGCTCGCGGCGCCGTCCGGCGAGGACTGGATCGACCTGCGCGACCGCGCGCTGCTCGAGGTGCTCTACGCGTGCGGCGCGCGCATCAGCGAGGCGCTCGGCCTCACGACGCGCGACCTCGAGCCCGAACTCGCGTCGCTGCGACTCCACGGGAAGGGCGACAAGGTGCGCGTGGTGCCGCTCGGCCGACGCGCGCGCGAGGCGCTGCGCGCGTGGATCGAACACGGCCGTCCGGCGGTCCACGGCGCGATCCTGCGCGACGAGGTCTTCGTCTCGCGCACGGCGAAGCCTCTCGGTCGCACCGCGGCGTGGGCCATGGTCAAGCGCCGCGCCCTGCAGGCCGGCGTGTCGTCCGAGGTCTCGCCGCACACGCTGCGGCACTCCTTCGCGAGCCACATGGTCGAGAACGGCGCCGACCTGCGCAGCGTCCAGGAGCTGCTCGGGCACGCTTCGATCAAGACGACGCAGCTCTACACGCACCTCGACCCGTCGACGATCCGGCGCGTGCACACGCGCTTCCACCCGCGGGGCTGAACGCGCGTCGACGCGGCGCCGTCACTCCGTCGCGGTCGGTGCCGGCAGCCCGTGGAACTCCATCGTCGGCCGCCAGGTCGAGAAGTCGACGCGGCGCGGCAGGTGACCGCGCGTGTACGTCAGCGTGTTCTCGGTGACCTGGTAGGACCAGTAGCCCTGCGGGTCGAGCAGCTCCGTCGCGCGCACCTTCGCCGGATCGTCGTCGGGGAACTCCTTGCCGGCGAGCAGCACCGGGCGGAGGCCCGCGTCGCGCAGGTACGCGACGAGACGCTCCACCTCGTCGGGCGTGATGCCGCCCTTCAGCTTCAGGCTCTTCACGCCGCCGAAGAACCGCAGCGGGATCTGGTAGCGGGTCGCGAGCGAGTCGTCGACCATCGAGAGGAGCACCGTGTCCGGCGTCGTCGCGGCGGCCATCGTGTCCACGTCGTGGAGCGTCCGGTCCCACAGCGCCGCGTCGCGCATGGGCCAGGCCTGCGACCTCCCGAACAGCAGGAGGTACACGGCGAGCGCGACCCCTGCGTCGCGCAGGTAGCGGCCGTACGACACCTCCTTCGCGAGGAGGAACCACGGAACGATCGACATCAGCACGCAGCCCGGCGCCGAGATGCCGAGGAAGCGCCGGCCCGGCGAGTGCGGGTGCGCCGCGGTGTAGTCGATCTTGCCGCTGATGAGCATCAGCATCGCGGTCTGTGCGAAGAAGAAGAGCACGAACGGCGCGATCGAGCCGCGGTCGCGCCGCAGCAGCAGCACGAAGGCTCCCGCCACGCCGAGCATCACGGCCAGCGCGCCGACGTACAGACCGAGCCCCGACATCGTCTGCTCCGTGAAGGTCGGCGTCCCGCTGAAGGGCGAGATGTCGGGCGCCTTCGCGAGCGCCTCCTTCCACCACGGGAGCGAGTCCGGCGCCGCCTCCGTCGCCTGGAACCACTCGACGCGCGCCGGCGCGAGCCAGTAGAGGTACGCCGTCGCGCCGAACGTGAGGACGCCCGCGACGATCGTGAGCCTGCGCACGAGGAGGGTGCGGTCGAAACCCTCGACGAGGCGCGGCGCACCGAGCGCGGCACCGGTCAGGAGGAGCGGCGTGAACACACCGGCGAGGTACATGACGGCGTTCTTGCCGCCGTCGTACATCTGCGTGTTGAAGAACTGCGACCAGTAGTAGATGTGGTGGTCCGTGAACGCGTACAGCACCGCGAGCACGAACATCACCAGGTAGCCGCCGACGAACGCCATGGCGCTGCGCCGTCCGTGTCGCCCCCACAGGAGCATCACGGCACCGACGAGGACGGCCCAGGGCATCAGGAAGAAGTCGATCTTCGCGTGGTTCACCGCGCCGAGCAGGAGTCCCGCCGCGACGAGCCGGGGCACGCTCACCGCGCCGGGCTCCCGGCGCGTCGACCCCTCGGGCCACGCCGTCGCGAACACCGCGAACCCGGCGAGCAGGAACATCTCGCTCATGCTCTCCGCGAAGGTGATCTTCGAGAACCACACCGTGATGGGGTTCACGCCGAGCACGGCCGTGCAGAACAGCGCGCAGTAGGCGCCCGCGACGCGCCTCGCGAGGAGGTTGAACGCGCCGAGCGCCACGATCGTGAAGATCAGCGGCCCGTACAGCATCAGGTCGCGACCGCCGAACGCGTGCAGCACGGCGAAGAACGACGGCATCATGTGGAGGCCGTGCGGCGTCACCCAACCGCGCTCGGGCGGGTGGAGCGCGTAGAAACCTCCGATGTAGTCCTTGTGCGTGAGCTCGGCGATCTCGGGCGGCATCGCGTCGAGCGTCGGGTCGAGGAAGGTCGACCCGCCGGAGCGCACGATCTCCATCGCCGCGTTCGGGTAGATGCCCTCGTCCGCGGAGCCGAACACGTACTGCGCAGCCGGTACGAGACGAGCCGCGAGGAACCAGATCAGCGCGATCGCGAGGAGGTCCGTGACCCCGACGCGGACGGGCCGGATCGGGCTCCGGCGGAGCCGGCCCGCCACGACCGCCGCGACGCACACGACGGCGAGCGAGGCGAAGAAGCTCGTCGGCGTCCACACGAGCCCCCACGCGAGGAGCTGCGCGACGACGCCGACGGCGAGCGCGCCGAGCGCCGCCGACACCGCGAGGAAGTCGGCCAGGCAGCGCTTCTCGCCGTCCTGGTGGACGAGGCGCGCGAGCAGGTAGCCGGGGACGAGGATCGTCAGGACGACGCCGGCGATCGCGAGGGACATGGGAGGGGCGGTCGGGTTCGCGCCGAGGGGGCGCGCGCGGAGCGGAACTCGCTTCGAGTCTCGGGGTCGACGCGGTTCCGACGCACTTCCTCGGAGGAGGAGCCCGGGAGGCTCGGCCCGCGGTGCGTCGGGGGACTCGATCGTCCGCTCCACGATACCCCGCGCGGGGGCCGTCGGCCCCGCTGCCGCGATCACTTCACACGGCGGCCCCACTCACTTCGACCGGAGGTGCTCCGCGATCACCTTCGCGAGGTCGAGGCCGATGCCCTGGACCGCGGCGATCTCCTCGACGCTGGCGCGCGAGACGCCGGTCGCGCTGCCGAAGGTGCGCAGGAGCGCCTTGCGCCGCGTCTCCCCCACGCCGGGGATCGCGTCGAGGCGCGACTTGATCTTCCCGCGGCGCTGGCGGTGGAACGTGATGGCGAAGCGGTGGGCCTCGTCGCGCAGCCGCTCGAGCAGATGCCGACCGGCGTCGTGCTTCGGCAGGTCGAGCGGCTCGGACTCGGGCGTGAGGAAGAGCCGCTCCTCCGTCGCCGCCTTGCGCCGCCCCTCGGGACCTCGTTCCGAGCGCGCCTTCGCGAGCCCCACCATCGGCACGTCGAACGCGCCGGCCTCGTCGCGCGCGGCGAGTGCGCTCGCGAGCTGCTGCGCACCGCCGTCGACGACGACGAGGTCGGGCAGGTCGTCCTCGCGCAGACCGCGGCGCAGGCTCCGCCCCACCACCTCGGCCATCGACGCGAAGTCGTCCTGACCGGCGACGCCGCGCACGGTGAAGCGGCGGTAGCCCGATCGGTCCGGCACGCCGCGCACGAAGCGCACGCGGCTCGCGACGACCTCGGCGCCCTGCGTGTTCGACACGTCGAAGCAGTCGATCGTCTCGGGCGGCGACTCCGGGTCGAGGCCGGCGAGCTCGGCGACGCGCCGCAGCGCCTCCGCGTGCTGTTCCTCGGTCGTCCCGGCGCGCACGAGGTGGGCGCGCGCGTTCTCGCCGGCGACGTCGAGGAAGCGCAGTCGCTCGCCGCTCGCGGGGACGACGAAGCGTTCGACGCCGAACAGCTCGGCGAGCCAGTCCTCGTCGGCGGGTCGGCACGGCACGACGACCTCGCGCGGCGCCTTGCGGCGACCACCCGTGCCGTACAGCGCCGTCACGACGTCGGACAGCGCGTCCTCGTCGGGCAACGCGGTTCGGAAGGTGTGGGACCGACTCTCGACGAGTTGTCCCCCCCGGAACGCGAGTCGGTGCACGACGGCGCGGTCGCCCTCGCGCGCGAGTCCGAGCACGTCGCGGTCGACGCTGTCGCTCGGCCTGACGCCCTGGCGCTCGCTCGTGCGCCGCAGCGCCTCGAGCCGGTCGCGCCAGAACGCGGCCTGCTCGTACTCGAGCCGCTCCGACGCGGACTGCATGCGTGCGCGCAGGTCGTCCTCGAGCTCGCGGGTGTCGCCCGACAGCACGTCGACGGCTCGCGAGACGAGCTGTGCGTACTGCTGCTCGTCGACGAGACCGACGCAGGGCGCGCTGCACAGCCCGATCTGGTGCTTGAGACAGGGACGCGAGCGGTTGTTCAGCACGGCGTCGCTGCAGTCGCGCAGCGGCACGATGCGGTGCAGGTCGCTCAGCGTGCGTCTGACGGCGCCGGACGACGCGAACGGACCGAACAGTCGCGACCGTCCGCCGGCGCGCGTGCGCTTCGGGTCGTGTGCGCGGACGAACTTCAGGCGCGGGAAGCGCTCGTCGAGGTCGAGCCGCACCATCAGGAACGACTTGTCGTCGCGCAGCCGGACGTTGTGCGGCGGCTGGTGGCGCTTGATGAGTTCGGCCTCGAGGAGCAGCGCCTCCTGCTCGGTGCGCGTGACGATCGTCTCGACGCGCTCCGCCTCCTGCTCGAGGAACAGCACGCCCAGCCGACCGTCGCCGCCGGGTCGGCGGTACGAGAAGAGACGGCTGCGCAGGTTGCGCGCCTTGCCGACGTAGAGCACCTTCCCCGCGGCGTCGTGGAACAGGTAGACGCCGGGGAGCTCGGGGACGCCGTCGATGCTCCAGCGCGGACCGCCCTCGCTCACGTCACCTCCAGCTCGCTGCGTTCGAGCCGCTTGAGCTCGTCGCGCATGCGCGCGGCGTCCTCGAAGCGCAGCTCGGCGGCGGCCTCGTACATCTCGCCGCGCAGGCGTTCGATCGCGGCGCGCAGCGCCTTCGGGTCGGTGTAGCCGGGACCCGCCTCGGCCACGTGCGTCGCGGAGTCCTCGGGCAGGTCGACCGACGAGAAGTCCATGTCGTAGAGCCGCTCGATCGAGTCGCGCACCGGCTTGATGATCGTGCGCGGCACGATGCCGTGCTCGGCGTTGTAGGCCACCTGCTTCTCGCGGCGGCGCTCCACCTCGTCGAGCGTGCGGCGCATGGAGTCCGTCACCTTGTCGGCGAACAGGATCACGCGGCCCTCCGCGTTCCGCGCCGCGCGACCGCAGGTCTGGATCAGACTCGTGGTGGACCGCAGGAAGCCCTCCTTGTCCGCGTCGAGCACGGCGACGAGCGCGACCTCGGGCAGGTCGAGCCCCTCGCGCAGGAGGTTGATGCCGACCAGGACGTCGAACTCGCCTGTCCGCAGCTCGCGCAGGATCTGCACGCGCTCGATCGCGTCGATGTCGGAGTGCAGGTAGCGCACCTTGACCCCGAGTTCGGCCAGGTAGGTCGTCAGTTCCTCGGCCGAACGCTTCGTCAGCGTCGTGACGAGCGTGCGCCAGCCCGCCTTCGTCGTCACCCGGATCTCGTGCAGGACGTCGTCGACCTGCGTGCGCGCGGGGCGCACCTCGACGGGCGGGTCGAGGAGGCCCGTCGGGCGCACGATCTGCTCGGCGCGACGGTCCTCGCTCTGGCGCAGCTCGTAGGGGCCCGGCGTCGCCGAGACGTAGACCGTCCGCTTCGCGAGCTTCTCCCACTCCTCGAACCGGAGCGGCCTGTTGTCGAGCGCGCTCGGCAGGCGGAAGCCGTGCTCGACGAGCGTCTCCTTGCGCGAGCGGTCGCCCTTGTACATCGCGCCGACCTGCGGAACGGTCACGTGGCTCTCGTCGACGAAGACGATCCAGTCCTCGGGGAAGTAGTTGAGCAGCGTGAAGGGCGCCTCCCCCGCCTCGCGGCCGTCGAGCCAGCGCGAGTAGTTCTCGATGCCCGGGCACGTGCCGACCTCGCGCATCATCTCGACGTCGCGCCGCGTGCGCTGCTCGAGTCGCTGCGCCTCGAGCAGTCGGTCCGACTTGCGCAGTTCGCGCAGGCGCACCTCGAGCTCCGCGACGATCCCGTCGCAGGCGCGCAGCACGCGCTCCTGCGGCGTGACGTAGTGACCCGAGGGGTAGATCGAGACGGTCTTGCGGTCCGCGAGGATCTCGCCGCGCATCGGGTCGACGTCGAGGATCGCCTCGACCTCGTCGCCGAACAGCTCGATGCGGATCGTTCGGTCCTCCTCGTACGAGGGGAACACCTCGACGACGTCGCCGCGCGCGCGGAACGTCCCGCGCCGGAAGTCGAGGTTGTTGCGCGCGTACTGCATCTGGGTGAGCCGGCGCAGCAGGTCGTCGCGCTGGATCGAGTCGCCGACCGAGACGCTGAGCGCCATCTCGGAGTAGTTGCTCGGGCTGCCGAGGCCGTAGATGCAGGAGACGGAGCTGACGATGACGACGTCCTGGCGCTCGAGCAGCGAGCGCGTCGCGCTGTTGCGGAGCCGCTCGATGTTCTCGTTGATGCTCGCGTCCTTCTCGATGTACGTGTCGCTCGAGGGGACGTACGCCTCCGGCTGGTAGTAGTCGTAGTACGAGACGAAGTACTCCACCGCGTTGTCCGGGAAGAGTTCCTTGAACTCGCTGTAGAGCTGCGCCGCGAGCGTCTTGTTCGGCGAGAGCACGAGGGCGGGTCGACCCAGCCGCTCGATCGTCGCCGCCATCGTCAGCGTCTTGCCCGAGCCCGTGATCCCGAGCAGGGTCTGGTGGCGCGCGCCCTCGCGGAGGTTGCGCGAGAGCGTCTCGACCGCGGCGGGCTGGTCGCCGGTCAGGTCGAACGGGAAGTTCAGTCGGAAGTTCGTCGTGGACATGGCGGGAACCGCCCCCGCGCGGCCCTTCGGTTGCGCACCCCGCGCGCGGGCGTCTATCTTGCCAGGCTGGCCCGCGCGATCCCTCCGCGAGGAGGGACGTGTCGCGCGGCCCCTCCTCCCCCGGCCCGCCGCGACGCGGGCCGCCGTCCCCCACCGTCGATCGAGATGTCGAAGCGCTCCGGCGAGTGCACCGCGTGCGGTGCGCTCTACGAACTCCCCGCGGAACTCGCCGTCCCCTTCGTGAAGTGTCGCCTCTGCAGCGGCGCGGTGAAGGTCGGCGAGGTCGTCGAGACACCGCCGCCGCCCGCGCCCGTCGCCGCGACCGAGGAGGCCCCGATGGAGGAGCTCGACCTCGAGTCCGACGACGCGGGCGACGTCCCCGCTCCGACGGTCTCCGAGTTCGCATCGGCGGTCGCGCACGAGACCCTCGACGAGGCGTTCGACGCGGTCGACGCCGTGGAGGACGCGATCGAGGAGGCGGGCGAGGAGCTCGTGGAGAGCGCCGAGACCGCGGTGCCGTCGTCGCTCGGGTTCGCGCCGCACCGCGACTTCGAACGACCCGACGCCGAGGCCGAGGCGGCCGCCGCCGCGAAGCCCGAACCGGCCGCCGCGCCCGAGCGCGAGAGCGCCTTCGTCGCCGACCTCGAGGACTTCGAACTCGAGGACCTCGAGCCCGAGGACGTGGCCGCGGCCGAGGAGCGCTCGACGCCGCCCCCCGCTCCCGCGGTCCCGGCGCGTCCCGGCGCCCCCTCGAAGAAGGCCGAGGACTGGTCGCCCGCGGCGCTGGAGCGCGGCGACGACGAACCCGTCGAGACGCTCGACCCGGTGCCCGCGCGTCCGCGCTCCGGTGGGTCGACGCTCGAGCGGCTGAAGGCACAGAGGGCGGCGGAGCGCTCGGACAGCGACGACGACACCGCGTCGAAGAAGTCCGGCACGCTCGCGCGCCTCAAGGCGGAACGCGCGGCGCAGCGCGAACGCGAGGAGTCGGCGGAAGCGCCGCGAGCCATGAGCACGCTCGAGCGCCTCAAGGCGGAGCGCGCGGCCCAGCACGGCTCGGGCACGGCGACGGTCGAACGCGAGAGCGCCACCTCGGGATCGAGCACGCTCGAGCGGCTCAAGCGCGAGCGCGCCGCCGCACGCGCGCAGGAGACCGTCGCGGTCGCCGCCGCACCGGCTCCGATCGTCACGAAGACGGGCGGCTCCGTGGCCGACCGCGCGCGCGGCGGACGACCCAAGCACCGCAAGGGTGATCCGGTCCCCCACCACCACCGCCCGGACCGCGAGGGCCAGAAGCGCAAGCAGGCGATGATGGCCCTGTGGAGCCTCCTCGCCCTGATCGTCGTGGGCGCCGCGGGCGCGTACGTCTACTTCGAGACGGACCTGTTCGCGGAGGAGACGCCGCCCCCGACGGACACGACGGTCGACGTGCAGCTGCCGACGCCGAGTCCCGTCCAGATGTACGACCCGTTCGGGGGGCTCGGCACCACGGAGCCGTCGCCGAGCGGTGAGGCTCCGGCGGAAGGTGCGGGCGCGACCGACGGCGCCGAGGGCGGTGCGACGGACGGTGTCGACGGCGGTGCGGCCGAGGATCCCGACGCGGGCGGACCGGACGACGGCGGCGAGGAGTGACCGCGGTCCCTTCGCGGTGACGCGCTAGGAGCCTGTCCCGAAAGTCCCGTCGTGAGGCGAAGTCATCGTCGTCGAGGCAAGGAGGGCGACGGCGAGACGGCGGAAGCGACCCTGTAGGGTCGCTGAGCACGGCTCGTCGAGCCCGACGACGCTTCGGCGACGAGGACGAAGCCGGAGCAGGGACTTTCGGGACAGGCTCTAGGGAGCCGCGGGCTCCTGCACGAGCCCGCGACCCTCGAGTCCTGCCGCGCCGCCGCGGCGCGGGTCGCTGAACGCCGTCACGCTCCCGTCGCGCCCGACGAGCACGCCCTGCACGTCGGACCAGGTCGACGTCGCGCGCTCGATCACGTGACCGCGCGCGACGAGCGCGTCGACGACGGCTTCGTCGAAGCCGGGCTCGACGTAGGTGCGCACCGGCTTCCACTGCTGGTGCAGTCGCGGCGCGCGGATCGCGTCCTCGAGCGTCGCGCCGTGGACGAGCACGCGGTCGAGGACCTGGAAGACCGACGTGATGATGCGCGGTCCGCCGGGGCTGCCGACGACGAACTCGACGTGGCCGCCGCGGTCGCACACCACGGTCGGCGTCATCGACGAGAGCGGACGCTTGCCCGACTCGATGGCGTTCGCGGCGGTGCCGACGAGGCCGTACGCGTTCGGGACGCCGGGACGGATGGCGAAGTCGTCCATCTCGTTGTTCAGGAGGAAGCCGGCGCCCTCGACCATGATCCCGCTCCCGAACGTCGTGTTGAGCGTCGTCGTGAGGCTGACCGCGTTGCCGTCGCGGTCGAGCACGGAGAGGTGCGTGGTCTCGCCGCCGTGCTCCACGGGCTCGAGCACCCAGGGCATGACGTTCGGGTCCGCGCGTTCGCCGATCGCGGCGGCGCGCGCCGAGACCCAGTCGCGGTCGAGCAGCTCGTCGATCGGGACGTGGACGAAGTCGGGGTCGCCGAGGTGCTCCGCGCGATCGGCGAAGCAGGCGCGCAGCGCCTCGATCCAGACGTGGAGTTCGCGCTCGTCGGGATCGGGCCCCGGCGCCTCCGTGTCGAGTCGGTCGAGGATCGCGAACATCTGCAGCAGCACGATGCCGCCCGAGCTCGGCGGAGCCATCGTCACGATCGTGCGGTCGCCCGCGCGGCCGACGAGCGGCTCGCGCCAGACCGGGTGGTACGACTCGAGGTCGAGCGCGTCCATCTCGCCCCCGCCGCGCGCGATCTCGGCGACGAGTTCGTCCGCGGTCTCGCCGCGGTAGAAGCCGCGCTCGCCGGCGGCGACGAGCAGCTCGAGCGTGCGCGCGAGGTCCGCCTGCACGAGGAGGTCGCCCTCGGCGAGCGGCGAGCCGTCGGGGTAGAACACGGCGCGCGCCGCGGCCGAGGCCTCGAGGCGCGAACGCAGCGTCGCGTCGCGCAGGTCGTGCGCGAGGTGCGCGTCGACGGCGAAGCCGCGGCGCGCGAGGCGCAGCGCGGGCTCGGCGACGCGTTCGAGGTCGAGTCGACCGAGCGTGCGCTGGAGCTCGACGAGCCCGGCGGGCGAGCCCGGCACGCCGGCGGCGAAGACGCTGCGCACGGCCTTCGCGCGGTCGACGCCACCCGCTCCGTCGTCGAAGTCGGTGGGATCGAGCTCGCGCGGTGCGGTCTCGCGGAAGTCGAGTGTGCGCGCACCGCGCGGCCCGGAGCCCGGGACCCACACGGCGAAACCGCCGCCGCCGAGGTTGCCCGCCTGCGGGTACACGACGGCGAGCGCGAGCGCCGTCGCGACGGCCGCGTCGGCCGCGTTCCCGCCGGCGTCGAGGATCTCGAGGCCCGCCAGCGTCGCGAGCGGTGGCGCGCTCGCGACGGCGCCGGCCACGGGTCGGCCGCGCCCCGTCGACGCGCAGGCGACGAGGGCGCCGCACAGCGCGACGGCGAGGACCGCGGACCCGGCGGCGCGAGCGTGTCGTCGGGCGCTCGGTCGGCTGCCGTCCACGCGGGCGGCCTCCGCCTCGCTCGGTTCGTCGCGCCGCGTCGCTCCCGTGCGCTCCCTCACTCGCGATCCTTCGGCCGCGCGTCCTCGGACTTCAGCTCCTCGACCTTCACGCCGCGGTCGCGCATGTACTCGACGGCGAGTGCGATCTTCGCGGGCTCGCCCTCGATGTCGATCGCGACCATCGCGATGTGCTCGGTGATGCTCGCGGCGCGGATGTTCGGCACCACGCCGAACTCGGCGTTCAGCGTGTGGCTGATGATGGGCTCGTGGATGAGCTCCTGCGGGAACGTGCAGAAGAACTTGCGGATCGTCATCTTCGGCTCTCGGTTCGCTGCCGCGCGGCGAGGAAGGAGGCGGCACACCCCAGGACGAGCGCGATCGTACCCGCGAGCTCGCCGCGGACGGGCGTTCGCGCGTCGCTGAACCAGTCGGTTCCTGCCGGCGCGTAGACCGCGGGGTGGCGCATGAGGTCGAGCCCGGCGGACTCGACCACCCACGTGGTCGGGGACGCGTCGAGGAGGCGCGCCGCGAGCGTCGGGTCGACCCGGGCGAAACCCGCGGGTGCGGCTCCGACGAGGTCGGGGAGTCGCGCGACGAGGAGCACCGCCGCGACCGCGAGGGGCGCCGCCGCGCGCGCCGTTCCCGGCGACCGACGTCCGATCGCGCCGAGCACCGCCGCGACGCCGGCGACGAGCGCTGCCGACCACGGCGCGGCGAGCCCGAACGCCGCGGACGTCGTCGCCGTCGTCGCGAGTCCGAAGGCGAGCGGGGCGAGCCACCACGCGCGCGGCGCCGCGAACCAACCCGTTCCCGTCGCGACGAGCAGCGACCAGACGAGCGCGCCCTCGACACGGTCCGCGAACGCTCCGGCGGCGACGAGCGCGCAGGCACCGAGGAGCGGTGCCGGGACCCGAGCTCGCGACGCGCTCCGACTCATTCGTCGCCCCGGAGGTAGCCCAGCGACTCGAGTTCCGCGCGGAGCTCGGGGGTGAGTTCGATCGCTCCGCCCGGCCCGATCGTGCCGGCGAGTCGCGCGAGTTGATCGCGCTCCTCCGCGAGGCGCGCGGCGAGTCGGTTCACGACCGCCGCGTCGTCGAGCGGCTTCCGCTCTCCCGGGTCGTCCGCACGATCGAAGACCTGACGAGCGCCGTCGCCGTCGACGGGGCGCTCGTGGAGCACGAGGTCGCCCTCCCGCAGGCTGAAGGTGTCGAGCCCGGTCCGTCGACGCGAGCGGTGCTCCCCGAGCACGGTCCGCTCGTCCTCGGTCGCCTCGCCTCGCAACCAACCGGCCCAACTGTGCCCGAGTCGAAGCGCTCCCGGGTCGTCGTCGACGCCGAGGAGCTCGAGCACGCTCGGCACGAGATCGATGTGGCGGACGGTGCCGGCGATGCGCCGCCCCTTCGCGAGATCCCGCGGCAGGTGTACGACGAGCGGCACGTGGGTGCACTCGACGTAGAGCTGGTCGTGACGTACCCCGCCGTGCTCGCCGAACTCCTCGCCGTGGTCGGACGTGATGACGACGAGCGTGTCCTCCAGGACTCCCGCGTCCTCCAACTGCTTGAGGAACGCACCGATCACGCGGTCCATGTACGCGACCCCGGCCGTGTACAGGTCGTGGAGGTGTTCGAGGTCGTCGGGGTCGGACTCGTCGACGCGGAACCAGTAGTTCCACACGAACTTGTCGTGCCCCGTGAGGTTCGGCGCGCGGTCGTCGCCGCGCGCGATCGCCGCTTCGATCGAGCGTCGCTCGTGCAGGATGTCGCCGTCGTAGTCCTTCGCGAAGGCGTCGACGAACGGCTGCGGCGGGAGGTAGGGATCGTGCACGGCGTAGGTGTGGAGGAAGCAGAACCACGGGCGACCGCCGCTGCGCGCACCCTCGATCCAGTCCGCCACCTCCTGGGCCCGCACGTCGAACGCTCCGCCCTCGTCGTCGAACTCCTCGAAGCCGCGCGCGAACCCGAGCGTGCCCTTCATGTTCCCGCCGTCCGTGAAGCCCGCCGTGCGGAAGCCCGCGCCGTGCAGGACCTCGGGGAGGAGTCGGACGTCGTCGGAGAGCGTCTGCGACCCTTCCGTGTTCAGGTTGCCGACGCCGTGCACGCTCGGCGGCAGCCCCGTGAGCATGCTCATGTGCGCCGGCGCCGTCTTGGGCGAGTGCGTCCAGGCCGACTCGAAGACCGTGCTCCGCCGCGCGAAGGCGTCGAGGAAGCGCGTCGCGCGCCGCTTCCCTCCGTACACGCCGAGCGCGTCGGCGCGCAGCGTGTCGATCGAGACGAGCAAGAGGTTGCGCGCCGCCGGTCGGCGCGTCGCGGCGGCACCGGAGGCCCCGTCGTCCGCGCATCGGGTGCGCATCCGGCGAGGACGACGCACAGGAGCGCGAGTCCGACCGCCACGAAGCCGCGGACGCTGCGTGTCCCGTCCCTGCCCGTTCGACCCCGCGCTGCATCCCTGCATGGTACCGGCAGGTCGCGCCTGCCCGTCGCGGCGACCCCGGCGAGGGATTGGAGGCGGCACCCGGATTCGAACCGGGGGTGACGGATTTGCAATCCGTTGCCTTACCACTTGGCTATGCCGCCGTCCGGCGGGGAGCACCGCGTGCGCCCCGCGAGCCGAGCAGGATAGCCGCTCGACACCCCGCCCGGAAGCGACGCCTCGCTACCATCGGCGCGGGGTCGTGGCGGAACGGTAGACGCATCGGCCTTAAAAGCCGAAGCCGGCGACGGCGTGCGGGTTCGAGTCCCGCCGACCCCACTTCATCGATCGCCCCCGACGGATCGCCGCTTCGCGCCGTGGCGCGGAGCCGCTGGACGCATCGGCCCAAAAAGCCGAAGCCGGCAACGGCGTGCAGGTTCGAGTCCCGCCGACCCACACCCTCGATCACTCCCCACGGAACGCCGCTTCACGCCGTGGCGCGGAGCCGCTGGACGCATCGGCCCCAAGAGCCGAAGCCGGCGACGGCGTGCGGGTTCGAGTCCCGCCGACCCCACTTCTTCGACCTCCCCGGTCTGTCGCCGCTTCGCGCCGTGGCGCGGAGCCGCTGGACGCATCGGCCTCGAAAAGCCGAAGCCGGCAACGGCGTGCGGGTTCGAGTCCGCCGACCCACACCCAAGACCGCGCCCGCCCCGGTCAGGGCTGCGCCGGGTTCGGCGTGACGCCGCTCGTGCGGTCCACCTCGAAGGCGCCCTTCGGCGAGCGACCCAAGGTGCGCGCGTAGACGTCGTAGAGCTTCTGCTCGATCGGGAAGCGGTACTCGCCCCGTTCGAGGCGCCAGCCCGCGATGCGCTGCATGAGCTTGCGCAGGCGCTTGCTGCCGTGGCCCGCGAGACCGTCGTAGAAGGTCGCGGTCGAACCGTAGCGGCGCCACCGTTCGACGATGTCGTCGGGCAGGCGGCTCGCGTCGGAGGAGTACTTGTACTCGAGGCAGGCGCCCCACTCCTCGAGCGACGTCGGCGGCACGTACTGCCCGAGCTCCACCGCGCGGTCGAAGTCCTCCGTGCCCGGGATCGGACGGAACGGGAAGATGTCCGACGCGGAGCCCGGGAACTTGTGCTTCATCGTCGCCGCCATGTCGATGGTGGCGAGCATCGACTCGCGCGTCTCCCCGGGGTACCCGATGATCCAGGTCGTCCCGGTCTGGATGCCGCGGTCGTAGATGCGGCGGAGCGCCAGCTCGAGGTGGTTCTCGAGGTCGATCTTCTTCTTGATGCGCTCCTGCTGCTCCTTCGAGCCCGCTTCGGCGCCGAGGATCACGAGGTGGTTCTTCGAGTCGCGCAGCAGGTCGCAGGAGTGCTCCTTGTAGCGCGCGATCGTCTCGATCTCGTAGGTGGCGTTCCACCAGAACGGCGCGCCCTTCTCGATCAGCGCCTCGCAGAACGCGTTCGAGCGCTTCTCCGCGACGCCGAAGTTCGCGTCCTGGAAGCGCACGTGGTTGAACTTGAAACGGTCCTGCAGCTCGAAGAGCTGCTCGGCGAGTTGGTCGCCGGGGATCGCCTTCCAGCGCCGTCCCGTGACGATCGGCGAGCAGCAGAACGTGCACGGCTCGGGGCAACCGAAGCTCGAGAAGTAGCTGAACGTCCGGAGCTGCGTCCCCGCCGGCACGCCGGCCGGGTCCGGCAACTTGTGGCGGAGCTTGAAGCGACCGGGGTTGTGCTGCTGGTGGACGTAGGCCTCGAAGTCGAGCAGGTGCCACGGCACCTCGGGGATCTGGTCGAAGCCGACGACCGCGCGGTGCTCCGTGTAGTGCACCTTGCCGTCGCGCAGGAGCGCGAGACCCGCGACCTCGTCGAGCGGCGTGCCCGCGTCGAGCGCGTGCACGACGTCGGCGAAGGTCAGCTCGCCCTGGCCCAGACCGACCGCGTCGGCGATGCCCTCGGTGAGGTAGAGCTCCGGCACGACGCTCGGGAACCAACCGCCCCAGACGATCGGCAGGTCCGGGAAGCGCTCGCGGACGGCGCGCGCGACCTCGGCGCCGTGGGTCACCTGGTAGCCCAGGATGCAGGAGCTCGCGAACAGCAGCGCGCCGTCGCAGAGCTGCATCAGCCGCTCCATGTAGTCCTCGTGGATCATCGCGTCCACGAGGTGGATCTCGTAGCCCTCCTGCGCGGGCACGGCGGCGATCTGCAACAGCTCGAGCGGCAGGAGATCGGCGGCCACGCGCAGCCCCTGTCCGGGGTCCGCGCGGTGCGGCAGGAAGAGGACGAGTCGCTTGCTTGCGGCTTTCGAGGTCGACATCGGGTCGGCGGATCGACCGGGGCGCGGGTCGGGAGCGGCGGCACCCCGGCGGCGGGCCACGGCGTTGGGACGCGCTCCCGCCCCGTCGGGTGCCCTCGGGGCGCGGCCTGAGTCTAGCCTACCCGCTCGGCGGGCGGGGGGCCGCCCCGGTGGAGCGTCACCGGGGCGCCGCGTGGCTCACACGCGGTTCTCGACGTCGACGTAGTCGCGGCCGCGGTGCCCCACGTAGATCTGGCCCGGGCGGTAGAGCTTGTTGTCCTGCATCTGCTCGTGCAGGTGCGCCATCCAGCCCGCGGCGCGCGCGATGGCGAAGATGGGCGTGAACTGGTCCGTCGGGATGCCGAGCTTCTGGTAGATGATCCCGCTGAAGAAGTCGACGTTCGGGTGGATGCCCTTGTCGCCGAGGCGCTCGACGACGACCTTCTCGAGTTCGAGCGCGACGTCGTAGATCGGGGTGTTGCCGAGCTTCGCGAAGAGCTGCGTCCCGAGGCTCTGGAGGGCGTAGGAGCGCGGGTCCTTCACTTTGTAGACCCGGTGGCCGAAGCCCATGATCTTGCCCTTGCTGTCGAACTGCTGCTGCGCCCACGAGCGCACCTTGTCGACGGAGCCGATCGACTCCAGGGACGCCAGCACGCGCTCGTTCGCTCCGCCGTGGAGCGGCCCGTGCAGCGCACCGATGGCGGCGCTCACCGAGTCCCACGGACCGGCGTTCGTCCCGAACACGACGCGCGCCGCGAAGGTCGACGCGTTCATCGTGTGGTCGGCGTGGAGGACGAAGGCGACGTCGAGGGCGCGCACCGCGATCTCGTCGTGCTCCTCGCCGTCGAGCTGGTAGAGGAAGTTCGCCGCCGTCGACAGGTCCGAGCGCGGCGCGACCGGCTCCTGACCGCGGCGCAGGCGCTCGACGGTGGCGACGATCACGGGGATGGTCGCGACCACGCGCAGCCACGCGCGACGGAAGGCCTCCTCGTCGCCCATGCGGAAGGTCGGCTCGAACGCCCCCATCGCCGCGACCGCCGACTGGAGGACGTGCATGGGGTGCGCCGTCGCGGGGAAGCAGCGCAGCATGCGGACGAGGTCCTCGGGGAGTTCGCGCGAGGCCCACAGGTCCTTCGAGAAGGCCTGGAGCTGACTGCGCGTCGGCAGGTCGCCGTGCATCAGGAGCCAGGCCGACTCCTCGAACGTGGAGTGCTCGGCGAGCTGCTCGATCGGGTACCCGCGGTACTCGAGGATGCCCGCGTTGCCGTCGATGTAGCTGATGGAGGACTCGGCGGCGGGGACACCGGCGAGACCCGGCACGAGTTGCTTGGCTTCCACGGTCACGGTGTTCGTCTTGGGGAACGGCGCGCTTCGCGAACCGTCCGTTCGAGGGCGAGAAGTGTTCGGTGCGGCGCGCCGACGGGATCCGGCCCGTCGGGGTCGCGCGCGTCGGAGACTCGGGGCGCCGGTCTCCGGGACGCCGGACGCGCGACCGATGTTCCGGTCGTCGCGGCGGCGGTCCGGCACCGGGGCTCCGGACGATCGGTGATCGGCCGACGCCTCGTCGGGACTCCAGCGCGCGACGGGCGTCCCGGCCGGAATTGGCTTCCGAGGGTCCCGCGCGCGTCCGATCCGCGCGTCGCGGCGCAGCAATGTAGGGCTCCCGCCGATCCGAACCAAGCGCGAAGGCCCGGGGCGGGCCCGCGCCCCGCCGAGCGGAGCCGCGCGGTTCGGCCCCGGCCCTCGCCGGCGCGGCGCCGCTCGCGCCGGCCCGTCCCGAGGGGAACGCACGCGCGCGCGGCGCTGCCCCTCGGTCCGGGGCCGCAGGGCCGGGCCCGCACCCGGCTCCGACCCCGCCCCGCCGGAGCCGCCCGCGGCTCACAGACGCGCGAGGTACTCCATCAGGAGTCGCACGCCGACGCCGGTGCCGTTCGCGCCGCCCACCCAGTCGCGCTCGAGCGTCCCCCACGCGGTGCCCGCGATGTCGAGGTGGCACCACTCGGTCTCGCCGACGAAGTTCGAGAGGAACGCGGCGCCCGAGGTCGAGCCGTTGCCGTGGTTCGGCTGGTTGATGTTCCGGAGATCGGCCGACGTGCCCTTCATCTGGTCCTTGTGGAGGTCGAGGAGCGGCATCGGCCAGACGCGCTCGCCGACCGCCTCGCCGGCCGCGGTGAGTCGGTCGCGGAGGTCGTCGCTGGTCGGGAACATCCCGGTCAGTTCGTGACCGAGCGCGACGATGACCGCACCCGTCAGCGTCGCCATGTCGACGATCGTCTGCGGCTTGATCCTCGACACCGTGTAGCACAGCGCGTCGGCCAGGATCAGGCGGCCCTCGGCGTCGGTGTTCAGCACCTCGATCGTGGTGCCGTTCATCGCGGTGTGGACGTCGCCCGGCTTCGTCGCCTGACCGTCGGGCAGGTTCTCGCTCGCCGGCACGACGCCGTGCACCTCGTGCTCGCAGCCGAGCGCGCGCAGCGCGTGGAAGATGCCGAGCACGGCGGCGCCGCCCGACATGTCGTAGCGCATCTCGTCCATCTTCGCGGACGGCTTCAGGCTGATGCCGCCGGCGTCGAACGTGAGTCCCTTGCCGACGAACGCGACGCGGCGCTGACCGCTCTTCTTCGACTTCGGCTTGTAGACGAGGTGGATGAGCTTGGCCGGCTGGCGCGAGCCCTGGGACACGCCGAGCAGCGCGCCCATGCCCATGCGCTTCATGTCGGCCTCCTCCATCACCTTGCACGTGATCTGCGCGTTGCCCGTCGCGAGCTTCTTCGCCTCGGCGGCGAGTCGCGTCGGCGTCATCACGTTGCCCGGGTGGTTCTGGAGGTCGCGCGTGAAGCAGTTCGCCTCGGCGAGCGCCTTGCCGCGCGCGACGCCGCGCTTGAACGGCGCGCCGCTGCCCAGGAGGTCGACGGCCTTCAGCTTCGGCGCCTCGGGCTTGCTCTTGTGCGCCGTGAAGCGGTACGCGCCCATCACGGCGCCCTCCGCCGCGGCGACTCCCGCCGCGTCGGCGCCGCCCACCGCGTCCTCGACGCCCTGGGGCACGTGGATCGCGACACCGGCGGCGCCGGCTCCCTCGGCGCTCCTCACGACGAGTGCGCACGCGCGGCGCAGGCGCTCCGCGTCGAGTCCGTCGACCTTGCCGACGCCGACCAGGAGGACGCGCTCGGCGACGCCCTTCACGGGGTCCGCCCAGCGCACCTGGCGGAACGCGCCCGTGAAGTCCTTCTTCACCGTGCCCGGCAGCTCCACGCCGGCGGGGAGCTCGAGGGCGTGGCCCTCCACGGCCACGACGGCGAGCAGCGGTGTCTTGGTCGGCTTGGCGGAGGAGTCCTTGGCGGTCAGTTTCATGGTGTTCGGGCAGGTGCGGCTCGGGGGAGGTGCGCGGGTCGTGGGACCACGGCGGGCCGCGGGTTCACATGTCGACGTACTTCGGACCACCCGATCCCTCGGGCACGGTCCACTCGATGATCTGGTAGGGATCCGCGATGTCGCAGGTCTTGCAGTGCACGCAGTTGCTGGCGTTGATGACGACGCCGCCCTTCGAGCGCGCCTCGTCCGCGTTCGCGAAGGGCCACTCGTAGACCGCGGCCGGACAGAAGTGTTGGCAGGGGTTGCCGTACTCCTGCGTGCAGCGCGTCACGCACAGGTCGGGGTCGGTGACGACGAGGTGGCTCGGCTGGTCCTCCTCGTGCACGGCGCCCGAGTGGTACACGTCGGTGAGCTTGTCCAGGGACAGGCCGTCGTCGAAGCGCGGCTTCTCCATGGTCGACTCCGCGAGCCGCTCCATGTGCTCGTGGTCGGGCGTCATGGTGCGACGCGCCACCAGGCCGCGACCGCCCGTGACCATCTGCACGCCCGCGTCGATCGCGCCGGTGAGGAAACCCTTGGCGAAGGCCTGGCGGAAGTTGCGGACGCCGTAGAGCTCCTTCTTCGCCTCGCTGGCCTCGAACAGCTCGGTGTAGCGCGCGAGCTTGGCGCCCGAGGTGTCGTCGGCGACGAGCGCGTCGACGATCGCCTCCGCCGCCATCATCCCGGACTCCATCGCGAGGTGGATGCCCTTGAGGCGCGCCATGTTCACGAAGCCGGCGCTGTCCCCCACGATGACGAAGCCGTCGCCCTGGAGCTTCGGCATCGAGTAGTAGCCGCCGCCGGGGATCGTCTTCGCGCCGTAGCGCACGACCTTGCCGCCCTCGAGGAGACGCGCGACGGCCGCGTGCTGCTTCCAGCGCACGAACAACGCGTGCGGGTCGAGGCGCGCGTCGCCCTGGTCGAGGCCGACCACGTAGCCGATCGACAGGCGGTTCCCCGACATGCCGTAGATCCAGCCGCCGCCGTAGCCCTTCGTCCCGAGCGGAGCGCCGGCGGTGTGGATCACCTTGCCGAGCATCTCCTTGCCGCGCTCCTCCGGGATCGACCAGATCTCCTTGATGCCGGTCTCGTAGACCTGCGGGTTCCGGCCAGCGTCGAGCGCGAGTTTCGAGACCACGCCCTTGGTCAGATGTCCGCGCGTGCCCTCGCCGAAGACCGTGACCTTCGCGCGCACGTTCATGCCGGGCTCGAACTGCGGCTTCGCCTCGCCGTTCTTGCCGATGCCCGCGTCGCGCGTCTGCACGCCGGTGACGCGGTCGCCGTCCCAGTTGACGCCCGCCGCGGCGAAGCCCGCGTACACGTCGACGCCCGCGGCCTCGACCCGGTCCTTCATCCAGCGCACCAGGTGGTGCAGGCTGACGATGTAGTTGCCGTGGTTCTTGAACTGCGGCGGGACGAGCGGACCCACGAGGCGGACGCGCTTGGAGTTGCCGAGCAGGACGTCGACGCAGTCCCAGGTGACCTCGGCCTCGAGCGGCACGTCGGTCGTGCGCCAGTCGGGACCGAAGAGCTTGCGCATCGCGCGCGGGTCCATCACGGCTCCGGAGAGCGTGTGGTAGCCGATGTCCTCGGCCTTCTCGAGCACGAGCACCGAAGGCTCGATGCCCTTCTCCTTCGCGAGGCGCGTGATCTCGAGTGCGCAGGCGAGCGTCGCGGGCCCCGCTCCGACGAGCAGGACGTCGACCTCGAGCTCCTCGCGTTCGATGCCTTCGAGGTTGAGGCTCACGCCGCCTCGTCGGCCGCGTCCGTCGTTCCGGTCGGTCATGGGTCGTCCTCGTCCTGGCGCAGGATGGGAGGCAAGAGGCTATCCGCGCGGAGCGCCCCACCCAAGCGCGCGCGCCGCGGGATCGCCCCGCGGGTCGGGCTCAGGCGCCTTCGCCGATCCAGTGGTGCCCGTCGCCGTAGCACTCCTTCTTCCACACCGGCAGGCTCGCCTTGAGCTCGTCGATGAGGAAGCGCGCGGCGCGGAAGGCGGCGTCGCGGTGCGGGCTCGCGACGGCGACGACGACCGAGGGTTCGCCGACGTCGACGACGCCGGTGCGGTGCTGGACGAGCATGCGCAGACGGAGTTCGTCGGCCGCGGAGGCGTCGGCCGCGCTCGGCGGACCGTGTTCGGCGAGACAGCGCTCGAAGAGGCGCGCCATCTCGGGCCCGCACATCTCCCCGAAGGCCTCGTAGTCGAGCCGCGTCACGTCGCGCTCGCGGTTGCGCTCGCGCGTGGTGCCGACGAACACGACGGAACCGCCGCAGGCGGGGTGCCCGACGCGACGCAGCGCGTCCCCGGGGTCGAGCGCGTCGGCGCGCAGCTCGAACACGCCCGCCTCGTACGCGTCGGCACCGCCGGACACGGGTGGGAGGAGATGCACCACCGCACCGTCGGCGAGCGCCGCACCGTCGTCGACGTAGTTCGTGCCGAGGACGGCGCGCACGTGCGTCAGTCCGCCGATGTCGGGACGCGCGCGTTCGAGCGCGCGCTTGAGGTCGGCGACCGTCGCGCGCTCCGGCAGTCCGTCGACCTCGAGCGACGCGGTCCCGGCGCGCTCGCGGAGTCCCGCGAAGAGCTCGACGCGGCAACGCATGGGACGAGGCGCAGGACCGTGGCGCGGGTCAGAACGGGGTGTCGGAGAACTCGGTCTCCGCGCCCTGCGGACCGCCCCATTCGCCGCCGCCGCCGTAGGACTGACCGCCGCCCCAGCTGTCGCCCTGGTTGCCGCCGCCCTGGCCCTGACCGCCGGGGCCGCTACCGACGAACTCCCAGTTGTCCGCGACGACGTAGAGCTTGCTGCGCTTGCCGCCGCCGTTCTTGTCCTCCCAGGTGTCGAGGCGCAGCTTGCCCTCGACGAAGGCCTGCTTGCCCTTGCTGTGGAACTTGGCGAAGGCCTCGCCGCGCTTGCCGAACATCGTCACGTCGACGAAGGTCGGGCGCTCCTGCCACTGACCGTCGGAGCCCTGGAAGCGCTCGTTGACGGCGAGACCGAAGTTCACGACGGCCATCTGGCTCTGCGTGAAGCGCGTCTCGGGGTCGCGCGTCAGGTTCCCCATGAGGATGACCTTGTTGTAGCTCGCCATGTCCGTTGTTCCTCCGGCGCGTCCTGCTGCCGTGCTCCTTCCTCGATGATCGCCGGCGGTGACGTGTGCCGGCAGGGGCGACCGCGCCGCCCCGGGGAGCGACTCGCCCGCTCGCGGGGCCGCTCCCGAGGACCAATGTACGGGCCCCGGGACCGGTGTTGAAGGCCGAAGGGCCCGGGCTCGGGACCGCTGCGGCGCGGTGCGCGCGGAAGCCCGCGGGGCTCCGCTACCTTGCGTCCATGACGCCCCCGCGATCCCACGCCGAGTCCGATCCGCGCCCGGTGAGCGAGCGCCGCCGTCACGAGCGCGCGCGCCACGACGGCCCCCTCACCGTGCTCTGCGCGGGCCGCACGATGGACGTGCGCCTGCGCGACCTCTCGGCCTCCGGGCTGTGCTTCTTCAGCGAGGAGCCGATCGGCGAGATGACGCTGCTCGACGTGCGCCTCGACCTGCCGGACGACCGGGAGGAAGAACTCCGTGCGAAGGGCGCCGTGGTCCGCTGCGAACGCATCAGTCCGCACCTCGAGCACTACGAGGTCGCGGTCTTCCTGCACGAGATCACCGAAGCCCAACGCGCTCGCCTCGCTTCGTTCGTGCGCTACCTCGGGCAGATCGCCTGAGGAGGCGCGAGGGTCGCGAGGGTCCGACTCCGCGACGCTCCCGAGGCGTGCGCCGCGGCCTGCCGGCCGCGGCGGGGAGTGAGCCACGAGGCACACGGGACACGGAGCACACGGAGGAACACCGAGTTTCGCCGTGTGCTCCGTGTCCTTCGTGGTGTGAACCTTCGGCGCCGCAGGCGCCGCGCGCAGCGCTTCGGTGCGGCCGCTCAGTCGGGCTTCGCCCACTCGAGCACGCGCGGGATCCCCGCCAGGTCCTTGTGGACCCTCGCGTTCTCGATCGCGTCACCGACGCGCTCCCACTGGTCGTACCCGAGCTCGACGAGGAGCAGGCCGCCGGGCGCGAGGAGCGCGGGCGCTTCGCGCGCGAGACGGAGCACCCAGTGGTCGGGATCGCCGTCGGGCGCGAAGAGCGCGACATGCGGCTCGTGCTCGCGCACCTCCTTCTGCAACTCGTCGCGTTCCCGCGCGTCGACGTAGGGCGGGTTCGAGACGACCAGGTCGAAGGCGCGCCCGCCGAGCTCGCGCGCCGGCGCGAGACCGTCACCCTCGAGGAAGCCCACGTCGGCGCCGAGCCGCTCCGCGTTCTCCCGCGCGACCGCGAGCGCTTCCGCCGAGACGTCGACCGCGACGACGTTCGCACCGGGCAGCTCGAGCGCCAGCGTCACCGCGAGACACCCCGAACCCGTGCCGACGTCGAGCACGCGCGGACCGCCCGACGGATACACGCGCGTGCGGACGTACTCGCGCGCACGGTCGACGACGTGCTCCGTCTCGGGGCGCGGCACGAGCACGCGCCGGTCGACGACGAACGGACGGCGGTAGAACTCGCGCTCGCCGAGGATGTACGCCGTCGGCTCGCCCTTCGCGCGCCGCACGAGCAGTTCGCGCGCGCGCGCCACCTCCTCCGCGTCGACCGGTCGGTCGAGCGCGAGGAACAGCTTCAACCTGTCGAGCCCGACCGCGCGCGCCACGAGCAACTCGGCGTCGAGACGCGCCTCCGCGTCGCCGTGGCGCTCGAGGAACTCGCGGCCGCGGGCCGCCATGTCGCGCAGCGTGCGCGGCGCGTCGCCGCTCGCGCCCCGCGGCGTCGTCACGAACGCCGCGCGCCGGAGCCCGACCCGCCTCGCGCGGCTCGCGCCGCCTTGCGCGCCTCGAGGGCCGCCGCCTTCTTGGCGTCGCCCTCCTTCTTGGCCTGGATCATCGCGACGACGATCGTGTAGACGCCGATCGCGGCACCGATCGTCACGATCGCTCCGCCGACGATCGCGAAGATCTTCATCGGACCCGACGCGGTGAGCACCGCCATCGCGCCCATCGCGAGCGGACCGAGGAACAGGAACGGGTAGAGCGGCGAGAAGTGTCCGCCCTTCTTGTAGGCGAAGACGTGCGCGAGCGTGCAGCCGCCGAGCAGCAGCGCCAGCACCTCGGCCGCGGCGCGCGCAGAGTCGGCCGGCGCAGGCGTGAGCGTGTCCGGGCTCCAGTCCGCGAGCTTCGCGGCGATCACCGGATCGACGAAGGGCAGCACGACCGCGGCGACGAGCAGGAGGAGACCGACGAGGTGCAGCGCCGTCGGCATCTGCATCAGGAAGCCCTGGATCGCGTTCTTGGGCTTCTCGCCGCGCTTCGGCGCCCAGCGGATCTTCGCCAGCGCGTCGAGCCCGTAGGGCACCGGCTTGTCGGTGTTCGCGAACACCGACGCGGCGAGGACGAGGCAGCCGAGGACGCCGAGGACCTTCGCGAGTCCGAAGCTCATCCAACCGCCGCCCGCCGACATGAACGGGAACGCCGCGCCGACGGCGAGCACCCAGGCCGCGTTCTGCAGCAGCTTCGGCGCCTTCTCGAGCTCGCGGTCGCCGCGGGGCGCGGGCACGCGGCCCTCCTTCACGAGCACGGCGTCGGCCGGCATGTCGGGGAGCTGGTCCGCCGGGGGGATCGCGGTCTCTTCGGTCGTCATGGGGAAGGTCGGGTCGTGGGCGGGTCCGTCGCGGGCCGCTCGGGAGCCGGCGGCGCCGTCGCGGGCCAGGGAGTCTGGGGTTCGCGCGCGCGCGTCGCAACGGGCAACGGGCGGCGCCGGGGATCGTTCACCCTACCCGCGCCGACTGGGCCGGTCGACCGACCGATCGGACCGGGGCGACCCTCGCGCGGTCAGAGCGCCTTGATGCGCTCCGCGCGGTCCCACTCGACGAGGGCCGTGAGGAGCGGACCGAGCTTGCCGGCGGCGACGCCCTCGAGGGGGAAGTTCTCGCCCAGGCGGTGGTCGCTGCAGCGGTTCTGCGGGAAGTTGTAGGTGCGCACGCGCTGGCTGCGGTCGCCGCTGCCCACCTGGTTCTTCCGGAAGGCCGAGCGCTCCGCGTCGAGCCGCTGCTGCTCCGCGTCGAACAACCTGGCGCGCAGCACGCGCATGGCCTTGGCCTTGTTCTTGTGCTGACTCTTCTCGTCCTGGCACTGCACGACGGTGCCGGTCGGTAGGTGCGTGATGCGCACGGCCGAGCTCGTCGTGTTGACGGACTGACCGCCGGGGCCGCCGGCGCGCATGGTGTCGATGCGCAGGTCCTCGTCGTCGATCTCGAGCTCGACCTCCTCGGCCTCCGGCAGCACGGCGACGGTGGCGGCGGAGGTGTGGATGCGACCCTGCGACTCGGTGGCGGGCACGCGTTGCACGCGGTGTCCGCCGGACTCGAAGCGCATGAGGTTCCAGACGTCGTCGCCCTCGAGGGCGAAGACGACCTCGCGGATGCCGCCGACCTCGGAGTCGTGCAGGTCCATGAGTTCGACGCGCCAGCGCTTGGACTCCGCGAAGCGCGTGTACATCTGGAATAGGTCGCGCGCGAACAGCGAGGCCTCGTCGCCGCCGGTGCCCGCGCGGATCTCGACGATGACCTTCGTGCGCGCGAGGTCCTCGTCGGCGACGAGCTCGCCCTTGATCTCCTGGTCGAGTTCGGGTTCGCGCTCCTCGACGCGCGCGAGGTCCTCGCGCGCGAGCCCCGCCATCTCGCGGTCGCCGCCCGCGAGCATCTCCTGCGCCTCCTCGCGGTCCCGTTCGAGCCGCTGCGCCTCCGCGAAGAGCTCCGCCGCCCGCTCGAGCCGCCCGCGTTCCTTGAGCAACTCGGGGAAGCGCCTGGGATCGCGCGCCACCTCGGGGTCCGAGACGAGGGTCTCGATCTCCGCGAAGCGCCGCGCGCGAACGCCGAGCTTCGCGAGGATGTCGGGGTCGAGAACCATCGGGAGGTCGGGGAGGATAGCGAAGGTGGAGTTGTGTCCGCTCGCACCATCCCGCCGCCCGAACGGCGCCTGCGGCGCCGGATCCACGCAGTTTCACAGGGAGCCATAGGAGGAAGGGGAGAAACGCCTCCAGCGTCGCGGGACTGTTCTCCTCAGGCGGCTCCTCTGAGTTCTCTGTGAGCTCCGGAATCCCGCGCGGCCGGAGGCCGCGCGGCACGAAGTGGCGCGCTGCGTTCCCCGCGCGCACACCTCGCGCGGACGTCAGCGCTCGAAACCGAGCCGCTCGAGCAGCCCGAGCGTGCGTTCGACGGGGAGACCGACGACGTTGTCGAAACCTCCACCGGTGAGAGTGGTCACGAAGCGATCCGCCTCGCCCTGGATGCCGTACGCACCGGCCTTCCTCCCACTCGCCGCCGTCGAGATAGGCCGCGAGCTCGGCATCGGAGAGCTCGCGCATCGTGACGGCCGTCGTCTCCACGTCCGCGAGCGTCTCACCGTCGCGCGTCCGCACCGCGACGACGGCGGTGGAGACGGCCTGCGTCGTGCCCGAGAGGCGGCGCAGGATGCGCTCGGCGTCCGCGCGGTCCTGCGGCTTGCCGAGGAGCAGCCAGCCCTCCCCCGCCGGCACGCCGACCACCGTGTCCGCGCACAGGACCACGAGGTCCTCGCCGCGACGGCGTTCCAGCAGTCGCGCCGCCTTGCGCAGCGCGATGGTGCGCGCCGCGTCCCACGGCGCGAGGTCGTCACGCACCGACTCGTCGACGTCCGCCGGCTCGACGTCGGGGAACAGACCCGCCGCCGCGAGCAGGTCGCGGCGGCGCGGTGAAGCGGATCCGAGGACGAGCCGCATCGCGCGGCGTCAGCGGCGCGCGACGCGCGGCGCCTTCTTCGTCGTCTTCTTCGCGGTCTTCTTCGCAGCGGGGCGCGCCGGCTTCTTGCCGGTCTTCTTCGCCGCCGGCTTCTTGGCGGTCTTCTTCTTCGCCTCGGCCTTCTTCTTGGCCTGCGCCTTCTTGGCGGCGTCCGCCTTCTTCTTGGCCTCGGCCTTCTTCTTCGCCTCGGCGGCCTTCGCGGCAGCCTTCTTCTTGGCCTCCGCCGCCTTCGCGTCGGCCTTCTTCTTGGCCTCTGCAGCCTTCTTGCGCTCCTGTTCCTTGCGCTTGGCCTCGGCCTCCTTCGCGGCCTTCTTGGCCTCGGCCTCCGCCTTCTTCTTCGCCTCGCGCTCGGCGGCGGCGGCCTTCTTCTCGGCCTCGCGCTCCGCCTTCTTCCGCGCCTGCTCCTCGGCGCGTTGGCGCGCCTTCTCGGCGGCGATGCGCTTCTTGTCCTCGGCGGCGAGGCGCGCGCGCTCGCGCTCCTCCTCCTTCTTGACGCGCTCCTCCTCCTTCTTGCGCGCGGCCTCGGCCTTGGCGAGAGCGGCCTCGCGCTCCTGCGCGGACTTCTTGCCGTGCGGCGTCTCGAGGAGGATCTTCACGCGCTCGTAGGACGGCAGTTCGGGATCGTCCCAGTGCTCGAGGATCTCGTACCAGGCGATCGAGAAGTCGCGGCCGCGGCCCTCCGGCACGACGCCGGCGATGACCTCGCTGCTCTTCTTGCCCGTCGTCTTCGCGACGAGGCCGAGCTTGTCGAGCAAACGCACGAGCGACTGGTGCGCCGGGACCTCGCCGGTGCCGACCCACGCGAGGTACGCGCCGCCCGACATGCCGAGGGTCGGCATCTTCGGCAGCGACTTCATGGCCTCGTTCATGTCGCGCACGAAGGTGTCGAGCGACATGGAGTGCGTCTGCTGGAAGACCTCCTGCAGGAACGCCTTGAGGTCGAGCGCGACCTGCGCGAACGACTGCAGCTTGTCGGTGCCCTTCTTGCGCGTCGACGTGCGGAAGTGCTGCCCGATCTCCTGGACCTGGCTGATGCGCAGCTCGTTCCAGTCGGGGTAGGCCTTCTGGAGCGCACGCACGCTGGCCTCGGCCTGCTGCTCCGTCATGTGGCGCAGGAGCACCATGTAGGCCCCGAGTTCGACGAGGCCGAAGCCCTCGACCTCGGACTTCGGGAAGGGGCGGCGCGGCTCGAACTCGTCGAGCAGTCGGACCATGAAGTCGGACTTCTTGCTCACTCTGCTTGTCCCTCGGCGCTCGGACGACGCTGGCGGTGGAGGCACTCCCCCGCGTCGTCAGGGGAGCGCGCGGCACGGGGACGACCGCAGGACGAGCGATCGACGGCGCGTGCCGTTCGAGGTTCCCGCGCGGCCCGGTGCGAGCGCGCAGGAGGACCGCGGAGCGTGGCGCGTCGACGCGCCACGCTCCGCGGCGGCGATCACTCCGCCGGAGCGGCGGCGGCCTTCTTCGCGGCGCGCTTCGCGGCGACGCGTTCGCCGTGGCGCTTCGACTTGCGCTCGGTCCGCACGTTCTTGGCGGCGATGCGCGCCTTGGCGGTGGCGGTGTCCTGCGTGCGACCCGTGCGGACGCGCTTCGTCGGCTTCGGCAGCTCGGCGTACACGTTCGCGCGGCGGAAGATGCTGCGGACGGTGTGGCTCGGCTTCGCGCCGTTCCTGATCCAGTGGCGGGCGCGTTCGACGTCGACCTTCTCGCGGAACTCCGCGACGGGGTGCACCGGGTCGTAGTGACCCAGGTTCTCGAGCGTGCGGCCGTCGGTGGGCTTGCGGGAGTCGGCGACGGCGATGCGGTAGGTCGGGTGGTTGCGGCGCCCGATGCGCTTGAGGCGGATGATGACGGACATCTCGATCCTGTCGTGGAGGTCTTCGGAGGTGGACGGTCGAACGGGTCGACCACGGTCACCGACACCCTGCTCTCCGCCGAGACGCGCTCGGCGGACGGACCGGAGGGGTGGCGGACTTCCCCACCGACCGCGCGAGCGGTGCGGTGGAGGCGGCGTCGGGCCGGTCGCCCGACTTCAGGGGGGAAGAGCTTAGGGACGCGAGCGCCCGTCGGCAAGCGCCGCGCCCCCCGCGCGGCCCGGGCCCGGAGGGATCAGCGCTTCTTGCGGTTCTTCGCCTTCTGCTTCCTCTTGGCCTTCTCCTTGGCGCGGTCCTTGGCCTTGTTCTTGGCCGGACCGCGGGGCGCCTGGGCGCCGCCGCCCATGAGAGCGCTCGGGTCGAAGCCCTCGGGCAGCCCTCCGCCGCCGAGGCCCATGAAGGAGCCGAGTCCCTTGGCCGCACCGCCGAGTCCGCGCGCGGCGCCGCCGAGTTTGGACATGAGGCCGTCGCCGCCGAGGTCGGCGGCGAGCTCGCCCGTCGGGCTCATGGACTCGAGCGCGGCGCGCTTGCCCGTCGCGCCCATCTTGCCGCCGAGCCCGAGCTTGTTCATCTGCTTCATCATCTGCTTCATGCCCTTGTAGGACTTGAGCAGAGCGTTGACCTCGTCGACGGTCTGACCCGCGCCGCGCGCGATGCGGCGGCGACGACTCATGTCGATCACGTCGGGCTGCAGGCGCTCGCGCGCCGTCATCGACGTGCACAGCGCCTCGATGCGCTTGATGTGCTTGTCGTCCATGTCGACGTCGGCGAGCGCCGACCCGACGCCCGGCATCATCGACAGCACCTTCTTGAGCGGGCCGAGCCCCTGGATCATGCGGAGCTGCGCCAGCATGTCCTCGATGGTGAAGGTGCCCATCACCATCTTCTCGAACTGCGCCTGGGCGTCGCGCTCGTCGATCCGCTCCTGCGCCGTCTCGACCAGGCCGACGATGTCGCCCATGCCGAGGATGCGGCCGGCCATGCGCTCGGCCGAGAAGGCGTCGATGTCGTCGATCTTCTCGCCGGTGCCGAGGAACAGGATCGGCCTGCCCGTGACGGCCTTGAGCGAGACGGCCGCACCGCCGCGCGCGTCGCCGTCGAGCTTGGTCAGGATCACGCCGGTCAGCGCGAGCCGCGCGTGGAACGCCTCGGCCGAGCGCACCGCGTCCTGACCGGTCATCGCGTCGACGACGAGCACCTGGTCGTGCGGCTTCGTGCGCTTCGCGATCTCGGCGAGCTCGCCCATGAGCTCGTCGTCGACGTGCAGTCGACCCGCGGTGTCGAGGATCACGACGTCGTGGCCCGTCCGCTCCGCCTCCTTCACGCCTCGCGCGCACAGCTCGGGCGGCGCGACGCCCTCCTGGTGGAAGACCGGGATGTCGAGCTTGCGGCCGAGGACGCGCAGCTGCTCGACGGCGGCGGGGCGCTTCACGTCGGCGGCGACCAGCAGCGGGCGCTTGCCGTAGCGCTTGGTCAGCAGCTTCGCGAGCTTGGCACAGGTCGTGGTCTTGCCCGCGCCCTGGAGGCCCGCCATGAGGATCACGGTCGGACCCTTCGCCGCGAACTCGAGGGTCGCGTCGTCCGGCCCCATGAGCTCGACGAGCTCGCGGTGCACGGCGTGGACGAACTGGTCCGAGGCGGAGACCGTGGTGTCGCCGAGCCGCGCGCTGCCGAGGGCGCGCTCGCGCACGCGGTCCGTGAACTCGCGCGCGATCCTGAAGTGGACGTCGGCCTCGAGCAGGGCCTGCCGGACGGCCTTCAGCCCCTCGTCGATGTTGTCCTCGGTGAGCTCGCGCTGGCCCCTGAACAGGCCGAAGGCGCTCCCGAGCCGCTTGGTCAGTCCCTCGAGCATGGGCCGAGGATCATATCCGGCCCTCCCGCTCGACCCGCGCGCCGCCTACCATCTCCGCCCGCGTTCGAGGTCCGGACGCGATCTCGAACCCCGTGCGGACCCCCCGCCCCGACCATCGATCATGAAGTCCCTCACGCGCCACGGCGCTGTCGCCGCCTCGCTCGTCCTCGTCCCCGCCGCGCTCGTCGGTCAAGAGCTCTACTTCCAGCCGAAGGACGGCGCGAGCCTCGAGCGCACCTTCACCCTCGAACTCGACCTCGACCTCGCCGACGCCGACGTCACGCAGATGGGCGAGCCCGTCGACCCGTCGGAGATGTTCGACGGCGACACCGCGATCGAGACCAAGGTCGAGGCCACGATCGGCGACGCCGTCGAGAAGGCGGTGCGCGGCCGCGTCGACAAGCTGGTGCGGACCTACGGCGACTTCCTGGTCGACGGCGAGGCGCCCGAGGACTTCGAGGAACGCCGCGTCGAGTTCACCTGGGACGCGGAGCGCGGCGAGCACACGCTGCGCCTCCTCGACGTCGACGAACCCGACGCCGACGACGAGGAGTTCCTCATGACCGTCGCCGAGGACCTCGATCACCGCGCCTTCCTCCCCGAGGGCGAGGTCGAGCCCGACGCGACGTGGCAGGTCGAGCTCGGCGGCGCCGGACTCGGCGACCTCGTCATGCCGTTCATGAAGTTCGAGGGACTCGAGGACCTCGCGCTCTCCCAGGCCGGTGACGAGGACCCCGAGGCGTCGGAAGCCGTCGAGACGGTGATGGACGCCGTCGAGGAAGCGCTCGCCGGCGTCGTGCTCGAGGTCACCTACCTCGGCGTCGCCGAGGACGAGGGCTCGGGCCGCCGCGTCGGTCGCTGCAAGATCGCGATCGACTTCGACACGAGCGTCGACCTCGGACAACTGCTCACCGACCTCGCCGCGCGCCAGGCCGACCGCTCCGGCGACGAGAGCCCGACGCCGACGATCGAGCTCGACGTCACGCTCGCCCTCGAGGGCGAGGGCGAGTTCACCTGGGACCTCGAGGGTCACCACATGAACTCGATGAGCCTCCCGCTCGACGTCGAGATCGGCGCGACGGGGCGCCTCGCGATCGAGATCGAGGGGCTCGGCGAGCTCGAATTCATCGCGGGCTCGATCACCTACGGCGGTACCGCCGAGCTGACCCAGAAGGTCACGGCGCGCTGAGCCGGGGGCTTCGCGTTCCACGAGGTGGGCGCGCGGCCTGCCGGCCCCGCGATCCCACGCGATTTCACAGGGAGCCGGGGAGAACGGGGAGGCGACACGACGACGGGCGTCGTGTGGTCTCCCCGCTCTCCCCGGCTCCCTGTGATTCGTCCCGGCGCCGCAGGCGCCGCTCGCCGAACCCTCGACGCGGGGAACGCGCCCGCTCAGACGGAATCGGCCTCGCGCGCGACCTTCGCGCCGAGGCTGCGCAGCCGCTCGTCGATCCGCTCGTAGCCGCGGTCGATGTGGTAGACGCGGTGCACCTCGGTGGTGCGGTCCGCGGCGAGGCCCGCGAGCACGAGCGCCGCGGAGGCGCGCAGGTCGCTCGCCATGACGGGCGCGCCCGACAGCCGCCCCGTGCCCTCGACGACGGCCGTCGCCTCCTGCCGGCGGATGCGCGCGCCCATGCGCACGAGCTCGGGCAGGTGCATGTAGCGGTCGGGGTAGATGCGCTCCGTCACGAGCGACACGCCCTCGGCGCGGCACATCAGCGCCATCCACTGCGCCTGGAGGTCGGTCGGGAAGCCGGGGAACGGCTGCGTCGTGACGTCGGTGGGACGCGGCCGCACGCCGTAGCCCTCGCCGTGGACCTCGATCCAGTCGGCGCCGCGCTCGACGCCGAAGCCGGCCTCGCGCAGTCGGTCGGTGAGCGCGGAGAGGTGGCCCGGTCGGCACTCGTCGACGCGGACGGTGCCGCCGGTGATCGCGCCGGCGACGAGGTACGTCCCGGCCTCGATGCGGTCGGACATCACGCGGTGCGTCGCACCTCCGAGCCGGTCCACGCCCTCGATCTCGAGGCGCGGCGAGCCGATGCCGTCGATCTTCGCGCCCATCGCGACGAGGCAGCGCGCGAGGTCCTCGACCTCGGGCTCGCAGGCCGCGCCGTGGATCACGGTCGTGCCCTTCGCGAGCGTCGCCGCCATGAGGACGTTCATGGTCCCGGTGACCGACGGGCCGAAGGCGGTGCCGAGGAAGATCTCGGCCCCGCGAAGACCGCGCGGCGCCTCGGTGCGGACGTAGCCGCCGTCGATCTCCACCCGCGCGCCGAGGGCTTCGAGACCCTTGAGGTGCACGTCGATGGGGCGCACGCCGAAGACGCAGCCGCCGGGCAGGCTGACCTCGGCGCGCCCCTCGACCGCGGTCAGCGGCCCGAGCACGCAGACCGACGCGCGCATCTTGCGCACGTGGTCCCAGCCGGCGCGGACCGACAGCTTCTCGGGCCGGGACAGGACGACGGTGCCGTCCTCGCCCTGGAAGCCGTCGCAGCCCAGCTCGCCCAGCACCTTGAGCATGGTGCCGACGTCGCTGAGGCGCGGCGCGCGCTCGAGGCGCAGCGGCTCGTTCGCCAGCAGGCCGGCCGCCATCATCGGCAGCACGGCGTTCTTGGCACCCGATGCGGTCACCCGACCGCGCAACGAAACTCCCCCCTCGACGACGAACTTGTCCACCGCGCTCCTCGAAGAACCGCCTGACGACCCGCGACCGGCCGAGGGTAGCCGTCGCATTCCGCGCGCCCCAAGCACCGCCGTTCGCGCGGAGCTCGCTCGGCCCGGGAACGGGCCGGACCGCGCGGAGCGGCCCGTTCCGCGCCGTCGCGGGGCGATTTGACGACGCGCACCGCGCGCCACTACCATTCGCGGTCCGCTCGGGTCCGTCGGGGTCCGGACGACCGCTCCGCGCGCCCCGGTCGGGCGCCGCGACGCGTCTCCGGAACGCCGTCCCGAGCCCACGTCCCCGAGCGCACGACGCGCCGCTCGTTCGCCGCCCGGAGCGGCACGACGCGGCCCGCCCCACTCCACGCCATCGAGGCCAGCCCACTCGGCCGATCGCCCATGACCACCGCCTCCACCGCCGACGAGACCGCCTTCGACCTCTTCGGCACCGCGAACCCGAGCTTCGCCCTCCTCCAGCAGGGTCGCATCCGGATCCTCTCCACGCCGCGCGAGCGCTCCTCGTTCGAGTCGATGCTCAACGGGAAGAGCGACTCCGGCGACGAGGGCCTGCGCAAGGGCCTCGGCATGTGGGTCGTGTCGAACTACGAGAAGTGCGTCGCGCTGCTCGCGTCGCACGCCGGCAACGACGTCGCCGACTTCACGCGCGCCCGCGCGCTGATGGCGCTCGGTCGTCCCGAGGAGGCGCTGCCGCTGTTCGAGCGGCTCTCGAAGGCGCACCCCGGTGCCGCGCGTCCGCTCGGCGGCCGGTACGAGGCCGAACTCGAGATCGCCGTCGCGAAGGACCCCGAGGCGGACGTCGCGAAGATCGTCGACGCGATGCTCGCCGCGGCGCCCGACGAGTTCGCGGACAGCGCCGAGGGCCGCTACCTCCAGGGCCGCCGCGCGGAGTACGTGCGCGACCCCGAGACGGCGATCGACCACTACCTCGCGGCGCGCGAGAAGGACGCGACGCTGCGCGGCAACCTCTACCGCGCGGCGTACCTCGCCGACCGCTGCGGCCTCGACCGCCTGGCGCTCGAGTGCTACCAGATGGCCGTCCAGCTCAAGATCGCGGACCGGCCGATGATGCTGAACTACGGCGTGCTCCTCGAGGACGCCGGACGCGACCAGGAGGCGGCGTCGCTCTACGACATGGTGGCGCGCCTCGACCCGCGCGACGAGCGCGCGCGTCTCTACCTCGCCGACGCGAAGTCGGCGATGGAGATGTACTACGACGAGGACCTCGAGCGGAAGGAGGACAAGCTCAACCAGATCCTCCGCATCCCGATCACCGACTTCGAGCTGTCCGTCCGCGCGCGGAACTGCCTCAGCAAGATGCAGATCCACACGCTCGGAGACCTGGTCTGCCGCACGGAGCAGGAGCTGCTCTCCTACAAGAACTTCGGCGAGACCTCGCTGAACGAGATCAAGGAGATCCTGCGCAGCAAGGCGCTCCGCCTCGGCATGCCGCGCGAAGAGGCCGTCGCGTCGATCGAGTCGCGCTCGCGCCGCCCGGTCGGCGAGGACTCCGACGTCCGCAACCGCTCGATCACCGACCTCCAGCTCTCGATCCGCGCGCGCCGCACCGTGGAGTCGCTGGGCTGCCTCACGCTCGGCGACATCGTCAAGCACTCCGCGGACGAGCTCCTCGGCATGCCGAACTTCGGCAACACCTCGTTGCAGGAGCTGCGCTCGAAGCTGCAGGAGCACGGGCTGAAGCTCGCCGGCGAGTGACCGGCGAGGAGAACGGACCACACCGGCGCGGCGCGCTCCTCCTCGCGGGGGAGCGCGCCGCGCGCACGAGGAGGAGAACGGCGTGTACGACTTCCTGCGAGGGACCGTCGCCGAGAGCCGACCGACGCGGCTCGTCGTCGACGTCGGCGGCATCGGTTTCGACGTCGTGGTGCCGGCCGGTTCGGCGTTCCCGTCGAGCGGCACCGTGACGGCCTACGTGCACCAGGTGGTGCGCGAGGACAAGCACGCGCTCTACGGCTTCGCGGACCGGGCGACGCGCGACCTGTTCCGCCAACTGCTGGACGTGAAGCAGGTGGGTCCGTCGGTCGCGATCGCGATCCTGTCGGGCATGCGCCGCGACGAGTTCGTCGAGTGCGTGCGCGCGAACGACGCGGCGCGCCTCACGAAGGTGAAGGGCGTGGGCAAGAAGACCGCGGAGCAGATCCTGCTCGACCTGCGCGACCGCTTCGGTCCGTCGTCCGCCGGATCCGGGGGAGCGCCGTCGGCGAACGACGCGCCGCTCGGGGACGCGGTGACGGCGTTGGTGTCGATCGGTTTCTCGGAGAAGGAAGCGAGGAAGGCGGCGGAGAAGGCGGGGAAGGAAGTCGGTTTCGACGATCTCGATCGTCTCCTGAGGACCGCGTTGCGAGGCTGATCGCGCAGTGGCCCCCAAGCGACCGAAGGTCGCCTGGGGGAGGAACGCAGCGCGCCGCTTCGCGCCGCGCTGGGGAACGAACACGCGACCTTCGGTCGCGTGGGGGCCACGAGCACGCGACCTTCGGTCGCGTGGGGGCCACGAGCACGCGACCTTCGGTCGCGTGGGGATCGAAACACGAAGAAGGCGAAGAACCGAAGGCGCCGCCTGCGGCGGCGGAACACACGGAAGGATGCAGCCCGCGGGCGCGAAGCGCCCCGCGGGTCCCGGTGTTCCAGCGCCGCGTAGCGGCGCCTTCGCGTTCTTCGTGTCCTTTCCTGTCGGTCCCTGCGTGTCCAACTGGCGGGGGCTTCGGCGCCGAAGGCGCCGAGCGAAGCGCCTCGTGCTCTTCGCGAGGGCTGCGCGGCCTGCCGGCCGCGCGGACGGTTTCACAGGGAGCCGGGGAGGACGGGGAGGTGGAACGGCACCGGCGATCGATGAACCGTTGCGGTGCGCGGTGACGACGGGGCGTCGGAGTCGTCGAGTTGCGGAACGACTCGCAGGCGTCCCTCCCCGTCCTCCCCGGCTCCCTGTGAAATTGCGTGGGTTCGGCGCCGAAGGCGCCGCGCGCGGCGCCGCGCGGGACGGGCTCGCGGACACGGCGCCCCGGCCCCCCATCCCCTTCCGAGGACGGCGACGCGGTCATTCGCGGCTCGTCGGTCGGGCGGGCGCAGCGGCTCGCTATCCTCCTTCCCTTCCGAACTCGGAACATCCGCGAGGTACACCGTGAGCGACGCCCATCGCGTCCTGATCTGCGACGAATTGTCCCCCACCGCGGTCGCGATCCTCAGGGAACGCGGCATCGACGTCGAGGTACGCACCGGCCTCGAGGAGGCCGCGCTGTGCGAGGCGGCGGCCGACTTCGACGCGATCGTCGTGCGCTCCGCCACGAAGATCACGCGCAAGGTGATCGAGGCGTCGCCGCGGCTGCGCGTCGTCGGTCGCGCCGGCATCGGCGTCGACAACATCGACCAGAAGGCCGCCACGGAGCGCGGCGTCGTCGTGATGAACACGCCGGGCGGCAACACGCTGTCGACGGCGGAGCTCGCGCTCTCCCTGTGCTTCGCACTCGCACGCAACCTCGGCGCCGCGTCGCGCCGCGCGCGCGAGGGCTCGTGGAACAAGAAGGGCCTGATGGGCACCGAGATCACCGGCAAGACGCTCGGCGTCGTCGGACTCGGTCGCGTCGGCGGACTGCTCGCGGAGCGCGGCCTCGGCGTCGGCATGCAGGTCGTCGCCTACGACCCCTACCTCGCGGCGGCGGGCAAGGGCTCGCCGGTCCCGGGCGTGGAGCTCGCCGAGCTCGACGAGGTCGTGTCGCGCGCCGACTTCCTCTCCATGCACGTCCCGCTGCTCGACGCGACGCGCGGGATGATCGGCGAGCGCGAGCTCGCGCTCATGAAGCCCACGGCGTTCGTGATCAACACCTCGCGCGGCGGCGTCGTGGACGAGGCCGCGCTGCTCGCGGCGCTCGACGCCGGTCGGATCGCCGGCGCCGCGCTCGACGTGCTCGAGGAGGAGCCGCCGCGCGCCGACCACCCGCTGCTCGTGCACGAGCGCACCATCGTCACCCCGCACCTCGGCGCGTCGTCGAAGGAGGCGCAGGACCGCGTCGCCGACATGATCGCGCACCAGCTCGCGGAGTTCCTGACCACCGGCGTCGCGCACAACGCGACCAACATGCCTGCCTTCGCGCGGGACGTCCTCGCGCGCATCGGCCCGGCCCTCGACCTGGCGGAGCGCATGGGCAGCCTGGCCGTGCAGGCGCTCGGCGGAGCTCCGATCAAGCTCGAGGTCACCGCCGCCGGTCCGCTCGGCGAGAACGGCGTCGAGCCGTTCAGGCTCGCCGCCCTCGTCGGCGTGCTGCGCCACCTCGTCGGCGAGCGCGTCAACTTCGTCAACGCGCCGCTGATCGCACGCGAACGCGGTCTGCACGTGCTCGAGAGCCGCGAGGAGGAGTCGCTCTACCACGACGGTCACCTCCAGGTCCGACTCGAACGCGAGGACGACGGCGTCCAGCTCCGCGGCGCCCTGTTCGGCCGCGACCCGCACATCACGCGCGTCGACGGCGTCACGGTCGACCTCGTCCCCGAGGGGCCGCTGCTCATGACGCGCCACAACGATCGCCCGGGCGTGCTCGGCAAGATCGGCACGACGCTCGGCGAGCACGGCCTCAACATCCGCCGCGTCGACCTCGGTCTCTCGAGCCAACGGCCCGACGGCCTCGCGTCGGCGTTCCTGCGCCTCGACCGCGTGCCCGACGACGCCGTGCTCGACGATCTGGCGAAGCTCGACCCGATCCGCTGGGTGCGCTGCATCCGCCTCTAGGCAAAGGGCCATGTCCACGGGACGAGCGACACCGCGCGTCGACGACCGGCAGCCGCCGTACGACACCGTCGTGTTCGACTGCGACTCGACGCTGTCGGCGATCGAGGGCATCGACGAGCTCGCGGGCGAGCACCGCGAGGCGCTGCGCACACTCACCGAGCGCGCCATGAACGGCGAGATCCCGCTCGAGGACGTGTACGGGCTGCGACTCGAGCGCGTGCGGCCCACGCGCGACGCGTTGCGGCGCGTCGGCGAGCTCTACGTCGAGCGCCTCGTGCCGGGGATGCGCGAACTCGTCGCGGACCTGCGCGCGCGCGGCAAGCGCGTGATCGTCGTCTCGGGCGGCCTGCTCCCGGCCGTGCGGCGCGTAGCCGCCGAGCTCGGCGTCGCCGCGCATGACGTCCACGCCGTCGACGTCGCGTTCGACGACGACGGCGGCTACCGCGACTTCGACCGCTCGAGCCCGCTCGCGCGTTCCGGCGGCAAGCCCGAACTCATCGCTTCGCTCGCGCGCCGCGACGACCTCGGCGCGATCGCGCTCGTCGGCGACGGTGCGACCGACCTCGAGGCCGCTCCGCTCGTCGCCCGCTTCGTCGCCTTCGGCGCGGTCGTGCGCCGCGACGAGGTCTTCGCGCGCTCGAAGTGCGGCGCACTCGACGTCCACGAACTCGCAGGCTCCCTCCTCTCCGCCGAAGAACTCGGCAGCAGGCCCATGACCAGCCTCTGGATTCCCGGCCCCACCCACGTCCGCCCCAGGATCCTCGCCGCGCAGACCGAACCGATGATCGGTCACCGCAGCGGGAAGATGACCGCGCTGATCGAGCGCATCGATCCGCACCTGCCGCTGCTGTTCGGCTTCGAGCCGGGCTCCGGTGCGCGTGCGGCGGTCGCGACGGGCAGCGCGACCGCGCTGATGGAGGCCGCGCTGCACGGCGCCGGTGAGCGCGTGCTCTCGATCGTCGGCGGCGCGTTCGCGAAGCGCTGGTACGAGATCGCCAGGACGCTCGGCAAGAAGGCCTCGGCGCACGAGGTGACGTGGGGTCACACGATCACACCGGAGAACCTCGTCCAGGTGATCGAGCGCGAAGGTCCGTTCGACGCCGTGACGATCGTGGCGAACGAGACCTCGACGGGCGTCGTCACACCGCTCGCACCGATCGCCGCCGCGCTGCGCGAGCACGCGCCGCAGACGCACCTGCTCGTCGACGCGGTCACGCTCGCCGCCGGACAGCCCGTCGACCTCGACGCCGTCGGCATCGACTTCGTCCTGACGGGCAGCCAGAAGGCGCTCGCCCTGCCGCCCGGCCTCGCGCTGTGCGCGGCTTCGGCGCGCTACCAGGAGCGCGCGCGCTCCGTCGAGTCGCGGAGCTGGTACCTCGATCCGCTGCGCATCCTCGACGGTCACGAGAAGCGAGCGACGCCGACCACGCCCGCGATCTCGCTCTACCAAGCGCTCGCCGTCCAGCTCGAGGACATCGCCGTCGGTGCGATCGAGGGCGGGGCCGCGACCCCGGCCGAGGGCTGGGCGAAGCGTTTCGCGCGCCACGAACGCATGCAGCGCCGCACGCTCGAGTGGGCGCACGGTCACGAGCTGTGCCCCTACCCGGCGAAGCCGGAGTGGTGCTCGGCGACGGTGAGCTGCATCGCGGCGTCGGGACTCGACGTCGGTGCGTTCGTGACCGACCTGAAGGCCGTCGGATTCGAGATCTCGAACGGCTACGGCGACCTCAAGGGCAAGACCTTCCGCATCGGCCACATGGGCGACCACACCGAGGCCGACCTCGAGGCGCTGCTCGCCGCGGCCACGGACGCGATCGCGCGCCGGCGCGGTTGAGCCACGGGCGCATCGCACGCCGTTCACCACCACCGTACGACAGCAACGACCCCGACATGAAGAGCCTCACCATCCGCGCCGCGCTGTTCGCGGTGCTCCTCACCACGGCCGCCTGCCGCGCCGTCACGACGCCCTTCCCCGCGCCCGACGTCGAGGGCATGGCGCCGGTCCCCTACACGGCCGCGCAGATCCGCGAGAACCACCCCGACGGGACCGAGACGGAGATGGCGCGCTCGAAGGACGGCGTGGTGTACGAGCGCTCGCACACGCTGTTCACCGACGTCACGCCGGAGAAGGTCAAGCTCGTCATCACGCGCACCGACGCCGACGGCGCGCCGCTCGGCGACCCGGCGGAGTACACCGCGACCTGGGCGGAGCTGCGCAGCCACGCGTTCTTCCCGGCGGAGTCGACCGACCTCGGCCACGCGCGGGTGCGCGTCGCCGCCGGGACCTACGACTGCTGGACCTACGCGGTGCACGCCGACGAAGGCTCGAACACGGTCCGGACGTTCTACTTCGCGGTCGACGAGCCGGGCCCGCCGGTGCTGCTCGTCACCGAGAGCGACGGCGTCGAGGTCGACCGTCTCGAGATGACGATCGACGGACGACGGGGCTGAACGACGACGCCGCGGCCCCCTCGGGCCGCGTACTCGGTCGGCGAGCGCGATCGTTCGACGAGCGTACCGTGTGCGCTCTCGCGCGAGGGACCGAGCGATCCCGTGCGCCGCCCGTCAGCGCCCGACGAGTCCCTCTCGCCGCGCGACCTCGCGCGCGATCGAGCGCACCTCGTCGGAGGAGAGGAGCTGGAGCTGGTGCGCGAGGTAGTGCTCGCGCGAGACGTCCGGCCACGCCGAGGGGTCGGCCCCGAGACGGCGGTTCCACTCGCGCAGGAAGTCCTCGAGCAGCCGCCGGTAGGCGTGCGCGTGCACGGTCTCGAGCCGCGTGTCGACGGCGGCGGCGCCGAGCAGGTCGACGAGGACGAGCCGCGGGTCGGGGACCTCGCACAGCGCGACGAGTTCGGCGCGGTACTCGAGTCGCCGCTCGATGCCGATCGGCGAGAAGGCCTCGGAGACCGCGAGCGCGACGACGCCGCCGAGGTCGCGGCCGAGCGGGAGGAAGCGCTCGCGGTCGCACAGGTGCCCCTCCTCGTGCGTCGACACGACGCCGACGAGTTCGTCGAGCGTCACGAGGTCGCGGTCCGTCGGGACGGCTCCGCCGCCCGAACGATCGAGCAGGATCGAGAGTCGCAGCACGTCGTCCGCGCCCAGCATCGGCGGCACGCGCTCGCGTTCGCGCTCGACCGTCCCGAGTCCGACGTCGCAGCGCAGCGGGAACGCGGCGATCGCGTCGCGCGCCCACGCCTCGCCGCGACGCGCGAGGAACTCCTGCCACGCGCGCCATCCGTCGCGCCGCAGACGTTCTGAGCCGACGTCGACCCAGTAGCCCTCGTGCAGCGCCGCGCCGCTGATCTCGAGTCCCTCGCGACTGCGCTGTCCGCGCGCGTCGACGCCGTCGCAGACGAGCACCATGCCGTTCCACGGGACGCCGAGGTGCTCGCCGCTGCGCTCCTCGGCGAACAGCCGGCGCAGCTCCGTGCCGTCGACGCCGCCGAACGGGCGTTCGCCGAACAGGCCCATGCGGCCCAGCCGGTCGAGCACGTCCGCGTGTCCGGGCACGCGTTCGCCCGGTTCGCCCGCGCCGAGCACGCCGTCGCGCCGCGAGAAGGTCGGCCCCGGCACGAGCACCGTGCCGAACGAACCGAACGAGAGTCGCGGCGACGTCGCGACGGCGTCCGCGAGCTCGTCGGCATCCCAACCGAGCGCGGGACCGTAGCGACGGACGTACGACGCGATGCGCGCGAGGAGCCCGTCGAGGTCGACGTCGTGCGGCACCGACTCGACGCGTCCGCGACCGTCGGGACCGGGCGGCTCCCAGGCGACGGTGTCCCCCATCGCCGCCGCGAGCAGGTGCTCGACGTCGGCGAGCAGGGCTTCCGCGGCGAGCGCGCGACGCTCGACGAGTCGAGCGCGTTCGGTACCGGGTTCACCGGGGTCGACGCGTCGCGCGAGGGCCGCGGCGGGTCCGAACCAGCCGCCGTCAGGCACGCGTCCGCGACGTCGAGGACGTCGGCACCCTCGGCGAGCGAACGCAGCGCCTCGCACGCCGCGCGCAGGCGGGGTTCGCGCGGGAGGCCGTCGTCGTCGCGGACGTCGTCCGGAAGGTCGGCGAGCCACGCCTCGAGTCCGCGCTCCTCGTCGCCGGCGACGACGGCCGCGTCGAGTCGCGCCCAGGTGTCGGTGCGGACGACGTCGCGGTGCAGCGTGGCGACCGCGGAGTCGATCCGACCGACGAGGACGAGCTCGACGAGCACGTCTCGGTCGACGAGCGACGGGTTGGACCGCAGCGCTTCGCACACGTCGAAGACCCAGGCCGCCTCGGAACGACCGCGCCGCCCGACGACGGCGAGGTCGAGCAGCGCCGCGATCTCGGCGCGCGTCGAGGCGGGGTCGGCCAGGAGTTCGAGTGCGCGGCGGTAGCCGCCCTCGACGACCTCGGGCTCGCCGCGCGGGTCGAGCTCGATGCGCGCCAGGTCGAAGGAGACCTCGTGCCGCGAGAGCGCGTCGACGCGGGGATCGACCGTCACGACGAAGAGCGTGGTGCGCGCGAGCAGGACGCGCCCGCGTCGCATCTGCAGCGAGGCCAGGCGCCGCGCGAACAACGCGCGCTCGTACCCGCTGCGCGCGCGCGCGAGGGCGCGCTCCTCCGCGGCGATCGCCGAGTCGACGTCGCCGACCATCTCGCGATCGACCGAGATCGCGTGGTGCGGCCACGCCGCGTCGGGATCGAGCGCGACGGCCATCGGGAAGCGCGCGGCTCCGTCGGCGCCCTCGAGCCTGCCCGCGAGGTACAGCTCGCGCGCACCGGCGGCGCGCGTGCCGGCCTCGGCGCGCCGCTCCTCGAGCAGTGCGGCGCCGCGCAGCTCCGCCACCGCGCGATCGTCGAGCAGACGCTGCGGTGCGATCCACGACGGGTCGAGTCGAACCGCTTCGGCGAACGCCGCCTCGACCTCGTCGCGCGTCGCGGCGGCGGGATCGCGGCGGATCGCGAGTTCGAGGTCGCGTGCGCGCCCGAAGGCCTCGAGCGCGGCACCGTCGACCGGCGCGACGCGCGGCGAGCCGAGACCGGCGCACGCTCCGACCGCGCACAGCACCGTCGTGACCGCGAACGCGCGCAGAACGACGAACGTCGCCGCGACGCGTCTCGCGAAGGTCCCCGTCGCCCGCTCTCCCCGCATCGCCCCGAGGGTAGCGCGCGACGGCTCCGGCTTCACCGCGTCCGCTGCCCGACGAAGGCCTCGAGGACGGAGTCGGGACCGAGTTCGCGGTCGAGCCGCTCCACGAGGTTCGTCGCCCCGAGCAACGGGCCGAGCGAGTCGCCCCGACCGCCGCGCACCGCACCGGTGTAGACGCGCACCTGGTCGACGAAGCCCGACTCGAAGAACGCGCGCACCAACGTCGGCCCCGCCTCGAGCAACGCGCGACGCACGCCGAAGCGCCACATCCACTGGAGTGCCTCGCGCAGGTGCACGCGCCCGTCGGCGTCCGGCCGCAGCCCGTGCACCCGCGCGCCCGCCGCCGTGAGGGCGCGGTGCCGGATCGGGTTCGCACCGGCGCGACAGAGCACGTAGACCGGACCGCCGGACTCGCCGAGTTCGGCCGGACGCAGCATGCGCGCGTCGGGAGGCGTCGAGAGCTCGCTGTCGAGCACGACGCGCAGCGGCGGTCGTTCGAGGTCGCCGGGGAACCGCACCGTGAGGCGCGGGTCGTCCGCCTTCACCGTGCCGACGCCGGTGACGATCGCGTCGACGCGACCGCGCAGCACCTGCACCTCGCGCAGGCTCTCCGCCGACGAGATCCAGCGTCCGCCGCCGACGTCCTCCGGCGGCACGAGGTGGCCGCTCGTCGTCTGCGCCCACTTCGCGACCAGCCAGGGGCGCGGTCGACGCAGCCGTTCGTACTCGTTGAAGCGCAGGAAGTGCGGCGCGACCCTCTCGATCGGCGACGCGCCGGCGAACGTCTGCACGTCGACGCCGCGCTCGCCGAGGAGCGCGATGCCGCGGCCGCGGTGACGCGGGTCGGGATCGGTGTCGCCGATCGCGACGTTGCGCACGCCCGCTCGCAGGATCGCCTCGGTGCACGGCGGCGTCTTGCCCGTCGTCGAGCAGGGCTCGAGCGTGACCGCCAACGCGGCGGCCGCGGCCGGGTCGAGGCCCGCCGCGCGCATCGCCTGGAGCGCGTCGATCTCGGCGTGCGGTCCGCCCCACACGCGGTGGAAGCCCTCCGCGACGATCGCACCGCCCGCGTCGAGGAACGCGGCGCCGACGCACGGGTTCGGCGCGACCTCGAACCGCCACGCACGACTGCGCTCGCCGAGCTCGGCGAGGACCTGCGCCATGCGTCCGCGCGGGACCGTCTCGAGGGTGGTGTGCATGCCGTGGAGCCGAGCCCCGCTCCATGGGTATCGGACGGGAGCGGCGCCGTTCACGCCTCTCCCGGAAGTCCGAGCCTAAGTCGTTGTACCGCGCCTCCGGTCGTTCCCGAGAACGGCGCCCTTCGAGCGTCGCGCTCCGGAGCTGCCGGGCATCGATCCTGGGACCGCACCGGGTTCACTTCGACCGTCCGTCGCGCGCTTCGTCGCCGCCGTCCTTCAAAGCGAGCCGCACCGCGGGCACAATGCCTTCCGGACGCGGCGCGGGGTGCGCGGCGCGTCGGACCACCGGAGCTCCCATGAAATCCCCCATCCGCGTCACCGTCACCGGCGCCGCCGGTCAGATCGGCTACGCCCTCCTCCCGCGCATCGCGAACGGCGACATGTTCGGGCCCGACCAGCCCGTGATCCTGCAGATGCTCGAGCTCCCGATCCCCGAGGCGCAGAAGGCGCTCGAGGGAGTCGCGATGGAGCTCGACGACTGCGCCTTCCCGCTCCTGCACGGAATGGTGCTGACGAGCGACACGGCCGCCGCCTTCCACGGAGCGAACTGGGCGTTGCTCGTCGGCAGC
>JAWKUH010000002.1:0-1886 GCA_041398665.1 Planctomycetota bacterium | reverse complement strand
GAGGTGCAGGCCGCCGCGCAGCTCGAGCGCGGCAAACAGCGCGTGCAGATCGTCGGAGAAGTCCCGCACGCCGCGGGTCGCGTCGACGGGGCGCGCCTGCGAGCCGCCAAAGCCCCGCAGATCGGGGGCGATCACGTGGTAGCCAGCGTCGGCGAGCGCGGCCGCGGTCTCCGCGAAGAACGCCGAGGACGAGACGTTGCCGTGGATGAGCGCGACCGTCGGCGCGCCCGCGGGGCCAGCCCGCAGGTAGTGGGTCTCGAGGCGGTCAGTCTTGATCTTCGCGGCGGTGACGGGGCTTGGCACCGGCCGATTGCGCCACATCCGGGCGCGCCGCACAAGTCACAAGAGCCAGCCGAGCAGCACCGCGACCGCGTCGGGGTGCCAGCCGAGCTCGAGGTGGTTGCGCGCGATCAGGGCCTCGTCGGCGAGCGTGCCGACGCCGTCCGGCGCCGCGCACGAGTCGATGAAGACGACCCCGTCGCTCGGCCCCGAGGTCTCGTTGGGGATCACGGGGATCGCGTTCTCCTGCTTGTCCTGGGTGTCGCCGCAGAGCAGGTAGGTCGAGACGCTCGCCGGGATCCCGGCCTCGATCATCCCGGCGACCAGCGACCCTTGATTGATGGCGACGTCGATCCCGAGCCCGCTCGAGACGAAGCCCTTGCCGCCGTGGTAGGTCGTGTACCAGTCCTGGTTGAGCTCGGGGATCGCGTAGACGTCATCCCAGCGGGCGAGCATCTGCTTCTGGCCGGGGTAGAAGTCGCCCGCCTGGGTCTCGAACACCGACAGCTCGGGGTGGTCGTAGAGCACGCCGAAGCAGGTGGTCGCGGTGTGCGGCGCCGGGGCGTTGATCGGCGCGACCATCAGCGGATCGGTGCACTCGGGGAAGATGAAGAGATCGTGGTTGATCCCGTAGCGGAACAGGTAGTCGAAGCCGAGGTTGGGGCCGCCGATCAGCAGCAGCCGCCGGATGTCGTCGGCGTACGGCTGATCGCGCGCGAGCCCCGAGGCGTAGAGGCGGGCCGAGAACGCGCCCATGCTCCAGCCGATGACGTCGACCTTGTCGGCGCCGGTGCGATCCTGGACGACGCGCAGCGCGTCGTGGACGAGCCGCGCGGCCGTCAGGTTGTCGCCCTGGCGGTGGCCGAAGCCGATCGCGAACACCCGGTGACCGGCGCCGACGAGCGCCTGCAACAGCCCGGTGTCGGGGCAGACCTCGTCGCCGCAGCCGTAGGCGCCCGACTCGTTGGGGTTGGCCCACGCGCGATCGGGCGAGTCGTTGGCGCCGTGGACCAGCAGCACCGGGGTCGCGTCGCCCTGATTCCAGCCTGGCCCGTAGTACAGGAGGAAGCTGCCTGACGGCGGGTGGACGAGGTTGTCGAAGAACACCAAGCGCTGACCGCCGACGTCGCCGCGCCCGTCGGGCGGGAATTCCATCTGCGGGATCGCGGGGTGCGGATCGTGCCAGCGCTCGACCTGCTGCCAGCCGAAGTCGACGTTCTCGTAGCGATCCTCGCAGGTGACACCCACGACGCCCCCTTGGCAGCCGAGCGGCTCGCCGGTGGTCGGGTCGGTGTCGGTCTCGTCGGTGTCGGTCGCGGGCGCGGTCGTCGACGGATCCGTGGCGGTCGGCCCCGCCGTGGTCGCGTCGCTCGTGGTCGCGGTCGCGTCGCTCGTGGACGCGGTCGCGTCGGCCGTGGTCGCGTCCGTCGCGTCGGTGGTGGTCGCGGCGTCGGTGGTGCCGTCGTCCCCGGCGCCCCCGCAGGCGCACAGAAGCAGGGTCCACGGGAGCAGCGACGCGCGAAATCGAGAGATCATGGGCCATCCTGGCCCTGGGCATGCGCGAAAGCAAGCGTCGTTGAGTCACGCGCGCGTGTCAGTCGGCGACC
>JAWKUH010000001.1:0-2010 GCA_041398665.1 Planctomycetota bacterium | reverse complement strand
GCGCCGTCTTCGACTCCTGGGACACGCCGCGCGCGCAGGCCTACCGCCGCGCGAACGGGATCCCGGACGACATCGGCACCGCCGCGAACGTCGTCCAGATGGTCTTCGGCAACAAGGGCGACACGTCGGGCACGGGCGTCTGCTTCTCGCGCAACCCCTCGACGGGCGAGCACGGCCTGTGGGGCGAGTTCCTCGTCAACGCGCAGGGCGAGGACGTCGTCGCCGGCATCCGCACGCCGGAGCCGATCGAGCGGATGGCCGACGCGCTCCCGGAGGCCTACCGCGAGCTGCTCGAGACCGTCGAGCGGCTCGAGCTGCACTTCCGCGAGATGCAGGACATCGAGTTCACGGTCGAGGAGGGCCACCTCTACCTCCTGCAGACGCGCACCGGCAAGCGCACCGCGGCGGCGGCGCTGCGGATCGCCGTCGAGATGAGCGAGGAGGGCCTGATCTCGCGCGACGAGGCCGTCGCCCGGATCGACCCGGCGCAGCTCGACCAGCTGCTCCACCCGATGATCGACCCGAGGGCCGAGTACGAGGTCGCCGCACGCGGCCTGAACGCCTCGCCCGGCGCCGCCGTCGGCGCGGTCATCCTCGACGCCGACACCGCGGAGATCCGCGGCCGCGCGGGGGAGGCGGTCATCCTCGTGCGCGAGGAGACGACGCCGGACGACTTCCACGGGATGCTGCCGGCCAAGGGCGTGCTGACCGCGCGCGGCGGCCTCACCTCGCACGCGGCCGTGGTCGCGCGCGGCATGGGCAAGCCGTGCGTCGTCGGCTGCGAGGCGCTCACGATCGACGCCGCGCGGCGGGTCGCGCGGATCGGTCAGCTGGAGCTCGCCGAGGGCGACCTGATCACGATCGACGGCACGACCGGGGCCGTCATCCCCGGCGCGGTCGCGCTCGTCCCGCCCGAGATCTCCGAGCACTTCAAGACGGTGCTCGACTGGGCCGACGTGATCCGTCGGCTGGGCGTTCGCGCGAACGCCGACACGCCCGCCGAGGCCGCCAAGGCGCGCGAGTTCGGCGCCGAGGGCATCGGCCTCTGCCGGACCGAGCACATGTTCCGCGACGAGGAGCGCCTGCCGATCGTCCGCTCGATGATCATGGCGACGAGCGCCGAGGAGCGCCGCTCGATCCTCGACCGGCTGCTGCCGATCCAGCAGGGCGACTTCGAGGGGATCTTCGAGGCGATGGCGGGGCTGCCCGTCACGATCCGCCTGCTCGACTGGCCGCTGCACGAGTTCCTGCCGCGGCTCGAGGAGGCCGAGACGCCCGAGATCGCCGCGCGCGTGCGCGCGCTCCGCGAGGAGAACCCCATGCTCGGCTGGCGCGGCTGCCGCCTCGGCCTGCTGCGCCCCGAGGTGTACGAGATGCAGGTGCGCGCGATCATCCGCGCGTCGCTCGCGATCGAGGCACGTACGGGCCAGGCGCCGCTCGTCGAGATCATGCACCCGCTCGTCGGCTTCGGCACCGAGCTCGAGCTGCTGCGCCGGCTGACCGACGAGACGGCGGCCGAGGAGATGCAGGCCGCGGGCCGGACGATCGAGTACCGCGTCGGCACGATGATCGAGCTGCCGCGCGCGTGCGTCCGGGCCGACGAGATCGCGGCGCACGCGGACTTCTTCAGCTTCGGCACGAACGACCTGACGCAGACGACGCTCGGCTTCAGCCGCGACGACGCGGGGAAGTTCCTGCCCGAGTACCTCGACGACCGCATCCTCCCGGACGACCCGTTCGAGACGCTCGACACGTCGGGCGTCGGCGACCTGATGCGGATCGCCGTCGAGCGCGCGCGGCCCGTGCGGCCCGGGATCAAGCTCGGGATCTGCGGCGAGCACGGCGGCGACCAGCGCTCCGTCGTCTTCTGCCACGGGCTCGGGCTCGACTACGTCTCGTGCTCGCCGTACCGCGTGCCGCTCGCCCGCCTCGCCGCCGCCCAGGCCGCGCTCCGCGAGGCCGGCGTCGTCGCGGTGCAGGTCGGCGGCTGAGCCGCCGGCGGCGCCGCCA